>NZ_CP087184.1:5195144-5844537 GCF_024749045.1 Pseudomonas sp. B21-028
GCGGCGCCCGCAGATCGCTTTCGAAGACCGCCGCAACGCCGGGCTCGCCGCCGCCGGGTCGTGGCTGGCGCTGGTGTTCCTACTGCTATTCCTCAACCAGCGCTGGCGCCTGGCGAAGCTGCGTCAACGCAGCCGCGCAGAGCTCGAACGCCTGGTGGAAGAACGGACCCGGGAGTTGCGTACCGCCCAGGAAGGCTTGGTGCAGTCGGCCAAACTGGCGGCGCTGGGGCAGATGTCGGCGGCTCTGGCCCATGAAATCAATCAGCCGTTGACTGCCCAGCGCATGCAATTGGCAACCCTGCGCCTGCTGCTGGATCACGGTCGGGTCGACGATGCCTACAAGGCGCTCAAACCGGTGGATGACATGCTGACCCGCATGGCCTCCCTCACCGGTCACCTGAAAACTTTTGCCCGAAAAAGCCCCAGCGGCCTGCGCGAACGTCTGGACCTGGCGGCGGTGGTGGATCAGGCCCTGCAACTGCTGGACGCTCGCCTGCGGGACGAACAGGTCAGCACCGTGCTGCACCTGACCCGTCCGGCATGGGTGCGTGGCGATGCGATCCGCCTCGAACAGGTGCTGATCAATCTGCTGCGCAACGCCCTCGACGCCATGGCCGGGCAACCGTTGAAGCGCCTGGAAGTGCGCCTGGAAGCCGATGAGCAACTGTGGCGTCTGACGGTCAGTGACAGCGGCACCGGGATTGCCGAGGAACACTTGGCCCAGGTCTTCGATCCGTTCTTTACGACCAAGGCGGTGGGCGATGGCCTGGGCCTGGGGCTGGCGGTATCGTTTGCCATCATCCATGAGTCCGGCGGGCGGCTGACGGCTGACAATCATGAAGGCGGCGCCGTATTCTGCGTGGTACTGCCCATCGATCAGGAGACCCGGCTGCATGCTTGACTCTGTCATGGTCGTCGATGACGAAGGCACCATCCGCAGCGCCGTCGAACAATGGTTGAGCCTGTCGGGTTTCCAGGTGCAATTGTTCAGCCGCGCCGAAGCATGCCTGGCGGCGTTGCCGGCACATTTTCCGGGAGTGATCCTGAGCGACGTGCGCATGCCCGGGCTCAGTGGCCTGGAGCTGCTGGCCGAAGTGCGCCGGCGCGACGCGGATCTGCCGGTGATCCTGCTGACCGGTCACGGCGACGTGCCGATGGCCGTGGAAGCCATGCGCGATGGGGCCTACGACTTTCTGGAGAAACCCTTCAGCCCCGAAGCCCTGCTGGGTAGCCTGCGCCGCGCCCTGGACAAGCGTTCCCTGGTGCTGGAAAACCGCCGGCTGCATGAACAGGCCGACGCCAGGGCCCGACTCGACGGGACGTTGCTGGGGGTCTCCCGGGCGCTGCAAAACCTGCGACGCCAGGTACTGGACCTGGCGGCCCTGCCGGTCAATGTATTGATCCGCGGCGAAACCGGCAGCGGCAAGGAGCTGGTCGCCCGATGCCTGCATGACTTCGGCCCCCGGGCGAACAAGCCCTTCGTGGCATTGAACTGCGCGGCCATCCCCGAACCGCTGTTCGAGGCGGAACTGTTCGGCCATGAAAGCGGGGCCTTCACCGGCGCCCAGGGCAAGCGCATCGGCAAGCTCGAGTATGCTCATGGCGGCACGCTGTTTCTCGATGAAATCGAGAGCATGCCCCTGGCCCAACAGGTCAAGCTGCTGCGGGTCTTGCAGGAACAGAAGCTCGAACGCCTGGGCTCCAACCAGAGCATCGCCGTGGACCTGCGCATCATCGCCGCCACCAAACCCGACCTGCTGGACGAAGCCCGGGCCGGGCGCTTTCGTGAAGACCTGGCGTATCGCCTGAACATCGCCGAACTGCGCCTGCCGCCGTTGCGCGAACGGCGCGAGGACATTCCCTTGCTGTTCGAGCATTTCACCCACAGCGCCGCCGAACGCCTCGGCCGCCCCGCCACCCCCTTGAGCGGCCCGCAATTGAGCCATCTGCTGAGCCACGACTGGCCGGGCAACGTGCGCGAACTGGCGAACGTCGCCGAGCGCCAGTTACTTGGGCTGGATCAGTCCCATGCCTTGGAGACGGACCCCGGCCAATCCCTCGCCGCCCAGCAGGAGGCCTTCGAAGCCCAATGCCTGCGCGCCGCCCTGACCCGACACAAAGGCGACGTGAAAGCCGTGCTCGAAGAACTGCAACTGCCGCGCCGCACTTTCAACGAAAAGATGCAACGGCATGGGTTGAGTCGGGAAATGTTCCTGCAGGACAGCTGAGAGTCGTGCCGCCTGTACTGGCCCCATCGCGAGCAGGGCTCGCTCCCACAGAGGGATGTACACCGTTCCACAGTGGGAGCGAGCCTGCTCGCGATGGGGCCGGCACAAGCACCGCCTAATCAGCGGATTCCCGCTCACCACCCGACCAAAATAAGCGGATTTCCGCTCACCCCAGACGCCAAACCCCTCTAGACCGGCCCTCTACCACCTGGCACAGCTCCTGCTATAGCCCTGTCAGGCTGCGTTCCTACGCGCTTCACAAAAACAATTAAACGAAGGATCCTTCAATGGATAACTCCAACGCCCTGCCCCTCGGGTCGGCTGCCGTGCCCGCCCGTGAAAGAACCACCGCCAGCCGGATCAAATCGATCTTCAGCGGTTCGGTCGGCAACATGGTCGAGTGGTATGACTGGTACGTCTACGCCGCTTTCTCGTTGTACTTCGCCAAAGCCTTCTTCCCCAAGGGCGACACCACTGCCCAGTTGCTCAACACCGCCGCGATTTTCGCCGTGGGCTTCCTGATGCGTCCGATCGGCGGATGGTTGATGGGCCTCTACGCCGACCGCGCCGGGCGCAAGCGGGCGCTGATGGCTTCGGTCTACCTGATGTGCTTCGGCTCGCTGATCGTCGCCCTGAGCCCCGGTTATGAAACCATCGGTGTCGGCGCACCGATCCTGCTGGTCTTCGCCCGTTTGCTGCAGGGCCTGTCGGTGGGCGGCGAGTACGGCACGTCGGCGACTTACTTGAGCGAAATGGCGACCAAGGAACGTCGCGGCTTCTTCTCCAGCTTCCAGTACGTCACCCTGATCTCCGGCCAGCTCATCGCCCTCGGCGTGCTGATCGTATTGCAGCAGTTCCTCACCAGCGACCAGCTGTACGCCTGGGGCTGGCGCATTCCGTTCGCCATCGGGGCCTTGTGTGCGATCGTGGCGCTGTACCTGCGTCGTGGCATGGAAGAAACCGAGTCGTTCACCAAGAAGGAAAAGGCCAAGGAAAGCGCCATGCGCACCCTGCTGCGCCACCCGAAGGAATTGCTGACCGTGGTCGGCCTGACCATGGGCGGCACCCTGGCGTTCTACACCTACACCACCTACATGCAGAAATACCTGGTGAACACCGTCGGCATGAACATTTCCGACTCCACCACGATTTCCGCCGCCACGCTGTTCCTGTTCATGTGCCTGCAACCGGTGATCGGCGGCCTGTCGGACAAGATCGGGCGCCGGCCGATCCTGATTGCCTTCGGCATCCTGGGGACGTTGTGCACCGTGCCGATCCTCACCACCCTGCATACCGTGCAGACCTGGTGGGGGGCATTCTTCCTGATCATGGCCGCGCTGATCATCGTCAGCGGCTACACCTCGATCAACGCCGTGGTGAAAGCCGAGCTGTTCCCCACCGAGATCCGCGCCTTGGGTGTGGGCCTGCCGTATGCGCTGACCGTGTCGATCTTCGGCGGCACGGCTGAATACATCGCCCTGTGGTTCAAGAGCATTGGCATGGAGACGGGCTACTACTGGTACGTGACGGCGTGCATCGCGGTGTCGCTGCTGGTGTACATCACCATGAAAGACACCCGCAAGCATTCGCGGATCGTGACGGACTGACAGGTGTTTCTACAGTCACTGCTCTAGTGACTGTAATGCCCCTTTCGCGAGCAAGCCCGCTCCCACAGGATTTGCGCTAGGCCTGTGGGAGCGGGCTTGCTCGCGAAGGGGGCAACTCGGTCTTAGCTCAATTCCGCCGCACGCTCCCGGTTGCCATACCGATTCTGCGCATACGCCGCTCCAGCGATCATCACCACCAGTATCCCCGCCAGCACCGCCGACGAACCGATGGTGCCGAAATCCAGGCCGCCCTGTTCATGGGATTTGGTCATCAGGTCACCCAGCGTTGCTCCCAACGGACGGGTCAGCACGAACGCGATCCAGAACAACACCACTGTCGATATTTTGGTGAGGTACTTGAGCAGCACGACCAGGGCAATGGTCGAGCCGATCAGCAACGCACCGCCGCCAAACCCAAGGCCCGAATCATCCGCCAGGTAGTCGCCAAGCGCGGTGCCCAGGGTGTTAGAGAACAGGATCGCCATCCAATAGAACATCTCGCCACGGAACGTCTGCACCTTGGTGACGTTGAGCGAATCACCGCTCAGGCGCCAGGCCGCGAAGATCGCCAACAGGATCGCGATCAGGATCATCGATCCGGTGGCATAACCCAGTTCGAGAGTGCGATCCATGAAGTCGGACATGGTGGTGCCGGCAGTGCTGGTGGACAGAATCACGATCCAGTACAGCAACGGCTTGTAGGTCTTGGCCATCAACTGCGTGACCAGGGTCAGGACGAACACGCTGATCAGGATCAGCGAGCTGAGGGCATAACCGACATCGAGGGTCATCGACAACAGGTCCCCTGCGGTTTCGCCCAGGGTCGTCGCACAGATTTTCATGACCCAGAAGGCCAGGGTGATTTGAGGCAGTTTATTCATCGCAGGAGCGCTCCAGTGTGAGGCGGCCAGCCCTTGGTTTCAGGCCATGCGGAAGGCTGGCGTTGCGGCGGTGAAAAACAGGTCGGGAATACATGAAAATTCTGTCACATCCATCCGAGATCGAATTAATCGCCGATTAATGTTGGCTTGGCATCCTCATCTCACTTGAATCGATACGTTTGCGATCTTCGCAATGGCTTGCAACGCCATGAGATGCGTCGGCCTTAATATCGAATTAATCGATTATTTTTAGCATTATTTTGCGCTTTTTAATCAAATTTGCATGCGTAAAATGAAACCCATGCAAGACACACCCTCTCAACGATTTGGAGCTACGACCATGAAAACCAAACTGATCCTTGCCCTGACCCTGTCCGTACTGGCTGCCAACACCTTCGCCGCCGACGGTTTCAATCGTACCGGTTCAGCTATCGCCGCCGATGGTTATGAGCGCACCGGTGCTGCCACCGTCGCTGCAGACGGCTTCGATCGTACCAGCGGTGCCACTGTCGCCGCAGACGGCTTCGACCGTACCAACGGCGCCACTGTCGCTGAAGATGGTTTCGACCGTACCGGCGGTGCCACTGTCGCTGAAGATGGCTTCGACCGTACCGGCGGTGCCACTGTCGCTGAAGATGGTTTCGACCGTACCGGCGGTGCCACTGTCGCTGAAGATGGTTTCGACCGTACCAACGGCGCCACTGTCGCTGAAGATGGCTTCGACCGTACCGGCGGTGCCTCCATCAGCTGATCCTCCAAAGGCGTCCCCACAGCCCGGCTTCGCCGGGCTTAGTCATTCAAGCCCCTGACAATCGCCGTTCCGGTGCAAAAGAACTCCTGCGAAGCTCCCTGCGGTACTGACAAAACCGACACGGCCCGGCACTATTCTCGAATCCCCCCAACCCCAGGATTTGAGCGCCTCCATGCCCGACGACATTCACTATTACGAACCCGCCAACGGCCATGGCCTGCCCCACGATCCGTTCAACGCCATCGTCGGCCCACGCCCTATCGGCTGGATCTCTTCCCAAGACGCCGAAGGCCGCCTGAACCTGGCGCCCTACAGCTTCTTCAATGCTTTCAACTACATCCCGCCGATCATTGGTTTTTCCAGCGTCGGACGCAAAGACAGCCTGAACAACATCGAACAGACCGGCGAATTCGCCTGGAACCTGGCCACACGCCCGCTGGCCGAGCGAATGAACCAGAGCTGCGCGATGGTCGCGCCCGAGGTCGACGAATTCGAACTCGCGGGTCTGACGCCAGCGACATCACGGGTAATCCAGGTGCCGCGGGTGGCCGAAAGCCCGGTGTCCTTCGAATGCAAGGTCACCCAGATCATTCAGCTGCAGCGAGCGGACAAGGGGTTGGTGCCGAGCTGGCTGATCCTCGGCGAAGTGGTTGCGGTGCATATTGCCAAGTGGCTATTGAAGGACGGGATCTACGACACAGCCGCCGCCGAACCGATCTTGCGCGGGGGCGGGGCGGCGGATTACTTCCAGTTGGGGGCTGAGGCGCTGTTCAAGATGAATCGCCCGCAATAACGGCCTACACAATCCCTGTGGCGAGGGGATTCATCCCCGCTGGGCTGCAAAGCAGCCCCAAAGCAATCGCCTCCATTTGTCTGATGCACCGAGTAGCCTGTCTTCAGGGCTGCTTTGCAGCCCAGCGGGGATGAATCCCCTCGCCACAGAAAAGCTTTATTGGCTGAGGGTCACCAGAGCAACCCGCCCTCCTCGTCGACGCCCTTCAGGCGGGTCAGCTGCACAGCGGCAGCTTCATCAGCCTTGGTAGCGGTTTCGAAAGTCTGCTCCGTGAGTATCGTGTTGAAGCGTGGAGCCCCGGAGCCGCCGATGGCTTTGGTCGCAATGGCTGCATGGTAGCCACCACCCTCCCGGGGTTTGACGGCGGAAACAGCTTCAAAGGGTCCAAAGACTTTACGTGCCATATTGCGCATCCTGGCAATGAGAAATTGGCGGTCATTAAACCTTCATCCGGCCAGTTTGTGTACCGTCGCCAGTGTCGCCTGGGCAGCGGACACTTCCCTGAAGGTGTGAAAATCCAGACTGCTTACCACCAGGTCCTGTACCAGCTCAGCGAAAATCCCCATGGCCGGGGAATTGAAATACGCATCCATCGCCTGCTGATCGACCCACAGCCCGGACATCAGCCACAAATCGGCATCGCATTGCGATTGTTGTAACGCAAAGTGCACGCAACCGGGGGCCTGGCGTGAAGGCGCGATGAGCTTGCTCAAGCGCGCGCCCAATGATTTGGAGCTTCCGGCGCGGGCTCGCACAAAAGCCATGTGACTGACGGGGATCTGTGTAGACATGTTCAACCCTCCCAGGTCATCCATTGTGCAGCCGGGGACAGCTGCGACAGGATTGAAGGTTAAGCGCCGCGACGCCAGGGTCGTTAGTCGATTTCTGCCGACGCCTTGCACAATCCTGCGCAAGAGGAGGCAGCAAAGCCGCAGCACCCCGACAGAACCGGACAATTTGAAACGAAAGATTTCAAGCAAGTTTCGGCAGCCATGCAACGATCCGGCGCGATAGCCATGCAGGATCAGGCAAGCTTTCAACAGGATGTGACTACCATTGGCCCTTGCACAAACATAAGCTTTGTCCATCGCTCCTATTTTCCGAGGATCCTGGCATGTCGCCGCTCGATCACGCCCACGCCCCCCTGGACCCGCATCTGGAACAACAGCGCGCCGAACTGGCGTCGATCATCGACCGCAATACCCGCGAAGACGGCAGCTACGCCACGGCGATCGGCTTATTGAATCTGTCTCGCCACAGCAAGCCCCATAAATTTGCACCAGTGCTGGCGCAACCAGCGCTGTGCATCATGGCCCAGGGCAACAAACAGGTGCGGCTGGCGGACGAACTGTTCAATTACGACCCGCTCCATTACCTGGTGGTCTCGGTGTCGATGCCGTTGAGTGGGTGCATCGCCGACGTTTCGCCCGAACATCCGATCCTGGCCCTGCGCCTGGACATCGACCCGGCGGAAATCACCGCGTTGATCGCCGATGCCGGCCCGCTGAGCGTGCCGACCCGCCCCGCCGGTCGCGGCCTGTATGTCGAACGCCTGGACACGTCGATGCTCGACGCGGTGCTGCGCCTGGTGCGCCTGCTGGACCACCCCAAGGATATCGCCATGCTCGCGCCCCTGGTGCGACGGGAAATCCTGTACCGCCTGCTGCGCAGTCCCCAGGGTTACCGGCTGTACGAAATCGCCATTGCCAACAGCCAGAGCCATCGCATCGGCCAGGCGATCAAATGGCTCAATGGTCATTTCGAACAGCCGCTGCGCATCGACGAGCTGGCCCGAGAAGTGAACCTCAGCGTCTCGACCCTGCATCATCGCTTCAAAGCCATGACCGCCATGAGCCCGCTGCAATATCAGAAGCAATTGCGCCTGCAGGAAGCCCGACGGCTGATGCTGGCCGAAGGGCTGGAGGCTTCGGCGGCGGGGTATCGGGTGGGTTATGAAAGCCCTTCGCAGTTCAGCCGCGAATACAGCCGGTTGTTCGGAGCCCCGCCGTTGCGGGATCTGGCGCGGTTGCGGCTGACGGTTTGATTGGGCTTTTGCGTTGGCTGTACCGGCCTCATCGCGAGCAGGCCCGCTCCCACAGAGGAGCGCGTCTGATTCGGCAACGCTCTATCAGAGCAGATTCGGCGCCTGCGCCGGTTCGACCTGCGCCCAGTGCGAGGTGTCTTCGCGATGCTGTTGCAGATAGGGCAACACCGCCCCCAGCAAGGGCTCCTTGAACGCCTCCTGGAAACGATGGGCCAGGCCCGGGATCAACTTCAACTGACTGCCGCGGATATGCGCCGCCAGATGGACGCCGTGCATGACCGGCAATAACGGGTCGGCGGTGCCATGGACCACCAGGGTCGGCACCTGCAATTGATTGAGCAGCTCGACGCGGCTCGGCTCGGCCATGATTGCCATGATCTGGCGTTGCACACCTTCGGGGTTGAACGCCCGATCATAAGCCACAGCAGCCTGATGCAGCAGGGCCTGGCGATCATCGACCACCAGGGGGCTACCCAGGGCGGCCAGCAGGTCAGCCTGCTGCTCCAGCGCCACCGCGCGATTCGGCGCACTGCGGCGGGACAGTAATCGCACCAGCGTTTCGCTGGGCGCTGGCAGGCCGGCGGCGCTGGAGCTGGACATGATCAGGGTCAGGCTTTCGACCCGCTGCGGCGCCATGGCGGCCATGTGCTGGGCGATCATGCCGCCCATGCTCGCCCCGAGCAGATGAAAATGCTGCACATGCAGCGCATCCATCAGCCCCAGCCCGTCATCGGCCATGTCGGTAAGGGTATAAGGCGCGTCCACCGTCAACCCCAGCTTGTAGCGAAGCGCTTCAAAGGTCAGGTTGGCGCTGCCCGGTGCCTGCCGCCAGGTGGACAAGCCCACGTCCCGGTTGTCATAGCGGATCACCCGAAAACCCTGCTCGCACAGGGCAACCACCACTTCGTCCGGCCAATGGATCAACTGCCCGCCCAGCCCCATCACCAACAACAAGGCCGGATCGGAGACCCGGCCAATGCTCTGGTACGCCAGGCTCACCTGATCCAGGTCGACCCGTTGGGTCGGGACGTTGACATCACAACGAGACGCCGCAATCGACGGCAGGCCGAACACCAGGACGGCCAGGAAAATAAACACACGCATGAAGAAACACCAAAACGCAGAACCCCAGTAGAGCGCGAGTCTGATGAAATTCGTTCAAGCGCGCTGCCACAGTTGCGTGACAGTTTGATGAAGATTGCCGAAAGGCCAGGCACTCCCCCTTGTGGCAAGGGGATTTCCGTGGCGAGGGGATTCATCCCCGCTGGGCTGCGCAGCAGCCCCACCAACTGCAACTCGGTGTGTCAGGCAAATTGAGTTGTCAGCATGGGGGCTGCTGCGCAGCCCAGCGGGGATGAATCCCCTCGCCACAGAAAGTCCCCTCGCCACAAAGGTGTTCACCTACAAGCACTTTGAAATCATTCAGGCCAACTGCCCACGCAACTGCCGCGCCGCCGCTACCATGTTCACCAGCGCCGCTTCGGTTTCCGGCCACGCCCGGGTTTTCAGGCCGCAGTCGGGGTTGATCCACAGGTGCCCGGCGGGAATCCGCTTCGCGGCCTTGTTCATCAACCCGACCATTTCGGCCGTGTCCGGCACTCGCGGCGAGTGAATGTCGTAGACGCCCGGGCCGATATCGTTCGGGTAGTCGAACGCTTCGAACGCCTCCAGCAACTCCATGTCCGAGCGTGAGGTTTCAATGGTGATGACGTCGGCGTCCATGGCCGCGATGGCCTGGATCACGTCATTGAATTCGCTGTAGCACATGTGGGTATGGATCTGGGTTTCGTCACGCACACCCGACGCGCTCAAGCGGAAGGCTTCCACCGCCCAGTCCAGGTATTCCTGCCATTGCCCGCGCCGCAGCGGCAGCCCTTCGCGGAACGCGGCTTCGTCGATCTGCACGATGCTGATCCCGGCCGCTTCCAGATCCACCACTTCGTCACGCAGGGCCAGCGCCAGTTGCTGTGCCTGGACCCGGCGCGACACGTCTTCGCGAGGGAATGACCACATCAGCATGGTCACCGGGCCAGTGAGCATGCCCTTCATGACCTTGTCGGTCAGGTTCTGCGCGTAGCGGATCCAGTCGACGGTCATGGGCTTCGGCCGGCTGATGTCGCCATAGATGATCGCCGGTTTCACGCACCGCGAACCGTAGCTCTGCACCCAACCGAAGCGGGTGAAGGCGTAGCCGTCCAATTGCTCGGCGAAATACTCCACCATGTCGTTGCGCTCGGCTTCGCCATGGACCAGCACATCCAGGCCGAGGCGCTCCTGGATCTGCACGGCGTGGCGGATTTCGGTGTGCATGGCGTCCTGATAATCGTTGGCCGACAGTCTGCCCTGCTTGTAGGCTTGACGCGCCAGGCGAATCGCCGGGGTTTGCGGGAAAGAGCCGATGGTGGTGGTTGGAAAGGCCGGCAATTTCAGGCGGTCTCGCTGCCGTCCGATGCGCTGGGCAAACGCTGAACGCCGCTGGCTGTCCTGCGGCTTGATGGCCGCCAGTCGGGCCTGGACCTCGGGCTTGTGAATGCGCGTCGAAGCGGCACGGCTCGCCTGAATCTCGCGGCTGGCGGCCAGCGCCTGTTGTACGCCGGGAGCTTGCGGGTCGTTCAATGCGTCACGCAACACCGCCACTTCGCCGCATTTCTGCACCGCGAAGGCCAGCCAGCTCTTGAGCTCGGGATCGAGCCGGTCTTCACGCTCCAGGTCCACCGGGCTGTGCAGTAACGAGCATGACGTGCTGACCCAGAGGTTGTCGCCAAAGCGTTCCTGGGCCGGCTGCAACTGTGCCAGGGCCTGTTCCAGTTCGCAGCGCCAGACGTTACGGCCATTGACCAGGCCCACCGAGAGAATCTTGTAGGTCGGCAGGCGATCCAACACCTGGCCCAGTTGCTCCGGGGCACGTACCGCGTCGATGTGCAAACCGTCCACCGGCAGGCTCACGGCCAGGCCGAGATTGTCTTCCAGGCCACTGAAATAAGTCGCTACCAGCTTCTTCAGCGGCGAATACTGGAGGATGTGGTAAGCCCGCTCGAAGGCACTGCGCCAGGCCAGGGGCAGGTCGAGGGTGAGGATTGGCTCGTCGATCTGCACCCACTCCACGCCCTGGGCCTTCAGGCGATTGAGGATTTCACCGTAGACCGGCAGCAGGCGTTCCAGCAGTTCGAGCTTGTCGAAATCCTGGCCCTTGGCCTTGCCCAGCCACAGATACGTCAGCGGGCCGATGATCACCGGTTTGACCCGGTGCCCCAGGGCATGGGCCTCGTCCACTTCATCGAACAGCTGTTCCCAGCTCACGGCGAAGGTCTGGTCGACGGAAAATTCCGGTACCAGATAGTGGTAGTTGGTGTCGAACCACTTGGTCAGTTCCTGGGCATGTTGCGTGTGGCCGTGGTCGGCATCGCAACAGGCCGGCGTGGCGCCACGGGCCATGGCGAACAGCGTATCGAGGGTCGGTCGACCCTGGGGGTTCAACGTATTGTGAAATCGCGCCGGCACCGCGCCCAGGGTCAGGGTGTGACCGAGCACCTGGTCGTACCAGGCAAAATCCCCCACCGGCAGCAGGTCGATCCCGGCGTCTTTCTGCAATTGCCAGTGCCGGGCCCGCAATTCGCGGCCGACACTCTGCAACGCGGTCGGCGCCAGGTCGCCCTTCCAGTAGGCTTCGAGGGCTTTCTTCAGTTCGCGGTCGGCGCCGATGCGGGGAAAACCGAGGGTGTGGGCCAGGGCCATGGTAAGAGTCCTCCTGTAAAAGATGACGCCATTGTCGACAGCCGACCCTGCATGAGACAAACTCAACCTTTTCGTGTTGATCACAAGTTTTATTCATGGAGAAACTCCGGTGCTTGAACTCCGCCACCTCAAGACCCTGCACGCCCTGCGCGAAGCCGACAGCCTGGTAGAGGCCGCCGAACGCCTGCACCTGACCCAGTCCGCCCTTTCCCACCAATTCAAGGAGCTGGAAGAACGCCTGGGAATGCAGTTGTTCGTGCGCAAGACCAAACCGGTGCGGTTCACCAGCGCCGGCCTGCGCTTGTTGCAACTGGCCGACGCCACCCTGCCGTTGCTGCGCGGCGCCGAGCGGGACATCGCCCGGCTGGCCGGTGGTACCGCCGGACGTTTGCACATGGCCATCGAATGCCACAGTTGTTTCCAGTGGCTGATGCCGACCATCGACCAGTTCCGCGATGCCTGGCCGGAAGTCGAACTGGACCTGGCCTCGGGCTTTGCCTTCGCCCCGTTGCCGGCCCTGGCCCGTGGCGACCTGGACCTGGTGGTGACGTCCGACCCGCTGGAACTGGCGGGCATCACCTACGTGCCGCTGTTCACCTACGAAGCGATGCTCGCCGTGGCCAACCAGCATCGGCTGGCGGGCAAACCCTATATCGTGCCTGAAGACCTGCTCAGCGAAACCCTGATCACCTACCCGGTGGAACGGGACCGACTGGACATCTTCACCCGCTTCCTCGAGCCGGCCGACATCGAACCGGCCCAGGTCCGCACGTCCGAACTGACGGTGATGATGATGCAGTTGGTGGCCAGCGGCCGTGGCGTCTGCGGCATGCCCCACTGGGCCCTGCATGAATACAGCTCACGGGGTTACGTGAAAGCCAAGCGGCTGGGGGAGAAAGGCCTGTTCGCCACGCTGTACGCGGCGGTTCGCACCGACATGCTCGATGCACCGTACATGCGCGACTTCCTGTTGACGGCCAAGGACACGTCGTTTTCCACGCTGGATGGGGTCAGTGCGGTTCGGTGATACCCGGGCGCCGCTATCGCGAGCAGGCTCGCTCTCACAGGGAAGCTGTGTTGACCTCAATGCCTGCTACGGAAATCCAATTGTGGGAGGCGAGCCTGCTCGCGATGAGGCCTTAGAGCTCGCGCCACATGTGGATCTTGTCGAAATACTCGTCGCCAACACGTATCGCCATCGGCTCCAGGCCATAGAGCACGAAACCGCAGCGTTGGTAGAGCTTGAGCGCCGGATCATTCCCCGCGGTGACGGTCAGTTGCACCAGACGCAGGAAGGGATGGCGACGGGCTTCGTCAAGCGCGGCCTCCAGCAATTGCTGGCCAAGCCCACGGTGACGATGGGCATCGACGACGTACATGCCGAACAGCGTCGCCTTGTGCCGGGCTTTCTGCCGGGGTTCCAGGGCCAGGCCGACGATACCGGCCAGTTCATTCTCGACGAAGGCCCCCAGCACCACGTCGAACCGGCTGGTCAGGCGAGACTCCCACCAGTTCATGGGCATCGTCGCCCGCTCGCTGACGCTGGAGGTGAAGGCCTGCGGATGCAGCCCATAGGCCTGGAGCATCAGCTCGCGATAGGCCGGTGTATCGCCGGCCCGCAGCCGTCGGATGCTCACGCGGCCCGCCGTTGCTCAAGCATCAGCCGCAACGCCAGCGCACCCAGCACAAACCCCATGAAATAACGCTGCACCGCCAACCAGATGGGGTTATGAACGAACCACGAAGCAATGCCCGCAGCGAACAGCGCAATCAGCAGGTTGACGCTGAAACTGACGCTGATCTGGGTCAGCCCGAGGATCAGGCTCTGGGTGAACAACGAGCCATGTTCCGGGCTGATGAACTGGGGAAATACCGACAGATAGAACACGGCGATCTTCGGATTCAGGGCGCTGGTGAGAAAGCCCATGGTGATCAGCTTGCGCGTCGAGTCCGCAGGCAACTGCTGCGCCTGGAACGGCGAGCGCGCACCCGGTTTCACGGCCTGCCAGGCCAGCCACAACAGGTACAGCGCACCGGCCCATTTCAGGACTTCATAGGCCATGGGCACGGCCAGGAACACCGCCGTCAGCCCCACCGCCGCTGCGAACACATGCACAAAGAATCCCGCCACCACCCCCAGCAAGGAGGTGACCCCGGCCTTGCGGCCTTGGCAGATCGAACGAGAAATCAGGTAGATCATGTTCGGGCCGGGCGTAAGCACCATCAGCAGCGCGGCGGCGGCAAAAACCAGCAGGTCCGGCAAGGGAATCATGTGGGTCAGTCCTTGAGGCGTGGGTTTGACAACTCTGAGGTTCGATAAAACGGCAGGATGACCTCGCCTGTCAACGGTGCCAGCGGCAACCCGCCGTCGCCGGCCGGGTCGATCCAGCGAACCTCTTCAATCTCGGCAGCGGGGAGAACCGCTGAGTCGATCGTCAACAGGAACACCTCGGCCTCGACGACAAAGCCCGGCTCGTTGGCGGCCGGCGCGCTGAACGGGCCCAGGTAGCGAGCCTGTGCCGGATCGATTGTCAGCCCCAGCTCTTCCTCCAGCTCCCGGGCCAGGGCCTGGACCGGTTGCTCACGGGGCTCGATCTTGCCGCCCGGCTGCATGAAGGCCCGGGTCCCGCGCTTGCGCACCAGCAGGGTTCGACCGTCCGGCCCGATCAGCAGGGCGGCGGCGATGTGGATGAGGGGAGTGGTCATGGATGATCGGCCTTGGCGGAAAAATGCCTGGGGAGATTACAGACCACAGAGGCTGGAGCAAAGCCTGCCCCCACTTGTACAGGCACAACACCACCCCCTGTGGGAGCGAGCCTGCTCGCGATGGCGGTGTATCAGTGACTGTTCAATAGCTGACACTCCGCTTTCGCGAGCAGGCTCGCTCCCACAGGGGATTCGATTTTCCAATCAGCCTTGCATCACTCCAACATCGGCTTCGGTGCCGAAGGATCCAGCTCCTCCTCGGGGATCTTGACGAATACGCTGTACCGGGCCCCTTCCATCGCTTCGAAGGCGATGAGCTTCTCCACCAATGGGCCACTCAATACCTTGCCGGCATTGAGCAACAACATGCCGTTGTCGGCGTTGAGGTTGCGGGCCAGGACCATGCCGGACGCCAGCTCGCGGGTGGTCATGACCTTCACCGTCGGGTCGGACAGGGTCACGTCTTCCAGGTACTCGGCACAGGCCTTGATGAAGTCCTCCACCATGTCCGGGTCATACAGCTTGCCGGCGTATTTGCGGATGTAGACCAGTGCCTCGTCGCTGTTCATCTGCCGCTCGAGAATCAGCCCGCGCTGCAACTCGATGAAGTCCACCGCCAGCTTCAACAGCCTGGAGCCGAACGGAATTGCCTCGCCCCTGAGGTGATCGGGGAAGCCACTGCCGTCCCAGCGCTCCTGGTGATGAAGAATGATTCGCGCCGCGTCCTTCATCGGGTCCAGGGTCATCAGCAGCGATTCGCTCTGCTTCGGATAGGAGCGATACAGGTCCAGTTCGTTGTGATGCAACATGTCGGCCGGCGTGACCATCATGTTATCGGTCCAGCTCAGCTTGCCGATGTTGTAGAGCGCGGCGGCCATGGTCAGGTCGCGGTCGGTGGACTCGTCGAGAAAGTGCAGCCGGCTGTAGACGCGGATCAGCTCGATGATCTGCCGGTTGATCTGCTTGGCCTTGGGCAGGCGCAGGTTGGCGATCAGGGAGAACACCTCGGTGCCGGTCACGTAGCTGCGCTTGAGCTCTTCGTAGGCCAGGTCGAGCATGTCGGCGGTCTGCTGCAGCTCGGCGGTACGGGACGCCACGCGCTTTTCCAGGGTGGCGTTGAGGGTCTTGAGTTGCTGGTTCTGCTCGCGGTTCAGCGCTTCGAGGCGCTGGCGTTCGCTTTCGGAATGCTGGTGGGCCAGGGCCTGACGCAGGGCCTGTACCAGTTCATCATCGTTCCACGGCTTGCTGAGGTAGCGATACAGCCCCCCCTCGTTGATGGCCTTGGTCATCATGTCCACATCGGCGTAGCCGGTGAGCAGGATGCGCAGGGTCGACGGATAGAGCTTGCGGATCTGGGCCAGCAGCGTCGCACCGTCCATGTTGGGCATGCGCGCATCGGTCATCACCAGGTCGACCGGCCGCTCCTTGAGGATTTCCAGAGCCTTGGCACCGCTGTCCGCCAGCAGGATTTCATATGGCTGGCTGCGCAATAACCGACGCAGGCTATTGAGAATCGATTCTTCGTCATCGACCAACAGCACCGTCGGCTTCGTGACCGGAACGTCCGGCGATTGATCTTCCATTGCTACCCCCTCCTGTAAGACGACAACGTTCTACCCTACCCCCAAATAACAGGCTAGTAGATTGCAATAATTTAGGCACGATTTGCCACCACCGAGCGAGCGCATCCCGATCAGACGACTATGCTGTACCCCATGAAGGGCCAAGTACAGGCCAGAATACTCATGCCAGCGAAAGGGACATCAGATGTACCCACGGTTCTGTAGTCAGCATCACCTCGGTGCACGGCCATGAGCCAGCCCCTGGAGAGAGCCAATCGGCGGATCCTGATCGTCGACGACACCCTGACGATTCATGAGGATTTTCGAAAAATCCTCAGTCCCCAGGCACTTGCCGAAGACAACCTGAGCAGTGCCGAAGAGGCCCTGTTCGGCGCGCCGGTCGCAGTCGCCACCCAGAGTTTCGTGCTTGATTCGGCGTTCCAGGGCATGGAAGCCCTGAACAAGGTCGAGACAGCGCTGGCCAAAGGGCTTCCCTATGCGATGGCCTTCATCGACATGCGCATGCCCCCTGGCTGGGATGGCCTGGAAACCATCGAAAGGCTGTGGCGCGCCGACCCCAAGCTGCAAGTCGCGCTGTGCACCGCTTATTCGGATTATTCCTGGGAAGACATCGCCGACCGTCTCGAACTGGGCGACCGCCTGCTCATCCTGAAAAAGCCCTTCGACGCCATCGAGATTCGCCAGATGGCCAGCACCCTGACCGTCAAATGGCAGATGACCGAAGACGCGGCGCTGAAAATGGACATGCTCGAACAGGCGGTGGAGGAACGCACCCGGGAACTGGCCGACGCCAACATCATCGTGCAGAACAGCCCGACCATCCTCTATCGCCTGCGCGGCGAACCGCCCTTCCCGTTGATGTACATCTCCCACAACATCACCAAGTTCGGTCATGTCGCGGCGCAACTGGTCAACTCACCCGACTGGGCACAAGCGCTGATCCATCCCGACGACCAGTCCAAGATCGACCAGGCCATGGTCCGGGTGCTGGATCGCGATACAGCGGGGGCGTCCATCGAGTTCCGCATGCGCACCGGCGACGGTGCGTTCCGCTGGGTGGAAAACCGCTATATCCCGGTGCGCAACGAGCAAGGCCTGTTGCTGGAGGTGGAAGGCATCATCCTCGACATCACCGAGCGCAAGCTGGCCGAGGAAAAGATCGCCCTGCTGGCCCGAACCGACGGCCTCACCGGATTGGCCAACCGCGCCACGGTGATCGAGCGCCTGCACCAGGCCTTCGCCGCCGCTCGCCGGGGGGCGGCGGCGTTCGCGATGTTCTACCTGGATCTGGACCACTTCAAGCGGATCAACGACACCCTGGGCCATCCCATCGGCGACCTGCTGTTGCAGGAAGTCGCCACGCGCATCAAGGGCTGCACCCGAGAAAACGACGTGGTCGCGCGCCTGGGCGGCGACGAGTTCGCCATCCTGCAACTGGATGTCCACGAACCAACCCAATGCGCCGCCCTGGCGGCCAAGATCCGCGACACCCTGGTGGCGCCCTACTCCCTGGACGGCAACGACGTACGGATCTCCGTGAGTATCGGCATTGCCCTGTACACCCCTGAAAGCCAGAGCGCCGACAGCCTGATGGCCCAGTCCGACATGGCCCTGTACCGTTCCAAGGAAAAAGGCCGCAACCAGTACCACTTCCACAACGAGGAGATCAACCAGGAGGTGACGGACCGGGTGGCCCTGACCAACGACCTGCGCCAGGCCATCGAGAACCATGAGCTGCACCTGCAGTACCTGCCGGAAGTCGACCTCGGCACCGGCAAGATCCTGGGCATGGGCGTGCAGGTACGCTGGAAGCACCCCGAACGGGGCTGGCTGGAGCCGTCGGTGTTCATGCCGGCGGCCGAAAAAACCGGGCTCATCATTGCCCTCGGGCATTGGGTTCTGGATCAGGCCTGCCAACAGATGCGCCAGTGGCGCGACCAGGGTGTGGCGCCTCCGGTGATTGCCATCGACCTGTCACTGACCCAGCTCAAGACCGGGCCGGAACTGATCTACGATGTCCTGCGTACCACGGCCCGCTGGGAGCTGGCCCCCTGGGACCTGCGCTTCGATGTCACCGAAGCCACCCTCGCCCAGACCAAGTGGACCCACAACGACGTACTGCCGCGCCTGTGTGAGCTGGGGGTACAGGTGGCCATCGATGATTTCGGCACCGAGTATTCCTCGTTCGATTACCTCAAGACCTATCGGGTCAATCACCTCAAGCTCGCCCAACGCCTGCTCGACAGCGCCAACGACGACCCGGACAACGCCATGACGCTGCGGGCGATCATCAACTTTGCCCGGGACGTGGGCATCGGCATCATCGCCGAGGGTGTCGAGACCCAGGAACAACGCACCACGCTGATGTCCACCGGCGGAGAGATGCAAGCCCAGGGACACTATTTCAGCACGGCGGTGGACAGCGGCCAGGCCGCCGAACTGCTCAAGGCCGGTACCATCGTTCCCGTGGTGGATCACTGGACCCGGCCGGCGAGCCAGCTATCGGAGAGCAACCCATGAACCCCATGTCGGTACCTGCCAACCGGCGGATCCTGGTGGTGGACGATACGCCGGCCATCCATCAGGACTTTCGCAAAATCCTCAGCCCCGGCAACGGCAGCGATGATTCGCTGGACGACACCGAGAGCCTGTTGTTCGGAACACCGCAGGTCAACCGGCTGCAATTTCAGATCGACTCGGCCTATCAGGGCGAGGAAGCCCTGGAGCTGGTCAAGCGCGCCCAGGCCGAAGGCCAGCCCTATGCGCTGGTGTTCGCCGACATGCGCATGCCGCCGGGCTGGGACGGCCTGCAGACCATCGAGCGCTTGTGGCAAGCCGACCCGCGGCTGCAAATCGCCTTGTGCACGGCCTTTTCGGATTACACCTGGGAAACCATGTCCGAACGCATCGAGTTCGACGATCAACTGCTGATCCTGAAAAAACCCTTCGACACCCTGGAAATCCGCCAGATGGCCAGCGCCATGACCTGGAAATGGCAGTTGGCCCAGGATGCGGCGAGAAAAATGCGCAGCCTGGAGCGCACGATCGAGGAGCGGGTCCAGGAATTGCTCAAGGTGTCCCACCTGCTGCAATACGACGTGCTCACCGAACTGCCCAACAGCATGCTGCTGGGTGATCGCCTGACCCAGGCCATGGCCCAGTGCCGGCGCCATGACCGGCAACTGGCGGTGATGTTCATCGGCCTGGATCGCTTCAAGCGCATCAACAATGCCCTCGGCCATCCGGTGGGCGACGAGATGCTCAAACGCGTGGCCCGCACGCTGACGACGGTGGTGCGTGAGTCCGACTCAGTGTTTCGCTACGGTTCCGATGAGTTCGTGGTGGTGCTGGGAGACATCACCGACCCGCAACAGATCAAGGGCGTTGCGGAAAAACTGCTGACGGCCATCAACTCGCCCCAACCCATCGACGGCCATGACCTGACCGTCACCGCGAGCCTGGGGGTCAGCGTGTATCCGGCCGACGGTTTCGACGCCGTGGCGCTGATCAAGAAAGCCGAGACAGCGATGCGCAACGTCAAGGAAACCGGTCCCAACGACTACCGTTTTTTTACCGAAGACATGAATCGTCGGGCCCGACAGCAACAGACCATCGAATCCGGTTTGCGACTGGCCCTGCAACGCAAGGAGTTCGTGCTGCATTACCAGCCCAAGCTGGACCTGCGCAGTGGCAAGGTGGTCGGGGCCGAGGCACTGGTGCGCTGGAACCGGCCGGGGCACGGGCTGGTCCCTCCGTCGGATTTCATCCCGGTGGCCGAGGACAGCGGGCTGATCGTGCCATTGAGCCAATGGGTGCTCCAGGAGGCCTGCCAGCAGGCCTGCGCCTGGCAAGCCCAGGGCATGCGGCCGCTGTACCTGTCGGTCAACGTCTCGGCCATCGACTTTCGTCAACGCAGCTTCGTCGAAGGCATCGCCCGCACCCTCAAGGAAACGGGACTGGACCCGACACAGTTAGAACTGGAGATCACCGAAAGCGTGCTGATGCAGAACATCGATACCACCGTCGCCATCCTCAAGGCCATCAAGCAACAGGGGATCCGGCTGGCCATCGACGACTTCGGCACGGGTTATTCGAGCCTGAGTTACCTGCAGAAATTTCCGGTGGATGTACTGAAGATCGACCAATCGTTCGTCGGCGACCTGAGCATCGACAGCAACGACGCCAAGCTGGTGAGCACCATCATCAACCTCGGCAAGGGCTTGAACCTGCACATCATCGCCGAAGGCGTGGAAACCCGCGAGCAACTGGAGTTCCTCAAGGTCCACCAGTGTGAGGAGGCCCAGGGGTACTACTTCAGCAAGGCAGTGGAGCCGCAAGCCTTCGTCCAGTGGATGGCCGAGTGGGAACGACGTCCGAATCCGTTTTCGTGAAACACTCATCAACCAAGAGACTCAAGGAAGCACCCGATGGCGTCATCTGGACTGTTATTCGCTCTCGGCCTGCTCATGGGCTCAGGCGTGGCTGCTCACGCCGCACCACTGGACGAGCCGCTCAAACCACTCCCCCCCGCTCCGGCCCTGGACCCCAAAAGCGTCCAGTTGGGCCAACGGCTGTTCTTTGACCCTCGGCTATCGGTCAACAACACCCTGTCCTGTGCCAGTTGCCATCGCCTGGACAAAGGCGGGGCCGACGACAAACGGTTTTCCCTGGGTTTCGATGGCAAGCCCGTGGAGGTCAATACCCCCACTGTGTTCAATGCCAGTCTGAACTTCCACCAGTTCTGGGACGGCCGCGTCGATACCCTGGAAGAACAGGTGCAGACCGTGGTGACCAGCTCCACGGAAATGGGTAGTACCTGGGAATCGGTGGTCAAGCGCATCGCCGATGATCCGGGTTACGCCAAGGATTTCGCCAGCGCCTATCCCGAGGGCGTCACCCAACCCAATATCCAGAGGGCCCTGGCCGATTTCGAGCGCACCCTGCTGACGCCCAACTCGCGCTTCGACCAATATCTGCTGGGCAACACCGACATCCTCACCCCCCGGGAAAAGTTCGGTTACCAACGTTTCAAGGAATACGGCTGCATCGCTTGCCACCAGGGTGTGAATATCGGCGGCAACATGTTCCAGAAGTTCGGCGTCATGGGTGACTACATTGCGGATCGGGGCAACCCTACCCAGGTCGATGAGGGTCGCTTCAACATCACCGGCGATGAAGGCGACCGTCAGGTCTTCAAGGTTCCCAGCCTGCGTAACGTGGCCGTTACCGCACCGTATTTCCACGACGGATCCGCGCCGACCCTCGAGCGTGCGGTGGAAGTGATGTTCAAATACCAGTTGGGCCGTGAGCCCTTGAAGAACGACACGGAGCTGATCGTCGAATTCCTCAAGACCCTGACCGGCGAATGGGAGGGCAAGCCACTATGAAGGCCCTTCGCCGCTTCGGCCTGTTCTTCATCGGTGCCCTGCTCGCCTCGGTCCTGCTGTTCATGTACATCAATTCGAGTGCCCAGCAGGCTGCTTCGTACATCGAGTCCAGGGACCTGGTCCGCCTGCTCAAGCAGCAGGACGCCATCTGGGACAACGAAGTACTCAAATCCCGCATCGCCCTGAGTCACAACTACGATCCGCTGGTCTCCCCATTGCACGAAATGACGCGCCTGTGGCGACGCCTCGACGCCATTGAATCGGAGCCTGGTCGCCATGCCCACTCGCTCTGGGAGAGCCAGCGCGACGAATACCTCAAGGCCATCAAGGAAAAGACCCGACTGGTGGAACAGTTCAAGTCCCACAATGCAGTGTTGCGCAATTCCCTGGCGTTCCTGCCCACCGCCGAGGACGACATCCAGGCCGAGTTCGCCCAGCTGTCCGACGAGGACAAACTGCAGCTGCAAAGTGTTGCCATCGATACCTACGACCTGCTGCTCAGCAGCATGGAGTTCTCCCAGCTCACTACCCGCGAAATTGCCGCCGAGGTGCTGCTTGGCCTGAACCGCCTCGATGTGAACAAGGAGCGCCTGCCGGTGGGCCTGCATGACTCCATCGACATCCTGAGCCGGCACATTGCCCTGATCCTGCGCGAACAACCACGGGTCAATGAGTTGCTGGAGGGCATCGAAGCCGTTCCCGTCTCCGATCACCTGGACACCATCACCCGCCTGCTCGATGAGGACCAGGAAATAGCCGCCCACAGGTACCAGCGCAATCACGTGTACCTGCTGGTGTTCGCCACTCTCCTGGTGTTGATATTGATCTGGCTGGCCATCCGGCTGATACGCAGCTTTGCCGAGATCAAGCGGGTCAACAACGCCCTGCAAACCGCCAACGACGAATTGGAACAACGGGTCGAAGAGCGCACCCGCGAGCTCAAGGATACCCAGAGTGAATTGATGGATACCGCCCGCCAGGCCGGCATGGCGGAAATCGCCACCAATGTGCTGCACAACGTCGGCAACGTGCTCAACAGCGTGAATATCTCCGCCGATCTGGTCAGTCGCAAATTGCGCAGCAGCAAGGCCCAGGGACTGGGCAAGGCAATGAGCCTGATCAACGAGCACCCCCATGACCTGGGGCATTTCCTCAGCGAAGACGAGAAAGGCAAGCTGCTGCCCGGCTATCTCAACCAGTTGGTGGACGCCATGGCAGTCGAGCAGCAGAGCCTGATCGATGAGCTGGCCCTGTTGAGCAAGAGCGTGGACCACATCAAGGACATCGTCTCCACGCAGCAATCCTATGCCGGAGCCAACAGCATGATGGAACCGCTGGTGATCAGCGAATTGCTTGAAGATGCCCTGCGCATGAACTCCGGCGCCCTGACCCGGCACCATGTGACGGTGATCAAGGAATACGGTAACGTGCCTCGGGTCATGGGCGACAAGCACCGGCTGCTGCTGATCCTGATCAACCTGATCAGCAACGCCAAATACGCCATGGCCGGGGTCTCGAATCATGCGCGGAACATGACCCTGAGTGCGGCGGTCGTAAATGACGAGACGTTGCAGATCAGTGTCAAGGACGAGGGCGAAGGTATTCCGGAAGAAAACATGACACGTATCTTTGCCCACGGTTTTACCACGCGCAAGGAAGGCCACGGGTTCGGCCTGCACAGCTGTGCAACGGCCGCCATCGAAATGAACGGCCGCCTCACCGCCCACAGTGAGGGCCCCGGCAAGGGGGCGACATTCGTACTGCACGTGCCCCTGAAACTCGCGGAAGACGATTCATGAATAATTTAAGTAACCGGCGCATCCTGTTGGTCGACGACACGCCCGCCATTCATGAGGATTTCCGCAAGATCCTCACCCCCGAGGAAGACAGCAACACCGACCTGCAGGACATGGAAAGCGCGCTGTTCGGCGAGGCACCGAAACCGGTCGGCACGGTATACGAGCTCGACTCGGCCTATGGCGGCCAGGAAGGCCTGAGCAAATTGCAGGCGGCACTGGCAAAAGACCGTCCGTATGCACTGGCTTTCGTCGACATGCGCATGCCTGAGGGGTGGGACGGGGCCAAGACCATCGAAGAACTGTGGAAGTGCGACCCACAGTTACAGGTGGTGGTGTGCACGGCCTATTCGGATTATTCCTGGGATGAACTGCTGGATCGACTGAACGGCCACGACCGCCTGCTGATCTTGAAAAAGCCCTTCGATAACATCGAAGTCCAGCAGATGGCCAACACCCTCACCACCAAATGGGAAATGACTTCGCGCGCACAGTTGAAGATGAGCAAGCTCGAGGAACTGGTGCAGCAACGCACCCAGGCGTTCAAGCAGGCCAGTACCTTGCTGCAAATGGAAATCGACGAACGCAAGATGCTCGAAACCCAGTTGGTGCAATCGGAAAAGCTCGCCTCGCTGGGTCAGCTGGCCGCCGGGGTGGCCCACGAAATCAACAACCCCATCGGTTTCATCTCCTCCAACCTGGGCGCCCTGGACGGCTATTTCAGCAAGCTGGAAGAAATGCTCCTGGCCTATGGCAACGCCGAGGAAGCCATCGCCTCGCCGGAGTTGGTGATGTACCTGGTCAAGCTGCGCGAGCAGGTGGAGCTGGACTTCCTGGTCGAGGACATTCCGTTGCTGATCAAGGAGTCCAAGGACGGCATCGCCCGGGTCGGACAGATCGTCAAGGACCTGAAGGACTTCTCCCGCGTGGACTCCAACCAGGAATGGCAGATGGCGAACCTGCAACAGGGCATGGATTCGACGCTGAACATCGTTGCCAACGAAATCAAGTACAAGGCCGACGTGATCAAGGAGTACAGCCCGCTGCCAGAGGTCGAATGCCTGCCGTCGCAAATCAATCAGGTGATCATGAACCTGATCGTCAACGCCGCTCAGGCCATCGGCCCCGAACGGGGCACTATCACCCTGCGCAACGGCGTCGACGGTGACAGCGTGTGGATCGAAGTCGCCGACAACGGCTCGGGCATCCCACCGGAAACCCTGCAAAAAATCTTCGACCCGTTCTTTACCACCAAACCCATCGGCCAGGGCACGGGGCTTGGGCTGTCACTGTCCTATGGCATCGTGAAGAAGCACAACGGCGAGATCAGCGTGCGAAGTGAGGTGGGGGTGGGTACGACGTTCCGGATCGAGTTGCCGATGCGGCAGATGAAGTTGGCGGAGTGACCCGAATTTACCTGTAAAAGAGTGCCCCTCTTGTGGCGAGGGGATTTATCCCCGCTGGGCCGCGCAGCGGCCCTAAAACCAGGCGACTCGGTACTTCAGGCAGATTGAGTCGATTGTATTGGGGCTGCTACGCAGCCCAGCGGGGATAAATCCCCTCGCCACGGATAAAGCTCTTAGCACATAAAATCCTCTCATCACCGGTTACCCAGCGTTTCGCCAGCAGCGCAGAATGCCCCCCCTCGCCCCTACCCAGGAAACCGCATGAGCCTGTCGCTATTAAGCCCGTTACGCCTTCTTCGCCGGCTGTGTGCTGTCCACCCTCGCCAGATTTGCTCCAACACAAAGCCTGGGCAAGATCCTCTGTGGCGAGGGGATTTATCCCCGCTGGGGCGCGCAGCGGCCCTAAAACCAGGCGACTCGGTACTTCAGGCAGATTGAGTCGATTGTATTGGGGCTGCTACGCAGCCCAGCGGGGATAAATCCCCTCGCCACGGATAAAGCCCTCAGCACATGAAATCCTCTCATCACCGGTTACCCAGTGTTTCGCCAGCAGCGCAGAATGGCCCTTCGCCCCTATCCCAAGGAAACCGCATGAGCCTGTCGCTATTAAGCCGTTACGCCTTCTTCGCCGGCTGTGTGCTGTCCACCCTCGCCAGATTTGCTCCAACACAAAGCCTGGGCAAGATCCTCTGTGGCGAGGGGATTTATCCCCGCTGGGGCGCGCAGCGGCCCTAAAACCAGGCGACTCGGTACTTCAGGCAGATTGAGTCGATTGTATTGGGGCTGCTACGCAGCCCAGCGGGGATGAATCCCCTCGCCACGGATAAAGCCCTTAGCACATGAAATCCTCTTATCACCGGTTACCCAGCGTTTCGCCAGCAGCGCAGAATGGCCCTTCGCCCCTATCCCAAGGAAACCGCATGAGCCTGTCGCTATTAAGCCGTTACGCCTTCTTCGCCGGCTGTGTGTTGTCCACCCTCGCCAGCTTTGCTCCAACACAAAGCCTGGGCAAGATCCTCTGTGGCGAGGGGATTTATCCCCGCTGGGGCGCGCAGCGGCCCTAAAACCAGGCGACTCGGTACTTCAGGCAGATTGAGTCGATTGTATTGGGGCTGCTGCGCAGCCCAGCGGGGATGAATCCCCTCGCCACGGATAAAGCTCTCAGCACATGAAATCCTCTCATCACCGGTTACCCAGCGTTTCGCCAGCAGCGCAGAATGGCCCTTCGCCCCTACCCCAAGGAAACCGCATGAGCCTGTCGCTATTAAGCCGTTACGCCTTCTTCGCCGGCTGTGTGTTGTCCACCCTCGCCAGATTTACTCCAACAAAAAGCCTGGGCAAGATCCTCTGTGGCGAGGGGATTTATCCCCGCTGGGGCGCGCAGCGGCCCTAAAACCAGGCGACTCGGTACTTCAGGCAGATTGAGTCGATTGTATTGGGGCTGCTACGCAGCCCAGCGGGGATGAATCCCCTCGCCACGGATAAAGCCCTTAGCACATGAAATCCTCTTATCACCGGTTGCCCAGCGTTTCGCCAGCAGCGCAGAATGGCCCTTCGCCCCTACCCCAAGGAAACCGCATGAGCCTGTCGCTATTAAGCCGTTACGCCTTCTTCGCCGGCTGTGTGCTGTTCACCCTCGCCAGATTTGCTCCAACACAAAGCCTGGGCAAGATCCTCTGTGGCGAGGGGACTTATCCCCGCTGGGGCGCGCAGCGGCCCTAAAACCAGGCGACTCGGTACTTCAGGCAGATTGAGTCGATTGTATTGGGGCTGCTACGCAGCCCAGCGGGGATGAATCCCCTCGCCACGGATAAAGCCCTTAGCACATGAAATCCTCTTATCATCGGTTGCCCAGCGTTTCGCCAGCAGCGCAGAATGGCCCTTCGCCCCTACCCCAAGGAAACCGCATGAGCCTGTCGCTATTAAGCCGTTACGCCTTCTTCGCCGGCTGTGTGCTGTTCACCCTCGCCAGCCTGCCGTTCCTTGCGCATGACTGGCTATGGCCGATCGCGCTGGTGACAGGCCTGCTGAGCCTGCTGGGGTTGTTCGACCTGCTGCAAAAACG
The DNA here is from genome assembly GCF_024749045.1 of Pseudomonas sp. B21-028. Lineage (NCBI taxonomy): Bacteria > Pseudomonadati > Pseudomonadota > Gammaproteobacteria > Pseudomonadales > Pseudomonadaceae > Pseudomonas > Pseudomonas sp. B21-028. Next base: position 5,222,127 of record NZ_CP087184.1, read on the forward strand.
CCACGCCGTGCGGCGCAACTATCCGATCCTGGGCAATATCCGCTACCTGGTCGAAGGCATTCGCCCGGAGATCCGCCAATACCTGCTCGAATCCGACAGCGATGCCCTGCCCTTCTCCCGCGCCCAGCGCTCACTGGTGTACTCCCGGGCCAAGAACGAAAGCGCCGACAAACCCTTCGGCACCTTGATCGACGTCTACCAGGCCGGTTTCGAATTCATCGGCCACTCCATGCGCCCGGCTCCGCTGAGCGACCCCAGTGGGTTTCGCGTAACGGTCGGTGGCCCGCAGTGCACCCAGCCTTACTCGGCTTCGGTGTTCAACATTTCCGCCATGAGCTTCGGCTCCCTGAGCGCCAACGCCATCCGGGCGTTGAACCAAGGCGCGAAGCTCGGCAATTTCGCCCACGATACCGGCGAAGGCAGCATCAGCCCCTACCACCGTGAACACGGCGGCGACCTGACCTGGGAGCTGGGCAGCGGCTACTTCGGCTGTCGCACCGCGGACGGCCACTTCGACCCGGAGCGGTTCGCCGCCCAGGCCCGGGACCCACAGGTGCGGATGATTGAAATCAAGATGAGCCAGGGCGCCAAACCCGGCCACGGCGGGATTCTGCCCAAGCACAAGGTCACCCGGGAAATCGCCGAAACCCGCGGCATCCGCATGGGCGAGGATTGCGTTTCACCGTCCTGCCACAGTGCGTTCTCCACGCCCATCGAGTTGATGCGGTTCGTACAGCAACTGCGTGAGTTGTCCGGTGGCAAGCCGGTGGGCTTCAAATTCTGCCTGGGTCACCCATGGGAGTTCATGGGGATCGCCAAGGCCATGCTGGAAACCGGTATCCTGCCCGACTTCATCGTGGTGGACGGCAAGGAAGGTGGCACGGGCGCCGCGCCGGTCGAGTTCACCGACCACATCGGCGCGCCGTTGCGCGAGGGACTGCTGTTCGTCCACAACACCCTGGTGGGTCTGAACTTGCGGGACAAGATCAAGCTCGGCGCCAGCGGCAAGATCGTCAGCGCCTTCGACATCGCCAGCGTACTGGCCATCGGTGCCGACTGGGCCAACGCCGCCCGGGGCTTCATGTTCGCCATCGGCTGCATCCAGTCGCAAAGCTGCCACACCAACAAATGCCCCACCGGCGTCGCCACCCAGGACACCTTGCGCCAGCGCGCCCTGGTCGTCCCGGACAAGGCCCAGCGGGTCTACAGCTTTCACCGCAACACCCTCAAGGCCCTGGCGGAAATGCTCGCCGCCGCCGGCCTCGAACACCCGTCGCAGTTGCAACCCAAGCACCTGGTTCGACGGATGTCCGCGACCGAGATCAAGCTGTTTTCACAGCTGCATGTGTTTCTGAAGCCAGGGGAGTTGCTGACGGGCGAAGTCAATGGCGCGTTTTATTCGCGAATGTGGCAGATGGCGCGGGCGGACAGTTTCGAGCCTTTGGAAATGGAGGTTGCGTAACCGTTAACGCAGGGCCCGAAAGCCTCGATCGGCCGGGGTTTCGGATCGCTCCACCTGTCAACTCTGACAGTAGACGGCTACGCCCCTGCAATTGAACATCCCCTCAGACGTTCAATTGCAGGGAAGATGCTATGTTGACGCGCCGCGATCTCGTGAGCTTCACCTCGCTCTGTGCAGCCTTTACCTCATTGCCCCTGCCTGTCCCCGCGCTGGCCAGCGACGTGAAGCCCGACACGCCGGTCCCCTTCAGCTTCGACACATTGATCCTGCTCGCCGAAGCCATGGCGCTCAAACCCTATGTCAAATCGACCGCCATTCCCGGGCACCTGCTGGCGAAAATCGATTACGACGCATTGAGCAAGATTCGATTCGACAGCGCACGTGCGCTTTTTGCCAACGGCCCCGGCCAGTACCCGATCACCTTCTTCCATCTGGGAGAGTTCTTTCGTACCCCGGTAAAAATTCATGTCGTCGCTGATGGCGTCGCCCATGAGATCCCTTACGACAAATCGCTCTTCGATATGCCCGCCGACAGCCCGGCCCAGGCGCTCGCCTCCAATGTTGGCTTTGCCGGTTTGCGTCTTCAGGAAAGCCGTTTGGGCAAGCCAAAGAATCGTGATTGGAAGCACAACGATTGGGCGGCGTTCGTCGGCGCCTCTTATTTTCGGACCATTGGAGAGCAGTACCAGTACGGCATTTCAGCGCGGGGAATAGCACTGAATGTCGCACAGGCGGGCATGGCCGAAGAATTTCCTGACTTCACCCAGTTCTGGATCGAGACACCCACCGACGATCGACAAGCCAGCATGACGCTGTATGGGTTGCTTGAAGGGCCCAGCCTGTGTGGCGCCTATCGCTTTGTGCTGAGCCGCGCCAAAGGTGTGCTGATGGACGTCGAGGCCACGCTGTTTCTACGCCAGAATATCGATCGCTTCGGCATCGCACCGCTGACGTCAATGTATTGGTTCGGCGAAACGACCAAGGCTACCGCTCTCGACTGGCGTCCTGAAGTGCACGACTCTGACGGATTGGCGCTATGGACAGGAACGGGTGAACATATCTGGCGCCCGCTTAACAACCCCTCGCGCACCATGGCCTCCGCGTTTTCCGATAATAATCCCCGAGGTTTCGGACTGCTCCAGCGAGACCGCTCTTTCGACCATTACCTGGACAAGGCGCGCTATGAACGCCGTCCCGGCTTGTGGGTCGAGCCATTGGGGGACTGGGGCAACGGCAGCGTACAGTTGGTGGAAATCCCGACCGACGATGAGATCCACGACAACATCGTCGCAATGTGGGTCCCCAAAGAGCCCGCCGAGGCCGGTAATCAATACCATTTCAAATATCGGCTGCATTGGCTGTCCGAAGAGCCCTACCCCTCCAGCCTGGCACGCTGCGTGGCTACGCGCCTGGGGAATGGAGGCCTGGCGGGCCGGCCGCGACCCAAGGGCGTACGCAAGTTCTTCGTCGAGTTCTCAGGCGCGCCGCTGGAAAAACTCGCCTTGAGCCAGGAGCCCGAAGTCGTGCTATGGGCCTCAAGAGGGACGTTTTCGAATGTTTTTTCGGGAATGCTCCCGGACGGACAAGCCGGCCACGGCTACGCGCAATTCGATTTGAGTGTAGAGCCTGGCGAACCGGTCGAAATGCGCCTGTACCTGAGCTTCAAAGGCGAGACGCTTACCGAAACCTGGCTTTACCAATACCACACGGCCGAGCCTCCATAAGCCGCGAAGAAGATGTATCCAGTGCCCACCTGACGTAGCCTACGAAAGGTCCGACACCATGAACCATCTTATTACCGCCATCCTGGTTGGTACGCTGCTTATCATGATCGGATTTGAACTCACAAGCGGCGATAACGACCCGGATAGAAACAAGAGGGTCTTTATCGAACGATTGATTGGGCAGATGACGCTCGAAGAAAAAGCCGGCCAATTGACTCAACTGGGTATGCAGCTCACGGCCACTGGCCCGATGACAGACACCAAAGGCCAGCACCACCCTGGCGTCGCGGATGTTGGTTCAGTGCTCGGAGTATATGGCGCGGAAAATACCCGCAAAGTACAGCAGCAGGCCATGCAAGGCTCGCGTCTGCATATTCCATTGCTGTTCTCCTTCGATGTGATCCATGGGTTCCGCACCGTCTTCCCCGTGCCGCTGGCCGAGGCATCAGCCTGGGATCCGGATCTGTCGCAACGTACCGCAAGGGCAGCCGCCGTTGAAGCAACGGCCGCGGGTGTGCATTGGACCTACGCCCCCATGGTGGACATCACCCGCGATCCCCGTTGGGGGCGAGTGGTCGAAGGCGCCGGTGAAGATCCATTTCTGGCCTCGGCGCTGGCGGCTTCACGCGTCCGCGGCTTTCGTGGCGAGGACGCTCCCGATACAGAGAAAATGCTCTCTACCGCCAAACATTTCGTCGCTTACGGTGCCGCGGAAGGTGGGCGTGACTACAACACCTCCGATCTATCCGAACGTACACTTGAGGAGGTCTACCTCACGCCGTTTCGTGCCGCGGTACAGGCCGGCGTCGATGCGATCATGCCGGGATTCAACGAGGTAAACGGCACCCCCATGCACGCCAACCAACGATTGCTGAAGGATAAACTGCGCAATGAGTGGGGGTTCCAAGGGCTCGTCGTCGGCGACTTCGCCGGCATTCATGAACTGATCCAGCACGGCGTCGCTTCGACCTCCCAAACGGCCGCCCTGCGGGCATTCAATGCGACAGTCGATGTGGATATGGTCGGTGTCGACTACGTCTCCAGATTACCGGCTTTGGTACGTAGCGGTCAGGTTCCGGAGGATCGGTTGAACGATGCAGTACGCCGGGTGCTGCTGGCAAAACAGCGACTGGGACTATTCGAAGACCCTTATCGCTATAGCGATCCGGCCCGAGAGCAGGCTTTACTTCTGACCTCTCACACCCGTGCGCTGGCACGGGAAGCCGCGCAAAAATCCATTGTGTTGCTGAAAAACGACCGAGCGTTGCTGCCGCTGTCGAAAAAACTGCGCAAGCTCGTTGTCGTCGGAACCCTGGCAAACGACGCGCAATCAACGCTGGGCCCCTGGTATGGAGATGGGCATGCCGAGGATTCGATGACCGTCCTGGAGGGTATAAAACGCGCTGTATCACCCGCAACGGAGATTATCTACCTGCCCATGGGTTCTCCTGGGAACAGCGACATTCCAGTCATGAAGGAAATTGAACACGTGACGAGCAACGCCGACGTGATCGTCGCCGTGCTTGGCGAAACCGGAGACATGAGCGGTGAGGCCCGCAGTCGCACCTCCCTTGGTTTGCCTGGAACGCAGAATGCGTTACTCAGGGAACTGACCAAAACGGGCAAACCTGTGGTGGTCATTCTCATGAATGGCCGGCCGCTGACCCTCCCCGCCGTGGACGAGCAGGCGCCTGCGATTCTCGAAACCTGGTTTCTGGGTTCGGAAATGGGCCATGCGGTTGCCGACGTGCTGTTTGGCGATATTAACCCCAGCGGCAAGCTTCCCATCACGTTCCCACGATCGGTGGGACAGATTCCGATTTACCACGCTCATAAAAATACCGGACGGCCACCGAGCATAACCAACCCCTATGCCTCCGGATACCTGGATGAACAGTGGACACCACTCTATCCATTCGGCCACGGCCTGAGCTACACCACGTTCACGTATGAAACCCCGATCCTCAGTAAACAGCGGTTGGCCTTTAATGAAACGCTGGAAGTCCAGGTGAACGTTCGCAACAGCGGTCAACGAAGCGGTGACGAAATTGTGCAACTGTACTTGCGTCAGAATGTCGCGAGCGTGACACGCCCCGTTCGTACTCTGCGGGGTTTCGCCAAGATCAATCTCGCTGCGAGGGAAACAGAAACCGTAGGATTCACCCTCGATCAGGACGACTTCGCGTCGCTCGATACCGATTATCTGCCGGTTGTCGAGTCCGGGATATTCACGGTGTACGTCGGAGGTAGCTCCGCCACTGATAACCAGGCCAGTTTCGAAGTGACGTCAGGGGCCCGCCTGAACGAACAACGCTCGGCCATTCCACGGTGGTTGCGCGAGACGTCACTGCGTTAGGGACTCAATCGTTCGGAATCGAGCGAGGCTACCGTCAAGCCTGACAATGGCCTCGCCAGATCTGTCGCATCATTAAACCGAACTTACCGAACCTTGAGCTTCACCCGTCGGCTGCAACTTGAAGGTGTAGAACAACACCGTCAGCAGCACCAGAAACGCCGGCCCTACATACAACGCCACCCGTGTATCCGGGAAGTAAGCCATCAGCGCAACCACCAGTACCAGGAAGGCCAGCGCCAGGTACGAGCTGACCGGATACAGCCACATGCGGTATTTCAGGGCGGCACGCTCGGCAGCGCTCAGGCCTTTGCGGAACTTGAGCTGGGCCAGCAGGATCATCACCCAGGTCCAGATCGCGCCGAAGGTGGCAATGGAGGTCACCCAGACGAAGACTTTTTCCGGCACCAGGTAATTGAGCAGTACGCCCAGCAGCAACGCGGCAATGGACAACAGCAACGCGCGGCGCGGTACGCCGTTGGCCGAGGTCCTGGCGAAGCCGGCCGGGGCCTGGCCATTCTGCGCCAGGCTGTAGAGCATCCGCCCGGTGCTGAAGATGCCGCCGTTGCAGGACGACAGCGCAGCGGTGATGACCACGAAGTTGATGATGCCCGCAGCCGTCTTGATGCCCAGGCGCTCGAACGTCATCACGAACGGGCTGCCCTGGGTGCCGATCTCGTTCCAGGGGTAGATCGACAGGATCACGAACAGCGCGCCGACATAGAACAACAGGATCCGCCAGAACACCGAACCGATGGCGTTGGGAATGGTTTTCTGCGGGTTCTTCGCCTCACCGGCGGTCAGGCCGATCATCTCCACGCCCAGGTAGGCGAACATCACCATCTGCAGGGACATCAAGACACCCTGCACCCCATTGGGCATGAACCCACCGTGGGTCCAGAGATTGGAAATACCCAGGGCCACGCCGTCGTTGCCGAACCCGAAGGCGATGATGCCCACGCCGCCGATGACCATGGCGATGATGGTCACGATCTTGATCAGGGCGAACCAGAATTCGAACTCTCCGAAGGCCTTGACCGCGATCAGGTTGATCGAGCCCATGCTGACCAGGGCGGCCAGGGCCCAGATCCAGCGAGGCACGTCGGGAAACCAGATGCCCATGTACACCGCCACCGCGGTGATTTCCGCCACGCAGGTCACCAGCCACAGGAACCAGTAGTTCCAGCCGGTCAGAAAACCTGCCAGCGGGCCGAGGTAATCCTGAGCGTAACGGCTGAACGAACCGGCCACCGGATTGTGCACGGCCATCTCGCCGAGGGCGCGCATGATCACCAGGATCGCCAGGCCGCCGATGATGTAGGACAGCATGATCGCCGGGCCGGCCATTTCGATGGCCTTGGCCGAACCGAGGAACAAACCGACACCGATGCAGGCGCCAAGCGCCATCAGGCGGATATGCCGCTCGCCGAGCTCACGTTTGAGCGGACCGCCCTGAGCGGTCTCGCCAGGGGGCAGATGATTGCCGACAGGCATAGGGATACAACTCCGTTTTGTTATTGGATTAGCCACCGGGTTTCCAAGGCCACAGACCGATAAGCCTGCCACCTTGCCGAAACCGGGCCTGCCTCGTGGACAGACCGTTCCGATAAACAGAACGTCAAGACCGATGGGCCGTGCAGTATAAAAAGCCGGGGATAGAGAGTTTCACTGTAAAACCTTGGAAATTCAGGGATAAACCATAGCAAAACTTGGGTTTTTGGAGAGGTATTGACTGGGACTGCAGAGAATTGGTGAGAATTACGAGAAAGAGCACCGCAGCAACTCAACAAGCACCGCAACCCCCGTGGCGAGGGGATTCATCCCCGCTGGGCTGCGTAGCAGCCCCAAGCAGCAGACTCAATTTCTGCCAGAGTCATCGAGTCGTCTGGTCTTAGGGCCGCTGCGCGCCCCAGCGGGGATAAATCCCCTCGCCACAGTTTCGAAATCTTCGCTCACACGTCTCAGCGTCCTGGGAATTTCGGTGTAAACCTTCGATTACGCAGAAAGAGCACCGCAGCAACTCAACAAGCACCACAGCCCCGTGGCGAGGGGATTCATCCCCGCTGGGCTGCGTAGCAGCCCCAAGCAGCAGACTCAATTTCTGCCAGAGTCATCGAGTCGTCTGGTCTTAGGGCCGCTGCGCGCCCCAGCGGGGATAAATCCCCTTGCCACAGTTTCGACATCTTCGCTCACACGTCTCAGTGTCCTGGGAGTTTCACTGTGAACCTTCGATTACGCAGAAAGAGCACCGCAGCAACTCAACAAGCACCGCAACCCCCGTGGCGAGGGGATTCATCCCCGCTGGGCTGCGTAGCAGCCCCAAGCAGCAGACTCAATTTCTGCCAGAGTCATCGAGTCGTCTGGTCTTAGGGCCGCTGCGCGCCCCAGCGGGGATAAATCCCCTCGCCACGGTTTCGAAATCTTCGCTCACACGTCTCAGCGTCCTGGGAGTTTCACTGTGAATCTTCGATTACGCAGAAAGAGCACCGCAGCAACTCAACAAGCACCGCAGCCCCGTGGCGAGGGGATTCATCCCCGCTGGGCTGCGTAGCAGCCCCAAGCAGCAGACTCAATTTCTGCCAGAGTCATCGAGTCGTCTGGTCTTAGGGCCGCTGCGCGCCCCAGCGGGGATAAATCCCCTCGCCACGGTTTCGAAATCTTCGCTCACACGTCTCAGCGTCCTGGGAGTTTCACTGTGAATCTTCGATTACGCAGAAAGAGCACCGCAGCAACTCAACAAGCACCGCAGCCCCGTGGCGAGGGGATTCATCCCCGCTGGGCTGCGAAGCAGCCCCAAGCAGCAGACTCAATTTCTGCCAGAGTCATCGAGTCGTCTGGTCTTAGGGCCGCTGCGCGCCCCAGCGGGGATAAATCCCCTCGCCACGGTTTCGACATCTTCGCTCACACCTCTCAGCGTCCTGGGAGTTTCACTGTGAACCTTCGATTACGCAGAAAGAGCACCGCAGCAACTCAACAGGCACCGCAGCCCCGTGGCGAGGGGATTCATCCCCGCTGGGCTGCGCAGCAGCCCCAAGCAGCAGACTCAATTTCTGCCAGAGTCATCGAGTCGTCTGGTCTTAGGGCCGCTGCGCGCCCCAGCGGGGATAAATCCCCTCGCCACAGTTTCGAAATCTTCGCTCACACGTCTCAGCGTCCTGGGAATTTCGGTGTAAACCTTCGATTACGCAGAAAGAGCACCGCAGCAACTCAACAAGCACCGCAGCCCCTCGTGGCGAGGGGATTCATCCCCGCTGGGCTGCGTAGCAGCCCCAAGCAGCAGACTCAATTTCTGCCAGAGTCATCGAGTCGTCTGGTCTTAGGGCCGCTGCGCGCCCCAGCGGGGATAAATCCCCTTGCCACAGTTTCGACATCTTCGCTCACACGTCTCAGTGTCCTGGGAGTTTCACTGTGAACCTTCGATTACGCAGAAAGAGCACCGCAGCAACTCAACAAGCACCGCAACCCCCGTGGCGAGGGGATTCATCCCCGCTGGGCTGCGTAGCAGCCCCAAGCAGCAGACTCAATTTCTGCCAGAGTCATCGAGTCGTCTGGTCTTAGGGCCGCTGCGCGCCCCAGCGGGGATAAATCCCCTCGCCACGGTTTCGACATCTTCGCTCACACGTCTCAGCGTCCTGGGAGTTTCACTGTGAATCTTCGATTACGCAGAAAGAGCACCGCAGCAACTCAACAAGCACCGCAGCCCCGTGGCGAGGGGATTCATCCCCGCTGGGCTGCGCAGCAGCCCCAAGCAGCAGACTCAATTTCTGCCAGAGTCATCGAGTCGTCTGGTCTTAGGGCCGCTGCGCGCCCCAGCGGGGATAAATCCCCTCGCCACAGTTTCGAAATCTTCGCTCACACGTCTCAGCGTCCTGGGAATTTCGGTGTAAACCTTCGATTACGCAGAAAGAGCACCGCAGCAACTCAACAACCACCGCAGCCCCGTGGCGAGGGGATTCATCCCCGCTGGGCTGCGTAGCAGCCCCAAGCAGCAGACTCAATTCTGCCGGAAGCATCGAGTCGTCTGGCTTTAGGGCCGCTGCGCGCCCCAGCGGGGATGAATCCCCTCGCCACGAGGAGTATGTCGTCGAGGGACATGACAATTGCACGTCCACAATTTTCCTCTCCCCCCACGCAAACCACCGTCTAAGCTTCAAGCAAGTCCGATCAATCTGCGTGAATGGATCAGTCGACTATGGGCGCTCTATGGCAAACCGATTCGAACAAACCTATGGTCCCGACTGAACGTATGGAAGAAGCGTCTACACCCCCAAGAAAACGCCGCACGCGGCATGGCTGGCGGGCGTTCTGGTTGCTGCTGCTGATTATTATCGTGGTGGTCGGTCTCGCGGTGGCCAAGGAAATGCGCACCTCCAGGTTCCAGGCCAGGGAGATCAGCAAGTACGCGGCCTCCCTGAGCTACTCGCTGCAACCGGGCCCCAGTGATGCCATCGTTTACCCCGGTACCGGCCCTTTCGACCGACGGCTGGGCTACAGTTCCCTGGGGGAGTTCCTGCCGCGACTGCTCAAGCGCAACTACGTGATCCAGGCCCAGACGCGGTTTTCGCCGGCCTTGATGGATTACGTCGGCAAAGGCCTGTTCGTACCCTATTCGGAAAAGAGCCAGGCCGGGCTGACCATTACCGATTGCCGCGCCGCGCCGCTGTATCAGTTCAAGTACCCACAACAGCTGTATGCCAGTTTCGACGCCATCCCCCCGGTGGTGGTGCAAAGCCTGCTGTTCATCGAAAACCGCTTTCTGCTCGATCCCCGCCAGCCCAAGGCCAACCCGGCGGTGGACTGGCCGCGCTTCGGCATGGCGGCGTGGTCGCAGGTGGCCAAGCTGTTGAGCCTGCCGGGACAGTCCGCCGGGGGCAGCACTCTGGCGACGCAGTTGGAAAAGTACCGTCATTCCCCCGATGGCCTGACCGTCTCGGGGGGTGAAAAGATCCGCCAGATGATTTCCGCCAGCGTGCGCGCCTATCGGACCGGCCCGCAGACCCTCGAGGCGCGGCAGCGTATCGTGCGCGACTACCTCAATAGCGTGCCGCTGTCCGCCGTACCGGGGCATGGAGAGGTCCATGGCATGGCTGAAGGCCTGCGGGTCTGGTACGGCGCCGACTTCAACCGGGCCAACGAGCAGTTGTTCAACACCGCCACCGATCCACGGAGCCTGGCGGAAAAAGGCCTGGCTTTGCGACAGATGTTGTCGTTGATGATCGCTCAGCGCCGCCCTTCCCATTACCTGTCCAAAGGCCATGACGAGTTGGCAAGCCTGACGGACAGCCACATCCGGCTACTGACCCAGAACGGTGTGATCGACGGCGCCCTGGCCGATGCCGCCCTGGCGAGCAAGGTCAGCTATCGCGATTGGGTGCAACAACCGACGATCCAGCCCAACGAAACCAATAAAGGCATCAGCGCCGCCCGCAGTCGACTCGCCACGCTGCTCGACCGTCCGTTGTATGACCTCGATCGCCTGGACCTGTCCGCCACCAGTACCCTGCAGAACGACTTGCAGACCCAGGCCACCGAATACCTCAAGCGTTTGGCCGACCCGGCCTTCGCGACCGAGATCGGCTTGATGGGAGAACGCCTGCTCACCCCCACCAGCACCACCCAGGTGCGCTACAGCTTCACCCTGCTGGAACTGACCCCGGACGGCTCGCGCGTGCGGGTGCAGACCGACAGTACCGACCAGCCTTTCGACATCAACGAAGGCAGCAAACTCGAACTCGGTTCCACCGCCAAGTTGCGGGTACTCACCACCTATCTGCAGATCATTGCCGAGCTGCACGACCGCTACGGCGCCGAGACCCCGGCGGCCCTGAAAAAAGTCGAGGTCGCCGAGCAGGATCGCCTGTCCCGCTGGGCCGTCGACTACCTGATCCAGAACAGCGACCGCAGCCTGCCGAAGATGCTCGAGGCGGCGCTGGATCGTACGTACTCCGCCAGCCCCGGCGAGGCATTTTTTACCGGCGGCGGGTTGCACACCTTCCACAACTTCCGCAACGAAGACAACGGCCGCAACCCCACCTTGCGCGATGCCCTGCGTGAGTCGATCAACCTGCCGTTCATCCGCCTGATGCGCGACCTGGTGCGCTACGCCACTTATGCCGGCCCCAACAACAGCGCCGAATTGCTCAAGGACGACAGTGACCCGCGGCGCCAGGAATACCTGGCACAGTTCGCCGACCGCGAAGGCACCTCGTTCCTACTCAGGTTCTGGAAAAAATATCAGAAGAAGGACACCAGCCAGCGCCTCGAAACCTTTCTCGACAGCATGCACCCCACGGCGATCCGCCTGGCCGCCGTGCACCGCTATTTCTTTCCCAATGACAGCCAAGACAGCTTCAACCGCTTCGTGCGCTCACACCTCAAATCGGTCAAGAGCAACGAAAAGCTCACCGACGAACGCCTGGAACGGCTCTACCAGAGCTACGGCCCCGGCGCTTACGACCTGCCGGACCAGGGCTTTATCGCCAAGGTCCACCCGCTCGATCTATGGTTGATGGGTTACCTGCTGAACAACCCCGACGCCAAGTTCAGCCAGATCGTCAAGGCCAGTGAGTTCGAACGCCAGGAAGTCTACAGCTGGCTGTTCAAGAGCCGGCACAAGAGCGCACGCGACAGTCGCATCCGCACCATGCTCGAGATCGAAGCCTTCCTGGATATCCACCAGCGCTGGCAGAAAGTCGGCTACCCGTTCGACCATCTCGTGCCTTCGCTGGCCACGGCTATCGGCAGCTCCGGCGACCGCCCCGCCGCACTGGCGGAGCTGGTGGGCACCATTCTCAACGACGGCATCCGCCAACCGGTACTGCGGATCGACAGCCTGCAATTTGCCGTCGATACCCCTTACGAAACGCAACTGGTCAATGACCCGGGCAAAGGCAAACGCGTGATGCCGGTTGAAGTGGCCCAGGCCCTGCGCGGCGCGTTGTCTCAGGTGGTGGATGCCGGCACCGCGAAACGGGTGGCCGGCAGTTTCAAACTGGCCGACGGTACGCCGCTGGCCATGGGCGGCAAGACCGGCACCGGCGACAACCGCATCGAAGCCATCGGCGCCGGTGGGCGAGTGATCAGTTCCAAGGCAATCAACCGCACGGCCACCTTCGTGTTCTACATCGGCGACAGCCATTTCGGCACCCTCACCGCCTTTGTACCGGGGGCCTCGGCGCAGAACTTCAAGTTCACCTCCGCCTTGCCGGTGCAGGTGCTCAAGGGGATGGCACCGTTCCTCACGCCCTACTTGCAGCCGGGAGGTCATACCCGGTGCACGCCGTTGGTGGCGCGCCAGTAAGGACCTTGCGGATTACGGCGTCACCCGGGGCACGGCGTCGAAAATCACGATAAAGCCGACCGTGTACAAGCCCCCCGTGAGAGTCGTAGGAATGGCGTCTGCACTGATGACCATCTCGGCCTGGGTTCCTGGCGTAGATGTGGCATCGTCCACCACTTCGACGGGCACTGCACTCAGGCGAACATTGTTGAACTTGACCCGCAGCGGAATAGCCTGATTACCGTTACTCAGATCAGGCTGGTCCTGCGGCAAGTGCGCATGGATCGAGCCATCGGTATTCTTCACATCAAAGGTCTGGCGTAAAACACTCAGATCATTCTTGATCGGATCGTAATACATGCGTTCGTCCTTACCGAACTCCGGATCCCGTGGCTGTACGTGAAACTGCTGGGTCGGAATGTTCGCCTTGATATGAATGGCCGAGCGCGCATCATCGGCGCCGAATGCCAGCGAAGGACTCAGGGTCCCGGCGCCCAGGGCCATGATGGATACGAATTGCTTGAACATGCTTGCTTCCTTTTTCATCGTTATTGTCTGGGAGGCGGCGTCCGTGCCGCCACAGGGTTCTGCACTGACTCAATGTGCGCCGTTCGGCCCTACGGCGCCGTGGCGTCGAACACCATGTGCACCGTGCCGTAGTAGTCGCCGGGCTTGTAGTCGTCATCGGGCTTGATGGCGGCGATTTCCAGCGGCACCTGCCGGCCCGGCCGTGCCTCGGTGGCCGTGACTACCTGGGCGGAATCCAGGGTCAGTTCGACGCCGTTGAAGCGCACACGCAGGTCGATGCGATCACGACCATTGGACAAATAGGCCTCCTCCCCGAGGCGTGCGCCAATCGAGCCATTGCTGTTCTTCACTTCGTAAATGGCCCGCAACGGGCTCAGGTCCGAGGTGATGGTGCTGAACGGCAGGCGCTGCTCCCGCTGGACCAACTGTGGGTCCAGCGGCAACACGTAGAAGTCGGCCGTCGGGATGGTCACGTAGAGTTCGAAGGTTTCCCGCTCGACCGCCCCCCAGGCCGAGGTCCAGTGCATCAGCAGGGCCGTCAATGCGAGGGGGCGTAGCCGTGTCTTGATCATTTTGATTTACCTCTTGCGTCAACGACGGTTCGGCGACGGGTGCCGTCAGCCCTTGATCTCGACGTTCTGGGTCTTGCTGCCTTCGATCAGGGTGAAGCGATATTCACGCCCTGCTTCCTTGTCGAACGAGAACGTGCGACCGGTCATGACGTGATGCTTGGTGGTCGGCCGGCATTCGTTTTCTTTCTTCGCTTCGCAGTCCTTGAACTCATCGATCACCACCACGCTGTTGCCGTTGTTGCGCAGCACATAGCGATTGGCGTTGTTATCGATCACGGTGTCGAAGCGGGTGTCCTTGGGTCGCACGAAAAATACCGTGCCGTACCCCGCCAGCACTTTGACCCCGGCCGCCACGCGCTCTTTTTTATACGCTTCGCGCTCCTCCGCGCTGACGGCAAATTCGTCTTCCGCTTCCGGCACCACCGGCACGAAACGCACGCGGAAGTAACGCTCCTTGTCGCGGTTGCCCATGAACAGCAGCCGCGTGCCCTGCACACCGTTGGCCGGCACGATCAGGCGCGCCGGGCTGGCCATCAGGCCATCCCTGGCCTGGGCGCTGGCCTGGTTCTGCAGGGGTACCTCGCTGAAGGTACCGTCTTCGTTGTAGATGATTTCCAGGATGTTCACCTTGACGAAAGCCGTCGATGTGCCGCCGTTGAACACCCGCTTCATATACGTGGTCTTGTTGCCCTCCAGGTAGTCGTAGACCACCCCGACACCGATCTGCGGACCGGCCTGTGCCACGCCGCAGAACAGGGAAAAGCCAACCCATGCCCATAGATGTTTCATCACTTGCTTAACCTCATGCGTTGAACGCAACTCACTGAAAATTTGGCCGGCAGGCCACTAGACTTCTGAATCCCAGATCACCGTGACGCTGCCTGTGTAGGCCTGGGCGCCGCTGTCCAGCATCTGCTCGACACTGCCCCGGGCCACTTCGAAGTGCAGCATCCCGAGTCTGCGGTCGACATAAAAACCCGGCTGGAACAGCTCGGTGCCGCTGCCGTCACGTAGCAAGGGGCGCCGGTTCACCGATTGCCCGCCAGCGTCGGTCAGGCCTTCGGGCAGCGTCACCTTGATGTCCACCGGCACGGCATGGCCGGTGCCGGTTTCCGAGATGGCGCAGGTATTGCCGCTGACGTGCTGGCATTCGAGCCCCATCTTGAAACGCGAAGAGGCCGAGATATGGAAGCGCTGGTCACGAAACAGCCGCGTCGGTTTGCGCCCACTGTTCAGCCAGGCTTGCCAGCCTTCCTGGGGCACCAGCTCCACCCGGTTGCCGCCGGGAGGGACTTCCACCTTGAGGGTGTGCTCAACGTTCAGCTTGAAATTGAGCATGATCGTCGAGTCATTGGGGATCATGATGTCGCCCATGTCGAAGTCCTGCCCCGGCCCGACGCCGTAGATGATGGACCCGGTGTATTGGCCGGACGACATCTTCAACGGGTTGGGGGTGCGCAGTTCGTAGGCAAAGTCCAGGTTGATATAGGCCATGCTCGGGATCAGGAATCGGGCCGTTTTTGCACACACACCGTCGACGGGTGTCTTCCAGAAGAAGTTGAAAATATGGTGGTTATAGGTGCCATGATTGGTACCCCGACAGGGCGACGGCGCATAAAGCCAATCGGACCCCCATAACATGCGGTGAGCAGTCAAGGCGTCCACGCCGCCGCCCACGAGCTCAACGACATTCACTGGGAATTGGTAGCGTGATCCAACACCGGATATGCGCACTTGAACCAGTTCGGTTTCGCCTGTCCCGGTATGGGTCACCTGTGCCAAACGCCAAGTGGCGGGCACATCGAACATTGCCCCTTGCCGAGGGCTGTCATGATTGGCCTGGATGGGGCCGGTTGAATTGAAGGTCATGGGCACCTGGATGCTAAATATTTTCTCCCGCTCGCAGATCGCTTGATACAGGGCGCAAAAACCCGAGTTCGGCGTGGTGTTACGGAAGGTATTTTCGTTGGGCATCGAGGGATCAGGCCTGAAGACGGCGGTGACATCCCTGCTCACGGCATTGACCGTCGACGCACAGGCCACCAACATCACCGAAACCACACTACGCATTGCTACTGGTAGACGACTCATCTATCCCTCACCTTCCCTTTCGCCTCAGGCTGGCCAATCCATGCCCTTTAAACTTCCGAATCCCAGATCACCGTGACATCGCCGGTGTAGCGAGTGGCGCCGGTGTCGAGCATCGCTTCGACGCTGGTTCGGTCCACTTCGAAATGCAGCATTCCGAGCCGACGATCGACGTATAAGCCAGGCTGGAACAACTCGGTGCCACTGCCGTCGCGCATCAGTCGTCGGCGGTTGACCGGTTGCCCGGCGCCATCGGTCAAGCCATCGGGCAGGGTCACGCCGACATCCACCGGCACGGTGTGTCCGGTGTCGGTTTCGGCGATCGCGCAGGTGTTGCCGCTGATGTACTGGCATTCGATTGCCATCTTGAAACGGGATGAGGCGGAGATATGGAAGCGCTGGTCACGGAACAGCCGCGTTGGCTTGCGTCCGCTGTTGAGCCAGGCTTGCCAGCCTTCCTGGGGCACCAGTTCCACGCGGTTGCCGCCGGGGGGAACTTCGACCTTGAGGGTGTGCTCGACCGTCAGCCTGAAATCGAACGTGAGTATCGGATCGGAGGGGATCATGATATCGCCCATGTCCAGATCCTGGCCCGGCCCAATGCTGTAGGTCAAAGACCCCGTGTACAAACCACTCGACATTTTCAAGGGGTTCGGGGTGCGCAATTCGTAGGCAAAGTCCAGATAGTCGTAGACCAGGCTAGGGATCAAAAAACTACTCTTTTTGGAGCAAGCCGCTTCGACTCGGGTCTTCCAGAAAAACCGGTAAGTCGTCGCGTTCAAACCTCCGTGTCCGGTATATCCGCAAGGTGAAGGGGGGTTCACCCAACTATGCCCATAACCGCCCCATAGCCGGTTGTGTGCCAGCGTAAGGTCTATGCTTGGATTACCTATCAGTTCTAGCACGTCCATCGGAAGGCGATATCTCGAGCCGATTCCCGAAAAGCGTACTTCAACGGTTTCAGTTTCCCCCGTACCGGCATGAGTCACCTGGGCGGTACGCCAGTTGGCGGGTACCTTGAACGTCGCCCCTTGCCGGTAGTCAGTATGATTCGCCTGAATAGGGCCGACCGAGCTGAAGCTGACAGGCAACTGAATACTGAATATTTTTGTGGCCGCGCAATCCGCCGGAAAGACTGTGCAATAGCCACTGACCGGCGTGGTATTGGTAAATTGATTCAGGTTTGGTTTCGAAGCATCGGGCCGGAATATCGCAGTGATATCCCGGCTCACGGCATTGGCGGCAGGCACACAGGCAAGCAACAGCATCGAGACCACGCTGCTCACGGCTACCGATAAGAATTTCATCTATACAACCTCATACATCAAAGCGAATCCCTGCTGGTTTTTGGGAGAAAATTTCACAGTGGGAGCAAGGCTTGCCCGCGATGCAGGCGCCTCGGTCTTCACGCAAACGGCGTTATCGTTTATCGCGAGCAAGCTTTGCTCCCACGGCCTCATGAGCGCTGCTTCGCCGGGTCGGCCGCGGCCAGCGAACTATCGGCCAGACTGTCCGGCGTGCAGCGCAGGTCGCCGATCATCAACACATCGCCTTCGTCGCTGGCGGTTTCCGGGTCGAGGCGGAAGCGGCAGAACAACTCGTTGCCATAACGCACTTCCAGGGTCGGGGACGCGGCATTCATCTCCATGGAGAAGAATCCGTCCGCCTCGCTGACCCCGCGGCTGGCGTGGTTGATCACGTGATGGCCCTTGAGCGGCTGCCCCTGTTCGTCCAGCAGGCGCCCGAGCACGGTCACGGTTTTCAACACGTTGACCTTGCGATAGTCCACGCCGCCCTTGTTCAGGTGATAACGGGTGCGTGCCGGCTCGATACTCGCCGCCGGTGGATGCACGCCCTCGAAGTCGAAGGTCACCATGCTGTTGCGGTAGGCGGTGATCGGCACAAAGTTACGGCCCGGATGCAAGATGGTGCTGCCGCCGGTCAGGTCGTCGGCGCGCAGGACGATGTTGTCCAGCTCGGTTTCCACATCGACGATCATTCCGGCGCCACGGCCCTGGGGCACACCCGTGAAGACGGCTTTCTGGCCGCCGACAGCCACGGTGCTGCTCAGGTTCAGGCCGCCGGTGAGGTTGTCGTTATAGGAGGAGCGCTGGACGAAACCGTCGCCGTAGAGCGACTCGGTGCTGAAGCTGGCGATGCCGGACAGGCCCACGCCATAGGTGTCGGCCAGCGCCGTGCCGGAGACGTTTTGCAGTACGTGATCCTGGAGGTCGCGACGGTAGGTCAGTGACGCGTTGTTGTCCCGGTCACCTTCGCGGGAGGTGCGGGTGCCGATGCTGCCCGACCAGTATTCGCCCGGCCCGCCCAAGGCCACGCTGACGCTCAGGTCCACGCCGCGATTGCGACGGTCGCTGGTGCTCGAGGTACCGGGGCGATCGAACAGCGACAACCGCCAGTTGGCATCGCTGCCACGCAACTTGCCGCGCTGGGTCCAGCCCAGGTCCAGGCCCGTGCCCTGGACATTGCCTTCGCTATAGGCCAGCCGTCCGTTGACGGAGGACTTGTTGCTCAAGCGATGATTGACCGACAGCGACGAGTTGCTGGTCTGGCCGACGAACACGTTGCGTTGCCGGATGCGGGTGCCGTCCGGCAGGGTCTCGTAGGTGTTGCGGGTGTCCAGCCAACTGCGGTTGTGGCTGGCGACGAGGCTGCCGTGGCCGTAGCTGTACAGGGCTTGCATGTCCATGCCGTTGCCGTACTGCTCGGTGTGGTAGACGTTGGCGTACAGGCTGGTGTGGGAGGCCAGCGTCCAGTCTATCGACGTGCCGACTTGCAGCTTGTCCTGCACCTGGCGTGTGGAACCGCCGACGATCACCCGTGGGTGCAGCAGGTAGTTGAGGCCAATCCCCGCCGTCGTGAACCCGGAGGGTTGGTCTTCCCAGTTGCTCCAGAGCCGGGTTTCGCGACCGGCGAACAGGTTGTAGCGCCAGCGCTCCTCGGTACTGTTCCAATTGTTCGGCTTGTACACCAGTTCCTGGCTGGTGGCGGTGGTTTGTCCGTCCTCGATCAGCCGCACTTCCACTTCGTAGATACCGCCGGGCAATGGGCGGGTGTCCAGGCTTTGCAAGCCTGCGCTGACGGCCTGGGTATTGATCAGCAGGCCACTGCGATAAATCTCCACCGAAGCCTGACGGCTCGCGGTGACGTAGATGGGGTAGACGCTGGGCTTGGGATTCTCGATCACCAGGCTGTCGGAGCTGCCGTACATCACGCCCAATGCGGTGTCCGGGTTGGCACCGAACGAACGGATCTGGCGGTTCAAGCCATCGGAGCTGGGGGTGAAATAACCCAGGCGGAAAAAATGGCCTTCCAACTCGCGTTGGGTAAAGAGTTCATGGACGGCGTGGTAGACCTTGTCGTCAGGCCCGCCCAGGCGAGAAAGCTGAAGGTCCAGGGACTGGCTCCAGTTACCCACGCTGGAACTGGCGTTGAGGCCATAGCGCCCACCGGTGTCCTGTTCCTGGCCACCATTGATATTGAGTTGGTTATTGAAGATCAGGCCGAGGCTGCCGCCCTGGGGCTGATCGTGATAACGCAGGGCTTCGGTACCGCGCTCGACATCCCGGGTGAGGATCGACACCAGTGAGTTTTCAAGGCTGTAGTGCACGGCAAGCAGTCCGGCGGTGCAGTTCTTTTCACAGGCGCCTAGCAGTTGTCCTTGCTTGAGCGTCTGCTCCCATTGGTCCCGCTCGGCGGCTTTGATCGTGCTGTCGTGGGTATCGGTGAACTCAAGCAGGGTAATGCGATCATCCCGCGTCAAGACCACCATGGCTTCACCGAGATACTGTTGATTGAGTTCAATACGAACCGCCAAGGGCACATCGAAGAAGTGGGCTTCAAACTCCGCCGGCAGGCCCTTGGCCTGGGACAGCAGGCTTGTCGGTGTAGTACCGGGGGCAGTCGGCGCGGCCAATGCACTCGCGCAAAACAACAGCGCGAGCGCACCCGCGATGGGTGTCATCGGTAACATCAACGGACTCTCATAATCAGCGAGCTTTCGGGTGTTTCAGGTTCAGGCCGACCGGCTGGGGAGAACCGGCCGGCCTGCTGCCAGCGAGGTGAGGCTCACCGGACAACGAATAGCCTTACGGGCGCGGCACGGCGTCGAAGATGACGGTCATGTCGGCGGTGTACACGCCATTCTGGGTCGCAAGCGGCTTGGCCGGGGTGATGGTCATCTCGGCCTGGGTACCTGGAGTGGAGGTTGCATCGTCCACCACCTCCTGGGACTGGGCGGTCAGTGTGACGCCGTTGAAGGAGGTGGTCAGGGCGATGGCATCGCTACCGTTGTACAGCGAAGCCGGGCCGCCTTCGATGTAGGCATTGACCGAACCGTCGGTGTTCTTCACGTCGTAGGTCTGACGCAGCGAAGTCAGGGTGCCGTTGACCGTGTTGTAGGTCATGGTCTCGTCCTTACCCCAGTTCCCGTCGCGTGGCTGCACATGGAACTGCATGGTCGGGATATTCGCGGTGATGTGGATCGCCGAACGTGCATCATCGGCAGCGAAGGCCAGCGAAGAACTCAGGGCCGCAGCGGTCAGGGAAGCGGCGGTTACGATTTTCATGAGCATTGTTAACACCTGTTCATAGCAATAAAGAGAGAAGGGCCGAAGTTGCACACCAATACAGCTTGGCGTGCTCCTTCAACGCCGGTGCATGATCGTCGCTCTTTAATTAAAAATAAGCAGGAAAGTTCGCAGAGTCATGTAGTAAATCACGCATGCGAAACAACGAAAAATACGCGATTTTCGATAAAGCGTGACTTTGAATGTAAGAGACTTCCGACATTCTCACTAGTTGCGGTTAAAACACCCAGACGCCCATCCGGTTTCGTCCCGCACCCATAAGTTATTCAGGTAAGGTCTTGTTTCATTTCAAGTATGACGCAACCGAGATATATCTTTTAACAAAGATATATCTATAGTCGATGATATATCTGAAGTCAAAGATATATCTCGGTTCTATTTATGCAGAACAGAGAGCAGATAGATGACAGTTCCTTATTCCTCTCCCATTCGCGAACAAGACTATCGCGATGGCTTCGAACGGCGCCCGCCCGGTCGTGAGCGCGGTGGGCGCGGTCCACGGGTGTTCGCCGCCGGCGACCTGAAGTTGCTGCTGTTGGCACTGATCGCCGAAAAGCCTTGTCACGGTTATGAACTGATTCGCCAGATCGAGGCCATGTTCGACGGCGCCTACACCCCGAGTCCCGGCGTGATCTACCCCACCCTGACCCACCTGGAAATGAGTAAGATGGTCAGCGGGGACGCCGAGGGCGGGAAAAAATGCTACAGCGCAACCGATGCCGGACGCCTGTTCCTTCACGACCAGGCCGAGGCGCTGGAGGGCGTGCGGATGCGCATTGAAGCCAGCAAGCGCATCCTGCGCGAGCAGGATCGACCGGCTGAAATCCACGAAGCGGTGGGTAACCTGCGTCGTGCCCTGCAGAGGCACCAGGACCGCTGGAGCCCGGAAGAAATCCTGCGGATACGCGACCTGCTCAACGACACCGCCAAAGCCATCATTGACGGCCCCACCCGTCCACCTGTTTCGGAGTCAAGCGATGACTGAAATCGATCCAAGCACCATTCACCGTGTCAGCCACGAGATCAAGCGCCGTCGCCTGCAAGTGCTGCGGGTGGTGGACCTGACACCGCGCATGCGCCGCATCACCGTCGGCGGGCCGGAACTGACCGGGTTCGTCAGCCTGGGCACGGATGATCACGTGAAACTGTTTTTCCCCCAGAACGCCGAGGAACGGGCCGCCCTGGAGACCTTCGACCCCAGCGCCGGAAAGGCCCAGGGTTCTCTGCCGCAAATGCGCGACTACACCCCACGCCGCTACGACCTGGAGACCCTGGAACTGGACCTCGATTTCGTGCTCCATGGCGACGGCCCCGCCTCGACCTGGGCGGCCCAGGCCGAGCCTGGACAATCCCTTCACATCGGCGGGCCACGGGGCTCGATGATCGTGCCGGACATCTTCGACAGCTACCTGCTGATCGGCGACGAAACCGCCCTGCCCGCCATCGCCCGCCGCCTCGAAGGCCTGGCGCCCAACCGCCGGGCGCTGGTGGTCGTGGAGGTGGAAAACGGTGCCGAACAGCAGGTTCTGCAAAGCCCGGCCCAGGTCCACGTGATCTGGGTGCTGCGCGAAGGTCGCCAGGACAGCCTGCTGACCACCGTGCGCCAACTGGAAGTGCCTGGCGGCAAGCTGTACGCCTGGGTCGCCACCGAAAGCAAGGTGGCGCGGCAGATTCGCAAGGTGTTGCTGGAAGAGAAAGGGTTGGATCAGGACTTTGTGAAGGCGGTGGGCTACTGGAAGGCGGATGATAACGAGGAGGAGTAATCCTCTGACAAACCCGGCCTGCCAGGGCAAGGCAGATTCATCTGTGGCAAGGCAGATTCATCTGTGGCGAGGGGATTTATCCCCGCTGGGCTGCGTAGCAGCCCTGAACCCAGCCAACTCGGGGTGTCAGGCAGATTGAGACTACAGTGATGGGGCTGCTTCGCAGCCCAACGGGGATAAATCCCCTCGCCACAGATGCCCTCCTGCCACAGAATTATCGTTGCCGTTACTACTTACTGAACCAGGTATTCCATGCTTTTCCTGATCGCCTACATCGCCAGCGTCGTGCTGATCAATTTCGCCTTTTCCGCCGCACCGCACCTGGACATCATCTGGTCGGCCTGGGGTGGCCTGGTGTTTATCCTGCGGGACATGGTGCAGACCCGGTTCGGCCATGGCGCCATCGCGGCGATGCTGGCGGCGCTGGTGTTGTCCTACGTTACTTCGGACCCGACCATCGCCCTGGCCAGCGCCACAGCGTTTGCGGTGTCCGAGTGCATCGACTGGCTGGTGTTCACGATCACCAAGCGTCCGCTGCATGATCGGTTGTGGATCAGCTCGGCGCTGAGCATTCCCCTCGACACCTTCATTTTCTTCGGCCTGATCGACGCCCTGACCCCACCCGTGGTGATCACCGCCCTGGCCTCGAAATTCGCCGGGGTCACCGCCGTCTGGCTGATCATGGCCTGGCGTTTGCGCAAACAGGCCGTCGCCGGCTGAAGCCAAACCCCGTGGTTCATGTAAAATGCCGCGCTTTCTCCCTATGGGAAGCTCGCCCGGCGCGCAACCCTCGATGATCCGCTCCTGTTTGAGGACCTTCAGATGACCCGTATCGGAACTCCCTTGTCGCCCACCGCGACCCGCGTTTTGTTGTGTGGCAGCGGCGAACTGGGCAAGGAAGTGGTAATCGAATTGCAGCGCCTGGGCGTGGAAGTGATCGCCGTGGATCGCTACGCCAACGCGCCGGCCATGCAAGTGGCCCATCGCAGCCATGTGATCAACATGCTCGACGGCGCCGCCCTGCGTGCGGTGATCGAGGCCGAGAAACCGCACTTCATCGTGCCGGAAATCGAAGCCATCGCCACCGCCACCCTGGTGGAACTGGAAGCCGAAGGCTTCACCGTGATCCCCACCGCCCGCGCCGCGCAGCTGACCATGAACCGCGAAGGCATCCGCCGCCTGGCCGCCGAAGAGCTGGGCTTGCCGACCTCGCCGTACTTCTTCGCCGACACCGTGGAAGACTACCGCAAGGCCGTTGAAACCCTCGGTTTCCCGTGCGTGGTCAAGCCGGTGATGAGCTCGTCGGGCAAAGGCCAGAGCCTGCTGCGCGGCAGCGACGACGTGCAGAAAGCCTGGGACTACGCCCAGGAAGGCGGCCGCGCCGGCAAGGGCCGGGTGATCATTGAGGGCTTTATCGACTTCGACTACGAAATCACCTTGCTGACCGTGCGTCATATCGGCGGCACCACCTTCTGCGCGCCGGTCGGTCACCGCCAGGAGAAAGGCGATTACCAGGAATCCTGGCAGCCCCAGGCCATGAGCCCGGCGGCACTGGCCGAATCCGAGCGCGTCGCCAAGGCCGTGACCGAGGCCCTCGGCGGACGTGGGATGTTCGGCGTCGAGCTGTTCATCAAGGGCGATCAGGTGTGGTTCAGCGAAGTCTCTCCGCGCCCACACGACACCGGGCTGGTAACGCTGATTTCCCAGGACCTGTCGCAGTTCGCCCTGCACGCCCGCGCCATCCTCGGCCTGCCGATCCCGCTGATCCGTCAGTTCGGCCCGTCGGCGTCGGCGGTGATCCTGGTGGAAGGCCAGTCAACCCAGACCGCTTTCGCCAACCTGGGCGTCGCCCTGAGCGAGCCGGACACCGCGCTGCGTCTGTTTGGCAAACCGGAGGTCAACGGCCAACGCCGCCTGGGCGTGGCCCTGGCCCGCGACGAATCCATCGAAGCCGCCCGCGCCAAGGCGACCCGGGCTTCGCAGGCGGTGAAGATCGAACTCTAAGGCTGCGCAAAGCCCCTGTGGCGAGGGGATTTATCCCCGCTCCCATTACTGTGGATTAAATTTGTCTGACCCATCGGGTCGGCTGGGTTTGGGGCTGCTTCGCAGCCCAGCGGGGATAAATCCCCTCGCCACAGATAATGTCCTTCCACAGATGAATCTCTTGTCACAGAACAGTGTGGCAATGAAAAAGGCGACACCCGCAAGGGCGTCGCCTTTTTCATGAGCGCCGGTCAGGCTTAATCCGGCAGTTTGTACGCGATCACATAGTCACCTTGCTTGGTGCCCAGGGAACCATGACCGCCAGCAACGACCAGCACGTATTGCTTGCCGTCCTTGCCGGTGTAGGTCATCGGCGTGGTCTGGGCGCCAGCGGGCAGGCGGCCTTCCCACAGTTGCTTGCCGTTTTTCACGTCATAGGCACGCAGGTACTGGTCGAGGGTGCCGCTCAGGAACGCCACGCCACCGGCGGTGGTGAACGTGCCGCCCAGGCTCGGTACGCCCATGCTCAGCGGGATCGGCACCGGCGAGCTGTCACGCACGGTGCCGTTCTTGTGTTTCCACAGGGTCTTGTTGTTGGTCAGGTCGACTGCGGCCACATAGCCCCAGGCCGGTGCCTGGCAGGGCAGGCCCATGGGCGACAGCAGCGCTTCGAGGATCACGCCATAGGGCGCGCCCTTGTTCGGCTGCACGCCTTCGGTTTCGCTCTTGCGACCCGGACCACCGGCCACTTCGGCCGCCGGTACCAGCTTCGACTTGAACGCCATGTAGCTCGGGTTGACGAAGGCGATCTGGCGCACCGGGTCAACCGAGATACCGCCCCAGTCGAATACCCCGAAGTTACCCGGGTAAACGATGGAACCCTGCAGCGACGGCGGCGTGAACATGCCGTCATAGCGCAGCGACTTGAAGTCGATCCGGCAGAGCATCTGGTCGAATGGCGTCACGCCCCACATGTCGCGTTCCTTGAGGACCGGCGGCACGAAGTTCAGGTCGGACATCGGCTGGGTCGGCGAGGTGTGGTCGCCTTCCACCGCACCTTGCGGCACCGGGATCTCCTTGATCGGGATGATCGGCTGGCCGTTGCTGCGGTCCAGCACGTAGATGCTGCCCTGTTTGGTCGAAGCCAGTACGGCCGGCTTCACGCCGTCGGCGGTCTTCATGTCCATCAGGGTCGGTTGACCGCCGACGTCCATGTCCCACAGGTCGTGATGGGTGAACTGGAAGTACCAGCGCACCTTGCCGGTGGCGATGTCCAGCGCGGTCAGGCCGGCGGAGTATTTTTCCGATTCCGGGGTACGCAGGCCACCGAACTGGTCGGGAGTCTGGTTGCCCATCGGCAGGTAGAGCATGCCGAGTTTTTCATCGACGCTGAACATGGACCACATGTTCGGCGAATTGCGGGTGTAGGTCTGGCCCTCGGCAATCGGCGTGGTGTCGTCCGGGTTGCCGCTGTCCCAGTTCCATACCAGTTTGCCGGTGTGCACGTCGTAAGCGCGGATGACGCCACTTGGCTCGTCAGTGGAAACGTTGTCGGTGACGTGGCCGCCGATCACCACCAGGTTCTGGGTGACGGCCGGAGGCGAGGTGGAGTAGTACCCCCCCGCGGTGAAGCCACCGATGTTGGCGGTCAGGTCGACCTGGCCTTTATCCCCGAAGTCTTCGCACATCTTGCCGGTGTCGGCGTTGAGGGCGATCAGACGGGTGTCGGCGGTCGGCAGGAAGATCCGGCGCGGGCACACGGTGCTGGCCGGCGTGGTGCTGGCAGTACCGGTGGGGCTCTGCTCGGCAGAGGCGTACACGGCGTCATCGTGATAGCTCACGCCACGGCAGGTCATGTGGGCCCAACCCTTGAAGTTTTCCGCCTTCTGCGTGGAAAGCTTCGGATCGAAACGCCAGATTTCCTTGCCGGTTTCAGGCTCCAGGGCAATCACCTGACTGTGGGGCGTGCACACGTAGAGCATGCCGTTGACTTTCAACGGGGTGTTTTCAGCGGTCGTCTCGCCCGGGTCGTTCGGCCCCGGCAGGTCGCCGGTGCGATAGGTCCAGGCCGGAACCAGCTTGCTGACGTTCTGCGGCGTGATCTGCGCCAGCGGCGAATAACGGTCGCCATGGGCGCTGCGGCCATAGGAGTTCCAGTCGCCGTCGGGCATTGCCGGTGCGGTGTTGGCCATGCCCGCGACGTTGTCGCGGTCCAACTGCCCCTTGATTTCACCCGGGTTGGTGAACTGGCTGGCAAGCGCCGCGACACCGGCGATGACCACGGCGGCGCCCAATGCGCGGGTGCCCATGGGAGATGCGTCGGCCGTCAGCAGCGGACGGCGGAACCATGGCAACAACATGACGATGCCCAGGGCGAACAGCATCGCCAGGCGCGGTACCAGTTGCCACCAATCCAGGCCCACTTCCCACAAGGCCCATACCGTACTGGCGAACAGCACCAGCGCGTACAGGCCCAGGGCCGCACCGCGGGCCATGATCAGCAGCACGCCGGTCAGTGCCAGGCCGATCCCGGCCAGCAGGTAATACCACGAACCGCCAAGCGTGCTCAGCTTGACCCCGCCGGCCAACAGGGCCAGGCCCATCAATAGAAGCAGAATGCCGAGCAGACTCGGTAGCAGACGGCCTCGATTCGAAGCACCTTCAGTGCTCATAGTGTGATTCTCCGTGATATTTAAGGAGTCCCGCGCAAGTAATCACTGTAGATGACGATCCTGTGCAGGCATGGTTCAGTAAAAAGCTGATCAGTTAGTAGCAAGCCCTTGTGGGAGCGAGCCTGCTCGCGATGGCGGCGTCACCTTCAACAAGCGTGTTGGCTGATCCGCCGCCATCGCGAGCAGGCTCGCTCCCACATGGGACTGCAGGGCAAGACAGCGCTATCTTCCAAGATTCTGGTACGTCAGAAGAACCGTTTCAGCAAGCGGCGCAAGAATAATGTCCCGCTCCCGATAGAGAAAGCGCTTTTACCGACATGAATCTTTTCGAATCCGGTAACAGTGTTGCCACTAGACTTCCAACCCATGGGCACCTCGGCTAAGGTGCGCGCCTATTCCCTTCACGCAAATACCTCCATGACCGAACAGCACAACAACCCCCTGCACGGCGTGACGCTGGAGCAAATCCTCAACGCCCTGGTGCAGCACTACGAATGGTCGGGCCTGGCCGAACGCATCGATATCCGTTGCTTCAAGAGCGACCCGAGCATCAAATCGAGCCTGACTTTCCTGCGCAAGACCCCGTGGGCGCGGGAGAAAGTCGAGCGGCTGTATATCAAGCTGATGCGTACCAAGCGGCCGGTCTGAATCATGAACCTTCGACAGCGCTTCGTATCGGTGGCGGCGCTGCTGGGCTGGGCGGGATTGAGCATCCAGCTGTATTTGGTTCTGTTGGGGCGCTGGGAACTGGGTGCGAGCCTGCTGGGCGGCCTGGTGAATGTCTTCAGCTTCTTCACCGTGCTGACCAACACCCTGGTGGCCGTGGTGTTGACCTGCGAAGTGACCCGCCGCGAATCGGCCGCCCGGCGCTGGTTCCTGCGGCCCGCCGTCAGCAGCGGAATCGCCGTGAGCATCGCCCTGGTCGGCCTGGCTTATAACCTGCTGCTGCGCCATCTCTGGCAACCCGAAGGCTGGCAGTTCGTGGCCGACGAGTTGCTACACGACGTGATGCCACTGCTGTTCATCGCCTATTGGTGGCGGTGCGTGCCCAAAGGCACCCTGCGCCTGTGGCATATCGGGCTCTGGGTGATTTACCCCGTGGTGTATTTCGCCCATGTCCTGTTGCGGGGGAGTTTCCTGGGGGCGTACCCCTACCCTTTCATCGACGTGGCAAACTTGGGTTATCCACAGGTGTTCATCAACGCCGGGGGGATATTGCTGGGGTTTGTCGGGATTGCGCTGGGGATGGTGGGGTTGGATCGGTGGATGGGGCAACGGCATTAGAAGACTGCTACTGCCTCTGTGGCTACCGCCCCTGTGGCGAGGGGATTTATCCCCGCTGGGCTGCATAGCAGCCCCATCACTGTGAACTCAATCTGCCTGACTCACCGAGTCGCCTGATCTTGGGGCTGCTGTGCAGCCCAGCGGGGATGAATCCCCTCGCCACAGGGGACTTGTACTCAAGACCTTCCCGGCAACATCCACACCAACCCACTGACCTTCGCCCGCTCATGACACAAGGCCAATACGCTACGCCGTTCATCGTTGTCCATGCTGCGCCAACGGGTGATCTCGGACACGGTGCGCTGGCAGCCGGTGCAGACGTCGTCATCGTCCAGCGAGCAAATGTTCACGCAGGGCGAGGGCACCGGGCGTTCGGCGTTGTTCATGATTCCTGCTCGGCCAGGTCGCGGGCGTAGCGCTGCGCGTTGTGGACGTAATGCGCCGCACTGGCCTCGAGCATTTTCTTCTGCGCCTCGGTCAATTCCCGCACGACCTTGCCAGGCGAGCCCATCACCAGCGAACCGTCGGGGATTTCCTTGTTTTCGCCGATCAGCGCGTTGGCGCCAATGATGCAGTTCTTGCCGATCTTCGCGCCGTTGAGAATCACTGCATTGATGCCGATGAGGCTGTAATCCCCCACCGTGCAACCGTGGAGCATGGCGTTATGGCCAATGGTCACGCCAGTGCCGATGGTCAGTGGGAAGCCCATGTCGGTGTGCATCACCGTGCCGTCCTGCACGTTGCTGTCCTTGCCGATCAGGATCAACTCGTTATCGCCGCGCAGCACGGCGTTGAACCAGACGCTGGCGCCTTCTTCGAGGCGGACCTTGCCCACCAGCGTGGCGTTGGGCGCGACCCAGCTCTGTGGGTGGGTTTCGACACGGGCATCGCCCAGGCGGTATTTCATGAGGATCCTCGGGCTCAGGTATTGATGAAGCTTCTGGGTGGTTTGTGCAGGTCGGTGCCGGCGTCGAACAGCAGGTTCACCAGCTCGACGATCATGATCGCCGTCAGGCCCCAGATCTTGTACTCGCCAAAACGGTAGCTGGGCACGTACCAACTGCAGCCCTGGTAATCGATGCGATGGGTGTGTTCGCGGGGATCCTTGCGGAAAAACTCCAGCGGTACATTGAATACCGCGGCGATCTCGGCATCGTTGGCGTGATACTCGACGAAATCCGGAATCACCCCGACATAAGGCGTGACCTTGATGCCATGCAGCGAAATCAACGGGCTGAGAGGGCCGATCACTTCCACCAGACCGGGGGGCAAGCCGATTTCCTCTTCGGCTTCACGCAGGGCGGTGAACACCAGGTCCGGGTCCTCCGGGTCGCGCCGCCCACCGGGGAAAGCCACTTCGCCGCCATGGGTCGAGAGCCCGCTGGCGCGCAAGGTCAGTACCAGCTCCGGCTCGTCACTGCGGGTGATCGGCACCAGTACCGCGGCTTCAGGGAAACGTCGGTCGGCCTGCAGGTCACGCGGGATATGGTTGCTTACTCGATGCAGTAGCTCGTCCAGCATGAGACTTCTCGATTTATTCGCTACCTTGCATCATGCACCAATCGTTCAAGCGGCCCAACCCCCGGACGGCGACGTGTCGCGAAACGACAACTTGCCGACACCCGTCCCGCACGCCAAGATAGGCGCAGCATTCAGGAACCCAAGCATGAAATTCTGCAGCCAGTGCGGTAACCCGGTGACCCAGCGCATACCCGAAGGCGACTCGCGCCTGCGCTTTGTCTGCGACACCTGCCACACCATCCACTACCAGAACCCCAACATCGTGGCCGGTTGCGTACCGACCTGGGGCAGCAAAGTCCTGCTGTGCCGACGCGCCATCGAGCCGCGACGCGGTTACTGGACACTGCCGGCGGGCTTCATGG
Organism: Pseudomonas sp. B21-028; assembly: GCF_024749045.1. Taxonomy (NCBI): domain Bacteria; kingdom Pseudomonadati; phylum Pseudomonadota; class Gammaproteobacteria; order Pseudomonadales; family Pseudomonadaceae; genus Pseudomonas; species Pseudomonas sp. B21-028. Next base: position 5,252,325 of record NZ_CP087184.1, read on the forward strand.
AAAACGGTGAAACCATCGAACAGGCCGCCGAGCGCGAAACCGCCGAGGAAGCCTGCGCCCGGGTGCGAAATTTAAGCATCTATACGTTGATCGACGTACCGCACATCAGCCAGGTCCATGTATTCTTCCGCGCCGAGCTGGTGGACGAGGATTTCGCCGCCGGACCCGAGAGCCTGGAAGTGAAGCTGTTCGAAGAAGCGGACATTCCCTGGGACGAACTGGCTTTTCGTACGGTGGGCCGGACCCTGGAATATTTTTATGCTGACCGACGCACCGAGCATTACCCGGTGCGATCCGAATCGATCCCGCCGCTGGCTCAGCCTGCCAGGACCTGAAAAACCATATCGTCACGACGCCCCTAGGGATATTTCAATGCGCTGGTTGCTTGTGCTGTTCTGCTTGTCGTTCGCTGCTGTGTCCCAGGCTTCTGCGGTGGGAGCATACGACGGCAAGCCCATCGAAAAGGTGCTGGTACTCAAGTCCGCCCATCAGTTGCAATTGATCAGCGACGGCAAACCGCTCAAGACCTATCGTATATCCCTCGGCAGGGGCGCCAAGAAAGGCCCCAAGCTGATCGAAGGCGACAAGCGCACCCCTGAAGGTTTCTACTGGATCGACTGGCGCAAGGTCAGTGACCGTTTCAACCTGTCGATGCACATCTCCTACCCCAACATCAGCGATGCTGCCCGCGCCCGACGCGAAGGCGTGGACCCTGGGGGCATGATCATGATCCACGGCACACCGGACAGCGAAGAAAACCCTGAACAGCTGTTCCACACCCTGGACTGGACCAATGGCTGCATTGCCATGCGCAATGTGGACATGCGCGAAGTCTGGAACCTGGTGCCGGATGGCACGATGATCGAGATCCGGCCGTAGCGTCTGTCTCTTATGCGGCAAGCGCTTGTTGAGGCATGGAAGCCTTGTTGCGACATGAGGGCTTTTGTGGCGAGGGGATTCATCCCCGTTGGGCTGCGCAGCGGCCCTAAAGCCAAACAACCCGGTGCGTCAGGCAGATTGAGTCGCTTGCTTTGGGGCCGCTGCGCGCCCCAGCGGGGATAAATCCCCTCGCCACAGGGGGTCCACACATCTGTGAACACCTCCCTGTGGGAGCGAGCCTGCTCGCGATGGCGCCGGTCCTTACGCCATCAAGCCCGTAGCTCCACCCGATCCAGCGCCTTGTCCGCCAACAGCGCGCCCAACTCAATCATCTGCGCCACCCCCAGCGCCACATGCCGCCGCGAGCCGTCAAGATCGAAGGCCAGGTCGCTGAGCATGGCATTGGCCGAAGCCAGGGTTTCGCTGAGGTTGGCTAGCAGGACTTCGGTGTCGACGCTGTCTGCCACGATGAACAGCTGCGATGTGGGTTCGGGGGCTGGGTCGCTGTCGTCAGGCTTGAGGTAGTAGTCCAGCGCACGGTCGCCGGCCTCCTGGAGTTTTTCGGGGACGTAGTCACCGTAGGGGAAGGTGGAGGTGGGTTTTGGAGGGTTTGGGGTTTCTTTGATCATGTGCAGCTCCTGATTCGGTGGAGCTACCAACCTTCTGCGGTCAAACAAAAAGTGGCAGCTGTACGCGGGTTGACCGACCGGGAATCAGGAATCCGGCACGTCCGAAGACGTCCCACGCACAGCCGCCGCGACACGATACCTCAGACGAAAGAAAAACGCCTGAACTAGGTCTTGGAACGCTGGCGCGTCTAGATTCTCGGACGGTCAAATCCGGTCGCTGAATTGGCAGCGACACCCACAGGCTAGAGCCACCGTTTCCGAGGGACAACCTTAAAAACTTGTCGGAAACTTCGGTGCGTCTGACAGACCGCGCGATAGATCGCTGATGATTTCAATCGCCTGCAAATGCCAGTAGGTGTGTATATCCATTTCTTCGGTAACGGCCACTAAGGGTTCCGCCCTTACGGCGGGTCACTTTTGGAAGAGCGCCAAAAGTAACCAAAAGCGCTTTGCCCCACCACTGGGCACCTCGCCAAGGCGAGGTGTTCCCTCACTCCGGCGTTGCTCCGTGGGCCCGCCGCGAAGGGCCATCCATGGCCCAGCGCGGCTAATCCGGCATCCATGCCGGATTGCCCACTACGCAACGCCTGCGTTCGGCCCTTGTGGTTTACGGGGCGTCTAAGATCAAGATCAAAAGCAAAAGCAAAAGCAAAAGCGAGGCGGCCTAGTGGCCGGCCTGACTTTTCCGGCTGTACCTGAATCCACTTGTGGGAGCAAAGCTTGCTCGCGAAGGCGACCTATCTTTTTCCGCTGTCCCCGATCAATTGTGGGAGCGAGCCTGCTCGCGATAGCGGTGGGCCAGTTTGAAAAGTGCTGCATGAACCGACGCCATCGCGAGCAGGCTCGCTCCCACAGGGGAACGCGTGCGCTCAAAAAGCAGGTCGGCGGCAAGGCCGCCTTGCTTTTGCTTTTGCTTTGCTTTGCTTTGCTTTTGCTTTTGATCTTCACGCCCCGTTAACCACGCTGGCCGAACGCAGGTATTGCGTAGTGGGCAACCCGGCATGGATGCCGGGTTAGCCGCTCTGGGCCATGGATGGCCCTTCGCGGCGGGCCCACGGAGCAATGCCGGAGTGAGGGCACACCGAGCCTAGGCGAGGTGCCGAGTGGTGGGGCACAGACCTTTGGTTACTTTGGGGCGTTTGCCAAAGTAACCCGCCGTAAGGGCGGAATCACCAGTGGCCGTTACCGCAGCAACGGATATACACACCACACCTCAACCCAACCGCCGGTCGGCATAAAAAATAAATCCAACCAGCCCCCATCACCAAAGCGCAAATACCACTTCCCCCAAAGCCCCCCTTAGCAGCTACGGTCCTCTTCCACCAAAACGACCAAAAATAATACCACTTGAAATCCACTCCCAAAAATCCCCCCGACAATCCCAGAAACCCAAAGGCCATCCACATTGACGTGGTATTCAAGTGGTATTAATTTCCACCCCATCACCGAGCGACAACACCCCAACAACCGCATCGGACACCCCATGAACGACATCCAGGCCCTACGCCCCGACGACACCCAAGCCACACCGCTGTACCTGCAACTGGCCCGCAACCTGGAAGCCGCGATCCACGCCGGCCAATGGAAAGCCGAACAAGCCATGCCGTCCGAACGCAGCTTGAGCGAACAACTCGGCATTTCCCGGGTCACCGCCCGCAAGGCACTGGAAGTGTTGTTCGAACAAGGCCTGATCCGCCGCAACCAAGGCTCGGGCACGTTCATCACCCCGCGCCTGGAACAACCGCTGTCACGCCTCAGCGGCTTCAGCGAAATGCTGCGGCTCAAGGGTTTCGTGCCCGGTTCCCAGTGGCTCGAACGGGAGATCACCCCGCCGACCCACGAAGAGCTGATCCGCCTGGGCCTGTCGCCCACCGACAAGGTCGCGCGGCTCAAGCGCCTGCGCAAGGCCGACGACACGGTCATGGCCATCGAGATGAGCACCCTGCCCGCCGCCATCATCCCCAAGCCCCAGGCCATTGGCGCTTCGCTCTACGAATTTCTCGACAGCATCGGCAAACCGGTGGTGCGCGCCCTGCAGCACATCCAGGCGATCAATGCCTCGGACGAGTTCGCCGCCCTGGTGGGCATCGCCCCGGGCACCGCCATGTTGCTGATGACCCGGGTCGGCTACCTGGAGGACAACACGCCCATCGAAGTCACCGACACCTATTGCCGCAACGATTACTACGACTTTGTCGCCGAGCTCCGGCGCTAGCGCTGCCTCCCCAGACATCAGAGACTGCCCATGTCCGAAGACAACATCCTCACCGCCCATGGCTGGGTTCGCGGCCGCCTGATCCACGCCCACGGCAAGGTCGTGTCCGTCGAAGGCCAGCCTTGCGATCCGGCCGACAACGACCTGCCCTACCTGCTGCCCGGCTTCATCGACCTGCATGTCCACGGCGGTGGCGGCAAGGACATCATGGAAGGCGCCCCGGCGTTCGACACCATTGCCCGCACCCATGTGCGCTTTGGCACCACGTCGCTGCTGGCGACCACCATGACCGCACCGGGCGAAGAGATCACCCGTGTGCTCAAGGCCCTGGGCGAGTTCTGTGAACAACGGCGCAGCGGCAGCGCCCGGATGCTCGGCGTGCATCTGGAAGGCCCCTACATCAACCCCGGCAAACTCGGCGCGCAACCGAACTTCGCTCACACCGCGTTGATGGTCGAAGTGGAGGCCTATCTGGCCCTGGCGCCGATCCGGGTGATCACTATCGCCCCGGAGATCGCCGGCCACGATGAGCTGATCCGCGCCCTCAGCGCCCGAGGCGTGCGTATGCAGATCGGCCACACCCTGGGCAGCTACGAAGAAGGCGTCGCCGCGCTGGCCGCCGGCGCCAGCAGTTTCACCCATCTGTACAACGCCATGAGCCCGCTGCATCACCGCGAGCCGGGGATTGTCGGCGCGGCGCTGGCCCACGCCCGCTATGCCGAGCTGATCCCGGACCTGCTGCATGTGCACCCCGGCGCCATGCGCGTGGCCTTGCGCTCGATCCCGTGCCTGTATTGCGTCACCGATTCCACCGCCGCCGCGGGCATGCCCGACGGCGAGTACAAGCTGGGCAGCCACACCGTGACCAAATGCCTGGGCGGCGTGCGGCTGGCCGATGGCACCCTGGCCGGCAGCACCCTGACCATGGACCAGGCCTTGCGCAACCTGGTGAAAATCGGCCTGCCCATCGCTGAAGCCTCGCAGCGCCTCTCCCAGTTTCCCGCCGACTACCTCGGCCTGCCCGAGCGCGGACGCCTGCAACCCGGTGCCTGGGCCGACTGCGTGCGCTTTGACCGTTCCCTGACCCTGACCGACGTGATGGTCGAAGGAGAAGCCATTGACTTCCAAAATGCTTGAAGAAGCCCTCGCCGCCTGCGAAGCCGTCGAACGCCAGTTGCAGCAACTGGACCCGGCCCTGCAGGAAATCGCCGGACGCCTGCGCCGTCAGCCGCCGCAAGTGGCGATGACCATTGCCCGTGGCAGTTCCGACCACGCCGCCAGCTACTTCGCCTACCTGACCATGCAGCAACTGGGTTTGCCGGTGGCGTCGTTGCCGATGTCGGTGGTGACCATGCAGCAAGCGCCGCTCAAGGTCAGCGGCCAGGTAGCATTCGGTTTTTCCCAGTCGGGACAGAGCCCGGACCTGGTGAACAGCCTGCGCCTGTTGCGCAAGCGCGGGGCCTTGAGCGTGGCCTTGGTCAACGCGCTCGACTCGCCCCTGGAAGCTGCCTGTGAGTTCAGCGTGCCGCTGTGCGCCGGTGTCGAAAGCAGCGTCGCCGCCACCAAGAGTTTCATCGCCACCCTCAGCGCCAGCGCACGGTTGGTGGCCCACTGGAAAGACGACGCTGAATTGCTGGAAGCCGGCAGCGCCCTGCCCGAAGGCTTGCGCGAGGCCGCCCGCCAGGATTGGAGCGCCGCCGTCGAGGCCCTGCGCACTTGCCAGCGGTTGATGGTGATCGGCCGTGGCGCCGGGTTCGCCATCGCCCAGGAAGCGGCGCTCAAGTTCAAGGAAACCTCGGCGATCCAGGCCGAAGCTTTCAGCAGCGCCGAGGTGCGCCACGGGCCGATGGCGCTGATCGATGAGAACTACCCACTGCTGGTCTTCGCCCCTCGCGGTGCCGAGCAGGCCGGCGTGTTGAGCCTGGCCGCCGACATGCGTCAGCGCGGCGCCCGGGTCTTACTGGCGGCGCCCGATGACATCGCCGAACGCGACCTGACCCTGACCCGCGCCGAACACCCGGCCCTGGACCCGATCCTGGCGATCCAGAGCTTTTACGGGATGGCCGCCCAGCTCTCCGTGGCCCGCGGCCTGAACCCCGACCAACCGCGGCACCTGAGCAAAGTCACCCGTACGCACTGACTAACGAAGCCTGATGAGAGCGCGCCATGCCCAACAATAATAAAGAGTTGACCCTCAGCGCCCCGCTCAGCGGCCCGGTGCTCACCCTCGCCAACGTGCCGGACGCCGTGTTCGCCAGCGGCGCCATGGGCGACGGGATCGCCATCGATCCGCTGAACGACACCCTCTACGCGCCCTGTGACGGCGAAGTGATCCATGTCGCCCGCACCAACCACGCCGTGACCCTGCGGGCCGACAATGGCGCCGAACTGCTGCTGCACCTGGGGCTGGACACCGTCGAGCTGCGTGGCGACGGGTTTTCCATGCTGGTCAAGGAAGGCGCACGGGTCAGCAACGGCCAGCCCTTGCTGCGTTATGACGTGGACAAAGTGGCGCGGCACTGCAAGAGCCTGGTCAGCCTGTTGGTCATCACCAACGGTGAGCATTTCCAGGCGCGCCCCGTCACCCTCAAGGGCGTAAAGGTCGGCGAGCCGCTGCTGCATATCGTCGCCGTGGCGACCGGCTCGTCAACGGACGAACATCAGGACGTCGGCATCGAGGTCTTCGGCCAGATCCGCATCGCCCATCGCGGCGGTCTGCACGCGCGGCCGGCGGCATTGATACGCCAGACCGCCCAGAGCTTCAAGAGTCGCTCGCAGCTGCATTTCGGCGGCAAGTCGGCCTCCTGCGACAGCCTGATGGGGATGATGGGCCTTGCAATCACCGAGCAGGCAGAAGTGCAGGTGAGCTGCCGTGGCAACGATGCCGAAGCGGCGCTGCAAGCGTTACTGACAACCTTGTCCACCGCTCTCTCCGAAGAACCCCACGCCGCAGCGCCTGTGCTCAAACCACATGGCCGTCCAGCCGAAGACGGCGTGCTGCACGGCGTGTGCGCCGCCCCGGGACTGGTGGCCGGACCGCTGGTTCGGCTGAATGGCATTCAGTTGCCGGAGGATGCGGGCGGCCAAGACGTCGAGGATCAGCGCCAGCAACTGAGCCATGCCCTGGCCCACGTCAGCCGTGACATCCACCTGACCCTGGACAACGCCAGGGCCCGGCGTAACCACGACGAAGAAGCGATTTTCAGCGCCCATCTGGCGCTGCTGGAAGACCCGATCCTGCTGGACGCCGCCCACCTCTGCATCGATCAGGGCAGCGCCGCTACCCACGCCTGGAGCCAGTCCATCGACGTGCAATGCCGGGTGCTGGAGCAATTGGGCAGCACGCTGCTGGCCGAGCGCGCCAACGACCTGCGTGACCTGCGCCAGCGGGTCCTGCGGGCACTGCTGGGGGAAGCCTGGCAATTCGACGTGCCGGCGGACGCGATTGTCGCCGCCCAGGAACTGACCCCGTCGGACCTGCTGCAACTCAGCGCCCAAGGCGTGGCCGGCGTGTGCATGGCCGAGGGTGGCGCCACTTCCCACGTGGCTATCCTGGCCCGAGGCAAAGGTATCCCGTGCCTGGTGGCGCTGGGCGCTGCATTGTTGGAACAGGAACAAGGCCAGTCAGTGGTACTGGACGCCGACGAAGGCCGTCTCGAACTGCGACCCACCGCCGAGCGCCTGACCCAGGTGCAACAGGCTCACGCCCAGCGAGCCGCCCGTCGCGCTCAACAACACGCCCTCGCCCACACACCGGCCCGAACCGTTGACGGGGTGACTGTCGAAGTGGCGGCCAACGTCGCCTCCAGCGCCGACGCGGCCGAGGCCCTGGCTAACGGCGCCGACGGCGTGGGACTGTTGCGCACCGAATTCCTCTTCGTCGACCGCCACACAGCCCCGGACGAAGCAGAACAGCGCCAAAGCTATCAAGCCGTGCTCGACGCCATGGGCGACAAGCCGGTGATCATCCGCACCATCGATGTCGGCGGCGACAAACAACTGGACTACCTGCCGCTGCCAAGCGAAGCCAACCCGGTGCTGGGCCTGCGGGGTATTCGCCTGGCCCAGGTGCGCCCGGAGTTGCTCGACCAGCAATTGCGAGCCTTGCTGCAAACCCGTCCGCTGCACCGCTGCCGGATCCTGTTGCCGATGGTCACCGAAGTCGACGAACTGCTGCACATCCGCCGACGCCTGGATGCCTTGGCCAACGAGTTGGGCCTGAGCGAACGTCCGCAACTGGGGGTGATGATCGAAGTGCCGGCGGCCGCCTTGCTGGCCGAACAACTGGCCGAGCACGCGGATTTCCTGTCCATCGGCACCAACGACCTCTCACAGTACACCCTCGCCATGGACCGCGACCACGCCGGCCTCGCCGCCCGGGTCGATGCCCTGCACCCGGCACTGCTGCGGCTGATCGCCCAGGCCTGCGCCGGCGCGGCCCGGCATCGGCGCTGGATCGGCGTGTGCGGCGCCCTGGCCTCCGATCCGTTGGCGACCCCGGTGCTGGTGGGGCTGGGCGTGCGCGAACTGTCGGTCAGCCCGGCGCAGATCGGCGAGATCAAGGCGCGAGTGCGCGACCTCGATACCGTCAAGTGCGCCTGTCTCAGCGCCGAATTGCTGAATCTGGGCAGTGCCGCTGCGGTGCGCCAGGCCTGTCATCAACACTGGCCCCTGGGCTGAGTACGTCGAAGAACAATAAGGGAGAACCGCCATGTACCAGCATTTCATCGAAGGACTGCAACGTCTCGGCCGGGCACTGATGCTGCCCATCGCGATCCTGCCGATCGCCGGCCTGTTGCTGCGCCTGGGCGACACCGATCTTTTGAACATCGCCATCATCCACGATGCCGGGCAAGCGATCTTCGCCAACCTGGCGATGATCTTCGCCATCGGCATCGCCGTGGGTTTCGCCCGGGACAATAACGGTACGGCGGGGTTGGCCGGGGCCATCGGCTACCTGGTGATGATCGCCACGCTGAAGGTGCTCGACGCCAGCATCAACATGGGCATGCTCGCCGGGATCATCAGCGGCCTGCTCGCGGGGGCACTGTACAACCGATTCAAGGACATCAAGCTGCCGGAGTACCTGGCGTTCTTTGGCGGCCGGCGCTTCGTGCCGATCGTCACCGGCTTCAGCGCTGTGGGCCTGGGGCTGGTGTTCGGCCTGATCTGGCCGCCGATCCAGCAAGGCATCAACAGCTTCGGCGCGCTGTTGATGGAAAGCGGCAGCCTGGGTGCATTCGTGTTCGGGGTGTTCAACCGACTGCTGATCGTCACCGGCCTGCACCATATCCTCAACAACATGGCCTGGTTCATCTTCGGCAGCTTCACCGACCCGCACACCGGTGCGGTGGTGACCGGCGACCTGACCCGCTATTTTGCCGGCGACCCCAACGGCGGCCAGTTCATGACCGGCATGTTCCCGGTGATGCTCTTCGGCCTGCCCGCCGCCTGCCTGGCGATGTACCGCAACGCCCTGCCCCAGCGGCGCAAAGTCATGGGCGGGATCCTGTTGTCCATGGCGCTGACCTCGTTTCTCACCGGGGTCACCGAGCCGGTGGAGTTCGCCTTCATGTTCCTCGCGCCGTTGCTGTTCCTGTTGCATGCCTTGCTCACCGGGCTGTCGATGGCCATCACCGACTGGCTGAACATTCGCCTGGGCTTTACCTTCTCCGGCGGCTTCATCGACATGGTCCTGGGCTGGGGCAAATCGAACAACGGCTGGCTGGTGGTGCCGGTGGGCCTGGCCTACGCGGTGATCTACTACACCGTGTTCGACTTCTGCATCCGCCGCTTCGACCTGAAGACTCCCGGTCGTGAAGACGTCCCGACCGCCGACAAACCGGTGATTGCCCAGAATGAGCGAGCCGGGGCCTACATCGCGGCACTCGGCGGCGCCGGCAACCTGATCACCGTCGGCGCCTGCACTACGCGGCTGCGACTGGACATGGTCGATCGCAGCAAGGCCTCCGATGCCCAACTCAAGGCCTTGGGCGCCATGGCCGTGGTGCGTCCCGGCAACGGCGGCAGCCTGCAGGTGGTGGTGGGGCCAATGGCCGACAGCATTGCCGATGAAATCCGCCTGGCCTTGCCAGTGACCGGCTCAGTCGACAGGCCGGAGTGTGAACCGGTGCAGGTCGAGTCAGCCACCCTCAGCACCGAACAGGTCGGCCAATGGCTGGACGCACTGGGCGGCAAGGACAATGTGCTGGCCTTGGAATGCGTCGCCCAGACGCGGCTGCGGGTGCAGCTCGAAGATGCCCGGCGGTTATCCGAGGCGGATCTGAAAGTGCTGGGCTGCCAGGGTGTCAGCCAGATGGACGGCGGCATCTGGCATGTGCTGGTGGGTGATCGGGCCGGTGCAATGAGTGACGCGCTGAGGGCAACGCTGAACCATCGGAACACCTGTGCGAACCCCCTCTAGCGGCGTCCGCTGGAGTAGCTTGTTACAAAATTGGATCCAAAAAGACAGCTGACAAACCCGCCGTCGCCTATTCTCTGGACTCACGCGGTGGACCGAGGCGCGCCCCAGCGGCGCCCTCCTGCCGCAATCGATCACCCACCCTGTCAGATCGAAGAATAGGCAGTCATGACGTATGTGATTCGACTGGCTCCTCGTTCCAGCTGAGGCATCCAATCATGACTAGGAAAAGCACTTTTATACGGGCGGCGACTGTTGCGGCAGTGGGATTGGCGGGCATCTGGCAACCAGGGCCCGATGCTTGGGCGGCGGCCCAGGGCTCTCAAGACCTGAAGGAAGAGCCCTGGTATCAAGACTGGCTCAGGGTCACCGCGAATCCAGACGTGGATATTCGCAAAACCACGCCATCGCTGCGCTGGCGTACCGACATGGACACGCTCTACCGGGGAGATACAACGGGTCAGGGCCTCAGCGCTTTCCAGGACGGTCTGCTGCCCAAAGCCGTGGGCATCCCCGAGAGCGAATGGATATACAACTGGTACAACCATGCGGGTGGCTCCGCAGGAACAGTGTTCAGCAGCACCACGCGCAGTCAGTTCATCGCCCAACACTACGCCAGCGAGTGGGTGTACGAGTTCAAGGCGCCCCATGGAATCGATCAGGAGCAATCAGGAGGCCCCTTCCCCCGCGAGGTGGAAATCAGCTTCCCGGGTGGGGTCAAGGGGTACTTCATCAGCAAGGCCTGCAAGGCAACGAACCTGGCCAATTGCGTGGCGAACCCGGACTACCGTGAACCCACCGGCCACGAGACGATGCAGCAGGTTGCTGCGATTACCATCGACTGGAATCAGCTGGAGCCTCCAGAAGGACTGGCCTGGGTAACGACCAAGGAACCCCTCTGGGCCGTCGGCTCCGCAACCATCAACCCCGTGCAGGGCGCGGATGCGCTTAGCCAGGGGTTACAGGCCTGGAACGCTCTGCCGCCAAATTTGAGACTGGCCACCCAGCCGGAGTCCCCCTTGGCTCAATCGGTCGTCGTGGCGTTTCGCGACTATGGCGAAGCCAAGCTCTGGGCCACCGAGCAAGCCTCGAACGGCGGCTGGGTCTATGAAGTCAGGTCCAACACCGTGGCGGTGGATTTATCCGGCCGTACCACCGGCGCACGTGAGGGCGCTTACGCGTTCATCGGTGGCATCAAGGGCGGGTTGTTGATGAATGCGCGGCGGTTCGAGAAAGGTATGAGCGAACCGGTCGAGTGCATCGGTATCGAGAAAGAGGTTTGTCGCCTGGAGCGTCGGCATCAGTAGCGGCACTGGGCATGGCTGTGGGTTTGGTGCCAGGGTTTGCGTTGTCTGGTCGGACGCCTTCGCGAGCAGGCTCGCTCCCACAGGGTACGGCGCAGGTTACGATTTATGGGAACACCCGAATCCCTTGTGAGAGCGAGCCTGCTCGCGAAGGGGCCGTCACTGACTGCAACAAACCGCCCACCCAATAAAAAACCCGCTGAATCAATCAGCGGGTTTCTCATTTCAACGGGCAGAAGATCAGAAATCCTCCAACCGCCAGACCTCATACGCCGGTGTCTCGTAGGGATGGCTCTGTTTCAAGGCCTCCACGACCGGACGGATCAACTCATCGGCCACCACAAGCTCAACCTTCCATTCCTCGACCTGCTCGACCTGCCCCGCTTCGCCAATGAACGGCTGGCTGCCGTCCAAGGGGCGAAACTGGCCCAGGCCCAGCACTTGCCAGGCGCAGTGGTCATAGTCGCCGATCCGTCCGCCACCGGCAGCGAATACGGCAGCTTTGACGGCGTCGACATGGCTGGCCGGGACGAAGAAGCAGAGCTTGTACACCGCTTCAGTTCACCTTTTTCAATTAACCCATACGCGGGCGTTGCGGAACATGCGCATCCATGGCGCGTCTTCGTTCCAGTCGTCCGAACGCCACGAGTTCTGCACCGCGCGGAATACGCGCTCAGGGTGCGGCATCATGATCGTCACCCGGCCGTCGCGGCTGGTCAGGCCGGTGATCCCGCGCGGCGAGCCGTTCGGGTTGGCCGGATAGCTTTCGGTGACCTTGCCGTGGTTGTCGACGAACCGCAGCGACACGCAACCGGACAGGTCGGCTTCGAGCAGCGCTTCTTCGCTTTCGAATTCCGCATGACCTTCACCGTGGGCGATGGCGATCGGCATGCGCGAACCGGCCATACCCTGCAGGAAGATCGAGTTCGACTCCTGCACCTGAACCATCGCCACGCGGGCTTCGAACTGTTCGGAACGGTTACGCACGAAGTGCGGCCAGAACTCGCTGCCCGGGATCAGCTCGTGCAGGTTGGACATCATCTGGCAACCGTTGCACACACCCAGGGTGAAGCTGTCGGTGCGCTCGAAGAAACCCTGGAACGCATCGCGGGCACGGCTGTTGAACAGCGCCGACTTGGCCCAGCCTTCACCGGCACCCAGCACGTCACCGTAGGAGAAGCCGCCACAGGCAACCATGCCCTTGAAGTCGTTCAGGTCAACACGGCCGGCGAGGATATCGCTCATGTGCACGTCGATCGCGTTGAAACCGGCGCGGTCGAACGCCGCCGCCATTTCCACCTGGCCGTTGACGCCCTGCTCACGCAGTACCGCTACTTGTGGGCGAATGCCTTTCTTGATGTAAGGCGCGGCCACGTCCAGGTTGACGTCGTAGCTGAGCTTGGCGCTCAGGCCCGGATTGTCTTCTTCCAGCAGGACGTCGAATTCCTGATCGGCGCAATCGGCGTTGTCCCGCAGGCGCTGGATCTGGTAGCTGGTTTCAGCCCATTGGCGTTGCAACAGGCGACGCTGGCCTTCGAAGACGGTATCGCCATTGAAGGTGATGTTGACGTGGGCGTTGTTGATCGGCTGGCCGATCACCGAGACGCAATCGGCCAGGCCCGCCGCGCTGAACTGGGCGAGGATGTCCGGGGTGGCGTCCTGGCGAACCTGGATCACCGCACCCAGTTCTTCGTTGAACAGGATGGCCGGGATCTCGGCGGCGGATTCCGCGACGCTGTCGAGGGTCAGGCTCAGGCCGCAGTGACCGGCGAAGGCCATTTCCATCACGGTGGTCAGCAGGCCGCCATCGGAACGGTCGTGGTAGGCCAGCAGGTGGCCGTCGGCATTGAGGCCCTGGATGACGGCGAAGAACGCCTTCAGGTCCTCGGCATCGTCGACGTCCGGTGCCTGCTTGCCGAGCTTGCCATGCACCTGGGCCAGGATCGAGGCGCCCATGCGGTTCTGGCCACGGCCCAGGTCGATCAGGATCAGGTCGGTGGTGCCCTTGTCCATGCGCAGTTGCGGGGTCAGGGTCTGGCGGATGTCGGTGACCGGGGCGAAACCGGTCACGATCAGCGACAGCGGCGAGGTCACGCTCTTGTCCACGCCGTCTTCGTTCCAGCGCGTGGCCATGGACATGGAGTCCTTGCCCACCGGAATGGTGATGCCCAGCTCCGGGCACAACTCCATGCCGACAGCCTTGACGGTGTCGTACAGACGGGCGTCTTCGCCCGGGTGACCGGCGGCGGACATCCAGTTGGCCGACAGCTTGATATCGGAAATCTTGCCGATGCGCGAGGCCGCGAGGTTGGTCAGCGCCTCGCCGATGGCCATGCGGCCCGACGCCGGGGCGTCCAGCAGGGCCAGCGGCGTGCGTTCGCCCATGGCCATGGCTTCACCGGTGTAGACGTCGAAACTGGTGGCGGTCACGGCGACGTCAGCCACCGGCACCTGCCATGGGCCGACCATCTGGTCACGGGCCACGAGGCCGGTGATGGTGCGGTCACCGATGGTGATCAGGAAGCTCTTGCTCGCCACGGCCGGGTGGTGCAGGACGCGCTCGATGGAATCGGCGATGTCGAGGGTGGAGGGATCGAAATCGTCGCCCAGCTCGGCTTCGCGAACGGCCGAACGGTGCATGCGCGGGGCCTTGCCCAGCAGCACTTCCAGCGGCATGTCCACCGGGCTGTTGCCGAAGTGGCTGTCGGTGACGGTCAGTTGCGGCTCGGCAGTGGCTTCGCCGACCACGGCGAACGGGCAGCGCTCGCGCTCGCAGATCGCCTGGAAGCGCTCGAAGTCGGCCGGGCCGACTGCCAGGACGTAACGTTCCTGGGACTCGTTGCTCCAGATTTCGTGCGGGGCCATGCCCGGCTCGTCGTTCGGAATGTTGCGCAGCTCGAAGCGGCCACCACGGCCACCGTCGTTGACCAGCTCCGGGAAGGCGTTGGACAGGCCGCCCGCGCCGACGTCGTGGATGAAGCTGATCGGGTTCTTGTCACCCAACTGCCAGCAACGGTCGATGACTTCCTGGCAACGGCGTTCCATTTCCGGGTTTTCCCGCTGGACCGACGCGAAATCCAGGTCCGCCGAGCTGGTGCCGGTGGCCATGGAGGAAGCCGCGCCGCCGCCCAGGCCGATCAGCATGGCCGGGCCGCCGAGGACGATCAGCTTGGAACCGACGACGATCTCGCCTTTCTGCACGTGTTCGGCGCGGATGTTGCCCATGCCGCCGGCGAGCATGATCGGCTTGTGGTAGCCGCGCACTTCTTCGCCACGGGGCGTGGTGATGGATTGTTCGAAGGTACGGAAGTAACCGGTCAGGGCCGGACGGCCGAATTCGTTGTTGAACGCAGCGCCACCCAGCGGGCCTTCGATCATGATGTCGAGGGCGTTGACGATGCGCTCAGGCTTGCCGTAAGGCTTTTCCCACGGTTGTTCGAAGCCCGGGATCTGCAGGTTCGACACGGTGAAACCGGTCAGGCCGGCCTTGGGCTTGGCGCCGCGACCGGTGGCACCTTCGTCGCGGATCTCGCCACCGGAACCGGTGGATGCGCCCGGGAACGGCGCAATCGCGGTCGGGTGGTTGTGGGTCTCGACCTTCATCAGAATGTGCACCGGCTCCTGGACCGCACCGTACTGGCGGGTCTCGGGATTCGGGAAGAAACGGCCGGCAACGCTGCCGACGATGACCGAAGCGTTGTCCTTATAAGCAGACAGAACGCCTTCGCTGTGCATCTGGTAGGTGTTCTTGATCATGCCGAACAGGCTTTTTTCCTGGCTCTGGCCGTCAATATCCCAACTGGCGTTGAAGATCTTGTGGCGGCAGTGCTCGGAGTTGGCCTGGGCAAACATCATCAGTTCGATGTCATGGGGGTTGCGCTTCAGGCCCTGGAAGGCGTTGACCAGGTAATCGATCTCGTCTTCGGCCAGGGCCAGGCCCAGCTCGGCGTTGGCTTTTTCCAGCGCGGTACGGCCACCACCCAGCACGTCGATAGCAGTCAGTGGCTTGGGCTCGGCGTGGCTGAACAGGCCGGCGGCCTGTTCCAGGTTGCCCAGCACGACCTGGGTCATGCGGTCATGCAGGCTGTCGGCGATCAGTCGGGCCTCGGCCTCGCTGAACTCACCGGCGACATAAAAGGCGATGCCGCGCTCCAGGCGCTGGATTTTCGCCAGGCCGCAGTTGCGGGCGATGTCGCTGGCCTTGCTCGACCATGGCGAAATGGTGCCGAAGCGCGGCAGTACCAGGAACAGGCGACCGGCCGGCTCCTGGACGGGAACGCTGGGACCGTATTTCAGAAGGCGCGCGAGCACCTGCTGTTCGTCGCCGGTCAAACCGCCGGTGACTTCGGCGAAGTGAGCGAATTCAGCATACAAGCCACTGACAGCCGGAACTTTCTGGCTCAGTTGCTCAAGGAGTTTGCTGTGGCGAAAGGCAGAAAGGGCAGGAGCGCCGCGCAGGATCAACATCTTCGGGACAGCCTCGGGAAGGGGGTGTGCTTTGAGGCCGTGCATTCTAGCCTAAACCGTCGGCAACGGCACCCGAAACGGCATCCGCGATGCGGGCCGAATGTCGGTCTCTGCGCCGAAACCCTTGTCCAACGTCTGTTCCAATGTTCATACCGAGATTTTTTTAATCGACACAAAACCCGCCGCACGCCGGCCGGCTTGTGTTGCAGACATGTTTTGCAACCGCTAGCAGACTGGCCTTTCGCTGTCGAGATATGGCGGCAAGGGCCGTTTGCGTATACTGCGCAGATGTTTTCCCCAACGGCTTTGCGTCCGCGGTACGCCAGATGGCTGATCGCAACCGGACTCTTCCTGGTGCTCAGTGGTTGTGTTGAGAAACCCAACACACTGGAGCGCGTAAAGGAGGATGGCGTGCTGCGGGTGGTTACCCGAAACAGCCCCGCCACCTACTTTGAGGATCGCAACGGTGAAACCGGCTTCGAATACGAGCTGGTGAAGCGTTTCGCCGACGATTTGGGCGTGGAACTGAAAATCGAAACCGCCGACAACCTCGACGACCTGTTCAGCCAGATCGGCAAGCCCAACGGCCCGGTACTGGCCGCCGCCGGCCTGGTCAGCAGCGAGGCGCGCAAGAAACAGGTGCGGTTCTCCCATTCCTACCTGGAGGTCACCCCCCAGGTCATCTACCGCAACGGCCAGTCACGCCCCACCGACGCGGCGGCCCTGGCGGGCAAGAAGATCATAGTCCTCAAGGGCAGCACCCACGCCGAGCAGCTGGCGCAACTGAAACAGCAGTATCCGGGCATCGAATACGAAGAATCCGACGCCGTGGAAGTCGTCGACCTGTTGCGCATGGTCGATGAGGGGCAGATCGACCTGACCCTGGTGGACTCCAACGAAGTGGCGATGAACCAGGTGTATTTCCCCAACGTCCGCGTGGCCTTCGACCTGGGCGATGCCCGCAGCCAGAGCTGGGCGGTGGCCCCCGGTGAAGACAACAGCCTGCTCAACGAAATCAACACCTACCTCGACAAAGTGCAGAAGAACGGCACCCTGCAACGTCTGAAAGACCGCTATTACGGACACGTCGATGTCCTCGGCTACATGGGTGCCACCACCTTCGCCCAGCATTTGCAGCAACGGTTGCCCAAGTACGAGCAGCACTTCAAGGCCTACGCCAAGCGGGAAAAAGTCGATTGGCGCCTGCTGGCCGCCATCGGTTACCAGGAGTCGCTATGGCAACCGGCGGTCACGTCCAAGACCGGTGTGCGCGGCCTGATGATGCTGACCCAGAACACCGCCCAGGCCATGGGTGTGTCCAACCGACTGGACCCGAAGCAAAGCATCATGGGCGGCGCCAAGTACCTGGCCTACATGAAGGATCAATTGGACGAGAGCATTCAGGAGCCGGACCGCACCTGGTTCGCCCTCGCCGCCTATAACGTCGGCAGCGGTCACCTGGACGACGCCCGCAAGCTGGCGGCCAAGGAAGGGCTGAACCCGAACAAGTGGCTGGACGTAAAGAAGATCCTGCCGCGCCTATCCCAGAAGCAGTGGTACAGCAAGACCCGCTACGGCTACGCTCGGGGCGGCGAGCCGGTGCATTTCGTGGCGAACATCCGCCGCTACTACGACATCCTGACCTGGGTCACGCAGCCGCAGCTCGAAGGCAACCAGGTGGCCGAAGGCAACCTGCATGTGCCGGGCGTCGACAAGAGCAAGCCGAACCAGGAAAGCCCGCAGCTCTGACGGTCCCACACCAGCCGAATGTGTGGGGCTTGTGCTGTGGGAGCAAAGCTTGCTCGCGATACAGGCGCCGCGCCTATCAGAAGGACCGCATCAACTTCATCGCGGGCAAGCCTTGCTCCCACAGGGGCCTGACAGTGATATCAGGGCCTGGCGGCCGCCAGGATCAGCGCCTTCATCTCCGCCACCGCCGACTTGAACCCGACAAACAACGCATGGGCCACCAGCGCATGGCCGATGTTCAGCTCGTTGATGCCCTTGATGGCCGCCACGGCTTCGACGTTGTGGTAGTGCAGGCCATGGCCGGCGTTGACGACCAGGCCCTGGGCCAGGCCGAACGCGACGCCGTCAGCCACTCGTTGCAGCTCATCGGCCACATCCGTAGGGGTCTCGGCGTCGGCGTAGCGGCCGGTGTGCAGTTCCACGGCCGGGGCACCGACCCGCTTGGAGGCTTCGATCTGCCGCTCGTCGGCATCGATGAACAACGACACCTCGGCGCCGGTTTTCGACAGTCGCTCCACCGCCGCCCTGATCCGCGCTTCCTGCCCGGCCACGTCCAGGCCGCCTTCGGTGGTCAGTTCCTGGCGCGTTTCCGGCACCAGGCAGATGTGCGCCGGACGAATGCGCTCGGCGAACGCCATCATTTCTTCGGTCACGCCCATCTCGAAATTCATGCGGGTCTGCAATACGTCCTTGAGCAGCAGCACATCGCGTTCCTGGATATGGCGACGGTCTTCGCGCAGGTGCACGGTGATGCCGTCGGCGCCCGCCTCCTCGGCGTCCAGTGCGGCCTTGACCGGATCCGGGTAGCGGGTACCGCGGGCCTGGCGCAGGGTGGCGACATGGTCGATGTTCACGCCGAGAAGAATGCGATTGCTGGTGCTCACGAAAAGCGCTCCTTGAATGGACAGAGATTCGGTCCACAGCATACGGGTTGATCAGGGCTTGCGAAACAACTCGCGACTGACCAGCGGCTTGCCACCCAGGTGAACCGCCAAGGCCTGGCGCATCAGGCGCTTGGCCGCGGACAAGGCGCCCGGCGCGCTCCAGTCGGCCTCGGCCATGGCCAGCAGCTCGACGCCGTTGAACAGACCGGGCTGCAGCAGGTAGACGCGCTCCAGGCCGGCATCCACCTGCAAGCGGTACAGGCCATCGGCGGCAATGGGTTCGCCGTGCAGGTCGACGTCGAGGGCGAACCCATAACCCAGGTCATCCAGCAACCGCCACTCGAAGGATCGCAGCAACGGCTCCAGCGGCCGGCCTTCGGCCAATGCCAGCAGCGTCGCGGCGTAGTGCTCGAAGACGGCGGGATGGGGATCTTCGGCAGGCAGCAGGCGGATCAGCAGCTCATTGAGGTAGAGGCCGCTGAACAAGGCTTCGCCGTTGAGCCAGGCCGCGACCCCGTTGCTTTCCATGCGCCCGACATTCTTCAGTTCGCCCCGTCCGCGGAATTCGACCTCCAGGGGCACGAACGGCCGCGCCAGCGTCCCGGCCTTGCCCCGCGCGCCCCGCAGCACCGCCCGCAAGCGTCCTTGGGGTGTGAGGAAATCCACCAGGGCACTGCTTTCGCGGTAGGCGCGCGAATGCAGGACGTAGGCGGCTTGGGCGATGGGATGGGTGGCGGACATGAAGGTCGCAGTTCTCAATAAGGAAACGCAGTATTACCAACAACCAGAAACTACTGTGGGAGCGAGCCTGGTGGGAGCAAGGCTTGCCCGCGATGAACACAACGCGGTCTTCTTGAAACCGAGTCGCTTGTATCGCGAGCAAGCTTTGCTCCCACCAAGCCCGCTCCCACAAGGTCCGTGGTGTACTGCCGGACGGATTACAAGTCGCCGTAACCCAGCGAACGCAACGCCCGCTCGTCATCCGACCAGCCACCCTTCACCTTGACCCACAGGTTGAGCATGATCTTGGAGTCGAACAACAGCTCCATGTCCTTGCGCGCCTCGGTGCCGATGCGCTTGATGCGTTCGCCCTTGTCGCCAATGATGATTTTCTTCTGGCCGTCACGTTCGACGAGGATCAACGCGTGGATATGCAGGGTCTTCCCCTGTTGCTTGAACTCTTCGATTTCCACGGTGATCTGGTATGGCAGCTCCGCGCCCAGCTGGCGCATGATTTTCTCGCGCACCAGCTCCGCGGCGAGGAAACGGCTGCTGCGGTCGGTGATCTGGTCTTCGGGGAAGAAGTGATCGTTTTCCGGCAGGTGTTCGGCAATCACTCGCTCCAGCGCGTCCAGGTTATGGCCGTGCTGGGCCGAGATCGGGATGATCTGG
This sequence comes from Pseudomonas sp. B21-028, assembly GCF_024749045.1. Classification (NCBI taxonomy): domain Bacteria; kingdom Pseudomonadati; phylum Pseudomonadota; class Gammaproteobacteria; order Pseudomonadales; family Pseudomonadaceae; genus Pseudomonas; species Pseudomonas sp. B21-028. Next base: position 5,272,265 of record NZ_CP087184.1, read on the forward strand.
GCGTTGGGCAGCTGTTCCTGCAACCAGGTCAGGTGCGGCATCAGCTCAGCTTTGTCCTCGATGCGGTCGGTCTTGTTCAGCGCCACGATCAGCGGGCCGGTCACGTACTGGACGCGTTCGAGAACCATCTGGTCTTCCTCGGTCCACTTGGTACGGTCGACCACGAAGATGACCACGTCGACGTCTTTCAACGCCGCCGAAGCGGTCTTGTTCATGTAGCGGTTCAGGGCCTTTTCGCCACCCTTGTGCATGCCCGGGGTGTCGACGTAGATGGCCTGGACGTCGCCTTCGGTCTTGATACCCAGCATATTGTGGCGAGTGGTCTGGGGCTTGCGCGAGGTGATCGCCAGTTTCTGGCCCAGGATGTGGTTCAGCAATGTGGACTTGCCCACGTTCGGCCGGCCAACGATGGCGACATAGCCGCAACGGGTAACGGTTGTATCAGTCATTGCCATTCTCCACGCCCAGGGCGATCAATGCTGCGGCGGCCGCCACCTGTTCGGCGATACGACGGCTCACGCCCTGGCCACGGCTTTTTTCATTCAGTAGGACCACTTCGCATTCGACGAAGAAGGTACGGCAGTGCGGCTCGCCCTGGATGTCCACGACTTCGTAGCGCGGCAGCTCGCAACTGCGCGATTGCAGGAATTCCTGCAAACGGGTTTTCGGATCCTTGTTGGTGTCCACCAGCGTCAGGCTGTCGATTTCGGAAGTCAGCCAGGCCAGCACGCGCTCACGGGCCTTTTCCATGCCTGAATCCAGGTAGATCGCGCCAATCAATGCTTCCAGGGCGTCGGCCAGAATCGACTCGCGACGAAAACCGCCGCTTTTCAACTCGCCGGAACCCAGGCGCAGGTAGTCACCCAGGTCGAAACCACGGGCCAGCACGGCCAGGGTCTCACCTTTTACCAGCCGTGCGCGCAGACGCGACAACTGGCCTTCGCGAGCCAGCGGGAAGCGCTCGAACAGCGCCTCGCCGGCGACGAAATTGAGGATGGCATCACCGAGGAATTCCAGGCGCTCGTTATTGCGCCCGGCAAAACTGCGGTGAGTGAGGGCCAGGAGCATCAGCTCCGGGTCCTTGAAGGTGTAGCCGAGCTGGCGCTCGAGGCGGCTTAGAGAAACGCTCACGGTTTACCCACGCTGAGTTCGTGGCTGGATTCCACCGCCAGGTCGGCAACGCGCCGTTGGCTTGGGACAATTAACGCTGTGTTCAAAAATGACGTCCTGACTATCGTTGGCGCCTTGTACAGGCTCCAGAAATGCTTCGGCGCTGTGTTCAACAGCGCCGTGTGTGTTTACTTGATCAGGCCAACCCGCGAGAAGTTTGGCAGGTGTCCGAGCTTGGGTTCCGGCCAGCTCATCCAGACCGCGAAGGCCTTGCCGACGATATTGCGGTCGGGAACCATGCCCAGCATGTCCTTGGGAATGTTCGGATCATCCCAGTAACGGCTGTCGTTGGAGTTGTCGCGGTTGTCACCCATCATGAAATAGTGCTCGGCCGGCACGGTCCACGAATGGTCCGGCGTGGCGCGGTAGCGGCTCATTTCCTTACGGATCAGGTGCTCGACCTCGCCGAGTTTTTCCTGATAGAGCTCGGCGCTGCCCAGGGTGCCTGGCTCGGAGCCGAGCAACTGTTCGGCCACCAGTTCGCCATTCACGTACAAGCGCTTGTCAGCGGTGTAGCGGATCTTGTCGCCGGGCAGGCCGACCACGCGCTTGATGTAGTTGACGCTAGGGTCGCTGGGAAAGCGGAACACCATCACGTCGCCGCGTTGCGGATCACCCACTTCGATGACTTTCTTGTCGATCACCGGCAGGCGGATCCCGTAGGAGAACTTGTTCACCAGGATGAAATCGCCCACGTCCAGGGTCGGCTTCATCGAGCCCGACGGGATCTGGAACGGTTCCACCAGGAACGAACGCAGCACCAGCACGATGAACAGCACCGGAAAGAACGACTTGCCGTATTCGACCAGCAGCGGTTCCTTGTTGAGCTTCTCGACCACCACACCGTCAGGCTGGCTGACGCTACCCTGATAGGAGGCAATGGCCGCCCGGCGCCGAGGCGCCAGGAACAACAGATCAATCAACGCCAACAGACCGCAGACAAACACGGCGATAACCAGCAACAGCGGGAAATTTAGCGACATAGGACCTAACTATCCAACCTGAGCACCGCAAGGAAGGCTTCCTGTGGAATCTCCACATTACCGACCTGCTTCATGCGTTTTTTACCGGCCTTCTGCTTTTCCAACAGCTTGCGCTTACGGCTGACGTCGCCGCCGTAGCATTTGGCCAATACGTTCTTTCTGAGTGCCTTGACGGTTGTACGCGCCACAATCTGCCCACCAATGGCGGCCTGGATTGCCACGTCGAACATCTGCCGCGGAATCAGTTCCTTCATCTTCTCGGTCAATGCACGACCTTTGTAGTGCGCGTTGTCACGGTGCACGATCAATGCCAGGGCATCGACTTTCTCACCGTTGATCAGCACATCCAGCTTCACCAGATTAGCCGATTGGTAACGATCGAAATGATAATCCAGCGAAGCATAGCCGCGACTGGTGGATTTCAGGCGGTCGAAGAAGTCCAGCACCACTTCGTTCATCGGCAGGTCGTAGGTCACCTGGACCTGCGAGCCGAGGAACAGCATGTCGTGCTGCACGCCGCGCTTCTCGATGCACAGGGTAATGACGTTGCCCAGGTGCTCTTGAGGCACAAGGATGTTGGCCCGCACGATCGGTTCGCGCATGTCTTCGATGGCCGACAGGTCCGGCAGCTTGGACGGGTTGTCGACGTAGATGGTTTCACCGCTCTTGAGCAGCAGCTCGAAGATCACCGTCGGCGCCGTGGTGATCAGGTCCAGGTCGTACTCGCGCTCCAGGCGCTCCTGGATGATTTCCATGTGCAACATGCCCAGGAACCCGCAACGGAAGCCGAAGCCCAGGGCGTCGGAGCTTTCCGGGGTGTATTGCAACGACGAGTCGTTCAGGGTCAGCTTCTGCAGCGCTTCGCGGAAATCCTCGAAATCGTCGGAGCTGACCGGGAACAGGCCGGCGTAGACCTGGGGCTGGATACGTTTGAAACCCGGCAGCACATCGACGTCCGGGGTGGAGCTCAGGGTCAGGGTGTCGCCGACCGGAGCCCCGTGGATGTCCTTGATGCCGGCGATGATGAAGCCCACTTCACCGGCCTTGAGGTCGGCGGTGGCGGTGTGTTTCGGGTTGAATACACCGACGCTGTCCACCAGGTGGATCTTGCCGGTGGACTTGACCAGGATCTTGTCGCCCTTCTTCACGCGGCCGTGGCGCACGCGAACCAGGGAGACTACGCCCAGGTAGTTGTCGAACCAGGAGTCGATGATCAACGCTTGCAGCGGATCCTCGATATTGCCGGTCGGCGCGGGAATGGTGGTTACCAGGCGTTCGAGCACTTCGTCCACGCCCAGGCCGGTCTTGGCACTGCAAGTGACCGCGTCGGTGGCGTCGATACCGATGATCTTCTCGATCTCATCCTTGACCCGCTCCGGCTCGGCCTGGGGCAGGTCGATCTTGTTCAGGACCGGCATGACTTCCAGGCCCTGCTCGATGGCGGTGTAGCAGTTGGCAACCGATTGAGCCTCGACGCCCTGGCCGGCATCGACCACCAGCAACGCACCTTCACAGGCCGCCAGCGAACGGCTGACTTCGTAGGTGAAGTCGACGTGGCCGGGGGTGTCAATGAAGTTCAGTTGATAGGTGACGCCGTCTTTGGCCTTGTAGTAGAGGGTGACGCTGTGGGCCTTGATGGTAATCCCGCGTTCACGCTCGAGGTCCATGGAGTCCAGGACCTGGGCTTCCATCTCACGCTCGGTCAGGCCGCCGCACATCTGGATGAAGCGATCAGCCAGCGTCGACTTGCCATGGTCAATGTGGGCGATGATGGAGAAATTGCGGATATGACTCAAATCACTCACGGATCAACACTCAAAAAGGCTGCAGGCAGGGCCCGCCGAAAAATAGCCGGGAATTGTACCTGATACAGCGCGCAAGCGTCACGTTTGCCTGTCGGTGAGGTTTCGCCGAGGGGGCTTCTGTGGCAATGAGGCATTGTGGCGAGGGGATTTATCCCCGTTGGGCTGCGTAGCAGCCCTAAAACCAGGCAACCCGGTGTGTCAGGTAGATGAGGGCGACTGCCTTGGGGCTGCTGCGCAGCCCGGCGGGGATAAATCCCCTCGCCACAGAAATCCTCTCGCCCCGTCGCCCCCGAACCCCGGGATCAACCCGCCCGGCGCAGCAGCCAGAGTCCGGCCAACGCACACACGCCCGCCGGCACCAGCACCGCGAACAGTGGCGAGAAACCGAACACCAGGCTCGAAGGCCCCAGCAGATCCTGGGCAATGCGGAAGGTGAAGCCCACCAGCACACCGGTAAACACCCGCTGGCCGAGGGTGACCGAGCGCAAAGGCCCAAAGATGAAGGAGATGGCCATCAGCACCAGGGCGGCGGTGACCAGCGGTTGCAAGACCTTGACCCAGAAAGCCAGCCAGTAGCGGCCGTTGTTCAGGCCCTGGTCGGCCAGGTAGTGGATATACCCCCACAGGCCGGTAATCGACAGGGACTCCGGCGCCATGACCACCGTGCTCAGCAGCTGCGGGCTGATCGCCACGTCCCAACGCTCCTGCGGAGTCGCGACCACTTCGGTGTTCCTTTCGTGGAACAGGGTGGTGGTGACATCGCTCAACTGCCAGTGATCCTCGACAAACTGGGCGCGCTTGGCAAAGCTCGACGACAGCATGTGGCGTTGTTCGTCGAAGCGATACCGGGTCACGCCATAGAGGATGCCGTTGGGCTGGACCGAGTTGATGTGGATGAACTCATCGCCCTGGCGGTGCCACAGGCCATGTTTGGCGCTTTGTGCGTCGCCACCACCCTGGGCCAGGGAACGGTTGGCCTGGGCGGTGTTCTCGGTGGCCGGAGCGACGTATTCGCCAATCAGGACGCCGACCAGCATCAGCACCAGCATCGGTTTCATCACCGCCCAGACGATCCGACCGACGGAAACCCCGGCAGCCCGCATGATGGTCAGTTCGCTGTTGCTGGCCAGGCTGCCCAGGCCGATCAGGCAACCGATCAGCGCCGCCATCGGCAGCATGTCATACAGACGCCTTGGCGCGGTCAGCAGCACGTAGCTCGCCACGTCCGCCAGGGTGTAGGTATCGCTGACGTCGCTCATTTCATCGATGAAGGCGAACAGCGTCGCCAGGCCAAGGATGATCCCCAGCACCGCGAGGATCGCCATGAACACGCTGCTGCCGATGTAGCGATCGAGTTTAACCACGGGCCACCTCCTGCGCGCTGCGGCGGCTCGCCAGTTTCAGGCGCAGCGGCTCCCAGTAGAGCAGCCCCAGGCCGATGGCCAGGAAAATCGAATGCACCCACCACAGGCCCAATGCCGGCGGGATCTTGCCTTTTTCCAGAGAGCCGCGGGCGGTAATGAGGAGGGTCAGGTACGCCATATACAGAAGAATCGCCGGGAGCAGCTTGAGGAAACGGCCCTGGCGCGGGTTGACCCGGGCCAGCGGGACGGCCATGAGGGTCACGATGAACACCAGCAGCGGCAGCGACAGGCGCCATTGCAGCTCGGTGCGCGCACGGATGTCATTGCTGCCCAGCAGGCTGGCGGTAGGCATCGCGTCGCGATCGGTGACTTCCTCGCTGGCCTCCGGCTTGGGCAGCAGCACGCCGTAGGTGTCGTACTTGATGGCCCGGTAGTCGGCCTGCCCCGGCTTGCCGTCGTAGCGATAGCCGTTTTCGAGGATCAGGTAGCGGTTGCCGTCGGGATTGATTTCCTGGCGTCCCTTCTCGGCCACCAGCACGGAGATACCGCGATCCTTCTGGCTGTTGGACGACAGGTTCTTTTGCGTGATGAAGACGCCGCCGAGGTTGACCCGGTCATCCGAAAGCTGTTCGGTGTAGGTGACGCGCGTACCGTCGCGCAGCGCCTGGAAGCGCCCCGGCACCAGAGTGTCGAATTCGGTCAGGGCGTCTTGCTGGTTGATCAGCAACTGGAACTGGTTGGCCCCCTGGGGCGCCAGGCTCAGGCTCAGCCAGGCCACCACCAGCGCCACCAATGCAGCCGGGAACAGGGTAATGCGAAACAGACGCTGCTGGCTCATGCCGGTGGCCGACAGGACCGTCATTTCGCTGTCCAGGTACAGGCGACCATAGGCCAGCAGGATGCCAAGGAACAGGCCCAGCGGCAGGATCAGTTGCAGGAAGCCTGGCAGGCGGAAACCCATGATCAGGAACAGCGAGCCCGGATCCAGCGCGCCGGAAGCCGCCTGGGCGAGGTATTTGATGAAACGCCCGCTCATGATGATGACCAGCAGCACGGCACTGACCGCGCTCAGGGTCAGCAGGACTTCGCGGGATAGATATCGAAAGACGATCAAACCAGACACTCCAGGATTGTCAGGCTAGGGGGCCAAACAAGCAATCGAGCCACTCGCCATCGCGAGCCGCCGAAAAAAGAGCCGCATTATCCTGTGATTGGAGGCGCCTGTCACTTCGCACGCTTTAAACCGGTGGCTGAAGCCGCAAAGATAGCTGCCCCAAGGGTTGTCAGCTTCGGGGCCCGGGGTTCAAACTGCGGCCTTTGTCGCCGGCGCGATACCGTGACTGCTTCATTCGAGACTTGTGGTCGGCGCCCGACATCTTGACCATTCATTCAGGGATCCGGACATGGAACTGGTTGTAAAAAGCGTTAGCCCAGAAACGTTGAAAACCGCCACCCTGGTGGTTGCCGTCGGCGAAGCCCGCAAGCTCGGCGTCGTCGCCTCCCAGCTCGACGCCCTGTGCGGCGGCGCCATCAGCGCCGTGCTCAAGCGCGGCGACCTTGCCGGCAAGGTCGGCCAGAGCCTGTTGCTGCACAACCTGCCCAACCTCAAGGCCGAGCGCGTGCTGCTGGTCGGCGTGGGCAAGGATGCCGAACTGGGCGACCGTCCGTTTCGCAAGATCATCGCCGGGGTGCTGGGCACCCTCAAGAGCCTGGGTGGCAGCGATGCCGCGCTGGCACTGGACGAGTTGGTGGTCAAGGACCGCGACAGCTACGGCAAGACCCGCCTGCTGGCCGAAACCCTGGTGGATGGCGAATACCAGTTCGACCGGTTCAAGAGCCAGAAGGCCGAACCCCGCGCCCTGAAAAAAATCACCTTGCTGACCATCAAGGCCGCCCAGGCCGAAGTCCAGCGCGCCGTGACCCACGCCACCGCCATCGCCAACGGCATGGCTTTCACCCGCGACCTGGGCAACCTGCCGCCGAACATCTGCCACCCGACGTTCCTCGGCGAGCAGGCCAAGGCCCTGGGCAAGCAATTCAAGGGCCTGAAGGTCGAGGTTTTCGACGAGAAGAAAATCAAGGACCTGGGCATGGGCTCCTTCTATTCCGTCGGCCAGGGCAGCGCCCAGCCGCCACGCCTGATCGTCATGCAGTACAACGGCGGCAGGAAGTCCGAGAAGCCCTACGCGCTGGTCGGCAAGGGCATTACCTTCGACACCGGTGGCATCAGCCTCAAGCCCGGTGCCGGCATGGATGAAATGAAATACGACATGGGCGGCGCCGCTAGCGTGTTCGGCACCCTGCGTGCCGTGCTCGAACTGCAACTGCCAATCAACCTGGTGTGCATCCTGGCCTGCGCCGAGAACATGCCCAGCGGCACGGCCTCGCGCCCGGGCGATATCGTCACGACGATGAGCGGCCAGACCGTGGAAATCCTCAACACCGACGCCGAAGGCCGCCTGGTGCTGTGCGATGCCCTCACCTACTCCGAACGCTTCAAGCCGCAAGCGGTGATCGACATCGCGACCCTGACCGGTGCTTGCGTCGTCGCCCTCGGCGCCCACACCTCGGGCCTACTGGGCAATAGCGACGAACTGATCGGCCAACTGCTCAGCGCCGGCCGGCAAGCCGACGACCGCGCCTGGCAATTGCCGCTGTTCGACGAGTACCAGGAACAGCTGGACAGCCCGTTTGCCGATATCGCCAACATCGGCGGCCCGAAAGCCGGGACCATCACGGCAGCGTGCTTCCTGTCGCGCTTCACCAAGAACCTGAACTGGGCGCACCTGGACATCGCCGGTACGGCATGGACCAGTGGCGGCAAGGATAAAGGCGCCACCGGTCGTCCGGTCCCACTGCTGACCCAGTACCTGCTGGACCGCGCCAAGGCCTGACACCAATGACTGCCGATGGCATCGTCTGCGGACGGTGTCACCGGCGGCTCAGGAACCGCAATGACCAAAGTCGATTTCTACATCCTGCCCAGCGCCGATCCGTCGGCCCGACTGGATTTCGCTTGCAAGCTCACCGAAAAAGCCTGGCGCATGGGTCACCGCATCTACCTGCATTGCAGCGATGCCGCCCAGCGCGAAGCGCTTGATGCGCGCCTGTGGGCCTTCAAGGGCGAAAGCTTCGTGCCCCATGGCCCGGCCGAAAGCGAACCCGAAGGGCTGATCGTGCTGGGACTGGGGGATGACTGCGGCCCACACCAGGACCTGCTGGTCAATCTCGACCTGAAAGTACCGGCCTTTGCCTCACGCTTCGCCCGGGTGGCGGAAGTGGTGGTGGAGGATCCGGCCATCCGGCAAGCCGCGCGGGAGAGTTTCCGTTTCTACCGCGAACAGGGCTATCCTCTGCAAGACCACCGTTTACAGCGACTCTGAGCCTACGATGGATACTCCAAAACCACCGCAAAAGCCTCCACACCTGCTGGATGACCTTGAGTCGATCCGCCAGTTGCTCGGCGACGATACCCTGCAACCGCCATTGCTGACCGACACGGTCGTGCATGAGCCCGTGCATGAAGAACAGATCCCCCTGCTGTTCGAACCGATTTCCGGCCAGCCCGAGCCCAAGCCGGCGCCCAAGGCCGACCCCAAGGGCCCCGACGCGCTGCTGCACCTGGACAGCGAGTTGCGCGCCGCCGCGCAGTTGATCATGCAGGACGTGATCGACGACTTCGCCCCGCACATCGAGACCGAGATCAAGCGCCGGCTGGATGCCAGGATGGAGCGGCTGCTCGCCGCAGCTACGAGCGGCAAGCTTTAAGCTGCAAGCAAAAAGCCAAAGCCAAAGCCAAAGCCAAAGCCAAAGCCAAAGCCAAAGCCAAAGCCAGGCTGCCTTATCTTGCGGCTTGTAGCTGGTAGCTTGCCGCTGCCCGCAGGGCTATACTTCCCGGCTTTTCCTGAATAAATGCCAATAGGGTCCCGCCGCGCATGGATAAGACCTACCAGCCGCACGCCATTGAAACTTCCTGGTACAACACCTGGGAGTCCGAGAATTATTTCGCTCCGCAAGGCGCGGGCGATTCCTACACCATCATGATCCCGCCGCCGAACGTCACCGGCAGCCTGCACATGGGCCACGGCTTCAATAACGCGATCATGGACGCCCTGATCCGTTTCCGTCGCATGCAGGGTCGCAACACCCTGTGGCAGCCGGGCACCGACCACGCTGGTATCGCCACGCAAATGCTGGTGGAGCGCCGCCTCGAAGCCCAGGGCCAGAACCGCCACGACCTGGGTCGCGAGAAATTCCTCGAGAAAGTCTGGGAATGGAAAGACGAGTCCGGTGGCAACATCAGTCGTCAGATCCGTCGCCTCGGCTCGTCCGTGGACTGGAGCCGCGAACGCTTCACCATGGACGACGGCCTCTCGGAAGCGGTGAAGGAAGCTTTCGTGCGCCTGCATGAAGACGGCCTGATCTATCGCGGCAAGCGCCTGGTCAACTGGGACACCAAGCTGCACACCGCCATTTCCGACCTCGAAGTGGAAAACCACGACGAGAAAGGTTTCCTGTGGAACCTGAAATATCCATTGGCCGACGGCGCCAAGACCGCCGAAGGCAAGGACTACCTGATCGTCGCCACCACCCGCCCGGAAACCATGCTGGGCGACTCGGCCGTGGCGGTGAACCCGAACGACGAGCGCTACAAGGCGCTGATCGGCCAGTTCGTGGAGCTGCCGCTCGTTGGTCGTCGCATTCCGATCATCGGTGACGATTACTGCGACCCCGAATTCGGCACCGGCTGCGTGAAAATCACCCCGGCCCACGATTTCAACGACTACGAAGTCGGCAAGCGCCATAACCTGCCGCTGCTGAACATCTTCGACAAAAATGCCAACGTCTTGCCCGCAGCCCAGGTGTTCAACCTCGACGGCACCCTGAACGAAGGCGTCGACGGCCAGATCCCGGCCGAATACGCTGGTCTGGACCGCTTCGAAGCGCGCAAGCAGATCGTCGCCGCGTTCGACGCCGCCGGCCTGTTGGTCAGCGTCGACGACCATGCCCTGAAGGTGCCGAAAGGCGACCGTTCCGGCACCGTCATCGAGCCGTGGCTGACCGACCAGTGGTACGTCTCCACCAAGCCCCTGGCCGAGCCGGCGATTGCCGCCGTGGAAGACGGCCGCATCCAGTTCGTGCCCAAGCAATACGAAAACATGTACTTCTCGTGGATGCGCGACATCCAGGACTGGTGCATCAGCCGCCAGCTGTGGTGGGGCCATCGCATCCCGGCCTGGTACGACGAGTCAGGCAAGGTCTATGTCGGTCGCGATGAGGCCGAAGTCCGCGCCAAGCACAACCTCGGCCCGGACGTTGCGCTGCAACAGGACAACGACGTCCTCGACACCTGGTTCAGCTCGGGCCTGTGGACCTTCTCGACCCTGGGCTGGCCGCAGCAGACCGAGTTCCTGAAGACTTTCCACTCCACCGACGTGCTGGTCACCGGTTTCGACATCATTTTCTTCTGGGTCGCCCGGATGATCATGATGACCATGCACTTGATGAAGAACCCCGACGGCACGCCGCAGGTTCCGTTCAAGACCGTCTACGTCCATGGCCTGGTACGCGATGGCCAGGGCCAGAAGATGTCCAAGTCCAAGGGCAACGTCCTCGACCCCCTGGACATCATCGATGGCATCGACCTGGAAACCCTTGTGCAGAAACGCACTTCCGGGCTGATGCAGCCAAAACTGGCGAAGAAGATCGAGAAGGCTACCCGCGAAGAGTTCGCCGAGGGCATCGCCAGCTACGGCACCGACGCCCTGCGCTTCACCTTCTGCTCGCTGGCGTCCACCGGTCGCGACATCAAGTTCGACATGGGCCGCGTCGAAGGCTACCGCAACTTCTGCAACAAGATCTGGAACGCCGCGCGCTACGTGCTGGACAAGGGTGAAGACTGCGGCCAGAACGGCGAAACCTACGAGCTGACCCTGGCAGACCGCTGGATCATCTCGCAGCTGCAACGTACCGAAGCCGAAGTGACCCGCCAGCTGGACCAGTTCCGCTTCGACCTGGCCGCACAGGCCTTGTACGAGTTCATCTGGAACCAGTATTGCGACTGGTACCTGGAACTGTCCAAGCCCGTGCTGTGGGACGAAAATGCACCGGCCGAACGCCAGCGCGGCACCCGTCGCACTTTGGTGCGCGTGCTGGAAGTGGCGTTGCGCCTGGCACATCCGTTCATGCCGTTCATCACCGAGGAAATCTGGCAGCGCATCGCGCCGCTGGCAGGCGCCCAAGGCAAGACGATCATGCTGCAACCGTGGCCGGTGGCCAATGAAAGCCGCATCGATCCGGCAGCCGAAGACGACATCGAATGGCTCAAGACCTTCATGCTCGGCCTGCGCAACATCCGCGCCGAGATGAACATCGGCCCGGGCAAGCCGCTGACCCTGTTCCTGAAGAACGCCAGCGCCGAAGACCTGCGCCGCCTCAACGAAAACGAAGCGCTGCTCAAGAAGCTGGCGAAGCTCGAATCGGTGACGGTCCTGGCAGCCGGCGAAGAAGCGCCGTTGTCGGCCACCGCCCTGGTGGGCGAGATGGAAGTACTGGTGCCGATGGCCGGCCTGATCGACAAGGCTGCCGAACTGGCGCGCCTGGACAAGGAAATCCTGCGCCTCAAGGGCGAAGTGCAGCGCGTGGGCGGCAAGCTGTCCAACGCCGGCTTCGTCGACAAGGCCCCGGCCGACGTCATCGAGAAGGAACGGGCCAAACTGGCCGAGGCGGAACAGGCCTTGGGCAAGCTGGCCGAGCAGCATGCGCGGATTGCCAGTCTGTAACGGCAAGCTGCGATGAACGAAGGAGGCCCCGGTGGCCTCCTTTTTTCTGCCCGCCGTTTCCTCCAAACGCTGAACAAACCTTGTGGGAGCGAGCCTGCTCGCGATGACGGCAGTAAATTCGCCACAGATGCAGCCTGACCCACCGCTATCGCGAGCAGGCTCGCCCCCACATTTAATCGGCGCGCGCCTCAAGACCGCATCGGATGTGGGACAATGCCCGCCACTTTTTGAGCCAGCCCCGAATCGACCCGCCCATGACCGCGCCCCGCCCCCCCAGACCCGCACGCCAGAAGCCCAAGCCCGCCGCCGAAGCCAAGGCCGCCGTGCCCCGTGAAAAAGCCAGCCTGCACCCACGCAATCGCCACCAGGGCCGTTACGATTTCCCGGCATTGATCAAGGGCACGCCGGAACTGGCCAGGTTCGTGATCATCAATCCCTATGGCAAGGAAAGCATCGACTTCGCCAGCCCTGAAGCCGTGCGGGTGTTCAACCGGGCGCTGCTCAAATCCTTTTATGGCATTGCCCACTGGGACATTCCGGCCGACTACCTGTGCCCTCCGGTGCCGGGGCGTGCGGACTACATGCACTTCCTCGCCGACCTGCTCGCCAGCCATAACGAAGGGGAAGTCCCTCGGGGCGCGGCAGTGAAGGTGCTGGACGTCGGCACCGGCGCCAACTGCGTGTATCCGTTGATCGGCTACAGCGACTACCGCTGGCACTTCCTGGGCTCGGAGATCGACCCGACGGCCATCGCCTCGGCCAAGACCATTGTCCAGGCGAATGGGTTGGCCAAGGCTATCCAACTGCGCCAGCAAACCAATCGCAAGCAGATCCTGCTGGGCCTGCTCGACGAAGCCGAGCGGTTCGACCTGACGATGTGCAATCCGCCATTCCATGCGTCCCTGGAGGAGGCCACCCGAGGCAGCCAGCGTAAATGGCGCTCCCTGGGCAAGGCCGATCCGAAACGCAAGTTGCCGGTCCTGAATTTCGGCGGTCAGGCCGCCGAGTTGTGGTGCGAAGGTGGAGAGGTCCGCTTCGTGACCCAACTGATCGGTGAAAGCGCGCAGTTGGCCCGACAGGTCCTGTGGTTCAGCACCCTGGTGTCGAAGGCTTCGAACCTGCCGGCGATTCAGGCCGCCCTGAAGAAGGCCGGCGCGGTGCACAGCGAGGTGGTGGAGATGTCCCAGGGACAAAAGCAGAGCCGCTTCGTGGCCTGGACCTTCCACACCGAGGCACAACAGCAGGCCTGGCGCCAGGCGCGGTGGGTTCGCAAGGACTGAATGCCTGCATTGCGTCAGCCACTTTCTTCAGGACAACAAAAAACCGTGCCCGGACTGCTCCGCTGCACGGTTTTTTTTAAAGCGTCTTACTTGGCGTTGATCGAATCAACCAGGCCTTTGGCCGGAACCAGCTTGACGACTTTCTTTGCAGCGATTTCGATGGCAGCGCCAGTCGAAGGGTTGCGACCGGTACGGGCAGGACGCTCGGTGACTTTCAGCTTGCCGATACCTGGCAAGGTGATTTCGCCGCCGCTTTCCAGCTGGTCGGCAACGATTTGGCCCAACTGGTCCAGAGCGTTACGCGCGGTGGTTTTCGGCGCGTCGATAGCTTCAGCGATGTCAGCGATCAGTTGGTCTTTAGTAAGAGCCATGTAGTGTTCCTTCCCTATCAAATTCATATGGATTGCAGAGTGCAGTGTCAGCCATCGAGCCCGATCTCTTCGGATCGGACACCCTCGGTCATCACCACGACGGGTCGGGGTAATAGATGCCGAAATCCGGGTTTGGTTCGACCTGACAAAATGCTGAATGCCTGCTTAACGCAGTGCCTTCGCGTAAGACCGGGCAAAACTAGCACAACCCCTGTGAAATATCCGCCCTTAGCTACCCATTTGGTCAGCTTTATTGCGCTAAATCGGTAAAAAAATGCTTATGGGCTGTCGGACGGCTCCGAAATCCCCTTCGCAACGCTTCAAAACCAGTGATTGCGGTACACTGGGCGCTTTTCGGGGGAGCGCGCCCTCCTCTCTTTCATCAGCCGAGAAGCCCATGCCGATCCGTCATTGCATCGTCCACCTGATCGACAAAAAACCCGACGGCACCCCTGCTGTGCTCCATGCTCGGGACTCTGAACTGGCAGAGTCCACGGCCATCGAAAACATGCTTGCCGATCTCAACGAGAGCTACAACGCCAAACAAGGCAAGGCCTGGGGGTTTTTCCATGCCGAGTCCGGTGCACACCCGTTCAGCGGCTGGCTGAAGGAATACCTGGACGGCGGCAAGGATTTCACGGCGTTCAGTCGCGTGGCCGTGGAACACCTGCAAAAGCTGATGGAAGAGTCCAACCTGTCGGTGGGCGGCCATGTACTGTTCGCCCATTATCAACAGGGCATGACCGACTACCTGGCCATCGCCCTGCTGCACCACAGCGAAGGCGTGGCGGTTACCGATGAGCTGGACGTCACCCCGTCCCGCCATCTCGACCTGGGCCAGTTGCACCTGGCGGCCCGGATCAACGTGTCGGAATGGCAGAACAATAAGCAGTCCAAGCAATATATTTCCTTCATCAAGGGCAAGAACGGCAAAAAGGTCTCGGAGTACTTCCGCGACTTCATCGGCTGCCAGGAAGGTGTCGACGGCCCCGGTGAAACCCGCACGCTGCTCAAGGCCTTCAGCGACTTCGTCGAAAGCGAAGACCTGCCCGAAGACGATGCCCGGGAAAAGACCAAGACGCTGGTGGATTACGCCAGCAGCCAGGCCAAGCTCGGCGAACCCATGGGCCTGGAAGAACTGTCCGAACTGATCGACGAGGATCGCCCGAAGGCGTTCTACGATCACATCCGCAACAAGGACTACGGCCTGTCGCCGGAAATCCCGGCGGATAAACGCACCCTCAACCAGTTCCGCCGCTTCACTGGTCGCGCCGAAGGTCTGTCCATCAGCTTCGAGGCGCACCTGCTGGGTTCCAAGATCGAATATGACGAAGAAGCCGGCACGTTGATCATCAAGGGATTGCCGACGTCCCTGACTGACCAGCTCAAGCGGCGCAATTGATGCTCGGCGGGGTCCTGAGGAAGTTTCTGCTGATTCTGCTGGTGGTCGTGGCGTACCAGAACTGGGGCAAGATCGAGCGGTTGTTCAACCCCTCGCAGATGGTCTCGCAGCAGATCCGCAGCCATGCCCAGGTTACGCTGTACGCCACCGACTGGTGCGGCTACTGCAAGGCAACACGACGCTTCCTGGATGAAAAAGGCGTGCCGTATCGCGAGTTCGATATCGAGAAAGACCCCGAAGCGCGCAAGGCCTATGAGGCGCTGGGCGATCGGGGAATTCCGATCCTGGACGTGAATGGCACGTTGATTCGTGGGTATGAACCGCAAAGGATTCTCAAGGCATTGTCTGCAACATAGCGCCACATCAGCGGCGGACCGCGATCCCGGGAACGTCGCAAATCCAGCGTGGGAGCGAGCCTGCTCGCGATGAGGGCATTCCGGTCACAATTTGCACTGACTGTCACACCGCTATCGCGAGCAGGCTCGCTCCCACAGGTCTTGGGTGGCTTAGCAAGCCTCGATACGAAACCCGAACCGCGGGAAGTGCACATGCACCACCCCGCCGCGCTCGTCTTCACGGCGCAGGATCAGTTCTTCGCGCCCGGCAAACAGCAACGCTCCCGCCACCGGATCGACACCATAGTCAGTCGCAGCGATGGTCACCTGCTGCCCTTTCGCAAACCCGCTCGACTCATCGAATGGTTCATCCGGCAACGCGGCCGGCGTAGCGTTGCGGGCCACTTCCAAGGCCTCTTCGGAACTCATCGCGCTCGACGCGCCATGACCGAAAGCCAACACCCGCGTCAGCCAGGCCGAGACAGCCGGGTAGGCATCCACCAATGGCGAGGTCACCGGTGTGCCCTTGAGAAACCACAGCGGGTGAGCCATGGCGAAGTCGGCAATCGAGGGCTCCCCCAACAGGAAGTCGCCTTCTTCGCGCTGTAACTGCTGCTCAAGGCGCGCCATGATCGTCGGCCACTGGTGCTTGGCCTGCTCGGTAGCCAAACGCGTGGCGGTGCCACCACTGAACAGCCCGGCGCGGTCCGCGATGAACGCCTTGATCGCCTCAGGCGACAACTTGGCGAAACGCGCGGCCATCGACTCGGGCTGGAACACCAGGCTCACCCCATGCTGGAACACCACCGAATCGGCCCAGGCCGCGAAGGATGCCGCGATCATTTCCCGGCCTTCGGGAAACAGCGCCGGCGTGGCCTTTTCCTGCTCCAGTCGCCGAGCGATCAGGGCCGTGTCGCAATAGATGTCCGCGCCGATCTGCAACACCGGCGTCTTGCGGTAGCCGCCTGTCAACGCCGTCAGGTCGGGTTTGGGCATCATTGGCGGGATGTTGACCGAGCGCCAGGACAAGCCTTTGAAACCGAGCAGCAGACGGGCTTTTTCAGCAAAGGGAGACGTCGGGTAATGATGAAGAATCAGCTCTGACATGAGATTTGCCAATGCAGGAAGGAGGTCCGCAAGCTTAGCGTGCCACGGCCACACAGCCTACCCACCTGATGAGGGCTCATCAGTGAGATGGATGATGCGGCGCCACACTCGCCACCAGGCATTCCTTGGCGCTTTTGCGCAGCTTTTTGATCAGCCGCTCCTGGCGCAGGGCTTCGCCCTTGTCACGGCAGGCTTCGGTATAGACCAGTGCCACCGCCGGGCTGGAGAGAAAGAAACGTGCGCCCTTGCCGCTCTGGTGCTTGGCGAAACGGCGCACCGGATCGTCGCTGATGCCACAGTACAACGCGCCGTTGGCGGCCCGCACCAGGTAGACGAACCAGGGCTTGCCCGGTTCGGCCGTGGCCTCCACAGGCAGGTCGGAAGTGTTGTTGGCAGTCGTCACGAAATGTTCAACAGACGCGTAGGAAGTAGGTCGCGATCTTATCAGCGACTGGCCTGGAACGCCCGAAGCCCTTTGAGGGCCTGGGCCCTGACCGCGTTGCGCACCAGCGGCGTCCAGCCCAGCAGCAGGCCCTTGGCACCCAAGGCCTGACGGGACCAGCGCCACAGATCGAAGCTGTCATGATGCTCGCAGATCTTGCCATCGCGAAACACGAAGCGCGCCTGGATGTCATTGACCACGACATTACCGGTCTGGCTGAACAGGTAAGTCGCCACCCAATGCGCGCCCCCGGAACGCTCATCGCTGCGCACGTTATCGAAGGTCAGGGAAAAGTCCTTGGCGCGGGTGGTGAGCATGCGCCACATATCACCGGCATCACGCCCGCGCAGCTCGCCGAACGCCGGGTCGCTGAAGACCACGTCGTCGGTATAGCAGGCGCTCATGGCGTCGGCATCCAGGCGCTGGAAGGCCTGATAGAACCGGTTGATCAGGGCGGTATGGGCATCACTCATGGACGAACTCCGAAAAACATTTCAGTAGACTCGCCACAATAATCTGCCACTGGCGAGAACACTATCGTCATTCGCCATGAAAATAACATCAGCGAAGATCGGTGATTTTCTCGCTGCTGACGCCGACGTACAACGCCCGCCCCGCGCCGATCCCGGCGATGATCGCGCCCAGGCCGACCAAGCCGAAAATCCAGCCCAGGGCTTGCCATCCACCGGTCCAGTCATGCACCACGCCCACTGCGAACGGCCCCAGGGACGCCAGGGTATAACCGAAGCCCTGGGCCATGCTGGAGAGGTTCGCGGCCACATGGGCGTCTCGCGAACGCAGTACGATCAGCGTCAGCGCCAGGCTGAACGTCGCCCCCTGCCCCAGCCCCAGCAGAATCGCCCAGCCCCACAAACCGTCGAGAGGCGCGTAGAGGCAGCCGAACAGCCCGCCGAGAGTCATGACCATGACAATCACGATGGCCGGGCGCTGATCCCTGCCGCGGGTCGCCAGCCAGGGCGCCGCCAGGGAGCTGATCAACTGCACGATGACCGAACCCGACAACACCAGGCCGGCCTGGGTCGGGGTCAGGCCACGACCGATAAGGATCGATGGCAGCCAGCCGAACACGATGTAGGCCAGGGACGATTGCAGCCCCATATATAGCGTCACCTGCCAGGCCAGTGGATCGCGCAACAACCCGCGAACCCGATACGCCGCCTGGTGGCCGCCATGTTTCTGACCGGTTTGCGGCAGCCAGAACACGACCGCCAGCAATGCCGGAATCGCCCAGAACCCGAGCCCCAGGGCCCAGCTATGGTTCAGTTGTTCGCTCAATGGCACCGTTGCCCCGGCGGCCATTGCCGCGCCCAGGCACAACGCCATGGTGTAGACCCCGGTCATGGTACCGGCCTGCCGGGCGAAGTCACGCTTGACGATGCCCGGCAACAGCACCCCGATCACACCGATGCTCGCACCGGCCAGGATGCTGCCGGCAAACAGGCCAACCTGGCCGAACGAACTGCGCAGCACAATCCCGCCGGCAAGCGTCAGCAAGATTCCCAGCACCACGCGCTCGGCGCCAAAACGCCGAGCCAGCACCGGCGCCAGTGGCGCGAACAGGCCAAGACACAGCACCGGCAGCGTGGTCAGCAAACCGGCCTGGGCGGCCGACAGGCCGAGGCTTTTCGAAACCTCGCTGAGCAACGGCGCCATGCTCGACAGCGCCGGACGCAGGTTCAATGCGACCAGGATCAACCCCAGCAGCAACAGCCAGGGCCGGCGCAGCAGCGGATGAGCCTGCTGGGCCTGTTCGTCGTCGGCCTCGGCGTCGATCAACAATTCTTCGAGCTCGGCGCCGCGCTTGGGCGTCTTCGAGGCGGTAGGGTCAAGCAGATCACGGGACATGGAAAACTCGGACTCAGGGTTCATTGATCAACTGTCGACAAAGGGCCTTGGCCCGCTGCGGATCTTGCTGTTCGACGGCTTCGAGGATTTCGGCGTGCAGGTCGAATACGTGTTGATGACGCGGGGCAATGTTGAGGCTTTGGCGCAGTTGCGCAGCGATCACGCTGGAAAAGTAGCGATACAACTCACTGAGCGCCGGGTTGTGCGCGGCGTCTACCAAGCGGCGATGGAACACCAGGTCGCAGGCGATGTACTGCTCCAGATCGCCATGATAATGCGCGCCACTGGCCTGCAACGCCTGGTGCAAGGCTTGCAGGTCTTCGTCGGTACGCCGCATCGCCGCCAGGCCGATGGCCTCGACTTCCAGGATATGCCGGGTTTCCCGAGCCTGTGCCAGCGTACAGCGGGACAACACCTTGAAGGTGTCCAGTGGATCGACCACCGCCCGTACATAACTGCCGTCACCCTGGCGGACCTCGATGAGGCCGGAAAATGCCAGTACACGCATGGC
Source organism: Pseudomonas sp. B21-028 (assembly GCF_024749045.1). Taxonomy (NCBI): domain Bacteria; kingdom Pseudomonadati; phylum Pseudomonadota; class Gammaproteobacteria; order Pseudomonadales; family Pseudomonadaceae; genus Pseudomonas; species Pseudomonas sp. B21-028. The sequence goes on from NZ_CP087184.1 coordinate 5,291,683, forward strand.
TTCGCGCACGGTATTACGACTGATACCCAGCTCGGCCACCAGTTCCGGCTCGGTGGGCAATCGCCGCCCCACCGGCCATACGCCATCACTGATGCGCCGACGCATCTGATCCAGCGCCTGATCGACCAAGGATCGACGGATGAGTGGAGAAGTTTCTGTCATAGAGAGCACCTTTTCATCCAATCATAGGATGAATTTTCTGACATGTTAGTCAGCTTCATGTAGGACAGCAACCGCCTACGGTCAGTGAGGGGGAAAACAAAGCAAAATTTCCGATTGGCAAAATTACCCTTTCAGGGTAAATCTAGAAGCAGAGGCCCACGGTTTCTTATGGAAAAGAACACACCTCATTACGCGTTGGCGGTGATACAGGCGGATGTCAGGCAGCTCAGGGGAAATGCGTTTACCAGCACCGCAAAAAACAATGCGTGGGTGCTCGGCCTTACGCTCTCGGATATGCAGGAAGTCATTTGCGGACTCCAGCGAAAGCAGTTCTATAAATCGATGACCGCCCATGACGATCATCGAGTCTGGCACGACGTCTATCACGCCAAAACACACGGTCTGGAGATTTACATCAAGGTGACCTACCGTCCGAGCGGAGGCCCACCGGTAATCTCCTTCAAGGAGAAAAACGTATGACAACCCAGCAATGTTTCAGCTGTGGTGCCCCGGAGGGCATGTTGCATTTCGAAGGTCGCGGCGAAACCTTGAGCGTCAAGGGACTGGAGCGCCGGGTCGATGACCTGTCGGGTTGGGAATGCCGGATGTGCGGGGAAGTCGAGCTCGATGCCGACTGCGCGGAGCGCCATGCAAAGGCGGGGGATGCACTGGTCAACGCCGCCAGGCAGATGATCGGAGAGGAAATGAAACGCATCCGCCGCAAGCTGCATCTGTCGCAGAAGGACGCCGTATCGCTTTTGTCAGGCGGAGGGCATAACGCGATGTCCCGCTACGAGCGCGGCGAGGTATTGCCGCCAAAACCATTGATGCTGCTGATGCGCCTGCTTGACCTCTATCCCCATTTGCTCGCAGATGCACGAACCCTGGCGGAAGGCGCCGACTTGCGGCAATTCAAGACCACTGTGCACAAGGAGCATGAAATCCTCACGGACTCCTGAGTATCGCCACACAAAAAATAAACCCGGAGCACAGTCCGGGTTCATTTCATTACCTGGCGTCGATCAATGCAGGATCTGGCTCAGGAACAGCTTGGTGCGGTCGTTCTGCGGGTTGTCGAAGAAGTCGTTCGGCGCCGCCTGTTCGACGATTTCACCCTTGTCCATGAAGATCACGCGATTGGCCACGGTGCGGGCGAAGCCCATTTCGTGGGTTACGCACAACATGGTCATGCCGTCTTCGGCCAGGCCGATCATGGTGTCGAGTACTTCCTTCACCATTTCCGGGTCGAGCGCGGAGGTCGGCTCGTCGAACAGCATGATTTTCGGTTTCATGCACAGGGCGCGAGCGATGGCCACACGCTGCTGTTGACCGCCGGAGAGCTGGCCCGGGTACTTGTGCGCCTGCTCTGGAATGCGCACGCGCTCCAGGTAGTGCATGGCGATTTCCTCGGCCTTGCGCTTGGGCATCTTGCGCACCCACATTGGCGCCAGGGTGCAGTTCTGCAGGATGGTCAGGTGCGGGAACAGGTTGAAGTGCTGGAACACCATGCCGACTTCACGGCGGATCGCTTCGATCTGCTTGAGGTCGTTGGTCAGTTCCACGCCATCGACCACGATGCGGCCTTGCTGGTGCTCTTCCAATCGGTTGAGGCAACGGATGGTGGTGGACTTGCCGGAGCCCGACGGGCCGCACAGTACGATACGCTCGCCCTGCTTGACGTTCAGATTGATGTCTTTCAACACGTGGAACTGGCCGTACCACTTGTTGACGCCCTGCATCTGAATAATGCCTTCAGGGCTCACAGGCTGTTTGATTGCTTCGCTCATTACAAAACTCCTAACGCTTGTGGCCTGTGTCGAGCTTGCGTTCCAGGTACATGGAATAGCGCGACATACCAAAACAGAAAATCCAGAACACCAGGGCGGCGAACACATAGCCTTCGGTGGCCATGCCCAGCCATTTCGGGTCGGCGGCAGCTTGTTTCACGCTGTTGAGCAGGTCGAACAGGCCGATGATGATCACCAGGCTCGTGTCCTTGAACAACGCAATGAAGGTGTTGACGATACCGGGGATCACCAGCTTCAGGGCTTGCGGCAGAATCACCAGGCCCATGCTGCGCCAGTAGCCCAGGCCCATCGCCGCAGCCGCTTCGTATTGCCCCTTTGGAATCGCTTGCAGGCCGCCGCGCACCACTTCGGCCACATAGGCCGACTGGAACAGGATGACCCCGATCAGCGCCCGCAGCAGCTTGTCGAAGTTCATGCCTTCAGGCAGGAACAGCGGCAGCATCACCGACGACATGAACAGTACCGTGATCAACGGCACGCCACGCCAGAACTCGATGAAAGTCACGCAGACCACGCGGATCGCCGGCATGTCCGACCGCCGGCCCAGGGCCAGCACGATACCCAGCGGCAGCGCGCCGGCGATACCGACGGTGGCGATCACCAGGGTCAGCATCAGGCCGCCCCATTGACTGGTCGCTACGTTTTTCAGGCCGAAGACGCCGCCGTGCAGCAGGATGTAGGCAATGATCGGGTACAGAACGAGAAAGCCCAGACCGTAGATCGCCTTGCGCGGGAAGCGCGAGATGAACAGCGGCGCCGCGCCGAGCACTGCCAGCCACACGGTCAGGTCTACGCGCCAGCGCAGGTCTGTCGGGTAGTAGCCGTACATGAACTGACCGAAACGTTGCTGGATGAACACCCAGCAGGCGCCTTCCTTGGTGCAGTCGGCGCGGGTAGTACCCACCCAGTTCGCATCCAGGATCGTCCAGTGCAGCAGCGGCGGGATAATCAGGTAGATCAGGTAGAACGCAAACAGGGTCAGCAGCGTGTTGATCCAGCTGGAGAACATGTTGGCGCGTATCCACGCCACCACGCCGATGCTGCTGCCCGGCGGGGGCATGTCGGGTTTGAAAGTATGGGATGTCATGCGCGTTTCCTCACCGCTCGATCAGCGCTATGCGCTTGTTGTACCAGTTCATCAGCAAGGAAATGCTGATACTGATTGCCAGGTACACACTCATGGTGATCGCGATCACCTCGATGGCCTGACCGGTCTGGTTCAACACCGTGCCGGCGAACAGCGACACCATCTCCGGATAACCGATACCGGCCGCCAGGGAGGAGTTTTTCGCCAGGTTCAGGTATTGGCTGGTCAGCGGCGGAATGATTACGCGCAGAGCCTGCGGAATGATCACCTTGCGCAGGGTCGGACCGTTGCGCAGACCCAGGGAGCGGGCCGCCTCGGTCTGGCCGTGGCTGACCGACTTGATGCCCGAGCGCACGATCTCGGCGATGAACGCTGCCGTGTACACGGTCAAGGCCAGGGTCAACGCCAGAAACTCCGGGATCAATACCCAGCCACCGACGAAGTTGAACCCGGCCAGTTTTGGCATTTCCCAACGCACCGGCGAATCGAAAAACAAGACGCACAATGCCGGGATCGCCAGGAGCAGCGCCAGGCCCAGCCAGAACTTGTGAAACGGCTCGCCAGTTGCTTCGAAACGCTTGTTCGCCCAGCGGGTCATCAGCACGGTAGCAACGACTGCCAGAACCACACTGACCACGAACGGCCAGAACCCGTCGGCAATCTGCGCGGCCGGCATGTTCAGGCCCCGGCTGCTGACATAGAAAGTGTCGCTGAAGTTATAGGCGGCCCGCGGCCCTGGCATGGTCAGGAAGACGGCGAAGTACCAGAACAGGATCTGCAGCAGCGGCGGGATGTTACGGAAAACCTCCACGTAAACGGTCGCCAGCTTGGAGATGATCCAGTTCTGCGACAAGCGTGCGACACCGATGATGAAGCCGAGGATCGTCGCCAGGATCACCCCGATGAAGGTCACCAGCAACGTGTTGAGCAAACCGATGACAAACACACGGGCATAGCTGTCCGCTTCGGTGTAGTCGATCAGGTGTTGAGCGATGCCGAACCCGGCACTGCGTTCCAGGAAGTCGAAACCGGACGTGATGCCCCGGTGCTGGAGGTTGGTCTGTGTGTTGTCGAACAGAAACCAGCCCAGCGCGATAACCGCCACGACGGTGACGATCTGAAATACCCACGCACGCACTTTTGGATCGCTGAGGCCGAGCCTCTGCTTTGGTGCGCCGATTGAATTTTGCATGAAGTGCCCCGCAAAGAATGGAACAGAACATCACCCGGTGGTTGGCCCACCGGGTGACAGAACCATCAGCGCACTGGTGGTGCGTATTGGATGCCGCCAGCGTTCCACAGCGCATTCAGGCCGCGGTCGATTTCCAGCGGGGTGCCCTTGCCGAGGTTGCGCTCGAACATTTCGCCGTAGTTGCCGACTTGCTTGACGATCTGCACGACCCAGTCTTTCGGCAGTTTCAGGTCCTTGCCGTATTCACCGTCAGCGCCGAGCATACGAGCGACATCCGGGTTCTTGGTGGACTTGGCTTCGGCCTCGACGTTCTTCGAGGTCACGCCGGCTTCTTCAGCGTTGAGCATTGCGTAGCCAGTCCAACGCACGATCGCCAGCCACTCATCGTCGCCATTGCGAACGACCGGGCCCAGTGGTTCCTTGGAAATGGTTTCCGGCAGAACCACGAAGTCTTTCGGCGAAGCCAGTTTGCTGCGCTGGGCGAACAGCTGGGATTTGTCGGAGGTCAGTACGTCGCAACGACCGGATTCCAGCGACTTGGCGCTCTCATCGGAGGTGTCGAACGTGATCGGGGTGTACTTCAGGCCGTTGGCGCGGAAGTAGTCGGAAACGTTCAGTTCGGTGGTGGTACCGGCCTGGATGCAGATGGTTGCACCGTCCAGTTCCTTGGCACTCTTGACACCCAGCTTATTGTTTACCAGGAAACCGATGCCGTCGTAGTAGGTGATGAAGCCCGGAAACTTCAAGCCCATGCCCGCATCACGGGAACTGGTCATGGTGGTGTTGCGCGAGAGCACATCGATTTCGCCGGACTGCAGCGCGGTGAAGCGCTCCTTGGCGTTCAACTGGCTGAACTTGACCTTGGACGCATCGCCAAATACCGCAGCGGCAACGGCACGGCAGACGTCAGCATCGATACCGACGATCTTGCCGGTCGAATCAGGCACCGAGAAACCCGGCAAGCCATCACTTACGCCGCACTGTACAAAACCTTTCTTCTGCACTGCGTCCAGGGTGGCACCCGCCTGCGCGAACCCGCTGACGCCGAGGACAGCTGCTGCAGTCACGACAGCCAGGGTGGATTTCAGTAACTTCATTCAAACCTCCAGTTTTGCTCTTGTTGTGTCGGAGCTTGAGTCCTGTCGCACCCTTTTGGGGCATTGCCGACCCTTGTTGGCTTTTTTTAGGGTCAACCGACGTTTGGACCTTCGCTATGAGTCTATTAATGAGGACGGTGCACTATCGGCGGCCATACCCACTTCTCACCAATCGGCCGAACGGGCTGTAGCCCTTCACGTTCGCGAAGCCCGTAGCGGCTATTGGCGAACATCCATCACCGGATTTCCGATATCCCATGCGTCGCGTCGAGCTGATAGTGTTACCGCGCAGCGTGAGATTCATCACTCGGGTATCCTCATAGCAAAGCCCGTACCAGACCGCCGCGATGGGCCCTTGAGAATTACGTCAAGACAAAAAGTTGTAATTTTGCGACATCTAATTAACTGAGGCACCGGGCGTGCACCGTTATCACGCACTGATTGGGCGCACCCGCACAAATTTGGAGCACAGCCATGACCGACCCCCTGATTCTCGAGCCCAACAACGCCGCGGATGCGTGTGTTATCTGGCTTCACGGCCTGGGCGCCGATCGTTACGACTTCCTGCCGGTAGCTGAAATCCTGCAGCAAAGCCTGCACTCCACACGTTTCGTTCTACCCCAGGCACCGACCCAGCCAGTAACGATCAACGGCGGCTACGCCATGCCCAGTTGGTATGACATCCGTGCCTTGAGCCCGGCGCGGGCCATCGACGAACAGCAACTGGAAGTGTCGGCCAAACGGGTCATGGACCTGATCGAAAGCCAGCGAGCCGGCGGAATAGACGCTTCGCGGATTTTCCTGGCCGGCTTTTCCCAAGGCGGCGCGGTGATCTATCACACGGCTTTCGTGAAGTGGCAGGGGCCGTTGGGGGGCGTGATCGCGCTGTCCACCTATGCGCCGACATTCGGTGACGAACTGCAATTATCCGCCAGCCAGCAACGCATTCCGGTCCTGGCGCTGCACGGGCAATACGACGAGGTGGTGCTCAACCCCATGGGCCGGACTGCAAAAGAGTATTTAAAGCAGCATGGTGTCACCGTGACATGGCAGGAATACCCAATGGGCCACGAAGTGTTACCCGAGGAGATTCGCGACATCGGTACCTGGCTGGCCGAACGGTTACGCTGAATCGCCGCCAAGCCTTTGACGAACACACTACGCCGCGCCCGTTTCTTGCATTACACTGGCCGGCGTACATTCCTTAACCAATCGATGAGATGACCGTGCTCAAAGCACTCAAGAAGATGTTCGGTAAGAGCGAGGCCGAGCAGCTCGCGCCTGGCCCCAGTGCCCCTGCCCAAGGCCCGAGCCGTACCGAAGCGCCACAACAATCGCGCCACCCCGCCCCTGTTGCGCAGACGATAAAAGAGCCGGTGAGCTCCCCTGCCGCCGCTCCTGCGCCGGACAAACCGCGCAATGAAGCCCCCAAGCCGCGCCGCGAACGTGCACCAAAACCGCCGGTCGTCGCCTGGAAGCTCGAGGACTTCGTCGTGGAGCCCCAGGAAGGCAAGACCCGCTTCCACGATTTCAAGCTCGCCCCGGAACTGATGCACGCCATCCAGGACCTGGGTTTCCCGTATTGCACGCCGATCCAGGCCCAGGTGCTGGGTTACACCCTGGCCGGCAAGGACGCCATCGGTCGCGCCCAGACGGGCACCGGCAAGACCGCCGCGTTCCTGATCTCCATCATCACCCAGCTGCTGCAGACACCACCGCCCAAAGAGCGTTACATGGGCGAGCCGAGGGCGCTGATCATCGCGCCGACCCGCGAGCTGGTGGTGCAGATCGCCAAGGACGCCGCCGACCTGACCAAATACACCGGCCTGAATGTCATGACGTTCGTCGGCGGAATGGACTTCGACAAGCAGCTCAAGCACCTCGAAGCCCGTCATTGCGACATCCTGGTGGCAACGCCTGGCCGCCTGCTGGACTTCAACCAGCGCGGCGACGTGCACCTGGACATGGTCGAGGTCATGGTGCTGGACGAAGCCGACCGCATGCTCGACATGGGCTTCATCCCGCAAGTGCGCCAGATCATTCGCCAGACGCCGCCAAAAAGCGAACGCCAGACCCTGCTGTTCTCCGCCACCTTCACCGAGGACGTGATGAACCTGGCCCGGCAATGGACCACCGACCCGGCCGTCGTCGAGATCGAAGCCGAGAACGTCGCCAGTGAAAACGTCGAACAGCATATCTATGCCGTAGCCGGTGCAGACAAGTACAAGCTGCTCTACAACCTGGTCAACGACAACGGTTGGGAACGGGTCATGGTGTTCGCCAACCGCAAGGACGAAGTGCGGCGCATCGAAGAACGCCTGGTGCGCGACGGCGTCAATGCAGCCCAGCTGTCAGGTGATGTGCCCCAGCACAAGCGCATCAAGACGCTCGAAGGCTTTCGCGAAGGCAAGATCCGCGTGCTGGTGGCGACCGACGTGGCCGGTCGCGGCATCCACATCGACGGCATCAGCCATGTGATCAACTTCACCCTGCCGGAAGTGCCGGACGACTACGTGCACCGCATCGGTCGTACCGGTCGGGCGGGCGCCGAGGGCGTGTCCATCAGCTTCGCCGGCGAGGACGACTCCTATCAGTTGCCGTCCATCGAGGCGCTGCTGGGCCGCAAGATCAGTTGCGAAATGCCGCCGACGCATCTGCTGCGGCCGGTCGAACGTAAACGTCCCTGACAGTCGCCCCCCCCTCAGAAAGCGCAGCCTCGACGGCTGCGCTTTTTTTTGCCCGGGATATTGCTGAATAGGGTTCGACCGACGAGATGCTGATCGACGCCGAACAACATCCCCCTTGTGTGCGAGCCTGCTCGCGATGGCGGGCTATCGGCTTACACGCAAACAGCCGGTTGCTTTACTGCTTCCAGCGATCCGCCGCCGCGTGATCACTGTCCCGCCCTTCTACCCAGCGCGGGCCATCGGCGGTGTTTTCCTTTTTCCAGAACGGAGCGCGGGTCTTGAGGTAGTCCATGACAAAGGCGCAGGCGTCGAATGCCGCCTGGCGATGGGCACTGGCGGCAGCGACGAAGACGATGGGTTCGCCCGGCTCCAGGGCGCCGATGCGGTGCAGCACTTCCAGCTTCAGCAGCGGCCAGCGCTGCTGCGCCTCGACGGCAATCTTGCCCAGGGCTTTCTCGGTCATCCCCGGGTAATGCTCCAGGAACATCCCGGACACATCCAGGCCCTCATTGAAGTCCCGCACGTAGCCGACAAAACTCACCACCGCGCCCACGCCCACGTTGGCCGCGTGCATCGCGTTGACTTCGGCGCCCGGGTCGAACGGGCCGACCTGTACACGAATCGCCATGACTCAGCCTCCGGTCACCGTGGGGAAGAACGCGACTTCGTCGCCATCCGCCAGCGGTTCATCGAGCTGGCACAATTCTTCGTTGCGGGCACACATCAGATTCTGCTCGCTCAGCACGTCGAAGCCCGGGCGATCCGCCAACTGCGCGCGAACGTCGTCCACCGTGGAGAAATCATCCTCGACGCTCAGGGCGTCCACACCCAGGGCCTCGCGATAACGGGCAAAGAACTTCACATTGATTTTCATGATGCGTCCGCCTGGAAGTGACCGCTCTTGCCGCCGAGCTTTTCCAACACCCGCACCCCTTCAATGGTCATGCCCCGGTCCACGGCCTTGCACATGTCGTAGATGGTCAGCGCGGCGACGCTGGCGGCGGTCAAAGCTTCCATCTCCACCCCGGTCTGCCCCGAGAGTTTGCAGCGGGCAACGATGCGTACCCGGTCCTCTCCCTCAGCATTGAGCTCGACCTTGACGCTGGTGAGCATCAGCGGATGACAGAGCGGAATCAGATCGCTGGTTTTTTTCGCCGCCTGGATACCGGCGATGCGCGCGACGGCGAACACGTCACCCTTGGGGTGACCGCCGCTGACGATCATCTGCAGCGTGGCGGGCAACATACGCACAAAAGCTTCGGCGGTGGCCTCACGGAACGTCACGGCCTTGTCGGTCACGTCGACCATGTTGGCGCGACCTTGGGAATCGAGATGGGTCAGCACAGGGTTACTCCTGATCAGGAGTGTCGATTGTAAACCCGTGAGTCAGATTCGGGCACGCCTGATTGTCGCACCCGCCCTTCTCTATGAGAGCCGGCTCGCTGGAGCAGAGCTGCTGTGGGAGCTAGGCTTGCCCACAGGAGGTATTTGTCGTGTTCGGGAACCGGGCGACCGCAAGGCCGCCCGGTTGCATCGAGGGTTACAGATGAGATTCGGCGTATTCGGCCAGGATCGAGCGCGGTACGCCCTGCAGGGTGATGTGGACCCCGTTGGGGAAGTCCTTGAAGCGTTCGGTCAGGTAGGTCAGCCCGGAACTGGTCGCGGACAGGTAAGGGGTGTCGATCTGCGCCAGGTTACCCAGGCACACCACTTTGGAACCGGCGCCGGCACGGGTGATGATGGTTTTCATCTGGTGCGGGGTGAGGTTCTGGCATTCGTCGATCAGGATCAGGCTCTGCTGGAAGCTGCGCCCCCGGATGTAGTTGAGGGATTTGAACTGCAACGGCACCTTGCTGAGGATGTAGTCGACGCTGCCATGGGTGCTTTCGTCATCCATGTGCAAGGCTTCGAGGTTGTCGGTAATGGCCCCCAGCCAGGGCTCCATTTTTTCCGCTTCGGTGCCGGGCAGGAAGCCGATCTCCTGGTCCAGGCCCTGCACGCTGCGGGTGGCGATGATGCGCCGGTAACGCTTGCTGACCATGGTCTGTTCGATGGCGGCGGCCAGGGCCAGGATGGTCTTGCCGGAACCGGCGGCGCCGGACAGGTTGACCAGATGGATATCGGGGTCGAGCAAGGCGAACAGGGCCAGGCTCTGGTAGATGTCACGGGGCTTGAGGCCCCAGGCCTCCTGATGCAGCAAGGGCTCCTGGTGCAGGTCGAGAATCAGCAGCTTGTCGTCCTCGATCTCCTTGATCCAGCCGACGAAGCCCTGTTCGTCGATGATGAACTCGTTGATGTGCACCGCTGGCAGGTTGTCGATCAGTTGCACCTGGTGCCAGGTGCGGCCATGGTCCTGGCGGGTGTCGACCTTGCTCACGCGGTCCCAGAAGGAGCCGGTCATGTTGTGGTAGCCGTTGGGCAGCAGCGAGACGTCGTCGACCAACTGGTCGGTGCTGTAATCCTCCGCCGCAATCCCGCAGGCCCGGGCCTTGAGGCGCATGTTGATGTCTTTGGTCACCAGCACCACGGCGCGATCCTGGTTGCGCGCGTGCAGGTCGATCAACTGGTTGATGATGATGTTGTCGTTCAGGTGTTCGGGCAGTACCAGGTTGGGTTCGGTGCGCTTGCTCATCAGGATCGAGAGCAGGCCCTTGGGGCCGCCTTTGCCACGCTGGATCGGCACACCCAGCTCGACGTCTTCGGGTGAAGCATCGCCAAGGGTCTTGTCGATCAGACGAATCGCCTGCCGGCATTCGGCCGCGACGCTGTGATGGCCGCTCTTGAGCTTGTCCAGCTCCTCGAGCACGGTCATCGGGATGGCAACGTGGTGTTCTTCGAAATTCAGCAGTGCGTTTGGATCGTGGATCAATACGTTGGTATCGAGTACATAGAGGATTGGCTGGTTGGAGGAAGGGCTACGTCCGTGGTCATCCATACTCGGTCACCTTTGTGGGGGCCATTCGACGCAATACCATGACAGTGCTGCGCCTCGAGGTAGCCACCGGATTCACCCGCGAGGATTCAGGTGAACTGCACACAAACGGGGTCTTGGAAGACGCCACCTGTGTTGCAGGTTTCGGCGGTCTGACTTCTTGATACTCCAAAAACCATGACGGGAAAAAGCACTTTGACGCTTTTTTGAAGTTTATTTTTCAGAGTGACGAAAAGCCCTTGGCGTACCGCCGCTACGCCGTTAAAGTCGGAAGTCCGGTCGTTATGAATGCGCACCGTCTTTTTCCTCTCCCCCAATGTTTCCGGGCCTTGCGCGGTTTCAGCGAAACGCCTCCTGACAATCTTCCCAACCGATCCCGCTTTGCGCCGTTTGCGTAATGAGCCAGGGCATTGCCGTCTTCACCGCATCCTGCTTGGCGTTGAAGTTGATCACCCCGTGGCGCCACAGCAGCATCAAGGTCAGCGCGCGCTGGGCGCTCTGCTCGGGCTTGAGCCGGTTGGTGCCGTCCTGGGGATCGATATCCCACAACGCTACTTGCAAGCCCTGCTGCCTGAAAAATGCTTCGGCATCGCCACGCCGCTGGCCCTGGGGCGGGCGGAACAGCGGCACATAATTCTCCGGCAGCTTGCCCTTGACCAGGTCGACGCTGCGCCGTATCGAGTCCTGCCAGTCCTGCCAATAGCTATGGGAGCGGAACTCCCAGCCCTGGATCCCCACGCACTGTGCTGAATACAGCGACTGGAGATCGTTGACGGACGCCTCCACCAGCCGCGCCTGGATGTCCTTGCCCAACACAAAGAAAGTGCCGTTCATGTTCGCCTTGCGCAAGTAATCCGTCAGCCACGGAGTGTTGTCCGGCGCAACATTGGCACCACTGTCGAAGGTCAGCAAAAACAGCCGATCAGGCATGTCCTCGCCGTTGCGTTCGTATTCACCGAAACGTGCTATTTCGTTGCTTGCTTGCGGAAAAAGCGCGGCTTTTCGCAACAACTCATCCCGGTACTGGGCATGAAAAATCTGGCTCGGTCCGGCCCATTTGAAGTAGAACGAGTTCTCGTCGAGATGAAACCTGCGTGCCTCCTCACGCAAGGTCGCCATGTTCTCCACCAGGTAACAGAAGGACGCGTCCTGATCACAACTTCGCTGGGCGAAGTTGTAGCTGGCCAGCAACCGCTGCCACAACCGGGCACGCAGGGCGGAGATCGCCGCCATGTTCACCGAGCGCAGCCCCAGGTACTGCTTGAGGGCGATTTCGTCCATGGCATCGGTATCCAGCAACACCCGGGCGAACATCAGGATCTCGGCCCGCGAAGCGACGTCGAACAGAGTCGGGCTGGTGAGTTGTTCCGGCCAGGTACTGCGGTCCAGGGTGGCGATGTCGTTGGGCGCGGCAAGGGCATTGAGGCTCAAGAGCCAGGCCGATAACAGAAGCACGATGCGCAAAAGGGATATCTCCATAACGAAACCCGCGCGGCATCATAGCTGATCCAAGAACGACGCCCGCTTATCTCATTGCTCGAACAGGGCTTTTGTGGCGAGGGGCTTTGAATATTTCGTTCACACCACCGATCACCTATCACCCCAATAGCTGGAGTCCACCCGGCCAACCCCCTAGAATCGCCGCACCCTTAAAGGAGACGATTCATGCTGATGGTGATTTCCCCCGCCAAGACCCTCGATTACGAAACACCGCCGGCCATCGAGCGCTTTACCCTGCCGCAGTACCTGGACCATTCCCAGGAACTGGTCGAGCAATTGCGTGAGTTCTCGCCGGCCCAGATCAGCGAACTGATGCACGTCTCCGACAAGATCGGCGGCCTCAATGCTGCGCGATTCGGCAGCTGGACCCCGGCGTTCACCCCGGCCAATGCCAAGCAGGCCCTGTTGGCTTTCAAGGGTGACGTGTACACGGGCCTGGACGCACAGAGCTTCAGCGAAGCCGACTTCGATCACGCCCAACGGCATTTGCGCATGCTCTCCGGTCTTTATGGCCTGCTGCGACCGCTGGACCTGATGCAGCCCTATCGCCTGGAAATGGGCACGAAACTGGCCAATGCCCGGGGCAAGGATCTCTATGCGTTCTGGGGCAATCGCATCAGCGAATGGCTGAATGAAGCCCTCACCGACCAGGGCGATGACGTGCTGTTGAACCTGGCCTCCAACGAGTACTTCTCGGCGGTCAAACGCAGCGCCTTGAACGCGCGCATCATCGATACCGAATTCAAGGACCTGAAGAACGGCCAGTACAAGATCATCAGCTTCTACGCCAAAAAGGCCCGCGGGTTGATGAGCCGGTTTGTCATTCAAGAGCGCATCAACGATCCGGTCTTGCTCAAACAGTTCGATGTGCAAGGCTATCGTTACAGTGCCGAACAGTCCTCGGCCGAAAAACTGGTTTTCCTGCGCGACCACGCCCCACAATAACGCAACACTCTTCCAGGCCCCTGATCAGGGGCCTCGATCAGACCCCGACAGGTCATCCCACTTCCCTGCTTAATTCGCCACTTTACTGGCGTCAATATTCAAACAGCCCTCTGCGCTAACTTTTCTTTCACTCGACAATTGTCAGTTTTTTCCGTAGTGGCACAGAAAATTTTCAACAGTAGTGGCAAAAAAATATCGAGGCCTTTAACTCCCCGTAACTAAAGGGCGAAATCACAAGTGCTATCAATATGAGAGCAGTGCCATCTCGGCCAATATTTCAAAAAATTTCAGAAATCACGATGAGCGGACTGGAACTATGTCCAAATGCACGGCTCATACCACCCGTAACGATTCTCGCTGAACGTGTACGAGATAACTTACAAGGGACGTCGACCGAAGTAACCAAGTTGTCACAGCAACTAAGCGAAACGGTCGTCCTTATGGATCCAAGATAAAAGGACAGGAGATAAGCACCATCACTATCCCCTACAAGGCCAAGGCTGCGCCCCTATAACGTGTTCACCCGAACACACAAGCTTCTGATTTTGTGGGCTTTTTGCCAGAAATCAGAAGTAAACGACCTTTGCACGAACGTTCTGGATAACGAGGACTGGCTGCATAACAGGGCAGGTCATAACAAGAAGGCCGCATTGCGCACAACTTGAGTGCAATTATTTAGACACTCGGAACTTAGTATGCCTGCACATGGCACTGTGGCGCCTGCATTCCACACTTCCGAGTGCACTATGACCGCTGAACACTATTAACTCCGGCCATTTAATGGCATGAAAACAGAGGAAAATGCGATGCGCATTAGCATATTTGGTTTGGGTTACGTCGGTGCAGTATGTGCCGGTTGCCTGTCTGCACGGGGCCATGATGTGGTTGGCGTAGATGTCGCCAAAGACAAGATCGATATGATCAACGCCGGCAAATCGCCAATTGTTGAACCGGGTCTCGGCGAGTTGCTGGCGCAAGGTATTCAAACAGGTCGCCTGCGTGGCACCACCAACTTCGCGGAAGCCATTCGCGATACGGACCTGTCGATGATTTGCGTCGGCACGCCGAGCAAGAAGAATGGCGACCTGGAACTGAACTACATCGAGGCCGTTTGCCGCGAGATCGGTTTTGTCCTGCGCGAAAAGACCACCCGCCACACCATTGTGGTACGCAGCACCGTATTGCCAGGCACTGTCGCAAACGTTGTCATCCCGATCCTCGAAGACTGCTCCGGCAAGAAGGCCGGTGTCGACTTCGGCGTCGCGGTCAACCCTGAGTTCCTGCGTGAAAGCACCGCGATCAAGGACTACGACCAACCACCGATGACCGTCATCGGCGAATTCGACAAAGCCTCTGGCGACGTCCTGCAATCGCTGTACGAAGAACTCGATGCGCCGATCATCCGCAAGGACATCGCGGTCGCCGAGATGATCAAGTACACCTGCAACGTCTGGCACGCCACCAAGGTGACCTTTGCCAACGAGATCGGCAACATCGCCAAGGCTGTGGGCGTCGACGGTCGCGTCGTGATGGATGTGGTCTGCCAGGACAAGGCTTTGAACCTGTCTCAGTACTACATGCGTCCCGGCTTCGCCTTCGGCGGCTCGTGCCTGCCCAAGGACGTACGCGCCCTGACCTATCGCGCCAGCTCCCTGGACGTGGAAGCACCGCTGCTCAACTCGCTGATGCGCAGCAACGAATCCCAGGTGCAGAACGCCTTCGACATCGTCTCCAGCCATGACAAACGCAAAGTCGCCCTGCTGGGCCTGAGCTTCAAGGCCGGCACCGACGACCTGCGCGAAAGCCCACTGGTAGAACTGGCGGAAATGCTGATCGGCAAGGGCTATGACCTGCGCATCTACGACAGCAACGTCGAATACGCCCGCGTCCACGGGGCGAACAAGGATTACATCGAGTCGAAGATCCCTCACGTCTCGTCCTTGCTCAACTCCGACTTCGACTCGGTGATCGACAACGCCGACATCATCATCCTCGGCAACCGCGACGAGAAGTTCCGTGCGCTGACCGAGAACGTACCGGAAGGCAAGCAGGTCATCGACCTGGTCGGGTTCATGTCCAAGGCCACGACTCCAAATGGCCGGACCGAAGGCATCTGCTGGTAAGGCAGCCCCAAGCTGCGAGCTTCAAGCTTCAAGCTGAAAGCCCTCTTGCGGCTTGCAGCTTGAGGCTTGCAACTGATTCTGGGAATCAAGATTATGCACAGGCTAAAGCACGGCCTGCTTCAGGCCGCCGGTTGGCTGTTTTACTTGAGTTTATTGATGGGTATCGCCATGGCGTTGCCCACGTCCACGTTCGACTCCGAATCCAAGGATTTCATTTTCCTGATCGGCGCCGTGGGCATCTGGCGTTACTCCATGGGAGCAACGCATTTCGTGCGTGGCATGATCTTCCTGTACATCGTCTACCCGCACCTGCGCCGCAAGGTACGCAAGCTGGGCGCGGCGGCGGATCCTTCCCACGTCTACCTGATGGTCACCAGCTTCCGGATCGACGCGCTGACCACTGCCCAGGTCTACGGCTCGGTGATCCGCGAGGCCATCGAGTGCGGGCTGCCCACCACCGTGGTCTGCTCCATCGTGGAGATGTCCGACGAACTGCTGGTCAAGAGCCTCTGGGCCCGCCTGAACCCGCCCGCGCGGGTCAAGCTGGACTTCGTGCGCATCCCGGGCACCGGCAAGCGTGACGGCCTGGCCTACGGTTTCCGCGCCATCTCCCGCCACTTGCCGGACGACCGGGCCGTGGTTGCCGTGATCGATGGCGACACCGTGCTCGCCGAAGGCGTCGTGCGCAAGACCGTGCCGTGGTTCCAGCTGTTCGGCAACGTCGGCGGCCTGACCACCAACGAGTTCTGCGAAGTGCGTGGCGGCTACGTCATGGCCGAATGGCACAAGCTGCGTTTCGCCCAGCGTCACATCAACATGTGCTCCATGGCCCTGTCCAAGCGCGTGTTGACTATGACCGGGCGCATGTCGGTGTTCCGCGCCACCGTGGTAACCAACCCGGAATTCATCGCCGACGTGGAAAGCGACTCGCTGCAACACTGGCGCCTGGGTCGCTTCAAGTTCCTTACCGGTGATGACAAGTCGAGTTGGTTCAGCCTGATGCGCCTGGGCTACGACACCTTCTACGTACCCGATGCGGCGATCAACACCGTTGAGCACCCACCGGAAAAAAGCTTCATCAAGGCCAGTCGCAAGCTGATGTTCCGCTGGTACGGCAACAACCTGCGGCAGAACTCCCGGGCACTGGGCCTGGGCTTGAGACGTCTGGGCCTGTTTACCTCAGTGGTGCTGTTCGACCAGCGCGTGTCGATGTGGACCTCGCTGCTGGGCCTGACCGTGGCACTGATCGCCAGCTTCAAGTACGGCACCGCGTTCATTCTGGTTTATCTGCTGTGGATCGGCATCACCCGGTTGATCCTGACCCTGTTGCTGTCGTGCTCCGGACACCGGATCGGCCCCGCTTACCCGGCGATTCTCTATTACAACCAGATCGTCGGCGCGATGGTGAAGATCTATGTGTTCTTCCGCCTCGATCAACAGTCCTGGACCCGCCAGCCCACTTCTCTTACCCGTGATCTCGCCAGCTTTCAACGTTGGTTCAACACCTGGTCGTCTCGGACCATGACCTTCTCTGCCGGCAGCATTTTCGTCGCCGTGCTGTTGACGATGGTCTGACCGAACTCGCCTGAATTAACTAGGAAATCGCCCCTATGAACACCGCCGTGAACGTCAACGTAGTGCATGAATCCGAAGCCCAGCGCCAACACGCCCGAGTGAAAATCCCGGCCAAGTTGCGCTTCTTCGGCCCCGACCGTACCCCCATGGAAGTCAAGGTCCTGGACCTGTCCGCCGGCGGCCTGAGCTTCAACGCCGGCCAGATGCCGCTCAGGGTGGGTGAGGCCTACAAGGGTCGCTTGCAATTCGTCATCGACAACCTTGGCCTGGCCATGGATGTGGAATTGCAGATTCGTTCCCACGAGCGCCAGACCGGTCGCACCGGTTGCCAGTTCCAGAACCTGGAACCTCGGGATATCTCGACACTGCGTCACATCATCACCTCGCACCTGGCCGGCGACATCGTCGGCGTCGGCGATGTGCTGGCGACCCTGCAACGGGACAACTTCACCAAGGCGCGCAGGCAGAAGGATGAAAACAGTGGCATGAGCGCCCTGGGTCGCCTGCGGGCCGTGACCTTCAGCCTCGGCGTGTTCATCGTCGGCCTGGCGGCGTTCGGGTTCATCTTCAAGTCGGTGTACGGCATGTACTTCGTCAGCCACGCCCAGGCGGGCCTGGTGAACGTACCGGGCATGGCAATCACCATGCCGCGCGACGGCACCGTGCAGAGCCTGGTCAAGGCTGACGGCGTGGCCGCCAAAGGTGCCCCGCTGGCGACCTTCAGCACCAGCATGCTCGACGTGCTCAAGGGCCACCTGGACGACAACCAACTGCAACCGGCTAAAGTCGAGGAGCTGTTCGGCAAGCAGATGACCGGCACCCTCACCTCCCCTTGCGACTGCATCGTGGCCCAGCAGCTGGTCGCCAACGGTCAGTACGCCAGCAAGGGCGACGTGATCTTCCAACTGGTTCCGCGCGGCACCGAAGCCAACGTGGAAGCACGCTTCTCCTATCGCCAGTTCGGTGAAGTACGTCCAGGCACCTCGGTCAACTTCCAGGTCGCCGGCGAAGACGTCACCCGCACCGGCAAGATCATCAGCAGCACCAGCCTGAAAAGCGAAGACCTGTCGTCGGATATCCGCGTGCTGATCAAGCCCGACGAGCCCCTGGACAGCGCCCTGGCCGGTCGTCCCGTGGAAGTCAACAGCGACCGTGGTCCGAACCTGAACTGGCTGGTCGAAAAAGCCATGGCTGTCGGTAAGTAAGCGGAGGACATGCCCGTGACGACTCCACAAAACAACAACGCGCTGCATTCCCTGTGGGAGCGAGCTTGCTCGCGATGGGATCAGCGCGGTGTGTCTGATGTATCGAGCGGCCCGCATCGCGAGCAGGCTCGCTCCCACATGGGCACCCTCAGTGCCATTGCACTGGCAATCAGCCTGGCCGGTTGCGCCGGCCTGCCCGACCAGCGCCTGGCCAATGAGGCCCTCAAGCGTGGTGATACGACGCTGGCGCAGCAGAACTACCAGCAACTGGCTGACCTGGGCTACAGCGAGGCCCAGGTCGGTCTGGCCGATATCCAGGTGGACAGCCGCGACCCCGAGCAAATGAAGAAGGCCGAGGCCACTTACCGCACCGCCGCCGATATCTCGCCACGGGCCCAGGCTCGCCTGGGTCGCCTGCTGGTGGCCAAGCCGGGTTCCACCGAGGCGGAAAAGCACGAAGCCGAAGGCCTGTTGAAAAAAGCCTTCGCCAACGGTGAAGGCAATACCCTGATCCCGCTGGCGATGCTGTACCTGCAATATCCCCACAGCTTTCCGAACGTCAACGCCCAGCAGCAGATCAGCCAGTGGCGCAGCGCCGGCTACCCGGAAGCGGGCCTGGCGCAGATTCTGCTCTATCGCACCCAGGGCACCTACGACCAGCATCTGGACGAAGTCGAGAAGGTCTGCAAGGCCGCATTGGCCACCACCGATATCTGCTACGTCGAACTGGCCACGGTCTATCAAAAGCGTGGCCAGCCGGAACAGCAGGCCGAATTGCTCAAGCAGATGCAGGCCGGCCACGCCCGTGGCGTCGTGTCCGCCCAGCGCGTGGACAGTGTCGCCCGTGTCCTGGCCGATGCCAGCCTGGGCAAGACCGACGAAAAGACTGCCCAGTCGTTGCTCGAAGGCATCGCCCCTGGCTACCCCGCTGCCTGGGTCAGCCTGGCGCAACTGCTCTACGACTTCCCCGAACTGGGCGACGTCGACAAGATGATGCAATACCTGGAAAACGGCCGCGCCGCCGACCAGCCTCGCGCCGAGCTGCTGCTGGGCAAGCTGTACTACGAAGGCAAATGGGTGCCGGCCGACGCCAAGGTCGCCGAGGAACACTTCCAGAAAGCCGTCGGCCGCGAAGTAGCCGCCGATTACTACCTTGGCCAGATCTATCGCCGTGGCTACCTGGGTCGGGTGTACTCGCAAAAGGCCCTGGACCATCTGCTCAAGGCCGCCCGCAACGGCCAGAACAGCGCCGACTTCGCCATTGCCCAGTTGTTTTCCCAAGGCAAGGGCACCAAGCCCAACCCGGTCAACGCTTATGTGTTCAGCCAGTTGGCCAAGGTGCAGAACACCCCGCAAGCCATCGAGCTTGCCCAGACCCTCGAAGCACAATTACCGCCGGAGCAGCTTGCACAAGCCAAACGCCTGCTACAACAAGAGCAGGCCATTCGTGGCGTCATGAGCCCCGATACGCTGGAACTGCAAGCCCTAAAAGAAGATAACGGCGAGGAACAACTATGAAGCCTTTGAAGCTCAATCCTTTCGTGCAGGCCGGAATTGGCCTGACGTTCGCACTGATGTGGTCCTGCCCGACCCTGGCGGCCCTGACCGAAAGCAAGAATTTCGGCCTGGAAGTGAAGATCACCGGCCAATCCGAAGACGACCGTGACCTGGGCACCCAGAGCGGTGGCGACGTCAACGGCGTGGGCCTGGACCTGCGTCCATGGGTCTATGGCGAAAGCGGCAACTGGAGCGCCTACGCCATGGCCCAGGCCGTGACCTCCACCGACGTCATCGAGACCGACACCCTGCAACAGTCCGATGGCGCCACCCAGCAGACAGACAGCGGCGACCGCGAAGCCAAGAAAAACTACCTGGCCATGCGTGAATTCTGGATTGGCTACAGCGGCCTGACCCCTTATCCGGGCGAACAGTTGAAGTTCGGTCGCCAGCGCCTGCGCAACGACGACGGCCAATGGCGCGACACCAACATCGAAGCCCTGAACTGGACCTTCGACACCACCTTGCTGCGGGCCAACGTCGGCGTCGCCGAACGTTTCAGCGAATACCGCACCGACCTCAAGGAACTGTCGCCCAAGGACAAGGATCGCCTGCACGTCTATGGCGATGTGGCCTACCAGTGGATGCCAGGCCAGTGGGCCGGTATCCGTGCCCATCACACCCATGACAACGGCAACCTCGATTATCCGACCCCGGGCGAACCCACCGACGCCCTGGACAAGACCCAGAACGGCGACTTGACCTGGCTCGGCCTGGAAGCCAACAGCGACGCCTACAACTGGCGCAACACTAACACCGTCAACTACTGGGCCAGCCTCACCGGCATGTCCGGTGACAGCGACAGCGTCAACCCGCTCAACGCCGACGGCACGCGTCCCGCGCAAGCCAAGCGCAGCGAAGACCTGAACGGCTGGGCCACTGACCTGGGTATCCGCCTGCGCCTCGATCCGCAATGGCAGGTTGGTGCGGCCTATGCCCGCGCCAGCGATGAGTACCAGCAGAACGGCCTGCAGAGCAACCGCTCGAACTTCACCGGCACCCGCTCGCGGGTCCACCGCTTCGGCGAAGCGTTCCGTGGCGAGATGGCCAACACCCAGAGCGCCAGCCTGTTCGGTTCCTGGCAACTGCGCGACGAATACGACGCCAGCCTGGTGTACCACAAGTTCTGGCGTGTGGACGGCAACAAGCCAGTGGGCAGCAACGGCATCAACGCCGTGCAGAACAACACCGACGACGTGACCGGCGCCATCCTCTCCACCTCGACCCTGCCGCTGCGTGACGGCGACAAGGACCTGGGCCAGGAGGTCGACCTGGTGGTCACCAAGTACTTCAAGCAAGGATTGCTGCCGGCCGCACTGAGCCAGTCCATCGACGAACCCTCGGCGCTGGTGCGCTTGCGTGGCGGCGTGTTCAAGCCAGGCGATGCCTACGGCAAAGACGTCGACTCGTACATGCACCGTGCCTTTGTCGACGTGATCTGGCGCTTCTGATGCGAATGGCCATGGGAGTGCCCGAAATGAACCGCTACCTCAGGAACAGCCAGGCGATGAAAGGTTCGATCAGCCTGTTGGTCGCAGCGATGCTGCTGGCCGGCTCGCCGGCGTTCGCCAACGTTGAACCGGTGGTCAAGCCGGGCAACGTGGTCAAGGAACTGCAACGCGCCAAGACCTACACCGTCAACAGCGCGCCGACCGAGCCGCTGGAACTGGCCAAGCCGACCTTGCCCGACCTCAAAGGCTTCACCGCCGAAGCGGTCGCGGCCAAGATCGTGCGGACCAAGCCCGGCAAGGTCAGCGTGCGCCGGATGATGCAGGAAAACGCCTTGAAGGACTTCATCGGCGGTGACAACAAGATGGCCGAGTGGGTGGTGCGTCAGCACGGCATCCCGCAGGCCATCTTCATCGACGACGGCTACATGAACTTCAAGGACCTGGCCAAGAAGCTGCCCAAGTACGTCATCGAAACCTCGCCGGGTGTCTACCTGGCGAAGATTCCGATCGTGGTTGGCCAGAAAGGCATCCTGGAAATCGACAAACAGACCCAGGAACTGCGCCTGTCCCAGGAAGGCGGTTCGTTCCTGGTCAACGATGGCCGGATGTTCATCCGCGACACCAAGGTCACCGGCTGGCGTGAAAAGGACAACGGCCCCGCCACGTTCCGCTCGCCCAAGGAGTTCCGCCCGTTCCTGCTCGCGTGGGGCGGCACCGAGACTTACATCGTCAACACCAAGATGGCCAGCTTCGGCTACTCCAACAGTAAGTCGTATGGGGTGAGTATTTCCCAGTACACGCCGAACATGGCCAAGGTCCTCAAGCGCCCGGAACCGACCGGCTGGATCATCGGTTCCGAGTTCTCGGACATGTGGTACGGCTTCTACTGCTACGAGACGCGCGACTTCGTGGTCAAGGGCAACACTTACAAGGACAACATTGTCTACGGCATCGACCCCCACGACCGGTCCCATCGGCTGATCATCGCCGACAACACCGTCTACGGGACGAAGAAGAAGCACGGGATCATCATCTCCCGTGAGGTCAACGACAGCTTCATCTTCAACAACCGCAGCTACGACAACAAACTCTCGGGCCTGGTGATCGACCGTAACAGCGTCAACAACATCATTGCCTACAACGAGATCTACAAGAACCACACCGACGGCATCACCCTCTACGAGAGTGCCGACAACCTGTTGTGGGACAACAAAGTGATCAGCAACCAGCGCCACGGCATCCGGATTCGTAACAGCGTGAACATCCGCCTCTACGAAAACGTGTCCATGGCCAACGGCCTCACCGGCATCTATGGCCACATCAAGGACCTGTCCAACACCGACCGGGACATCAAGCTCGACCCGTTCGACGCCGAGGTTTCGCTGATCGTGGTCGGTGGTGAACTGGCCGCCAACGGCAGTGGCCCGCTGTCCATCGACTCGCCCCTGAGCGTCGAGCTGTACCGCGTGTCCATGCTCGCGCCGACCAAATCCAGCGGCATCAGCTTCACCGGGATCCTGGGCGAGCGCCAGGATGAAATTCTCGACCTGCTGGTGCGCCAGCAGAAAGCCGTACTGATCGACCCTGTCGAACGCCAGACCGAATTGCGGGACTGAGGATGACCTTTATGAACCCACAGATGATTAAACTCCTGGGCCTGTCTGCCCTGACTGCCGGCATTCTCGCCGCTGCAAGCGGCGCGCGCGCCGACGAAATCAAGGCGCCTGCCTTCACCGCGGAGCCCTGCTGCAACCTGTGCCCTGCCGCTCACGATGCAAAGAACTACACCACGCGCTACCAGCAGAACTTCACCACGCTGGTACAGGCCCAGGGCGACTGGCTGTTCCGGACCCAGGAAGACCTGCGCACCGAATTCAACACCACGCCGGCCGGCTACAAGCGCATGCAGCAGCTGCACGATGCGTTCAAGAAAAAAGGCGTCGAGCTGGTCATCGTCTACCAGCCGACCCGTGGCCTGGTAAACCGCAACAAGCTCAACCCGCAGGAAAAGGCCGGTTTCGATTATGAAAAAGCCCTGACCAACTACAAGACCATGCTCGGCCGTTTCGCGCAGATGGGCTACGTAGTGCCGGACCTGTCGCCGCTGACCAACGAAAACCTGCCCGAAACCCTGCCGGCCCACGATTTCTACTTCCGTGGCGACCAGCACTGGACGCCTTACGGGGCCCAGCGCACGGCGAAGATCGTCGCCGAGAAGGTCAAGCAGATCCCGGCCTTCGCCGACATTCCCAAGCGTGAATTCGAGACCAAGAAGTCCGGCCGCATGGGCAAGACCGGCACCCTGCATAACATGGCCGGGCAACTGTGCGGCACCAGCTACGCCATCCAGTACATGGACCAGTTCACCACCGAGCCTAAAGGCGAGGCCGGTGACGGCGATCTGTTCGGCGACTCCGGCAACCCGCAGATCACCCTCGTGGGCACCAGTCACAGCGGCAAGAACTACAACTTCGCAGGCTTCCTGCAAGAAGCCATCGGCGCCGACATCCTCAACGTGGCCTTCCCTGGCGGCGGTTTCGAAGGCGCGATGATCCAGTACCTGGGCAGCGAAGAATTCCAGAAGAGCCCGCCGAAAATCCTGATCTGGGAATTCTCGCCGCTGTATCGCCTGGACCAGGAAACCATCTATCGCCAGATGATGGCGCTGCTGGACGACAACGGTTGTGAAGGCAAGCCGGCGCTGATGAGCAGCAAGACCGCCCTCAAGCCGGGCAAGAACGAATTGATGGTCAATAGCAAGAACATGGATCTGCGTAACGGCAGCCACCAGGTCGATATCCGTTTCGCCGATACCTCGGTGAAAACGTTGCAAGCCACCCTCTGGTACATGAATGGGCGCCACGAGGACATCAAGATCGAAAAACCGAATACCTCGGACACCGACGGGCGTTTCGCCTTCCAGTTGCGCACCGATGAGGACTGGGCTTCGCAGAATCTGCTGGCCGTTGAAGTCCAGGGCCCCGAAGCCGGTGCGGCCCCACAGCAAGTGGAAGCGAAAGTCTGCAAACGCAATGTCTCTCCGCAAGCCGAACAAACGGCTCAAATCGGACAATGAGGTCTCGCTTTATGACCAGAAACATGCGCAACCGAACGTTGAAAACGCTGCTGGCGCCGTCCCTGCTGACCCTGGCGATGTTCGCCGGGGCCACCCAGGCCGCGGCCCCGCTGCGCCCGCCACAGGGTTACTTCGCGCCGATCGAAAAGACCAAGGCCGGCGACTCCGCCCAAGGCTGCGATGCCGTGCCGGCGCCCTATACCGGCTCCCTGCAGTTTCGCAGCAAGTACGAGGGTTCCGACAAGGCCCGTGCGACGTTGAACGTGCAATCGGAAAAAGCCTTCCGCGACAGCACCGCCGACATCACCAAGATCGAGCGCGGCGTCAGCAAGCAAGTGATGCAGTTCATGCGTGACGGCCGTCCCGAACAGCTGGAATGCACCCTGAACTGGTTGACCACCTGGGCCAAGGCCGATGCGCTGATGTCCAAGGACTTCAACCACACCGGCAAGTCCATGCGCAAATGGGCCCTGGGCAGCATGGCGTCGGCCTATGTACGCCTGAAGTTCTCCGACTCTCATCCGTTGGCGAACCATCAGGAACAGGCGCAACTGATCGAAAGCTGGTTCAGCAAGATGGCCGATCAGGTGGTCAGCGACTGGGACAACCTGCCGCTGGACAAGACCAACAACCACTCCTACTGGGCCGCCTGGTCGGTGATGGCGACCTCGGTCGCGACCAACCGCCGCGACCTGTTCGACTGGGCCGTCAAGGAATACAAGGTCGGCGTCAACCAGATCGATGCCGACGGCTTCCTGCCCAACGAACTCAAGCGCAAGCAACGGGCCCTGTCCTATCACAACTACGCCCTGCCGCCATTGGCGATGATCGCCAGTTTCGCTCAGGTCAACGGTGTGGATCTGCGCCAGGAAAACAACGGCGCCCTCAAGCGCCTGGGTGACCGGGTGCTGGCCGGGGTGAAAGACCCGGACATCTTCGAAGAGAAGAACGGCGAAGAACAGGACATGAAGGATCTGAAAATCGATTCGAAATTCGCCTGGCTCGAACCGTTCTGCAGCCTCTACACCTGCTCAGGCGATGTGCTGGAGCGCAAACATGACATGCAGCCGTTCAAGACCTTCCGCCTCGGCGGGGACTTGACCAAGGTGTACGACCCGGCCAACGAGAAAGGTAAAGGAAGCTGATTCACCGCTGATCGTTCCCACGCTCTGCGTGGGAATGCAGCCGGGGACGCTCTGCGTCCCAAAAAGCCGAACGCGGAGCGTCCGTAGAGGCATTCCCACGCAGAGCGTGGGAACGATCGTAACCGCCCTTTTTCACTGGGGGGGTTTGGGGGGGCTCTGGCCCTTGACTGTTGATTCAACATGGAGAGATCGGGATGGTATTTTCATCCAACGTGTTCCTGTTCCTGTTCCTGCCGATCTTTCTCGGCTTGTACTACTTGAGCGGGCAACGCTATCGCAACCTGCTGCTGCTGATCGCCAGCTATGTGTTCTATGCCTGGTGGCGGGTGGACTTCCTGGCCCTGTTCGCCGGCGTGACCCTGTGGAACTACTGGATCGGCCTGAAAGTGGGTGCCGCCGGTGTGCGCACCAAACCGGCCCAGCGCTGGCTGCTGCTCGGCGTGGGCGTGGACTTGGCCATCCTGGGCTATTTCAAGTACGCCAACTTCGGCGTGGACAGCCTCAACGCCATCATCACCGGCTTCGGTCTCAACCCGTTCATCCTGACCCACGTGCTGTTGCCGATCGGGATCTCGTTCTACATCTTCGAGTCCATCAGCTACATCATCGACGTCTATCGCGGTGACACGCCGGCGACCCGCAACCTGATCGACTTCGCAGCGTTCGTGGCGATCTTCCCGCACCTGATCGCCGGCCCCGTGCTGCGTTTCCGTGACCTGGCCGACCAGTTCAACAACCGCACCCACACCCTGGACAAGTTCTCCGAAGGTTGCACGCGCTTCATGCAGGGCTTCATCAAGAAAGTGTTCATCGCCGACACCCTGGCGGTGGTGGCCGACCATTGCTTCGCCCTGCAGAACCCGACCACCGGTGATGCCTGGCTCGGCGCCCTGGCCTACACCGCGCAGTTGTACTTCGACTTCTCCGGCTACAGCGACATGGCCATCGGCCTGGGTCTGATGATGGGTTTCCGTTTCATGGAAAACTTCAAGCAGCCCTACATCAGCCAATCGATCACCGAGTTCTGGCGGCGCTGGCACATCAGCCTGTCGACCTGGCTGCGCGACTACCTCTACATCACCCTGGGCGGCAACCGCAAAGGCACGTTGATGACCTATCGCAACCTGTTCCTGACCATGCTGCTCGGTGGTCTGTGGCACGGCGCGAACATCACCTACGTAATCTGGGGCGCCTGGCACGGTATCTGGCTGGCCATCGAGAAGGCCGTGGGCATCAACACCACGCCACGCAGCCTCAACCCGATCCGCTGGGCGCTGACTTTCCTGCTGGTGGTAATGGGCTGGGTGATCTTCCGTGCCGAGAACCTGCACGTGGCCGCCCGCATGTACGGCGCCATGTTCAGCTTCGGCGACTGGTCGCTGTCGGAGCTGACCCGCGCCAATCTCACCGGCCTGCAGATCGCCACGCTGGTGGTGGCCTACGTCACCCTCGCGTTCTTCGGCCTGCGGGACTTCTACACCAACCGTCCGCCGCTCAAGACCAAGCCGGAGGTCAACACCGAGGCCAATGGCCCGGCCACTGCGCAACCGGGGCTGATCAAGGCCGTACCGGGCGATAACCCGTCGACGATCCACGAACCGGGCTACACCGTGGGCGTCGAGGCCCAGGTGCAACCGGCCTACTGGGTCGCGGACTGGCCGCGCTACGTCATGCGTGCGCTGGTGCTGCTGCTGTTCATCGCTTCGATTCTCAAACTCTCGGCGCAAAGCTTCTCGCCGTTCCTTTACTTCCAGTTCTGAGGGATCTGAACATGACCCGCTCATTACGCATCTTTTACATCGCACTGTTCCTGCTGATCCTCGCGGTCCTGGGCCTGTGGTCGATGCGCAGTTTCTTCGGCTTCAGCACCAACCCCGATGCCACCGTGCTCAACGGGCGCTGGACCAAGGCTGTCGAAACCCACTACGACGATCAGTTCCCGATCAAACGCCTGGGCACCAACATCTGGGCCGCGCTGGACTACAAGCTGTTCAACGAAGGCCGCAAAGGCGTGGTCCTCGGCCGCGACCAGTGGCTGTACAGCGACGAAGAGTTCAACCCGATCGTCAACGAAGAACTGAACCTGCAAGGTAACTACGCGCTGGTCGAAGGCGTGCGTCAGAAACTCAAGGAACAGGGCATCACCCTGGTGATGGCGATCGTGCCGGCCAAGGCGCGGCTGTATCCGGAGCACCTGGGTGAAGTGAAGCCGGCGAGCATTCACGCCAATCTCTACCAGGACTTCCATGCCCGCGTGGCGGCCGACAAGATCCTCGCCCCCGACCTGCTCGGCCCGCTGCAACAGGCCAAGCAGAGCGGTCAGCAAGTCTTCCTGCGCACCGACACCCACTGGACCCCGGAAGGCGCCCAGGTCGCAGCCGAAAAAATTGCCAAGACCATTGCCGAACGCACGCCCCTCAACGGCGAGCCGCAACGCTTCGTCACGGAACCTGCGGAAAAGATCACCCACAAGGGCGACCTGCGCCAGTTCCTGCCCCTGGACCCGCTGTTCGAAAACCTGATGCCGGCCCAGGAGCCCCTGGTCAAGCGCAACACCCGCGAAGCCGACGATCAACCGGCCAGCGACGACGCGCTGTTTGCCGACGCCCAGGTTCCCGTGGCCCTGATCGGCACCAGCTACAGCGCCAACCCCAACTGGAACTTCGTCGGTGCGCTCAAGCAGGCCCTGCACAGCGACGTCGTGAACTACGCCGAAGACGGCCATGGCCCGATTCTGCCGATGCTCAGCTACCTCAAGAGCGACGCTTTCAAGAACAGCCCGCCACAAGTGCTGATCTGGGAGTTTCCTGAACGTTATCTGCCCGTGAACAACGAAATCGGCGACGCCGACCCGCAGTGGGTCGCAGAGCTCAAACAAGCCGGTGCGCGCCAACAGAACGTTGCCGCCAACACTCAATCCGAGACGCCCGACCGGGCGCAAAACTGAAAGAGAGGTCCACCATGACTTTCAACACTACTCCTCGCCGTCTCGCTGCTCGTTCCTTCAAGGCCGTTGCCCTGGTTGCCAGCATGAGCGCCCTTTCCTTCACAGCGTTTGCCGGTGACTCGGCCCTGTACGGTCCGGTCGCGCCAAAAGGCTCGAGCTTCGTGCGTATCTACAACGCCAGCAACAGCGAAGTCAGCGCCACCGTCGGCAGTACCAACCTCAACGACGTAGCCCCATTGGCCAGCAGCGACTTCAGCTTCATGCCCGGCGGCGACTACAGCGCCAAGGTGGGCAGCCAGACCGTTCCGGTTAAACTGGCCCCCGATCACTACTACACCCTGGTCAACAACGCGAGCGGCCAGCCGCAACTGATCGAAGAACCACCGTTCAAGAACAAGCAGAAATCCCTGGTGCGTGTGCAGAACCTCACCGACAAGGCACTGACCCTCAAGACCGCCGACGGCAAGACCGACGTGGTGCCGAACGTCGCGGCCAAGGGCCGTGGCGAACGTGAGATCAACCCGGTGAAAGTCAGCCTGGCGCTGTTCGAGGGCGACAAGAAAGTCGGCGACCTCAAGCCCGTGGCCCTGGAGCGCGGCGAAGCGGCCGTGCTGTACGTCACCGGCTCCGGAAGCAGCTTGTCGCCGGTCTGGGTAAAGCGTCCAGTGTCAACTCGCTGATGGATTCACTCGACTGACGCTTTCCTGTTGGAGCGAGTCTGCTCGCGATTGCGGTAGGACATTCAGCATGGATGTCCACTGACACTCAGCCTTCGCGAGCAAGCCCGCTCCCACCCTGAACCGGGGCGTCATTCGGGTACGGAACAAAAACAAGAGTGAAACGACAGAACGCAGTAGCTCTATAACCATTTCGCTTCAAAGGAGTAACACACATGATTCCGGTGATCTTGTCAGGTGGTAGCGGCTCACGTCTTTGGCCGCTTTCGCGCAAGCAATTCCCTAAACAGTTCCTGGCCCTGACCGGCGAACACACCCTGTTCCAGCAGACCCTCGAACGCCTGGTGTTCGAGGGCATGGATACGCCGATCGTGGTCTGCAACAAAGACCACCGTTTCATCGTCAACGAGCAGTTGAGCGGTCGCAACCTCGAAGCCCAGCGCATCCTGATGGAACCGTTCGGCCGCAACACCGCGCCAGCCGTGGCGCTGACCGCGATGATGCTGGTCAACGAAGGTCGCGACGAATTGATGCTGGTGCTGCCGGCCGACCACGTGATCGAAGACCAGAAAGCCCTGCAACGTGCCCTGGCCCTGGCCACCGTAGCCGCCGAGCGCGGTGAAATGGTGCTGTTCGGCGTACCGGCCACCAAACCGGAAACCGGCTACGGCTACATCAAGTCGACCAATGACGCACTGCTGCCTGAAGGCGTGAGCCGTGTCTCGCACTTCGTCGAAAAACCCGACGTCAAGCGCGCCACCGAGTTCGTCGAGGCCGGCGGCTACTTCTGGAACAGCGGCATGTTCCTGTTCCGCGCCAGCCGTTTCCTCGAAGAGCTGAAAAAACACGATCCGGATATCTACGACACCTGCCTGCTGACCCTGGAGCGCAGCGAGCAGACCGCAGACACCATCACCTTCGACGAAGCCACCTTCGCCTGCTGCCCGGACAACTCCATCGACTACGCCGTGATGGAAAAGACCCAGCGCGCCTGCGTGGTGCCGCTGTCGGCCGGCTGGAGCGATGTCGGCTGCTGGGCGTCGTTGTGGGAAGTCAACCCCAAGGATGCCGACGGCAACGTCACCAAGGGCGACGTGGTGATCCAGGACAGCCGCAACTGCATGATCCATGGCAACGGCAAGCTGGTATCGGTGATCGGCCTGGAAAACATCGTGGTGGTCGAAACCAAGGACGCCATGATGATTGCCCACAAGGACAAGGTCCAAGACGTCAAGAAGATGGTCAACACCCTCAATGCCCGGGGTCGCTCCGAAACCCAGAACCACTGCGAAGTCTATCGTCCGTGGGGCTCGTATGACTCGGTGGACATGGGCGGGCGTTTCCAGGTCAAGCACATCTCGGTCAAGCCGGGTGCGTGCCTGTCCTTGCAGATGCACCACCACCGCGCCGAACACTGGATCGTGGTCAGCGGCACCGCCGAAGTGACCTGCGACGAGAACGTGTTCCTGCTCACCGAAAACCAGTCGACCTACATCCCCATCGCGTCGGTTCACCGCCTGCGCAACCCGGGCAAGATCCCGCTGGAAATCATCGAAGTGCAGTCCGGCAGCTACCTGGGCGAAGACGACATCGAGCGCTTCGAGGACATCTACGGTCGTTCCACCCCGATCGAGCGCGGCGTGTCGGTGAAGACCATCGCGCAGTAACGATCAGCAAGACAAGAAGCCCCCATCCAGCCCACTGCGCCCCCTATCCGCAGCGGGTTGGGTGGGGGCTTTTTTAGTTTCTTCTTTCGCATCGCTGATATTTATTTGGAGACTGAGCGGGGCAGCATCTTCGCCTTGATTACGTATCGATGCGCCACTCCGAATCGCTCTGCATTATTCATATAGGCCTTTCCTTTTGGAATGTAATGCAAGGAGACTATTTGAATTTTGTTATATAGCGGAAACGTCACTTCGCCCTCAGATGCATACAACCCCTCAGAGACACCTGCATGTCCAGGTTCCAATTGAAAGTGCCACATTATTGATTTACCGGACACGTAACCCATCCCGGGGTCTTTTGCCGTTGACATTATAAGTTGGGACCGGATCTCCAAATTTATTGTTTCTTGTATCGCACTATCCCCGCCCCCCTTTGCAAAGGTCGCGAGCCATGGATAGCTTTTCAATATAGCCGGCGAGTCTCCGCGGAAAACCTCCTTTACCTCTGCACGACGATACGTAGACCATTCCGCATCTATTTCTCTGAGCACGCCTTGAACCTCCAAGGCCTTTTCATAATCTATGCTTCTGGCGGGCGGAATCATATTAAGCCCGGTTTCACGCCATACATTTACAAACATCTCCATATCAAAAATCGAACTGTAATGCTCAATATTCAGCTTCTGCAGAGTAATTGAAAACGAAGAGTAGTAAGGGTACTCACCCCCCTGTTGCTTATATAATGCCGGGTCTTTTTTAATGACCCATTTTTTTTGGATGGGTTGCTGGGAACCAGCTCCAGGAGGGGGCGGCGGACCGCCCATGGGTGGAGGAGGCATGGGGGGGCCTCTCATTCCAGGGGGTGGAGGGGGGGCAGCGCCTGTGGGTATCCTGCCATCGGTGTCGAACAAGGTAATCGGGTTGTTGTGGACCATCCGATAGAAATTCAGTCCATCGATTGCCCACGCTGGATCCGGACTGGCCCAACGCTGCAACCACGGCGCATAGAACCGATAGCCGTAGTAGTAAAGTCCCGTCGCATCCCGCTCCTTGCCTGAATAGCGGGCCGTCTTGTAGCTGACCTCGATCACATTATCCCCAGCCAGAAACGCCGTTTCACCGAAGGGGTAGAAGTGTTCCTGGCTGATGATCCGTCCATCCTGGTCAAGCTCCAGGCTGATCGAGCCCAGGTGCTCGGCAACACCGTAGCGATAGCAGTCATTCACGCCGGAGGGCGGTGGGCTGTCCCAATGCAAGACCCGCACACTGCCGAGCCCGCCCTGAGCGGTGATGACCTGCAGTGATTCCCCGGTGCGGCTGTCGACATGCAGTTCCAGTCCCGGCAGATAACGCACCTCGGCGGCCAGGGTCCGGGCCCCGGTTTGCAACGTGCGCAGCTTGCGCACCCGCTGACCGCCGCCATCGTAAACATAGGCCTCACGGTCATTGAGCCCCGACTCTCGCTCGATCGGCGTGACCGAGCGCAGTTGATTGCGCAGGTCCCAGGCCAGGGTCCGGCTGCTCTCCAACGCCAGGCAGTTACCCCGTCCATCGAACGCCGCGGCGATCTCCTCTTCTGTCGGCGGCACGCCGTCACGGTGCGGCAGGCAACGATTGCTGTAGCGCGCCGCTTGCAACTGGCGGCTATGGTTCTGCGCCCCAACGTGGATCAGTTCCAGCAGGTTGCCGCTGTCGTCATAGCGATAGGTTTGTCGGTAATTACTGAGGGCGGCCGGGTCGAGCCGGCCGACAGGTCCTTGATTCTGAGCACCCGCTTCCCATCCAATGGCTTCGATCAATTGATAGAGGCTGTCGTAACGGAAACGACTGATCGGGTCGATGCGCTGGTTGGCGAAGTAGCGCACCGGCAACGCCTTGTCCTCGATGCCCAGTACGTTGCCCATGGGGTCGTAGGCATAGACCAGGTGTTGCAGCGACTGACCGGCCCGCCGGACATGGCGCTCCATCAGCCATCCATTTTCAGGGGCGTAAGTGAGCGTGGTCTGCACGTCGTTGCCGGCCACTTCCCGTTCGATCTGGCCTTGGGCGTTGTAGTCGATCTCGTTCACCAGCGGTTGCCATTGACTCTGGCCTTGCAACAACAATTGGCTGCTGGACAGCCGGCCATCGCGAGTCAGTACCTGGCGCTGCCGATTGCCCCTGACGTCGACCTGCTCCAGCACATCCCCCAGCGGACCGAGACGCCACGTCGACAGCGCACCGCCGCCGGGTTCGAGCAGGGCTTCGCGATCGGCCTCCGACACCGGCCAGTCCGGCATGGCGCCATCCAGGCTGAAACGTCGACTCTGGGCCAGGTTCTGGCCGGTCAGGGCAAAGGACGCCAGCAACAAGGTGCCCGCCGGGTCATCGTGGCGGATCAACTGGCCGTACTGATTGAAGACCTGGAGACCCTGGCCCGGCGCGCCATATTGCATGCGCTCGACGCAGGTGCGCAGTTGCTCGCGACCTTGTTCGAACACCGCCACCGGACGCAGCAAGTCGTCGAACGCCACGTCGCGCTGCGTGCCCCGGCCATCCCAGCCCCGCAGGCTTTCACTGCCGAGCCCGGGCAAATCCAGCTGCCAGCCTGCGTCGACACTGCTCGCAAACAGCACGGCACCGGACAGCGTATACATCGTCGAAAGGTTGGCCGGAGTCGCCGCATCGTCCTGTTGCAGGGCCCACAGGCGCGGGTCCCATTGCTTGACCGCGCGTGCGCCCAGGTCGAAAAGGCTGCGGTTGACTCGTGACTGCGCAGGCTCACGCTCGAGTGCGCGGCAATAATCGACCGAACGGACCGGCAGGAACCTTGGGTCTACCGCAATCAGCCTCGGCGTGCCGTGATCCCTGCTCATGCCTTGGCCTCCTGATAGTCGTGCGGTCTGGCCGACATCTAACAAGGGGTAATCCCTAGTGACTACTGTCAGAGATAACAGTGACGACCGACGGAGCGGGATGGATGAGATATCCATGGTCCCTCCCCTTCGGTAGGATGGAACAACGGTATCAGAGGCTTCGAACATGCTTATCGGCGTCTTGCTGGTCATTACCTGGCTGATCCTGCTGCTGCGCTATCCGGCCAAGGCGCTGCCGGTGTCCCTGGCTGCATTCGTCGGCCTAGGGCTGGTCGCCGCCTGGGTGGTCTGGCAGGAGAACCGTGAAACCCGGCAATTGGCACGCCTGGAGCTGCGCATTACCTACGCCCCCGAACGCTGCCCCGCCGATCGCCCGCTGTTGCTGAACATGAACAACGGTAACGACGTCCCCTTGGTTGAACTGCGTTGGCGAATTGCGGCCTATGCCCCCGGCGATACCATCAACCTGGCCGACACACCCTACAGCGCGCCGCGCTACCGGGGCCCTGGCCAATTGCAGGCGGGCAAGGACTGGCAGGATTGCCTGCCGCTGCCAGCCCTGCGACCTGGCTATCGTCCACAGACCCTGGAGTTTCGCGCCGAGCGATTGCAGGGTAGTTTCTCCGACTGATTTCTCTCCCGATTTTATTCTGCACAAGGAACGCGCCATGCCCGTTGCGTTGATTACCGGATGTTCCAGCGGCATCGGCCGCGCCCTCGCCGAGGCGTTCAAGGTCGCCGGGTATCAGGTCTGGGCCAGTGCCCGCAAAGCTGAAGACGTTACCCAGCTCAGCGCCGCCGGGTTCACCGCGGTGCAGCTGGACGTGAACGATGGCCCGGCTCTGGAGCAATTGAGCGAACGGATCAACCAAGAGCACGGCGGCCTCGACGTGCTGATCAACAACGCCGGTTACGGCGCCATGGGTCCACTGCTGGACGGTGGCGTACCGGCGATGCAGCGTCAGTTCGAAACCAACGTGTTCGCCATCGTTGGCGTGACCCGGGCGTTGTTCCCGGTACTGCGCCGGGCCAAGGGGCTGGTGGTGAATATCGGCAGTGTCTCCGGTGTGCTGGTGACACCGTTTGCCGGCGCTTATTGCGCCTCGAAGGCCGCGGTGCATGCCTTGAGCGATGCGCTGCGCATGGAACTGGCGCCCTTCGGTATCCGCGTGATGGAGGTGCAGCCCGGCGCCATTGCCTCGAGCTTTGCCAAGAACGCCGGTCATGAAGCCGAACGGTTGATCCACGAACAATCACCCTGGTGGCCCCTGCGCGACGGTATCCGCGCCCGGGCCAAGGCGTCCCAGGACAACCCCACCCCTGCCAGCGAATTCGCCGCCGGGCTGCTCAAGGCCGTGCAACACCCCCGGCCACCCCGCCTGCTGCGCCTGGGCAATGGAAGCCGGGCGCTGCCGTTGATGGCGGGATTGCTGCCCAAAGGGTTGCTGGAGAAGGGCTTGATGAAGCGGTTCGGGCTGGGTGGGTCACTCTGATCGAAACGGCATGGCCCGACGGGAGCCCACCGACAACTGCCCCACCGCTATCGCGAGCAAGCTCGGCTCCCACAGGGATTGGCGGCGAACACAAGTCTCTCGCACATGCAGGAAGTCTTGTGGGAGCAAGGCTTGCCCGCGATGACGGCGGCACTGGCAACCTCTCCTGCAACTGACCCACCGCTTCGCGAGCAGGCTCGCTCCCACAGGGATTGGCGGCGAACACTAGTCGCTCGCACATGCAGGAAGCCTTGTGGGAGCAAGGCTTGCCCGCGATGACGGCGGCACTGGCAACCTCTCCTGCAACTGACCCACCGCTTCGCGAGCAGGCTCGCTCCCACAGGGATTGGCGGCGAACACACGTCTCTCGCACATGCAGGAAGTCTTGTGGGAGCAAGGCTTGCCCGCGATGACGGCGGCACTGGCAACCTCTTCTGCAACTGACCCACCGCTTCGCGAGCAGGCTCGCTCCCACAGGGATTGGCGGCGAACACAAGTCTCTCGCACATGCAGGAAGCCTTGAGGGAGCAAGGCTTGCCCGCGATGACGGCGGCACTGGCAACCTCTCCTGCAACTGACCCACCGCTTCGCGAGCAGGCTCGCTCCCACAGGGATTGGCGGCGAACACACGTCGCTCGCACATGCAGGATAAGCATTGTGGGAGCAAGGCTTGCCCGCGATGACGGCGGCACTGGCAACCTCTTCTGCAACTGACCCACCGCTTCGCGAGCAGGCTCGCTTCCACAGGGATTGGCGGCGAACACACGTCTCTCGCACATGCAGGAAGCCTTGTGGGAGCAAGGCTTGCCCGCGATGACGGCGGCACTGGCAACCTCTCCTGCAACTGACCCACCGCTTCGCGAGCAGGCTCGCTCCCACATGCCTCAGAGCCTCAGCTGCCGGCCTGGGGCTCGACCACCACCGTACAGGTCATCCCCGCCGCCAGCAGCACGTTGTCCGGCACTTCGTCGAGATGGATCCTTACCGGCACCCGCTGGGCCAAGCGAACCCAGTTGAAGGTCGGGTTCACGTCGGCGATCAATTCGCGACTGACCGGGTTGTCGCGGTCGTAGATCCCCCGGGAAATGCTTTCCACATGCCCCTTCAGCACCTCGCCACTCATCAACTGCAACTGCGCCGGGTCGCCGATCCGCACCTTGGGCAGCTTGGTTTCCTCGAAGAAGCCATACACCCAGAACGAATTCATATCGATCACCGCCATCTTCGCCTCGCCGATACGTGCATAGTCGCCACGGTGCACGTTGAGGTTGGTGACATAGCCATCCACAGCGGCGCGAACTTCAGTGCGCGACAGGTTCAATTCGGCCGCCTCCAGTTGCGCCTGGGCTTGCTGGTAATCGGCCAGGGCCGAGTCGGCAATGTTACTGGCGTCGTCGCGGTTTTCCCGGGAAATCACCAGACTGTCCAGATCGGCGCGCCGATGGGCATTGACCTTGCGCATTTCCCACGTCGCCTTGCGGGAGGCCACCAGGGATTGCGCCTGCTTGACCGCGATACGGTAATGCTCGGGATCGATACGCATCAGCAAGTCGCCCTTTTTCACCTGCTGATTGTCATGCACCGGCACGTCCATCACCTCGCCACTGACATCGGCAGCGACGTTGATGATGTCGGCTCGTACCCGACCATCGCGGGTCCAGGGTGTGTTCATGTAGTGAACCCACAATGCACGACCGATCCACAGCGCAAGGGTCAGCACCAGCAGCGTCGCAAGCAGACTGAAAAACTTTTTCATTGCATCGATCTCAACGGTAGACCGTCAGCGCCAGCGCACCGAACAGACAGGTAAACAGACTCAGGCGCAACAGCGCCGGGTGCCAGAAGAAGCGGTACAGGTCCAGCCCCGACAAGAACCGATCCAGCGCCCAGGCCAACGCCGCGGCGAGGAAAAACATCAGGGTCAGACTGGGCATGTATACGCCGTGGAAGGCGATTTCACGGGGCATGTTGACGGTCCTGGGAGGGCACAGCGGCGAAGGCCGCCACGGGCGATTGCGGATCCAGCAGCGAAGTGCGGATGAAATGCAGGTAGCTCTTCACCCGGCGCAGGGCTGATGTGTCGAAATGCGGGGCGAACGGTTCGTCGGTGGCCTGCACGCGACAGATGGCCTGATCTACCGCCACCAGGGCACGCTCCAGGTTGCTCTGGCTCGGCTGGCGGAACAGCCGCACCAGCGCCCGTCCCATTACGCGGATGGCCTGGCGCCACGGCTGGCTCTCGGCGTAGGCCGGATGCACCGGCAGGATCGCCTGCTCCTTGCGCAACTCGATAATCCCGTGACCGACTTCCAGCACCACGAACATCCAGCGCAAGAGGTCCCGTTGCACGGCGGGTTGTCCCGCCGCCAAGCCGTAGGCCTGGTGCAACAAGTCGCGGGTGCGACTCTCGAAGCCCGACGCCAGCCCCTTGAGCCGGCCGCTGATGGCGAACACCACTTGCTCGCGCAAGTCCTGTTCGAGCCGGCGCCACAGCCAGCGGCTGTTGGGCGGCAGGATGATCGCTCCGGCGGCGGCGCACACCAGCATGCCGAGGATCATCGCGAGGTAATCGTTGATGAAGGTGTAGGGGTTGTACACCGTCAGGTTGTCGGGCACCGAACCCGTGCAGAAAAAGATCAGCAACCCCAGCCCGACCCCGGCGTATTGCGGCCGCGAACTGAGGAACGAGCCGAACATGATCACCGGCGCCAGCATCATGCAGAGCAACGGGAAGCCGTCGATCAACGGGAAGATGAAGAACATCTCGACGAAACCCACCAGCGCCCCGAGCAACGTGCCACATGCCATCTGGAAGGCCATGCGCTTGGGGTTCGGCGTGGCGGCCGACAAGCCCACCGTGGCGGCGGCAATCATCGTCATGGTCGCGCCGCTCGGCCAAGCGGTGGCGACCCAATAGCTGCCCAGCACCAGCAGGATGAAGCCGGCGCGCAACCCCGAAGCCGCGGCGGCCAGCCAATTGGTCCGCGATACGAACGGCTCGTCCCAGTGTTCACGCTCGTGACGGTGCTCGGCCAGGGACGCATGGGTCAGGGCGTAACCGTGCAGGTCATCGACGAAGCGATAGAGCAATTCGTAGGCGGTGTGGAAGTCCAGCAACTGCGCATCGCTCGGTCCTGTCTCCTGGAAGACTGCCCGCAACTGGCGGACCTGTGCCGGCAAGTCGGCCTTGTAGCGGGCCAGGGCCTGGGCCAGGCGTGCCGCGTCCCTATCGGTCAAGGCCCGCGCGCTGAAGCCGTCCAGCAATTCGGCGAGGTTCTGCAAGCCGGGCTTGATGGCGTCCACCACATGATCGACGGCGCCAACGCGCAGGCGCTGGAGCAATTGGTGCAAGGCATTGAAGCGCGTGGTGATGCCCATGAACTCGCTGTTCAGGCGACTGAGCCGGCCGTTGCGCCGACGCATGTGCGGGTCTTCGAAGACCGTCACGCTGCGCAGGCTCTCCAGGCCTACCGCTTCGGCAATGAAACGCACGTTGACGGCTTCGAACGCATCCCGCCGGCTACGCCCGCGCAAACCATCGGTGACGAACAGCGCGAACACCCCAAAACGCTGGTACAAGGCATTGCGCATGGCCGCACTGGCGGTTTGCGGCAGGATCGCGGCGCTGACCAGAGTGGCACAGAGAATGCCCAGGGAAATCTCCAGGACCCGCCAGAGCGCCGCCATGAACGCCCCTTCCGGATGAGCCAGGGCCGGCAGGCCGATCATGGCCGCGGTGTAGCCGGCCAGCACAAAACCGTAGGCCCGGAAGTTGCGATAACGCGCCGCGCCCGCCGTGCAGACACCGACCCAGAGAGTCAGGCAGCCAAGAAACCATTCGGTGTTCTGGGCGAACAGCGCGACCAGCGCCACCATCACCGCCGAACCGGCCAACGTGCCGAGAAAGCGGTAGAAGCTCTTGGCGAACACCTGGCCACTCTGCGGCTGCATGACGATGAACACGGTGATCATGGCCGTGCGCGGCTGCGGCAGCTCCAGGCGCATCGCCAGCCACAACGTCAGGAACGCGGCAAACAGCACCTTGAAGATATAGACCCAGGTCACCCCGTCGCTGCGGGCCCAGTCGAAGAAACCACGGCGCCATTCGAGGCGGTGGAGCCAGCGCAAAGGAGTCATCAAAGAGGTCATGGGCAAGCATTCACCGGGCGAAATTCAGCAGCGTGGCGGTGTCAGGTACATCGCTGCCGGCCTCCAGCCCACCGCCCAGGGCCGTCACCAGATCGGCATGGGCACCGAGGCGCGCAGCCTCTACCTGCTGCTGCACCTGTTGCTGCTTGAACAACAGGCTTTGGGCGTTGAGCACATTGAGGTAGTCCGTCAGCCCGCGCTGGAACGCCACCAGCGCAATGTCGTAGGTGCGTTGCGCAGCGGCCACGGACTCGGCGGCGAAGGCCTGTTGCTGGTCCATGGACTTGCGACGGATCAGTTGGTCGGAAATGCCCTTGAGCGCGTTCACCAGCGTCTGGTTGTAGTGCGCCACGGCGGCGTCATAGCCGGCCGCGGCCTCGCCCAACTGCGAACGCAGGCGCCCGCCGTCAAAGATCGGCAGCGTGAAGGCCGGCCCGACGCTGTAGGTCAGCTTCTTGCCTGTCAGGAACTCCAGCGCACCGCCGCCCGTGGCCATGTAGCCCAGGCTTCCCACCAGATCGACATTGGGATAGAAACCGGCCCTGGCCACATCGATGCCCCGTGCCTGGGCCGCCACTTGCCAACGACCGGCAACCACATCCGGTCGCTGGCCCAGCAGCTCGGCGGGCAACGCCGACGGCAGCTTCAAGGGTGCCCCCAGGGCCAGGGCCGGTCGTCGCAGGCCCGCGCCCTCCCCGGGCCCCTGGCCCGCCAATGCCGCCAGTTGATTGCGACTCAAGGCGATGGCTTCGTCGAGGGCGTCGAGTTGACGATGGGTCTCGGGCAACGGTGCCTGGGCCTGGCTGACTTCGAAATGAGTGCCGATGCCACCGCCGAGGCGCTTTTGCGCCAGGTCGAGAATCTGTTCCTGCTGGCGCAGGGTCGCGGCGACGATATCGCGCCGGGCATAGTGCAGCGCGAAGCGGATATAGGCCTGCACGATGTTGTTCTGCAACTCCAGCTGCGCCTGGCGTGCCTCGGCGACGCTGGCATGGGCCAGATCGACTGCCCGCTCGCTGGCATTGCGCTCGCGCCCCCACAGGTCCAGCGCATAGCTCAGGCCCAGGCCGGCATCGTTGTCCCACGTGGTGGTGTCGGCCAGTTCGCCAGGGCCGTAGAACTGATCGGTGGGCCAGTTGTGACGCTTGAGGGTCGCCTGGCCATTGACCTGCGGCGACTCGGCCGCCTCGGCAACGCCGGCCATGGCCTTGGCCTGGCGCACCCGGGCGGCGGCCAGGGCCAGGCTCGGGCTGTCCTGCACAGCCAGGTCGATCCAGCGGTCCAGCTGCGGGTCGCCATAGGCCTTCCACCACTGGCGACTGGGCCAGTGGGCATCGCGGGCGGCCTCGCGGATCGCTTCATCGGTGGCCAGTCGATTGGCTGACAACGCCTCGCCCTGGGGTGCGATCCCTCCCGTCCCGATGCAAGCGCAGAGGGTCAACGATAAAGCCCAAACACTGAGAGTCTTCAGCTCTCTGCTGATGCGAGGCGGCACTTGCGCAAGATTCCTGGGAGAGGGACAGGGAAAAGCAACGAGCGTGCATGCCGGTTACGCGACCTGTGGGAGCGAGCCTGCTCGCGAAGGCGTCATCCGCCTTATCGCCGGCAACTGACCCAACTCCTCGCGAGCAGGCTCGCTCCCACATGAGGTCCGTGCCAGACAGCCCGCCCCTACAACGGCCGCAATTCTAGGCACCCATCCAAACGGCGATAAGCCGATCTTTCTGCGAATCTTTGTTACCGTAAACGCGATAATCCGTAAGTCGGATCCCGTAGCACCGTAACTTCATGTCACAATTTGCCATCGCCCCAGAGAGCCTTTCATGGACACCTTGCAAAACATGCGCGCGTTCTGTTCTGTTGCCGAAGCCGGCAGTTTCACCGCCGCCGCCGTGCAGCTCGACACCACGACAGCCAACGTCTCGCGTGCGGTTTCCAACCTGGAAGCACATCTGCAAACCCGCCTGCTCAACCGCACCACCCGCCGCATTGCCCTGACCGAAGCCGGCAAACGCTATCTGTTGCGTTGCGAACAGATCCTGGCCTATGTCGAAGAAGCAGAAGCCGAGGCCAGCGACGCCCATGCCCGACCGGCCGGGCAATTGAAGGTCCATACCATGACCGGTATCGGTCAGCATTTCGTGATCGACGCCATCGCGCGCTATCGCAAGACCCACCCGGACGTGACTTTCGACCTGACCCTGGCCAACCGCGTGCCGGACATCCTGGACGAGGGTTACGACGTTTCCATCGTGCTGGCCAGCGAACTACCGGACTCGGGCTTCGTTTCCCAGCGCCTGGGCATCACCTACAGCATCGTCTGCGCGTCACCCGCCTACGTGAAGGCCAACGGTTGCCCACAGAAGCCCGGCGAACTGCTCAACCACGCCTGCCTGCGCCTGGTCAGCCCGGTCATTCCGCTGGAGAAATGGGTGTTCGACGGCCCCGAAGGCCAGGAAATGGTCACCATCAGCCAGTCACCTTTCCTGGTGAACTCCGCCGACGCGATGAAAACCGCGATCATCAGCGGCATGGGCGTGGGTGTATTGCCGGTTTATGCAGCCATCGAAGGCCTGCGCAACGGCACGCTGGTGCGGGTAATGCCCAATTACCGTTCCCAGGAATTGAATCTCTACGCCATCTACCCTTCACGCCAGTACCTGGATGCGAAGATCAAGACCTGGGTCGAGTATCTGCGAGGTTCGCTGCCGGAAATCCTGACAGCGCACCAGGCCGAGCTGACGGCGTATGAGTTGAGCGGAAGCCTGGCGGGCGCGCGAGTCGCGAATTGAAATCGCCGCTCCTGTATCGAGGAACGACCTTCAGCGCTTGCCCATCGAACGACGCGTGCCGGGAGGCGCGGCACCCGGGGACTTGGTGTGACCATCCTTCACGCCGTTCTTGTACCACGGCAATTGTCCTGCCCCTTTGGCCGTGGCCAGTTCACCGGGCTTGAAGGGAAATTTGAAGGCCGGGATCGCCGCTTTGCCGCTCTCGGCGCTGGAAACATCGCCGTCAGGCAGGTCGGCCGGTTCGCCGTTAGGGGAAGTCATGTAAATGCCGTTCACTCAAGGTAGGCCATCTATCCGTGGCGAGGGCGCTTGGTCCTCGCCACACTGTGTGCAAGTCGGGCTTGGAGGGAGGCGCGACAGGCGCCAGTATACCCGCCCGCTGCCGCAACGTATCGGGCAGATTCAACCTGGCGGACCAACCGTCCGACAGTAACTCAGGACAAAACTGACAAACCTGTCAGTTAGCCGTCACCTTCCTGACCGTCTCGCAACGCTATATAAGAATCCTGTAAATCCCTTCGTCCCGGCCCGGCGTCCCACATCCATGCACACCCAGAAAAGAACCGTCCTGCTCGTCGCGCTATTGGCCGCCCTGGCGGCCTTCGCCCTCTGGTTCCTCATGAAGCCCATCGCCGCCAAGCCAGGGGTGCCTGCCGCCGTTCCGGTGCGGGTCGTCAGCGTGGAGCAGAAGGATGTACCGCGCTTCGCCAGCGGCATCGGTACGGTGCTGTCACTGCACAGCGTGGTGATCCGTCCGCAGATCGACGGCATTCTCACCCGATTGCTGGTCAAGGAAGGGCAACGGGTGAGCAAGGGCGACCTGCTGGCGACCATCGACGATCGCTCCATTCGCGCCAGCCTCGACCAGGCCCGGGCCCAGCTTGGCGAAAGCCAGGCGCAACTGGCGGTGGCCCAGGTCAATCTCAAGCGTTACAAATTGCTGAGCGTCGATGATGGCGTCTCGAAGCAGACCTACGATCAGCAACAGGCCCTGGTCAATCAGCTCAAGGCCACTGCCCAGGGCAACCAGGCGGCCATTGACGCCGCACAGGTGCAGTTGTCCTACACCCAGATCCGCTCCCCGGTGACCGGTCGCGTCGGCATCCGCAACGTGGACGAAGGCAA
This sequence comes from Pseudomonas sp. B21-028, assembly GCF_024749045.1. Lineage (NCBI taxonomy): Bacteria > Pseudomonadati > Pseudomonadota > Gammaproteobacteria > Pseudomonadales > Pseudomonadaceae > Pseudomonas > Pseudomonas sp. B21-028. The sequence goes on from NZ_CP087184.1 coordinate 5,334,930, forward strand.
CTTCCTGCGCACCAGCGATACCGAAGGCCTGTTCACCGTGACCCAGATCGACCCGATTGCGGTGGAGTTTTCCTTGCCCCAGCAGATGCTGCCCACCTTGCAACGGCTGATCGCCGCGCCCGAACAGGCGTTGGTCAAGGCCTACATCGGCGCCGATGGCACGGCCGGGGAAATGCTTGGCGAAGGCCGGCTGAGCCTCATCGACAACCAGATCAACCCCAACACCGGCACCCTGCGGGCCAAGGCCGAGTTCAACAACGCCGGGCAAAGGCTGTGGCCCGGGCAACTGGTCACGCTGAAAATCCAGACCGCCCTCGACACGGGTGTCCTGGTGGTTTCGCCGACCGTGGTCCAGCGCGGACTGGACCAGCACTTCGTCTACCGGGTCAAGGGAGACAAGGTCGAGAGCGTACCGGTGGAAATGGTTTACCAGGACAGCGGCATGCAGATCATCAAGGGGGTGAACGCCGGTGATCAACTGGTGAGTGACGGCCAGTCACGCCTCAGGCCGGGGGCCCGTGTCCAGGTGCTCACTGCCCCACTGGCCCTCGCCAAGACCACGGAGCCGCAGCCATGAAGGGTCGCGGCTCGATTTCGGCGTGGTGCATCGACCACCCCGTCGCCACGGTGCTGCTGACGTTCGCCCTGATACTGCTGGGGAGTATCGCCTTCCCTCGCCTGCCCGTCGCCCCCTTGCCGGAGGCGGAGTTCCCGACGATCCAGGTCAGGGCCCAACTACCCGGCGCCAGCCCCGAAACCATGGCCTCCTCGGTGGCTACGCCGCTGGAAGTGCAGTTCAGCGCGATCCCCGGCATCACTCAGATGACGTCCAGCAGCGCCCTGGGCTCGACCAACCTGACCCTGCAATTCAGCCTCGACAAGAGCATCGACACCGCCGCCCAGGAAGTGCAGGCAGCCATCAATACCGCCGCCGGCAAACTGCCCGGCGACATGCCGAACCTGCCCACCTGGCGCAAGGTCAACCCCGCCGACAGCCCGGTGCTGATCCTCAGTATCAGTTCCAGCCTGATGCCCGGCACCGAACTGAGCGACTACGTCGAAACGCTGCTTGCCCGTCAGATCAGCCAGATCGACGGCGTAGGCCAAGTCTACATCTCCGGTCAACAACGCCCGGCGATCCGGGTCCAGGCCTCCGCCGACCGTCTCGCCGCCATCGGCCTGACCCTGGCCGACATCCGCACCACGCTCCAGCAGGCCAGCCTCAACCTGGCCAAGGGCGCGCTGTACGGCGACTCGAGCATCTCGACCTTGTCCACCAACGATCAATTGTTCCAGCCGGAGGAATACGGCGACCTGATCGTGTCCTACAAAAATGGAGCACCAGTGCACCTCAAGGACATCGCCAAGGTGGTCAATGGCTCGGAAAACGCCTACGTCCAGGCCTGGTCCGATAACGAGCCTGGGCTCAACCTGGTGATCTTCCGGCAGCCCGGGGCGAACATCGTTGAAACCGTCGACCGCATCCAGGCGGCGCTGCCCACCCTGGAAGCCATGTTGCCCGCCGCGGTACAGGTCAAGGTGCTGATCGACCGCACCCAGACCATCCGCGCCTCGCTGCACGAAGTGGAGATCACCCTGCTGATCGCCGTGCTGCTGGTGGTGGCGGTCATGGCGTTGTTCCTGCGCCAGCTCTCGGCGACGCTGATCGTTTCGGCCGTGCTGGGGGTGTCCCTGACCGCGAGCTTCGCCCTGATGTACGTGATGGGCTTCAGTCTGAACAACCTGACCCTGGTGGCCATCGTCATCTCGGTGGGCTTTGTGGTGGACGACGCGATCGTGGTGGTGGAGAACATCCACCGGCATCTGGAGGCCGGTGACGGCATGCGCGAGGCGGCGATCAAGGGCGTCGGCGAAATCGGCTTCACGGTGGTGTCCATCAGTTTCTCCCTGATCGCCGCGTTCATTCCGTTGCTGTTCATGGGCGGCGTGGTCGGGCGACTGTTCAAGGAGTTCGCCTTGACCGCCACCTCGACCATCCTGATTTCCGTGGTGGTGTCCCTGACCCTGGCGCCAACCCTGGCAGCGCTGTTCATGCGCGCCCCGGTGCATCATGCCCACCGAGGTCCGGGCTTTGGCGAACGGCTGCTGGGCGGCTATGAAAAGGGCTTGCGCAAGGCGCTGGCCCATCAAAAGCTGATGATCGGTATGTTTGGCCTGACCCTGGCACTGGCGGTGACAGGCTATGTGTTCATCCCCAAGGGGTTCTTTCCGGTACAGGACACCGGCCTGGTGCTGGGCACCAGCGAAGCGGCCGCCGATGTGTCGTTCCCGGACATGGTGGCCAAGCACAAGGCCCTGGCCGAAATCGTCGCCGCCGACCCGGCGGTGCAGACGTTCTCCCACTCCGTCGGCGTCTCGGGCAGCAACCAGACCATCGCCAGCGGCCGTTTCTGGATCGCCCTCAAGCCCCAGGACGAGCGCGACGTCACGGCCAGCGGCTTCATCGACCGGATCCGTCCCAAGCTGCAGAAAATTCCTGGCGTGGTGCTGTACCTCAGGGCCGGGCAGGACATCAACCTCAGTTCCGGTCCCAGTCGCGCTCAGTACCAGTATGTCCTCAAGAGCAACGACGGCCCTACCCTCAACACCTGGACCCAGAAACTCACCGAAAGGCTGCGCGGCAACCCGGCGTTCCGAGACATCTCCAACGACCTGCAACCGGGCGGCAGCATTACCCACATCAACATCGACCGCAGCGCGGCGGCACGCTTCGGCCTGACCGCCAGCGACGTCGACCAGGCGCTGTACGATGCCTTCGGACAGCGGCAGATCAACGAATTCCAGACAGAGACCAACCAGTACACCGTGATCCTGGAACTCGACACCCGGCAACGTGGCAAGGCCGAAAGCCTGGCCTACTTCTACCTGCGCTCGCCCCTGAGCGGGGAAATGGTGCCGCTCTCGGCCCTGGCCCGCTTCGATCCCCCCACCAACGGCCCGCTGTCCATTGCCCATGACGGCATGTTCCCCGCCGCTAACCTGTCGTTCAACCTGGCACCAGGCGTGGCGCTGGGGGATGCGGTGCGCATACTCGACCAGGCGAAGAACGAGATCGGCATGCCGGCCGCCATCAGCGGCAACTTCCAGGGCGCGGCGCAGGCGTTCCAGAGCTCCCTGGCCAACCAGCCGTGGCTGATCCTTGCCGCGCTGGTGGCGGTGTATATCATCCTCGGCGTGCTCTACGAGAGCTTCGTGCATCCGCTGACCATCATCTCCACCCTGCCCTCTGCCGGCCTTGGTGCGCTGATCATGCTTTGGCTGTTGGGCCAGGACTTCTCGATCATGGCGCTGATCGGGCTGGTGCTGCTGATCGGGATCGTCAAGAAGAACGGCATCCTGATGATCGACTTCGCCCTCGACGCGCAGCGCAATGGCGGGCTGACTCCGCAAGAGGCGATCTTCCAGGCCGGCATGACCCGGTTCCGCCCGATCATCATGACCACCCTGGCCGCCCTGCTCGGCGCCCTGCCGCTGATGCTTGGCCATGGCCCTGGCGCGGAGTTGCGCCAGCCCCTGGGCATTGCGGTAGTCGGCGGCCTGCTGGTGAGCCAGGCGCTGACGTTGTTCACCACACCGGTCATATACTTGTGGCTCGAGCGCTTGTTCCATCGGCCCGCCCATCATTCCGGGCCTGCGCCAGCTACGGCGCTGGCGACTACAGACTGAGGCGGGGCCAATGCGCGTTCTGATCATCGAAGACGAAGAAAAAACCGCGGATTACCTGCATCGTGGCCTGACGGAACAGGGCTACATCGTGGATGTGGCCCCCGATGGTGTCGAAGGGCTGCACCTGGCCCTGGAAAGCGAATATGCGGTGATCGTGCTCGACGTGATGCTGCCGGGCCTGGACGGCTTCGGCGTGCTGCGTGCCCTGCGCGCCCGCAAGCAGACACCAGTGATCATGCTCACGGCCCGGGAACGGGTCGAAGACCGGGTCAAGGGTTTGCGCGACGGCGCCGACGATTACCTGGGCAAGCCGTTCTCCTTCCTGGAATTGGTGGCCCGCCTGCAAGCCCTGACCCGTCGCAGCGGCGGCCATGAGCCGATGCAGGTGAGCATCGCCGACCTGTGGATCGACCTGATCAGCCGCAAGGCCACCCGCGCCGGCCAACGCCTGGATTTGACGGCCAAGGAGTTCTCGCTGCTCAGTGTCCTCGCCCGCCGCCAGGGTGAAATCCTCTCCAAGACCGCCATCGCCGAAATGGTCTGGGACATCAATTTCGACAGCGACGCCAATGTCGTGGAGGTGGCGATCAAACGCCTGCGGGCCAAGCTTGACGGGCCGTTCGAACAGAAGTTGCTGCATACCATCCGCGGGATGGGCTATGTGCTGGAAAGTCGCAGTGAGTAACAGTATCGCGCTACGCCTCAGCGGCCTGTTCACCCTGGTCGCCGCGCTGGTGTTCCTGTTGATCGGCGGTGCCTTGTACCAGCAGGTCGAAAAAGGCCTCGGCCTGTTGCCCGAAGCCGAACTCGACGCCCGCTACAGCGTCCTCGAATCCACCGTGGGCCGTTACGGTACGCCCGAGCACTGGGTGAAGATCCACAACAAGTTGCACTTGCTGGGCGAGGAAGACAAGCGCATCCACTTCTGGATCGTCAGCGGTGATCCACACTTCGAATATGGCGATCCCGACCCGCAGATCCGCGCCTTCACTCAAGGGCCACTGGGTAAACGCGACCTGCAATTGCCCAACCGCCACTACCCGATGAAAGTGCTGGTGAGCCAGTTTCCGGCCAAGGACCAGCGACCGCCGCTGCGCTTCATGATCGGCATCGACACCGAGACGTTCTACCAGACCCAGCATCGTCTGCTGGTGGCCTTGGTGAGCCTGGCGATTGTCGGGGTGTTGCTCGCCTCCCTGCTGGGCTACTGGGTGGCGCATATCGGCCTCAAACCACTGATCAAATTGTCCGATGAAGCCCGGCGCCTGACCCCTCCGCGCCTGTCCGGGCGCCTACGGCTCTCGCCGTTGCCACCGGAGCTCAGCCAGTTCGTCAGTTCCTTTAACGCCACCCTCGACCGGGTCGAACAGGCCTACTCACGCCTGGAGTCGTTCAACGCCGATGTCGCCCATGAACTGCGCTCGCCCCTGACCAACCTCATCGGCCAGACCCAGGTGGCGTTGACCCGTGGCCGTTCGGCCGAGCATTATTTCGAAGTGCTGCAATCGAACCTCGAGGAACTGGAACGGCTGCGCTCGATCATCAACGACATGCTGTTCCTCGCCAGCGCCGACCAAGGCAACAAGGCCACCAAGCTGACCACCACGTCCCTGGCCGACGAAGTGGCCACCACCCTCGATTACCTGGACTTCATCCTCGAAGATGCCCAGGTCCAGGTGCGGGTCAGCGGCGACGCCCAGGCCAGCATCGAGATCGCTCATCTGCGCCGGGCGCTGATCAACCTGCTGAGCAACGCCGTACAGCACACCGCACCCGGACAGATTATCGACGTGAGCATCGAAGCCCAGGCCGACCAGATCACCCTCGCCGTCACCAACCCTGGCGAACCCATTGCCAATGAACACCTGCCGCGACTGTTCGAACGCTTCTACCGGGTCGATGCCTCTCGCAGCAACAGTGGGGCCAACCATGGGTTGGGGCTGGCCATCGTCAGGGCCATCGCCCTGATGCACGGTGGCGATGTCTTCGTGCGCAGTGACCGGGGTGCCAATACCTTCGGGATTCGTTTGCCGGCCTGATCCCCGTACCGTTTTTTGCGCGAACACTGATTGCCCCCTCTCGCCGATCCAAGCACAATCAGCAAAAGGCCAGCATCTGGTGAATTGCCAGCTATGCTCCCTTCGGAATGGATCGACCCAATAGACATCGGAATCATGAGCCCCAGCAGTGCGACATCCGGCAGCACCCCGCTATCGATACGTTCGGAGCGGATACTCGTACTGGCCAGCTCACTGGTTGTCATCGCCATCCTGAGCATCGTCACCTTCCTGCTGATTCGCGAACACGCCAGCGCCCGTGAAGCGGCGACCCGTGCGGCCACCAATATCGTGCAGTTGATCAATGCCGATGTGCTGCGCAACGTGGAACTCTACGACGTGTCGGTGCAAGGCCTGATAGCCGCGGCCAAGCGCGAAGACCTGAAAGACGTCTCACCGGAAATCCGCCACCTGGCCCTGTTCGACCGCGCCACCGCCGCCCCCTACAAAGGCGACATCCTGCTGCTGGACAAACAAGGCGATGTGATCGCTGACTCGACCTCGGTCGAACCACGCGTCGGTAACCATGCTGAGCGGGAGTATTTCCAGTCCCACCTCCAGAACCCGAGTCCGGACATGATGATCAGTCGCCCCTTCCGGGCCAGGAGTGACGAGCACGACTGGCGTATCAGTTTCAGTCGCCGGCTGAGCGACGAGCGCGGCGATTTCCTGGGCGTGGCCGAAGCAGCGATGCGCTTGAATTACTTCAGCCAGTTGTTCAAGAGCTTGAACATCGGGCATGGCGGTACGGTCAACCTGATCAGCCGCGAGGGAATCCTGCTGGCCCAGGAACCGCCCCTGGCCGAGGACATGATCGGTCGGGATTTCAGCAACCGGCCGAATTTCGTGCGCATCCTGCATGAAGGTAACGGCAGCTTCACCAGCATTTCCGGTTTTGACCAGAAACAGCGCCTCTACACTTTTTCCCAGGTCGGCAACTTGCCGTTGATCGTCGTGGTGGCGCTCTCCTCCGAGGAAGTCTTCGCTTCATGGCTACGCACGACGCTGATCGTCAGCGGCGCTACCGGTGCGCTGTGCATCGGCCTGCTCTGGCTGACCTGGCTGCTGCGCCGCGAATTGAGACGCCGCCATCGTGCTGAACGGGAGTTGGCCCAGCGGGCGGCCACCGATCCACTGACGGGCCTGGCCAACCGCAGGGCCCTCGACGAGACGCTGCAACGGGAATGGCCACGTGCCTTGCGCTCGGGCCAGCCGCTGTCGGTGCTGATGATCGATGCCGACCACTTCAAGGCATTCAATGATCGTCATGGCCATCAACAAGGTGACGAGGCATTGCGAGTCCTGGCACGCCTGATCGGTGAACGTGTCCGTCGTCCAGCCGACCTGGCCGCCCGCTACGGTGGCGAAGAGTTCTCGGTGGTATTGCCGGAAACCAACACTGCCGGGGCGTTTGCCATGGCCCAGAGCATTCGCGAAGCAGTGGAACAGCTGCCCGTCCGGCCGGGCGAGGCGCCCATGACCGTCAGCATCGGCATCGCCACCTGGTCCCAGGGACCGTATGGCGACTTCGAACAGCTCCTGTTCGCCGCCGACAAGGCGCTATACCAGGCCAAGGCCAGCGGACGCAATTGCGTGGTCTGCGCGATGTAGGATCCCGATGCCCCTGTGGCAAAGGAGTTTTCTGGGGCAAAGAAGTTTATCTGTGGCGAGGGGATTTATCCCCGCTGGGCTGCGCAGCAGCCCCATCACTATGGACTCAATCCATCTGACTCACCAAGTTGCCTGGTTTTGGGGCTGCTGCGCAGCCCAGCGGGGATAAATCCCCTCGCCACAGATAAATCCCCCCGCCACAGACAAGCCATAAAAAAAGGCCACCCGAAGGCAGCCCTTAAAAAACTAGAGAGGTTTTTTGCTTACACGGCCGCAACAGGACGCATGTAAGAGATCGGTGCGGTACTGGCGTCTTCGAACGTCACCACTTCCCAAGCATCTTTCTGCTCAATCAACTTGCGCAGCAGCTGGTTGTTCAGTGCGTGGCCGGACTTGAAGCCCTTGAACTCACCAATCAGGCTATTGCCCAGCAGGTAGAGGTCGCCGATTGCATCGAGGATCTTGTGTTTGACGAATTCATCTTCATAGCGAAGACCGTCTTCGTTCAACACGCCATCGGAATCGACCACGATCGCGTTTTCAACACTGCCGCCGAGTGCGAGGTTGTGCTTGCGCAGGTACTCGATGTCACTCATGAAACCAAAGGTACGGGCGCGGCTGACTTCTTTGGCAAAGAAGTTATCTGTGGCGAGGGGATTTATCCCCGCTGGGCTGCGGAGCAGCCCCATCACTATGGACTCAATCCATCTGACTCACCAAGTTGCCTGGTTTTGGGGCTGCTGCGCAGCCCAGCGGGGATAAATCCCCTCGCCACAGATAAATCCCCTCGCCACAGACAAGCCATAAAAAAAGGCCACCCGAAGGCAGCCCTTAAAAAACTAGAGAGGTTTTTTGCTTACACGGCCGCAACAGGACGCATGTAAGAGATCGGTGCGGTACTGGCATCTTCGAACGTCACCACTTCCCAAGCATCTTTCTGCTCAATCAACTTGCGCAGCAGCTGGTTGTTCAGTGCGTGGCCGGACTTGAAGCCCTTGAACTCACCAATCAGGCTATTGCCCAGCAGGTAGAGGTCGCCGATTGCATCGAGGATCTTGTGTTTGACGAATTCGTCTTCATAGCGAAGACCGTCTTCGTTCAACACGCCATCGGAATCGACCACGATCGCGTTTTCAACACTGCCGCCGAGTGCGAGGTTGTGCTTGCGCAGGTACTCGATGTCACTCATGAAACCAAAGGTACGGGCGCGGCTGACTTCTTTTACGAACGAAGTGCTGGAAAAATCCACGCTTGCACTCTGGGTGCGGTCACGGAAAACCGGGTGATCGAAATCGATCTCGAAGCTCACCTTGAAACCATCGAAAGGGACGAAAGTGGCGCGCTTGTCGCCGTCTTCCACTGTCACTTCCCGCAGGATGCGGATGAACTTCTTGGCCGCGTCCTGCTCTTCCAGGCCAGCCGATTGAATCAGGAATACGAAGGGTCCGGCGCTGCCATCCATGATCGGGACTTCGGACGCGGAGAGCTCGACGTAGGCGTTATCGATGCCCAGGCCAGCCATGGCCGAGAGCAAATGCTCCACCGTGTCCACTTTGGTGTCACCGTTGACCAGCGTGGTCGACATGGTGGTTTCACCAACATTTTCCGCGCGAGCAGGAATCTGCACCACAGGGTCGAGGTCGGCACGACAAAACACAATGCCGGTGTCGACAGGCGCGGGCTTGAGGGTCAGGTAGACCTTCTCGCCGGAGTGCAGGCCGACACCTGTGGCACGGATAATATTCTTCAGGGTGCGTTGTTTAATCATGGCATGGGCCGCTTCAGCGCAAATTGCGAACTGGTATCAACAAAGGCTGGCGATGATAGCAGACCAGACCTTTGCTGAACACCAATCACCCGAATACCCCTGATACATTTCATCAATCGGCCTGACGACGCAGGAAGGCCGGGATGTCCAGGTAGTCCAGATCGTCTTGTGGATTCATCTTCGCGGCAGTCGCAGCACCGGCCTGGGCCTGGTTGCGCATGACAGTCGGACGGTCCAGGTCGCGGTAGTTCACCGCAGGCTGTTCCTGACGAACGGAGGCTTGCTGCTGAGGCTGCGAGGCCATTGTGGTCTGGACAGTGTTGTCGATCACCTTCATCGGCTTCTCGATTTTCGCGCCCAGGCCGGTGGCAACCACGGTTACGTGCAGCTCGTCACGCATGTCCGGATCGATCACGGTGCCGACCTTGACCATGGCGTGGTCGGAAGCGAACGCTTCGATGATGCTGCCCACGTCGGAGTACTCGCCCAGGGACAGGTCGGGACCCGCGGTGATGTTCACCAGGATGCCGCGGGCGCCCTGCAGGTTCACATCTTCGAGCAACGGGTTGCGGATGGCCGCTTCGGTGGCTTCGCGAGCACGGTTCGGACCGCTGGCGCAGCCAGTGCCCATCATCGCCATGCCCATTTCGGACATCACGGTGCGTACGTCGGCGAAGTCGACGTTGATCATCCCAGGACGCTTGATGATGTCGGAGATACCGCGAACGGCACCGGCCAGTACGTCATCGGCCTTGGCGAACGCCGACAGCAGGCTGGCGTCTTTACCGAGGATGGTCAGCAGCTTCTCGTTGGGGATGGTGATCAACGAGTCGACGCTTTCGCTCAGCGCGCGGATGCCTTCATCGGCAATCTGCATGCGCTTGCGGCCTTCGAACGGGAACGGACGGGTCACCACCGCAACGGTGAGGATGCCCATTTCCTTGGCCACTTCGGCAATGATCGGCGCCGCACCGGTACCGGTACCGCCGCCCATGCCCGTGGTGATGAACACCATGTTGGTGCCGGCCAGGACTTCAGCGATGCGCTCGCGGTCTTCCAGGGCAGCCTGACGGCCAACCTCGGGATTCGCGCCGGCACCCAGGCCCTTGGTCACGCCGGTACCCAGTTGCAGGATGGTCCGCGCGCCAATGTTCTTCAGCGCTTGAGCATCGGTGTTGGCGCAGATGAACTCGACGCCTTCGATGTTGCTCTTGACCATGTGGTTGACAGCGTTGCCGCCGCCACCGCCGACACCGATTACTTTGATAACCGGGCTAGCGGGGATGTTGTCTACGAGTTCGAACATTTTCCCTCTCCTTACATTCTCTAGTTTTTTTCGCCTACTGCGTTTGCTGCCCTTCCGGCACCAGGCCTGAAACCTGCCACCCGAAGCTTGAAACCTGTATCAGAAATTTCCTTTGACCCACGCCTGGAGCCGCTCGAACAGCGGTGCCTTCGGCTCGTCGCTGCTGTAGCTGTCGCGACTGCCGATGCCCGAGAACGAGATCCCGTCGGACTGTTTCTGCAGGCCGTACATCAACAGGCCCACGCCGGTGGAATAGATCGGGTTGCGCACCACGTCATCCAGGCCCTTGACGCCATGGGGCACGCCCAGGCGCACCGGCATGTGGAAGATCTCCTCGGCCAGCTCGACCGCGCCTTCCATCTTCGACGTACCGCCGGTCAACACGATGCCGGCCGGAATCAGGTCTTCGTAGCCGCTGCGGCGCAGTTCGGCCTGGATCAGCGTGAACAGTTCGTCGTAGCGCGGCTCGACCACTTCGGCCAGGGCCTGACGGGACAGCTCGCGCGGAGGACGGTCGCCGACGCTCGGGACCTTGATGGTTTCACCGGCACCGGCCAGTTTCGCCAGGGCACAGGCGTAGCGGATCTTGATTTCCTCGGCGTACTGGGTCGGGGTGCGCAACGCCATGGCGATGTCGTTGGTCACCTGGTCACCGGCAATCGGGATCACCGCGGTGTGGCGAATGGCGCCTTCGGTGAAGATCGCGATGTCGGTGGTGCCGCCGCCGATGTCCACCAGGCACACGCCCAGTTCTTTCTCGTCGTCGGTCAGCACCGAGTAGGCCGAAGCCAGTTGCTCGAGGATGATGTCGTCGATTTCCAGGCCGCAACGGCGTACGCATTTCTCGATGTTCTGCGCGGCGTTCACGGCGCAAGTGACCACGTGGACCTTGGCTTCCAGACGCACGCCGGACATGCCCAGGGGCTCGCGCACGCCTTCCTGGTTGTCGATCACGTAATCCTGCGGCAGGGTGTGCAGCACCCGCTGGTCGGCCGGAATCGCCACGGCCTGGGCCGCGTCGAGCACGCGTTCGAGGTCGGCGGAGCTGACTTCGCGATCACGGATCGCGACGATACCGTGGGAGTTCAGGCTGCGAATGTGATTGCCCGCCACGCCGACGAACGCCGAGTGGATCCGGCAACCGGCCATCAGCTGCGCTTCTTCGATGGCGCGCTGGATCGATTGCACGGTGGACTCGATATTCACCACCACACCTTTCTTCAGGCCACGGGACGGATGGGTGCCGATCCCGACGATGACCAGCGTGCCGTCGTCCGCGACCTCGCCTACCAGCGCAACCACCTTGGAAGTGCCGATATCCAGCCCGACGATCATTTTTCCGCTTTGCACGTTTGCCATGGGTCCTGCCTCTTCTTAATTCTTCGCGACGGCGGGTTGGGCCGTCGTGGGCGCTACCGGTTCCCGCCAGCCAACAGCCAGGCCATTGGCGTAGCGCAGATCGATGCGCGCGATGTTCGTAATCTGTTCTTTGAGCGTCTTGTCATAGATGGCGATGAAACGGCGCATCTTTTCCACCAGGTTGCCGCGACCGAGCAGCAGCTCGATGCCCGGCCCAGAGCTGCCCGCGCCAGTGGTCAGGAACCAGCTGCCGCGTTCGCGCAATTCCAGGCGCGCGATGGAGAAACCCAACGGCCGCAACATCTGGCTCAACACCTGGTATTGCTGCATCACCTGTTGTTGAGCCCGCACGGGGCCGAACAACTGTGGCAAATGTTCGTAGTTGGCCAGTTCCCGCGGCGTGAACGCCTGGCCCTGGTTGTTCAACAGCGACTCGTCGCCCCAGCGGGCCACCGGCAGTTGTTCTTCCAGGCGGATCGAGACCTGGTCGGGCCACACGCGCCGGACTTCGGCATGGGCGATCCAGGGCATCTGCTCCAGCTCCGTGCGCATGCCCGCCAGGTCGATGGTGAAGAAGCTCGACGCCACGAACGGGGCGATCCGCTGCTGCACCGCTTGCTGGCTGATGTAGCTGAGGTCGCCCTGGACGTTGATCCGGGCGATCGGCCGGTCGGCGTAAGGCAGCAACCGCTGGGCGCCTTCATAGGTACCGAACCCCAACGCCACCAGCAGCACCGGCCAGAACAGGCTCTTGAGAAAACCAAAGTTGGCTTTCGGCAAGCGCGCCGACATCGGCTCTTTGGCCACCATTCGGCTGGCACCCCGCGGCACCGGCTTGCGACCGGGTGCGGATGGCTGATGACGAAGCGATGCGCCTTGCATGGCTTAACCTCTTGGCTCTTGAGAGCCGACACTGGCGGCCAGGATCGACAGCACCAGTTGCTGGAAATCCAGACCGGCGGCACGGGCCGCCATCGGGACCAGGCTGTGATCGGTCATGCCGGGCGCCGTGTTGACTTCCAGGAACCAGAACTGCCCATCGGCGTCCTGCATCACGTCCGCCCGTCCCCAACCGGCAATACCCAGCGCCTCACAGGCCTTGGCCGTGAGGTCCATCAATTCTTTTTCCTTGGTGCTGTCCAGCCCGCAGGGAATGCGGTACTGGGTGTCATTGGCCACGTACTTGGCGTCGTAGTCGTAGAACGTGTGAGGCGTGCCCAGCGCGATCGGCGGCAACACCTGGTCACGCAGGGTGGCGATGGTGAACTCGGGACCGGTGATCCATTGCTCGACCAACACTTGCGAATCGTAGGAACTGGCGTCTTTCCATGCCGCGGTCAACTCAGGCAGCGAATTCACTTTCGCCATGCCGATACTTGAACCTTCATGGGCCGGTTTGACGATCAAAGGGAAGCCCAGTTCCGTGGCCGCCGAAATACAGTCGGCCTCGGACGCCAGCACGGCATGACGCGGCGTCGGAATGCCGAGGCTGTGCCAGACCTGCTTGGTGCGCAGTTTGTCCATCGCCAGGGCCGACGCCAGAATGCCGCTGCCGGTGTAGGGAATGCCCAGGCATTCGAGCAGGCCTTGCATGCTGCCGTCTTCACCGCCGCGACCGTGGAGAATGATGAACGCGCGGTCGATCTTTTCGCTCAGCAGGCGCTGCAGGAAGTCATCGCCCACGTCGATGCCGAACGCATCGACACCGGCGCTTTGCAGGGCTTCGAGCACGGCGTTGCCGGACTTGAGGGACACCTCGCGCTCGGCACTCTTGCCGCCGAACAGCACGGCGACGCGGCCGAAAGCTTTCGGGTCAAGGGTGGAGACCAGGTTGGCGTAGGCAGCAGTCATTTCAGTTTCCCCTCGCTGGAGGCCGCGGTGGCACCGGCGAATAACGGACTTTTCAACAGTTTCGGCGCCAGGCCACCGATATCACCGGCCCCTTGGCACAACAGGATGTCTCCGGCGCGCAGCAGCGGCTTGACCAGCGGCGCGAGGTCCACGCCGCGTTCGATGTAGATCGGGTCCAGTTGACCGCGCTGGCGGATGCTGTGGCACAGCTGACGGCTGTCGGCGCCCGGGATCGGCTCTTCTCCGGCCGGATAGACTTCCATCAACAGCAGCACGTTGGCATCGGCCAGCACCTGGACGAAATCGTCGTACAGGTCGCGGGTACGGCTATAGCGGTGCGGCTGGTAAACCATCACCAGGCGGCGCTCCGGCCAACCACCGCGCACGGCCTTGATCACCGCCGCGACTTCGGTCGGGTGGTGGCCGTAATCGTCCACCAGCATCACCTGGCCGCCGTCCACCGGCAGCTCGCCATAGACCTGGAAGCGCCGCCCCACGCCCTGGAACCCCGACAGTCCCTGAACGATGGCTTCGTCGCTGACACCTTCGTCGGTGGCAATGCAGATGGTGGCCAGGGCGTTGAGCACGTTGTGGTTGCCCGGCATGTTCACCGACACGTCCAGCGGCTCACGGTCGGGACGCAGCACGGTGAAGAACGTCTGCATGCCCTGCTGGCGCACATTGATGGCGCGCACGTCGGCTTCTTCGCCGAAACCGTAGGTCACGGTCGGACGTTTGATCAGCGGCAGAATCTCGCGTACCACCGGATCGTCCAGGCACACCACCGCCAGCCCGTAGAACGGCAGGTTGTGGAGGAACTCGACGAAGGTCTTCTTCAACTTGTTGAAGTCGCCGTCATAGGTCGCCATGTGGTCGGCGTCGATGTTGGTGACCACGGCCACCAGCGGTTGCAGGTGCAGGAAGCTCGCATCACTCTCGTCGGCTTCGGCGATCAGGTAGCGGCTGGTGCCCAGTTGGGCGTTGGTGCCCGCGGCATTCAGACGACCGCCGATCACGAAGGTCGGGTCCAGGCCGCCGGCGGCGAACACCGAGGCGATCAGGCTGGTGGTGGTGGTCTTGCCGTGGGTACCGGCCACGGCGATGCCGTGGCGATAGCGCATTAGCTCGGCCAGCATCTCGGCACGGGGCACCACCGGAATGCGGCGTTCCAGGGCGGTGGCGACTTCCGGGTTGGAGGTGTTCACGGCACTGGAAACCACCAGCACATCGGCATTGGCGGCGTTCTCGGCACGGTGGCCGATAAAGATCTGGGCACCAAAGGATTCCAGGCGCTCGGTGACCGGCGAAGCCTTCAGGTCGGAACCTGACACCTGATAGCCCAGGTTCAGCAGCACTTCGGCAATCCCGCACATGCCCACGCCGCCGATACCGACGAAGTGGATGCGGCGGATACGGCGCATCTCCGGCTGTGGCATGGCTTTGCGATTCTCAACCATGGGCCACCTCCAGGCAGGTATCGACCACTTGGGCCGTTGCATCGGGTTTGGCCAGGCGGCGCGCGGCGCGGGCCATGTCTTCAAGTCGTTGCGGTTGCATCAAGACCTCTGTCAGGCGGGCGGCAAGATCCGCGGCGCCGGTCGTTCTTTGCGGCAGCAGGAAGGCAGCGCCTTCACGGGCCAAATAATCGGCGTTGCGGGTCTGGTGATCGTCGATGGCGTGGGGCAAGGGCACCAGCATCGAGGGCAGACCGGCGGCAGCCAGTTCACTGATGGTCAACGCGCCTGCGCGACAGATCACCAGGTCGGCCCAGCCATAGGCTTGGGCCATGTCTTTGATGAACGGCTGCACTTGCGCCTCGACGCCTGCGGCGCGATAGCGCTCGGCGGTCACTTCATCGTGGTGCTTGCCGGCCTGGTGAAAGACTTCCGGCCGCAGTTCGGTGGCAACCTGCGACAAGGCTTCGGGCAGCAATTTGTTCAACGGCTCTGCCCCCAGGCTTCCACCCAGGACCAGCAAGCGCGCCTTGCGTCCGGCCAGGGCCGGGCGCGGGGTATCGAGAAACAGCTCGGTACGCACCGGATTGCCGGTGGTGCGGCGGCTGCCCGACAGGGTAAAGGTGTCGGGAAAGGCTTCACAGACCCGGGCGGCCAACGGCACCAGTAACCGATTGGCGGTACCGGCGACGGCGTTCTGCTCGTGAACGATTACCGGTACGCCGGCCAGTTTCGCCGCTACACCGCCAGGGCCGGTCACATAACCACCGAACCCGACCACACAGACCGGCCGCAGGCGACGAATGATCGCCCGCGCCTGCCAGACCGACTTGAGCAGCATCAGTGGCGCCTTGAGCAAGGACAGCTTGCCTTTGCCCCGCAGGCCGCTGGCATTGATCCGGTGCAACTCCAGACCCGCACCGGGAACCAATTCGTTCTCGATCCCCCGTGGGGTGCCCAGCCAGTGCACGGTGTAGCCGCGCGCCTGGAACTCCCGGGCACAGGCCAGCGCCGGGAACACGTGCCCGCCGGTGCCGCCCGCCATGATCAGCACGTTAGCGCCCATGAGTCGGCTCCTCGGCGAAGTCGCTCTCCTGGAATTCCATCTCTTCGCTGCCCAGGTGGGTCCGACTCTCCCATTCGATGCGCAGCAAGAGGCCGAGACAGGCACAGCAGATCACCAGAGAGCTACCGCCATAGCTGAGGAACGGCAGCGTCAGGCCCTTGGTCGGCAGCAGGCCGACGTTCACACCGATGTTGATCAGGAACTGACCAATCCACAGGAATGACAGACCATAGGCCACATAAGCGGCGAAGAACTGCTTGGCCCTCTCGGCCCACAAGCCGATGTACATTCCACGCACGCAGACGAACACGAACAGGGCCAGGGTGCACAGCGACCCCACCACGCCGAGCTCTTCGGCCAGCACCGAGAACACGAAGTCGGTGTGGGCTTCCGGCAGGTAGAACTGTTTCTGCACGCTGTTGCCCAGGCCCACGCCCAGCCATTCGCCGCGCCCGAAGGCGATCAGTGCCTGGGTCAATTGATAACCAGAACCGAACTGGTCGGCCCACGGGTCGGTAAAGGTGATCAGGCGCGCCATCCGATAGGGTTGCGCTTGCACCAGCACCGTCACGGCAGCCACCGCCAGCGCCACCATCAGGATGAAGCGGAACAGCCCGACCCCGCCCAGGAACAGCATCGCCGCCGCCGCGCCCATCATCACCACCGTGGCGCCGAAGTCGGGCTCCATCAGCAACAGGCCCGACATGGGCAGCAACACGATGAAGGGCTTGAAGAAGCCCATCCAGCTTTCGCGCACTTCTTTCTGGCGACGCACCAGGTAACCGGCGAGGAAAAGCACCACGAAGACCTTGGCGATTTCCGAAGGCTGTACGTTGAAGAAGCCGAAACCGATCCAGCGCATCGAGCCGTTGACCTCGCGGCCAATACCCGGCACCAGCACCATCACCAGCAGGCCAAAGGCGCCGAGCAGCATCATCCAGCCCAGGCGCTGCCAGGTGGCGATCGGCACCATCATGGTGACGACGCAGACACCCAGGCCAATCACCAGGTAAATCAGGTGGCGGATCATGTGGTACAGGGGATTGCCGGACTGCACGGCCGCCACTTCCGACGACGCGGAGGTGATCATCACCAAGCCCAGGCCGAGCAACGCCAGGCAACCGGCGAGCATCGGGAAATCGAGGTCGATGCCACGCCCGGTGATCAGCGGCGACGGATACGGCTTGATGACACTTCTCAGGCTCATGCCAAGTCCTCCGCAGCCCGAGCGAACAACTGCCCGCGCTCTTCGTAGTTCTTGAACATGTCGAAACTGGCACAGGCCGGCGACAGCAGGACGGCATCGCCCGGGTGAGCGAGGGCACGGCATTGCTGCACGGCCTCGTCCAGCGAACCGACGCGAACCAGCGGTACGTCGTCGCCGATGGCCTCGGCGATCAACTCGCGGTCACGCCCCATCAGCACCACGGCGCGGCAGTTGGCCGCGACCGGATCGCGCAGGTCCTTGAAGTCGGCACCCTTGCCGTCGCCACCGGCGATCAGCACGAGTTTGCCTTCGATGTCTGCGCCCAGACCTTCGATGGCGGCCAGCGCGGCCCCCACATTGGTGGCCTTGGAATCGTTGTACCAGGCCACGCCATCCAGGTCGCGAACCCACTGGCAGCGATGTTCGAGACCGGCGAAGGTACGCAGCGCCGACAGCATGGCGTCGAACGGCAGGCCGACCGCATGGCCGAGGGCCAGGGCCGCCAACGCATTGGCCTGGTTGTGGGCACCACGGATCTTCAGTTCGCGCACCGGCATCAGGTTCTGGAATTCGAAGGCCAGGTATTTCTCGCCGTTCTCTTCACGCAACCCGAAACCCTTGAAGTCCGGTACGCCCAGGCCGAAGGACCAGCACGGCATGCCCTCGCCCAGCAGCGGACGGGTCAGGGCGTCCTGGCGGTTGAATACCACTTGCCGGGCACCCCGGAAAATCCGGTGCTTGGCCAGGTGATAAGCCGGCAGGCCGCTATAGCGGTCCATGTGGTCTTCGCTGATGTTGAGCACGGTCGCCACTTCGGCGCCGAGATCATCGGTGGTCTCGAGCTGGAAGCTCGACAGTTCCATCACATACAGCTCGACATCATCGCTGAGCAGGTCCAGCGCCGGGGTCCCGAGGTTGCCGCCCACGGCGACCCGCTTGCCGGCCGCCGCGGCCATTTCGCCCACCAGGGTGGTGACGGTGCTTTTCGCATTGGAGCCGCTGATGGCGATGATCGGCGCCTTGGCATTACGCGCGAACAGCTCGATATCACCGGACAATTTCACGCCACGGGCAGCAGCAGCCTGCAGGGCCGGCGTCGCCAGGGCCAGGCCGGGGCTCACGTAGAGCTCGTCGGCGCGGCACAGGAACTCGACGTCCAGCTCGCCACAACGCACGTCCACCTGCGGATAGTCACGCCGCAGCGTGGCCAGCTCAGGCGGATTCTCCCGCGTATCGGCCACAGCAAACGACACGCCCCGGCTCGCCAGGAAGCGAACCAGGGACATGCCGCTCTTGCCGAGGCCGACAACGATGCGGAAGTGGTCAGAAGCGATCAGGGACACTCGTTCTACCTCAGCTTCAGGGTGGCAAGGCCGATCAACACCAGAATCACGGTGATGATCCAGAAACGGACGATCACGCGCGGCTCGGGCCAGCCCTTGAGTTCAAAGTGGTGGTGGATCGGCGCCATGCGGAATACGCGGCGGCCGGTCAATTTAAAGGACGCAACCTGAATGACCACTGACAGGGTCTCCATCACGAACACGCCGCCCATGATGAACAGGACGATTTCCTGGCGAACGATGACGGCGATGGTGCCCAGGGCCGCGCCCAGCGCCAGCGCGCCGACGTCGCCCATGAAGACCTGGGCCGGGTAGGTGTTGAACCAGAGGAACCCCAGGCCGGCGCCGATCAACGCGCCGCAGAACACGATCAGCTCACCCGCACCGGGCACGTAGGGGATCAGCAGGTATTCGGCGAACTTCACGTTGCCCGACAGATAGCAGAAGATCCCCAGCGCGCCGCCGACCATCACCGTCGGCATGATCGCCAGGCCGTCGAGGCCGTCCGTGAGGTTGACCGCGTTGCTCGACCCGACGATCACCAGGTAGGTCAGCACGACGAAGCCCGCGCCCAGTGGAATGCTGTAGTCCTTGAGCATCGGCAGGATCAGGGTGGTTTCCACCGGCGAGGCGGCGGTCATATAAAGGAAGATCGCCGCGCCCAGGCCGAACACCGACTGCCAGAAATATTTCCAGCGGCTCGGCAGCCCACGGGAATTCTTCTCGATGACCTTGCGGTAATCGTCAACCCAACCGATGGCACCGAACAGCAGGGTCACCAGCAGCACGGTCCAGACATAGCGGTTCGCCAGGTCGGCCCAGAGCAAGGTGCTGACGCCGATGGACGACAGGATCAACGCGCCGCCCATGGTCGGGGTGCCGGATTTGGACAGATGCGACTGCGGCCCGTCGTTACGCACCGACTGGCCGATTTGCAGGCTCTGCAGGGTGCGGATCATCCACGGCCCCAGGAACAGCGACAACGACAGCGCGGTCAGCACACCCAGGATCCCGCGCAGGGTCAGGTATTGGAAGACCGCGAAGCCTTTGTAGAACTGTTGCAGGTACTCCGCTAGCAGCAGCAGCATCAATGTTTCTCCGTACGGGTGCCGCACAGCGCCGCGACGACGTTTTCCATCGCTGCGCTACGAGAGCCCTTGATCAATAAGGTGGTGTTCGGGTCTTGCTCGGCACCCAGGGCCTGGATCAGGTCGGCCTGAGTGGTGAAATGCCGTGCGTGCGCGCCAAACGCGGCGACGGCATGGGCCATCATCGGGCCGACCGCATACAGCGCATCGACCTTGCCACGGGCATAGGCACCGACATCGTGGTGCCCCTGTTGCGCCCAGTCGCCCAATTCGCCGATGTCTCCCAGCACCAGCACGGTGCGGCCGGGAAAACCGGCGAGGATATCCACCGCCGCGCACATGGACGTCGGGTTGGCGTTGTAGGTGTCGTCGATCACCCGCATGCCGTTGCTGGCCAGTTGCGCCACGGTGCGGCCCTTGACCGGCTGCACCGCGTTCAAGCCCGCGACGATGCCCGGCAGGGACACGCCCAGCGCATGGGCGGCGGCGGCGGCGGCCAGGGCATTGGCGACGTTATGGGTGCCGAGCAGGTTCAGCTGGACCCGCTCCGCACCGTCGGGACTGTGCAGATTGAAGGCCGGGCAGCCACGGGCATCGCGGTCCAGGTCGCTGGCGTAGAAGTTCGCGGCGAGGTTGCTCAGGGCGAATGTCAGCACCTTGCGCTCACCTGCCCGCGCCTTCCAGATTTCGAAAGCCTTGTCGTCGAGATTCAGCACGGCGACGCCATCGGCCTCCAGCCCTTCGATGATCTCGCCCTTGGCCTCGACGATTTTTTCCGGGCCGCCGAACTCGCCGACATGGGCGGTCCCGGCGTTGTTGAGCACCGCGACGTGAGGCTTGGTCATGCCCACGGTGTAGGCAATCTCGCCGAGCCGCGAGGCCCCCAGCTCGATGACGGCGGCGCTGTGCTCCGGCGCCAGTTCAAGCAGGGTCAACGGCACGCCAAGGTCATTGTTCAGATTGCCCCGGGTTGCCAGTACCGGACCACGGGTACGCAGGATGCTGGCGAGCATTTCCTTGACCGTGGTCTTGCCGCTGGAACCGGTGATGGCGGCGACCGGGTTGCCAAATGCCGCACGGTTCAGTGCGCCGAGCTGGCCCAGGGCCTGGCGGGTGTCGCCGACCAGCAGCTGTGGCAACGCGCTGTTGGCTACTTCGCGTTCGACCAATGCCGCGACCGCCCCTTTGGCCGCCACGTCATTCAGGTAATCGTGGCCGTCGAAACGCGGCCCGGCCAAGGCGACGAACAATTGCCCCGGCGCAATCGCCCTGCTGTCGATGCTGACGCCGTCGAAACGGGCATCCGCCGCGATGAGGCGCGCATTCAGGACGCCGGTCAGTTCGCTGAGCTTCAAGGCCTTAAGCATGGGCCACCTCCCAGGCGGTCAAGGCGTGATCGGCCTCGACCAGATCGGAGAAGTCATGGCGCACGCCGTTGATTTCCTGGTAATCCTCGTGCCCCTTGCCAGCCAGGACGACCACATCGTCCGCCGAAGCGCTGGCGATCAACTGGGCAATCGCCTGGCCGCGACCGGCGACGAAAATCACCTTGTCCACCGCCGAAAATCCGGCACGGATGTCGTCGAAAATCTGCAACGGGTCTTCGCTACGTGGGTTGTCGTCGGTGACGAGTACGCCATCGGCCAACCGCTCCACCACCTCGGCCATCAGCGGGCGCTTGCCGCGGTCACGGTCGCCGCCGCAGCCGAACAGGCAGAGCAGTTTGCCTTTGGCGTGAGGCCGCAGGGCCATCAGGACTTTTTCCAGGGCGTCGGGGGTGTGGGCGTAATCGACCACCACCAGCGGTTGAGTACCGCCACCCAGGCGCTGCATGCGACCGGCCGGGCCTTCGAGCTTCGGCAGGACCTTGAGGATTTCATCCAGCGCGTAGTCCAGCCCCAACAAGGCGCCGATGGCAGCCAATACGTTGCTCAGGTTGAAACGACCCAGCAAGGTACTGCGCAGATGGTGCTCACCCTGCGGGGTGACCAGCGTCGCCCGTACGCCCTCGTCGTCGAACTGCGCCTGGCGCACATAAAGGTGGGCGCTGGCATCTTCCAGGCTGTAGGTGATCAATCGGGACTCGCCCTGATTGGCCGCCAATTGCCGGCCGAACTCATCGTCGAGGTTGATGACCCGGCACTTCAGGTTGTTCCAGGCAAACAGCTTGGCCTTGGCTTCGCCATAAGCCTGCATGGTGCCGTGATAGTCCAGGTGATCCCGGGACAGATTGGTCAAAACGGCGATGTCGAATGCCAGGGCGGTGACGCGTCCCTGGTCCAGGCCATGGGAGGAAACTTCCATCGCAACAGCCTTGGCGCCAGCCTTTTTCAGGTCGGCCAGGGTCGCCTGCACGGCAATCGGGTTCGGCGTGGTGTGCAGGCCGCTCTCCAGCGCGCCGTGGAAACCGTTGCCCAGGGTTCCGACAATGCCGCAATGCTGCCCCAGCAGGTCCAGCGCCTGAGCCACCAGTTGGGTGACGCTGGTCTTGCCGTTGGTGCCGGTCACGCCAATCAGGTTGAGGTGACGGCTCGGCTCGCCATAGAAGCGCCCGGCGATGTCCGACAGCTGCGCCGCGAGGCCCTTGACCGGAATCAGCGGCACATCGGTGATCGGCAGCACGGTCGCGCCTTCTACCTCATACGCCACCGCAGCCGCGCCGCGCTTCAAGGCATCGGCGATATGGGCGCGGCCGTCGTACCGGGCGCCCGGCACGGCCAGGAACAGGTCCCCGGCGCGGACGTTGCGGCTGTCCAGGGCCAGTTCGCGAATCAGCAGATCGTGACCGGCGTGGGCAAAAATCTTGTTCAGGCTCAGAGACATCAGCCACGCCCTCCATCGGCTTTCAAAGGGACGACCGGCGCGGTGCTCGCCTGCTGCGTGGGTGGCAGGTTATCCGGGGTGACGTTCATCAGGCGCAGGGTGCCGGACATGACCTTGCTGAATACCGGCGCCGACACCAGGCCACCGAAGTAGCCCGCCTTGCTCGGCTCGTCGATGACCACCACGATGGCGTAGCGCGGGTCACTCATCGGCCCGAAGCCGGCGAACAGCGAACGGTAGGAGTTCTCGGCATAGCCCTTGGTGCCCACGGAGGTCTTGCGGGCCGTACCCGATTTGCCGGCGACGTGATAGGCCGGTACCTGGGCGCGGAACACGCCACGCGGCGCCTCGATCACCTGCTGCAACATGCCCTGCATGGTCTTGGCGACACTTTCGGGGATTACCTGGGTGGTCTGCGGCGGCTTGTCGGTTTTGATCAGGGTCAGCGGCGCGATGCGGCCGTTGTTGGCCAATGCCGAGAACGCGTGGACCAGCTGGATCGCCGTCACGGATACACCGTAGCCGTAGGACAGGGTTGCCGTCTCGGCCTTGCGCCACTCGCGGTAGTTCGGCAGGTTGCCGACACGTTCGCCAGGGAAGCCCAGGCCGGTGTCCTGGCCGAGACCGATCTTCTGCGCCAGGCGATAGATCGTCTCACCGCCGATATCGAAGGCGATCTTGCTCATGCCGACGTTGCTGGAATTGATCAGGATGCCGGGCAGGTCGAGCACCGGACCCTCGCTCTTGGAGACGTCGCGAATGGTGTACTTGCCGATCTGCAAGGTCCCCGGATACACCTCGACGGTGTCGCTCGGTTTCCAGCGTCCGGTTTCCAGCGCGGCGGCCATGGAAACAGCCTTCATGGTCGAGCCCGGCTCGAACACGTCGATCATTGCGCGGTTGCGCATCATCGCCGGCTGCAGATTGCGGCGGTTGTTCGGGTTGTAGGTCGGCTGGTTGACCATGGCCAGGATTTCGCCGGTCTTCACGTCCATGATCACCAGGCTGCCGGCCTTGGCACCGTTCTCGACGATGGCATTGCGCAGCTCGCGGTTGGCCAGGTATTGCAGGCGCAGATCAATGGACAACGCCAAGGGCTTGCCGGCCTTGGCGTTTTTGGTGACCTGGACATCCTTGATCAGCCTGCCGCGCCGGTCCTTGATGACCTGGCGCTTGCCCGGAACTCCGGCGAGCCATTCGTCATAGGCCAGCTCTATGCCTTCGCGTCCCCGGTCATCGATGTCGGTAAAGCCGACCATGTGGGCCGTCACTTCACCGGCCGGGTAGAACCGCCGGAACTCTTCGATGCCATAGACACCCGGCACTTTCAGGTCGAGCACGCTCTGGCCCTGTTCGGGGGTCAACCCGCGCACCAGATAGATGAATTCCTTATTGGCCTGGGCTTCAAGACGTTCGGCCAGGGCCTTGGGGTCCTGCCCGAGGGCGGCGGCCAGGGCCGGCCACTTTTCCTTGGCCTGCTGCATTTCCTTGGCGTTTGCCCACAAGGTGGTCACCGGGGTACTCACGGCCAGGGGTTCGCCGTTGCGGTCGGTGATCAGGCCACGGTGAGCCGGGATCGGGATATGACGCATGCTGCGAGCATCGCCCTGCTCCTTGAGGAAGTCCCGGTCGACGACTTGCAGGTCGATGATGCGCCAGGAGATGGCAGCCACCATGAGCCCGAGCAATCCAAGGACGAGACGGAACCGCCACGGGAACAGCGCCCCTTCGAGCTTCATCATGGCGCCACCATCTGTACTTCGGCAGCATTCGGGATGCGCATCTTCAGCTGTTCGGTGGCCAATACTTCGATGCGGCTGTGGGCAGTCCAGGTGCTCTGCTCCAGGATCAACCGGCCCCACTCGGCCTGCGCCTTGTCGCGCACGCTCAGTTCGTTATAAAGCGTATTGAGCAACTGCCGGTTCCAGTGCGCGCTATAGGACACGCCGATGGCCGACAGAAGCACGCCGATAAACAGCAGCAGCATGAAAAAGCTGCCACCCGGCAGGGGCTTGGCGAAGAGCCGGCTCACCGCAACTTCTCCGCAACACGCATGACGGCGCTACGGGCCCGGGGATTGGCCTTGAGCTCCGTCTCGGAGGCGAACCGCGCCTTGCCATGAATCTTGATTTTCGGCACGAATGCCTCGAAACGCACCGGCAGGTTGCGCGGCAGGTTGTCGGCTTCACCCTTGGTGAGCTTGCGCATGAACAGCTTGACGATACGGTCTTCCAGGGAATGGAAGCTGATCACCACCAGGCGACCGCCGATCTCCAGCGCTTCCAGGGCGGCATCGAGGCCTGCCTCGAGGTCGCCCAGTTCGTTATTGACGTGGATGCGCAACCCCTGGAAAGCACGGGTAGCCGGGTTCTTGCCCTTCTCCCATGCAGGGTTGGCGACTTTCAACACTTCGGCCAGGTCGCCGGTGCGCTCGAATGGCTTGATGTCACGGCGTTCCACAACGGCACGCGCCATGCGCCCGGAGAAACGCTCTTCGCCATATTCCTTGAAGACACGGGCGATTTCTTCCGCCGGAGCAGTGTTGACGAATTCGGCGGCGCTGATTCCGCGAGACGGATCCATGCGCATGTCCAGCGGGCCATCGTTGAGGAAACTGAAGCCGCGCTCGGGATCGTCCAGTTGCGGCGAAGAGACGCCCAGGTCGAGCAGGATCCCGCTGACTTTGCCGGCCAGGCCACGTCCGGCAACCTCCGCCCCCAGCTCCGCAAAGCTGCGCTGCACAATGACAAAGCGGCCGTCTTCGGCCGCCAGCGCTTGCCCGGTGGCAATCGCTTGAGGATCCTTGTCGAATCCCAGCAGCCGGCCATCCGGACCGAGCTGGCTGAGAATCAACCGGCTATGCCCACCGCGCCCGAACGTGCCGTCCAGATAGCAGCCATCAGGACGTACGGCGAGGGCCTCGACGGCCTCGTCAAGCAGTACGGTGATGTGGTTAAAGCCGCTATTTATAGTCACAGGATCAAATCACGCAGTTCATCGGGCATGGCGCCCGGTTGTTGAATAGCAGCGAGGTCGGCGGCGGAAACCGCATTCCAGGCATCTTCGTCCCACAGCTGGAACTTGTTCAGTTGGCCCACCAGCATCGCGCGCTTGTCCAGCTTGGCGTACTCGCGAAGGCGCGGCGGAACCAGGAAACGACCGCTGCCATCGAGCTCCAGGTCGACGGCATTACCGATCAGCAGGCGTTGCAGCCGGCGGTTTTCTTCACGCAGCGAAGGCAGCGCGCGCAGTTTGGTTTCGATGATTTCCCACTCATCCAGCGGGTAGACGCATAGACAGGGGTCAACGGCATCGATCGTGACGATCAACTGACCGGAACTACGCGAAACGAGCTCGTCACGGTACCGGCTCGGCATGGCGAGACGGCCCTTTGCATCGAGACTGATAGCGTTGGCTCCGCGAAACACGTCAGCGTTTCTCCAAAATCTAGCGTTTTACGTCCAAAAAACCCACTTCATGCCACTTTCCTCCACTCGCGCACACTATAGGAATGCGCCTACCACACCGTCAAGGCGCGGATTGAAGGAAAAGCCTTATAGATCGGAGATTTAGGAGCGTTTCAGGAGGGGCAACAAGAATCTGACGTAGGATTTTTCACCTCAACCCGAGCAACCACAGGAAGCTGCGCGCACAAGTTAAAGTGATTTGTTAAGAGTAAGATTTTTTTGGTCTTAGGAATTGCGTCTGCCAGTGATTTCGGCAGGGAGGGAAAAGGTGGAGAGTCGATCTGTAAGCCGGGTTCTGTCTTGAACAGTCATTCGTCTACGATGGCCATCACTGGACATCTTTAGCAACCTACCCGGTCCCAGCGCGGGCCACGCCTTGGGACCCTATTTGGTCTTGCTCCAAGTGGGGTTTACCTAGCCACGAACTGTTGCCAGCCGTGCGGTGCGCTCTTACCGCACCTTTTCACCCTTACCGGCGCCGAAACGCTTAGGCGGTTATTTTCTGTGGCACTTTCCGTAGGCTCACGCCTCCCAGGCATTACCTGGCACTTCGCCCTATGGAGCCCGGACTTTCCTCCCCCCCCTAATTCTCATAGAGGGCAGCGACTGTCCGATCGACTCTCCGCCGCGAAGGTTAACGGCACAGCGCTTGAAGAACAAGCGCTAAAAGCCTTTGGCCATGTTGCCTGTCCGGTTTTACCGGGCCTTCTGCCGGTCCAGCGCGACTTGATACAGCACGTTCTTGCGTTCGCCGGTGATTTGCGCAGCCAGGGCGGCCGCACGCTTGAGCGGCATCTCCTCCAGCAGCAGATCCAGGATGCGCATCGCTTCGCTACTGACGGCCTCCTCACTCTCCGGCGCGGTCCAACCCGCCACCAGCACGACACACTCGCCACGCTGCTGGTTGCTATCGCTTTCGACGAAGCTTCGCAACTGCGCCAGCGGCAATCCCTTGAGGGTTTCGAAGGTCTTGGTCAGCTCACGCGCCAGGAGCGCCGGACGCTCGGGACCGAACACCAGCTCCATGTCTTGCAGGCACTCGAGGATACGGTGCGGCGCTTCGTAGAAAATCAGCGTGCGCGGCTCTTCCTTTATAGACTCCAGCCGCGCCCGGCGCCCCACGGCCTTGGCCGGTAGAAAGCCTTCGAAGATGAAGCGGTCCGATGGCAGGCCGGCCGCCGACAGCGCCGCGATCAGGGCACAGGCGCCGGGCACCGGCACCACACTGATGCCTGCCGCACGGGCCTGGCGCACCAGATGGTAGCCGGGATCGGAAATCAGTGGCGTGCCCGCATCGGAGATCAGTGCGACGTTATCACCCGCCAGCAGGCGCGTGATGAAGCGACTGCCCTCGTCCCGTTCATTATGTTCGTGGCAGGCGGCCAGCGGCGTGGAGATGCCGAAATGCTGCAGCAGTCGCTGGGAATGACGGGTGTCTTCAGCCGCGATCAGGGCGACCTCCCGCAGGATCTTCAGCGCCCGGGCACTGATGTCGTCCAGGTTGCCGATGGGCGTCGCCACCACATAAAGCGAGCCCGCAGCGGAATTCAAAGCACCTGGAGCAGTCAAAACGCGCACCTCACAATCGGTAAAACCGCCATTGTAGCGTGTGCCGGTCTCAGCCGTTCACATCATCCCCTTGCCACAGGTTCAGTGTCACCACCTGAGTGAACGACGCTTTTTGCTGCACCACAACATTTGAACCATCTAAATTGATCGATTCACGCCACTGACATCGCGCCCCGGCCAGCGCTTGGGTACAATTCGACGCTAATTTGATCTCGTATCAGGACATTTACATGATCGCTTGCCTGCGGCTGCTCTCCGCCCTTTGCCTCGCCGCCCTTCTGGCGGCCTGCGTCAGCTCGCCCTCGTCCAGCCTTGGCGAACTCCCCCGGACCCCGGATGCCAGTATCGAGCAGCTGCTCGAACAGGCCGCCCAAAGCAAGACCCCGGAAAAAGCCGCCCTGCTGCGCCTGAGCGCGGCAGACCTGGCCTACCGCCAGGGCAATGCCGGCCAGTCCGCACAGATCCTGCAACAAGTGCCGCTGGAGCAGCTCAAGCCAGGCCAGCAGATTTTCGCCAGCACCCTGGCGGCGGAACTGGCAATGACGCGCAACCAGCCCAAGGCAGCGCTGACCGCCCTGAGCCACCCGAGCTTGCAACACCTGGGCGAAATGCCAGTGGAACAGCAGGTCCGCACCGGGACCGTCCACGCCCGCGCCCTCGAAGCTGATGGCCAGACCCTGGCGGCCGCGAAGGAACGCATCTTCATTGCGCCCCTGCTCGAGAACGAAGCCGCCGCCAAGAACCACGAAGCGATCTGGTCCCTGATTGCCTCGCTGCCCACCGATCAATTGCAACCGACCACCACCGACGACCTCGGTGGCTGGCTGAGCCTGGCCCGCGCCGTGAAAACCGCCGGCACCCTGGAACAGCAGCAAGCGGCCATCGACCACTGGCGCGAACAGAACCCGAAGCATCCGGCCGCCCTCCAGTTGCCGACGCCCCTGGTCAAGCTCAAGGAACTGGCAAGCCAGCCACTGAGCAAGATCGCCCTGCTGCTGCCCCAGAACGGGCAACTGGCCGCCGTCGCCAAAGCCCTGCGTGAGGGCTTCATGGCATCGCACTATCAGGCCCAACAGGCCGGGCAGAACCCACCGAGCATCCAGTTCTATGACAGCTCGACCCTGACCTCCATGGACGACTTCTATCGCAAAGCCCAGGCCGACGGCGTGCAACTGGTGGTCGGCCCCCTGGAAAAACCACTGGTCAAGCAGATCAGCACGCGCGCGCAGCTGCCGATCACCACCCTGGCATTGAACTACAGCGAAGGCGAGCAAGGCCCACCCCAGCTGTTCCAGTTCGGCCTGGCGCCCGAGGACGAAGCCCGCGAAGTCGCCCGCCGCGCCCGTGCCGATGGCCTGCATCGCGCAGCAGTCATGGTGCCGAAAGGCGAATGGGGTGATCGCGTATTGAAAGCCTTCAGCCAGGACTGGCAAGCCAACGGCGGCACCATCCTCGCCATCGAGCGCGTCGACCAGCCCGTGCAACTGGCCCAGCAGATCGCCGACATGTTCCAGTTGCGCCAGAGCGAAGGTCGCGCCAAGAGCCTGCAGAACACCGTGGGCACCACGGTCGCGGCCCAGCCGTCCCGTCGCCAGGACATCGAGTTCATCTTCCTGGCGTCGACCCCGCAGCAGGCCCAGCAGATCAAGCCGACCTTGAACTTCCAGTACGCCGGGGATGTGCCGGTCTACGCGACCTCCCAGGTGTTCAGCGCCAGCGGCGACCAGAACCAGTACAACGACATGAACGGTATCCGCTTCTGCGAAACCCCATGGCTGCTTGATGCCAACGACCCACTGCGCAAGCAGGTCACCGCCCAGTGGCCACAGGCTGCCGGCAGTCTGGGCCGGTTGTATGCGATGGGCGCCGATGCCTATCGCCTGGCACCGCGCCTGGGTCAGCTCAAGACACTGCCGGACAGCCGCATCGAAGGCCTGTCGGGCAGCCTGGCGGTGTCCCAGTCCCAACGGGTTCAACGCCAATTGCCTTGGGCCGAGTTCGTCAACGGCCAGGTGCAGCGCCTGCCGGACACCCAGCGCTGATGCCCGAACGATCAAGCCAGCAAAGCGGACGGGATGCCGAGGGCCAGGCCCTCGCGCATCTCCAGCAGCAAGGCCTGCGCCTGGTGGCGCAGAACTGGTTGTGCAAACGCGGCGAGCTTGATCTGGTCATGCTTGACGGCGATACAGTAGTATTCGTCGAAGTCCGCTACAGAAAAAATACCCAATGGGGTGGCGCGCTCGATAGCATCGACGAGCGCAAGCGCCAGAAACTGGTTTTCGCCGCGCAGTATTTCTTGCAAAGCGAATCCCGCTGGGCTGATCACCCCTGCCGTTTCGACGTGGTTGCCATCGACAGCAACGCCGATCAGTTGAATTGGCTGCAGAACGCCTTCGACAGCTGAACACCTACGTCCATGACGAACCGAGCCGGACACCTTCACTCAACTTCTGCTCTTTGCTTTGCGCGCCGCACACGTTTGTGCCGATAAGTCGCGCTACTTAAGGTCACACAGATGGACATGCAATCGCGAATTCGCCAGCTTTTTCAGGCCAGTATCGACACCAAGCAACAGGCGATGGACGTACTTGCACCCTACATCGAGCAAGCCAGCCAAGTGATGGTCAACGCCTTGCTCAACGAAGGCAAAATGCTTTCGTGTGGCAATGGCGGTTCCGCCGGCGACGCCCAGCACTTTTCGTCCGAACTGCTCAACCGCTTCGAACGCGAGCGTCCGAGCCTGCCGGCCATCGCGCTGACCACCGACAGCTCGACGATCACCTCGATCGCCAACGACTACAGCTACAACGAAATCTTCTCCAAACAGATCCGCGCCCTGGGCCAACCCGGCGATGTGCTGCTGGCGATTTCCACCAGCGGCAACTCGGCCAATATTATTCAGGCGATCCAGGCCGCACATGATCGCGAAATGATTGTCGTAGCATTGACCGGGCGTGACGGCGGCGGCATGGCCTCATTGCTATTGCCGGAAGATGTCGAGATCCGCGTACCGGCCAAAGTCACCGCACGTATCCAGGAAGTCCACCTGCTGGCGATTCACTGTCTCTGCGACTTGATCGACAGCCAAATATTCGGGAGTGAAGAATGACCCCTAATCGCCTGGGCCTTCTGGCCCTGACCTTGTGCCTCGGCATCAGCGGCTGCACATCGGTGGTTAATGCCAGCCGGGAAAAGCCGATCGAAGACGACCGCGGCACTCGCACCTTCGGCAGCAAGATCGACGACTCCCTGATCGAAACCAAAGTCGGTGTGAACATCGCCAAGGCCGACCCGGACCTGGACAATAATTCGCACATCGTCGTTACCAGCTTCAACGGCGTCGTGCTATTGGCCGGCCAGACCCCACGGGAAGACCTCAAGGCCAAGGCCGAGCAGGAGGCCAGCGCCGTACAACGGGTCAAAACCGTGCATAACGAATTGCAGGTCCTGCAACCGTCCTCGTTGCTGGCGCGGCAGAACGATGCCTGGCTGACCACCAAGATCAAGACCCAGATGCTGACCGATGCGAGCATTCCTGGTTCGCGCATCAAGGTTGTGACCGAGAATGGCATCGTTTACCTGCTGGGGCTGCTGACCAAGAAAGAGGCTGCCCAGGCGACCAATCTGGTGCAAGGGGTGTCTGGGGTGCAGAAGATCGTGAAGTTGTTTGAGTATATTGACTGAGGGTAGTTGCGGTTCTTGATGCTGCGCTTGGCTAGAAAACGGTGCTTCTTCAGACGGGGAAGCGCCGTTTTTTTTGGGGGGTTGGTTAGTGTGTATATCCGTTTGTGCGGTGACGGCTACTGGCGGTTCCGCCCTTACGGCGGGTCACTTTTGGAAGAGCGCCAAAAGTAACCAAAAGCGCCTCGCCCCACCACTGGGCACCTCGCCAAGGCTCGGTGTTCCCTCACTCCGGCATCGCTCCGTGGGCCCGCCGCGAAGGGCCATCCATGGCCCAGCGCGGCTATCCCGGCATCCATGCCGGGATACCCACTACGCAATGCCTGCGTTCGGCCCTTGTGGTTAATGGGGCGTCTAAGATCAAAAGCAAAGCAAAAGCAAAAGCGAGGCGGCGTTACGGCCGGCCTGTCTCTAGGGCTGCACCTCAATTCAACTAATGAGATGGCTACCCCCGCTGCCCCCTGTGAACGCCCACTAAGCTTTCACAGGGGGATCTACCGGAGACCGCCGTCATGAACAAAGTAGCCGTTGTCGCCATCGACCTTGGAAAGCTCACCTTTCACGTACATGAGCAAGATGATCAGGGGCATCCACTTCTGCGCAAAAAGTTTAAGCGAGTGGAGCTCCTCCAGCATCTAGCAAATCTCGAACCGTGCATCGTCGTGATGGAAGCCTGTGGTGGGGCCCATTTCATGGCGCAAGAAGTCGCCAAGTTTGGGCATTCTCCCAAACTGATAGCGCCTCATCTCGTACGTCCTTATGTGAAAAGCAACAAAAACGATTTCGCCGATGCCGAGGCAATCTGCGAGGCCGCCAGTCGTCCCACGATGCGCTTTGTACCGGTTAAAAACCAAGCTCAGCAGGCTTTGGCGATGCTCAACTCGGTGCGCGACTCGTTCATTAAGGATCGCACGGCGACCGTCAATCGGATCCATGCAGCGTTTCTGGAAGTCGGCGTCAGCCTGACTCCAGGCTACAAATCGCTCAAGGACATACCAGCCCTGTTGGAGGCAAGTTCATTTCATGGGCTCATCCGCAAACTCCTGGCGGACTTGTACGAGCATTACCTCTACCTCAATCTGCGTATCAAGGCGTTAGACAAGGAGGTCGACTGCCAGGCCGCTGGAGATGATCTGGCCTCCCGCCTGATGACAATGCCGTGCGTGGGTCCGATCACCTCCAGCGTCCTGGCTGCCGAAGTGGGCGACGGTAAGCAGTTCAAATGTGGTCGAGACTTCTCAGCGTCAATTGGACTGGTCCCCAAACAACACTCAACGGGCGGACGGACGGTACTTTTGGGCATCAGCAAGCGTGGCGATCGAAATCAAAGGCGCCTGTTCGTCCAGTGTGCCCAGACGTATGTGAACAGGCTGGATCGACAGGAAGGGAAGCTGGCCGATTGGGTTCGCAAGCTCCTGGCCAGCCACCGTCACCGCAACCTTGTGGTCTGCGCACTGGCCAACAAGTTAGCCAGGATCGCTTGGTCAATTGCGGCAAACCATACGGTATTCGATGCAGGGCCAAGCGCGATGAACGCCTGACCCCGCTATTACCCGAGCACCACCTACCTGGTTTTGCGATGCTGGATAACAGATGACATGAACGGCTAACCGGCCTGACGAAAACCCTGGGCTCCCACACGGCTGCAAGGCCGTTCAACTAATCAGGATCGTCGGGCATCGAATTCTCATCAAGGCGCGGGGGACGCAATTCCCCACCCAGACGCCGGATAGATGAAAGCAAGCCAAACACGCATCAAAGACAGTATTGCAGAAAAGGGGGTAACCATAGATGTGGGAGCGAGCCTGCTCGCGATGGGGATGTGTCAGCCTACATCAATGCTGCTGACCTGAGGCCATCGCGAGCAGGCTCGCTCCCACAATTGGTCGGGGACGGCGGGGAAAGATAGGTCGGCTGCCAGGTCGCCTCGCGAGCAAGCTTTGCTCCCACAGGTGGATTCAGATACAACCGGAAAAGTCAGGCCGGCCATTAGGCCGCCTCGCTTTGGCTTTTGCTTTTGCTTTTGATCTTGGGTGCCCCGTAAACCACAAGGGCCGAACGCAGGCGTTGCGTAGTGGGCAACCCGGCATGGATGCCGGGTTAGCCGCGCTGGGCCATGGATGGCCCTTCGCGGCGGGCCCACGGAGCGATGCCGGAGTGAGGGAACACCGAGCCTTGGCGAGGTGCCCAGTGGTGGGGCAAAGACCTTTTGGTTACTTTTGGGGCGTTTGCCAAAAGTGACCCGCCGTAAGGGCGGAACCTTTAGTAGCCGTCACCGAAGAAACGGATATACACACCAACCCGTCAAAAAAAGGCGCCCCCGCTACTTCACCACCTTAAGACTAGGCCGACCACTAGGCCGCGGCGGCTCATCATCCGGTGGCGGCAAATCATCATCCACCTCGTACTCTTCCTCGCCATCCAGCGGCGCTTCCAGCTCAAACACCATACCCTGCCCATTCTCCCGGGCATAAATCCCCAGGATCGAGGCGATAGGCACATACAGCGTATGAGGCACGCCACCGAAGCGGCCTTCAAAGCTCACGGCATCGTTATCCATGTGCAGATGGCGCACGGCGGCCGGCGAAACGTTCAGGACAATCTGCCCGTCATTGGCAAACCCCTGCGGCACCTGTACCGATGGATACTCGGCATTGACCAGCATGTGCGGGGTGCAATCGTTGTCCACAATCCACTCATAGAGCGCGCGGACCAGATAAGGTCGACTGGAGTTCATAGCGGCTCCCTAAGCCTTAGCGCATGTCGCGTTCAACACCAGACAGACTCGCCTGGAAAGTCTCACGCGCAAATTGGCGCTCCATATAATCAAGCAGCGGCTTGGCGGGCCGCGGCAGTTCGATACCCAGAATCGGCAAACGCCAGAGTATGGGCAATAGGCAGCAATCCACCAGACTTTGTTCCTCACTGAGGAAAAACGGCTTGTCGATGAACAGCGGCGATACGCCCGTCAGGCTTTCACGCAACTCCTTGCGCGCCACGACCCGCGCCGGTTCCTTGGTCCGCGGATCCAGGATCAGATCCACCAGCCCACACCAGTCACGCTGGATGCGATGGATCAGCAAACGGCTGTTGGCACGTGCCACAGGGTATACCGGCAGCAAAGGCGGATGCGGATAACGCTCATCCAGGTATTCCATCACCACCGTCGACTCCCACAATGCCAGGTCACGATCGACCAGCGTGGGCAGGCTGCCGTAGGGGTTCACCTCGATCAGCTTCGGCGGCTGACGGCCAGCCTCGACGTAGATGATCTCGGCGCTGACACCCTTTTCTGCCAGTACGATACGTACCCGGTGGGAATAGTGGTCGGCGGGGTCGGAGTAACAGGCCAACCGATTGGTCACGCCCATGGCGATCCTCCTCGCTTGTTGAAATTTTAGAAAAGAAAAACGAGCGCGCCCAGAGGGCGTCTCCCGTAACACCTGGCTGACCAGGCTCGTTACACCTTCAGAGACGCCCTTGGGCGCGCACGATTAACAGCAACGTTACAGCTTACAGCGTTATCAATGTACGTCTTTCCAGTATTCACGCTTGAGCAGATAAGCGAATACGAAGAAGAACGCCAGGTACAGCAATACATACGTACCGATGCGCTGATGTTGCAGCTTCACCGGGTTGGCCGAGTAGGCCAGGAAGGTCACCAGGTTCTTGACCTTCTCGTCGAATTGCTCAGGCGTCAGGGTTCCGCTGTTCGGCACGATGGTCAATTGATCACAGGCTTCGTGAGTCAGCGCGGTACCGGTCAACGGATCGTATTGCTTCTTGCCGTGCTCGACGACCTGCACCTGCTTGCAGCCTACCACCTGACGACCCTGCAGGCCGACCAGGACGTTCGGCATGCCGACGTTCGGGAAGACCTTGTTGTTCACGCCCCACGGACGCGCAGGATCCTCATAGAACGAACGCAGGTAGCCATAGAGCCAGTCGGTACCGCGTACACGGGCAACCAGGGTCAGGTCGGGCGGCGCAGCGCCGAACCAGGTCTTGGCATCTGCCGGCTGCATGCCGATGGTCATGTGGTCGCCCAGCTTGGCGCCGGTGAACACCAGTTTCTCGAGCATCAGCTCATGGGGAATGCCCAGGTCATCGGCCACGCGCTCGTAACGCTGGAACTTGGCACTGTGGCAACCCATGCAGTAGTTGGCGAACGTACGCGCGCCGTCCTGCATGGCGGCTTTGTCGGAAACGTCGATGTCGACTTTTTCCAGCTCTGGACCACCGTGTTCGGCCGCGAAGGACAAGACAGGCATGGCAGCAAGAATCAGTACAGCAAATAGCTTTTTCATCAGCCAGTCACCCTTTCCGGAACCGGTTTGGTCTTCTCGAGCCTGGTATAGAACGGCATCAGAATGAAGTAGGCGAAGTACAGGAACGTACAGACCTGCGACAGCAACGTACGCCCCGGTGTCGGTGCCAGTACACCCAGCACACCCAGGATCACGAACGAAATGCAGAACACCACGAGCCAGATCTTGCTCAGCCAGCCTTTGTAGCGCATCGACTTGACCGGGCTGCGGTCCAGCCACGGCAGGACGAACAGCACGGCGATGGCCGCGCCCATGGCGATAACGCCCAGCAGCTTGTCCGGGATCGCCCGCAGAATCGCGTAGAACGGCGTGAAGTACCAGACCGGGGCAATGTGCTCAGGCGTCTTGAAGGCGTTCGCCTGTTCGAAGTTCGGCTTCTCGAGGAAGTAGCCGCCCATCTCCGGGAAGAAGAACACGATGGAGCAGAAGATGAACAGGAACACCACCACACCGACAATGTCCTTCACGGTGTAGTACGGGTGGAAGGCGATGCCATCCAGCGGTACGCCGTTTTCGTCCTTGTGCTTCTTGATGTCCACGCCATCGGGGTTGTTCGAGCCGACTTCGTGCAGCGCCAGGATGTGCAGCACTACCAGGCCGAGGATCACGATCGGCAGGGCTACCACATGCAGGGCGAAGAAGCGGTTCAGGGTAATACCCGAGATCAGGTAGTCACCACGGATCCACTGGGTCAGATCGTTGCCGATGACCGGGATCGCGCCGAACAGCGAGATGATCACCTGGGCACCCCAGTAGGACATCTGGCCCCATGGCAGCAGGTACCCCATGAAGGCCTCGGCCATCAGCGCCAGGTAGATCAGCATGCCGAAGACCCATACCAGCTCACGAGGCTTCTGGTACGAACCGTAGAGCAGGCCACGGAACATGTGCAGGTAGACCACGATGAAGAACGCCGAAGCGCCGGTGGAGTGCAGCAGGCGCAGGATCGAGCCGTACTCGACGTCACGCATGATGTACTCGACGGAAGCGAACGCCTCTTCCGCCGACGGGGTGTAGCTCATGGTCAGCCAGACACCGGTAACGATCTGGTTGACCAGAACGAGCAATGCCAGGGAGCCAAAGAAATAGAAGAAGTTGAAGTTTTTCGGAGCGTAGTACTTGCTGAGATGGTCTTCCCACATCTTGGTCGCGGGAAAGCGCGCATCAACCCAATCCATAAGTTTGCTCATCACGCTTTCTCCGTGTCGACGCCGATGACAATGATGTCATCCGACTCATAGGAATGCGGGGGAACTGGCAGGTTCAGAGGTGCAGGCTGCGATTTGTAGACGCGACCCGCCAGGTCGTAGTGGGAGCCGTGGCAAGGGCAGAAATAGCCACCTACCCAGTCCTTGCCCAGATCGGCAGGAGCCACTTCGGGACGGAATGTTGGCGAGCAACCCAGGTGCGTGCAGATCCCGATCAGCAGCAGGAGCTCAGGCTTGATCGAACGCGTTTCTGGATTGACGTATTCCGGTTGGACCGAGTTCTTGGAAGAGGGATCGGACAGCTGGCCCTCGATCTTTTTCAGATTCCCCAGGATTTCCTCTGTACGGCGGACAATGAACACCGGCTGACCACGCCACTCAGCAATCATCTGCTGGCCTGGCTCGATCTTGCTGACATTCACTTTCACCGGTGCACCTGCAGCTTTCGCCTTGGCACTGGGAAACCATGACCCCACGAACGGGACCGCAGCCCCCACCGCTCCTGCAGCACCCACCACGGATGTGGCTGCTACCAGGAAGCGACGCCGGCCTGCATTCACGCCGTCATTGCTCATTCAGTCCTCTCCCATCAGCTTTGTGGCCTGTTAGATCAGGCGTCTACTAAGTAAAAATCTGAACTTATAAAAATTTTGCCGAATGGTAATGAAAACCCCCAATTCTGACAAGGTAATTACCAAGCAGCGCTACCGCCAAGCCTTGTAGTATAGGGGCTCTACGAATGTGGCAAGTTGTCACAGAGCATTTATTTCGCCCATAAAAAAACGCCCAGCTCCGTGAGGAAACTGGGCGCCTTCTGAAAGCGGAAGCGAAATTAACGCTTCGAGTACTGCGGACGCTTACGCGCTTTACGCAGACCGACTTTCTTACGTTCAACTTCACGGGCGTCGCGAGTCACGAAGCCAGCTTTGCGCAGCGCGCTACGCAGGGTTTCGTCGTAGTCCATCAGGGCGCGAGTGATGCCGTGGCGGATTGCGCCAGCCTGACCACTCACACCACCACCGATAACGGTGACGTAGATGTCGAATTTTTCGACGGTCTCGGTCAGTTCCAGCGGCTGACGAACTACCATGCGGGCAGTTTCGCGGCCGAAGAAGTTATCCAGGGAGCGGTTGTTGATGGAGATGTTACCAGTGCCCGGACGCAGGAAAACGCGTGCGGTTGCAGTCTTGCGACGGCCAGTGCCGTAATTTTGAGTCGCCGACATAATGAACTATTCCGTTAAAACTTCAGTTCTTGGGGCTGCTGAGCAGTATGAGGGTGAGCAGCGCCCGCATAAACCTTCAGCTTACGATACATGTCGCGACCCAGCGGGTTCTTAGGCAGCATGCCTTTAACCGCGGTCTCGATCACGCGCTCAGGGGCTTTGGCGATCAGCTTTTCAAAGTTGATCGACTTGATGCCGCCCGGAAAACCGGAGTGGGAGTAGTACATTTTGTCAGTGGTTTTAGCGCCAGTAACACGTACTTGCTCAGCGTTGATCACGACGATGTAGTCACCGGTGTCAACGTGAGGGGTGTACTCAGGCTTGTGCTTGCCACGCAGACGGCTCGCGATTTCGGTGGCCAGACGACCCAGGGTCTGACCAGCAGCGTCGACGACGAACCAGTCGCGCTGTACTGTTTCCGGTTTAGCAGTAAAAGTTTTCATTCTTTATAGCCTCAGGGGCCGCCCTGTAAATTAGACGGCGGATCTTACTGAATAGTGCGTACTTTGACAAGTCAAAGGCAGCCGGATACAGACGCTTTCGGGGGCTCGGGTCGGCGCGTCCGTTCAACGGCAAGATTCTTCGGCGGCGGCGCATCACTTCCACTGCAGAAAGAGGTGCGCAATTATGCAGATTGCGAAAAATATTTCAACCTGCTTTTATGATTGTTTTGCCCAAGGAGTCCCCGATGGACTATCGCCAGCTAGGCCGTACCGATCTGAACGTGAGCGCCCTGTGCCTCGGAACCATGACCTGGGGCGAGCAGAACAGCGAGGCCGAGGCTTTCGCCCAGATCGAACGCGCCAAGGGTGCCGGCATCAATTTCCTCGACACCGCCGAGATGTACCCGGTCCCACCCAAGGCCGAAACCTATGCCACCACCGAGCGCTACATCGGCAACTATTTCAAGAGCCGTGGCGACCGCGCCGACTGGATCCTGGCGAGCAAGATCGCCGGCCCCGGCAACACCATCGACTACATCCGCGACAAAAATCTCAAGCACAACCGCCGCCACATCGTCGAGGCGCTGGACGCCAGTCTCAAGCGCCTGCAGACCGACTGGATCGATCTCTACCAGTTGCACTGGCCGGAACGCAGCACCAATTTCTTCGGGCAGTTGGGCTACAAGCACAAGGCCGATGAAGACTTCACCCCACTGGAAGAAACCCTCGAGGCCCTCGACGAACAGGTCCGTGCCGGCAAGATCCGCCATATCGGCCTGTCCAACGAGACGCCGTGGGGCACCATGAAATTCCTCGCCCTGGCCGAAGCCCGCGGCTGGCCGCGCGCGGTGTCGATCCAGAACCCGTACAACCTGCTCAACCGCAGCTTCGAGATCGGCCTGGCGGAAATCGCCCTTCGCGAACAGTGCGGGCTGCTGGCCTACTCACCATTGGCGTTCGGCTTCCTGTCGGGCAAATATGAAGGCGGCGCACGGCCGGCCAAGGGCCGCCTGACGCTCTATAGCCGCTTCATGCGCTACTTCAATCCACAGTCGGAGGCGGCATGCAGCCGTTATGTGGCGCTGGCCCGTGAACACGGTCTGGACCCGGCGCAGATGGCCTTGGCGTTCGTCACGCAACAACCGTTCGTGACCAGCAACATCATCGGTGCCACCACCCTTGAACAACTGGACAGCAACATCGCCAGCTTCGACCTGAAGCTGTCGGATGAAGTGCTGGCGGGGATCGAGGCGATTCACAAGGATCATCCGAATCCTGCTCCTTGATTGCCCCATAGACCCAATCGCGAGCAGGCTCGCTCCCACAATGGATCGTTGCCTACTGTGGGAGCGAGCCTGCTCGCGATAGCGATCTCAAGACCACAACGCACTCAAAGCGACCGCGCAATGATCTCCTTCATGATTTCATTGGTCCCCGCATAGATCCGCTGCACCCGCGCATCCGCCCACGCCCGGGCAATCGGGTATTCCCACATGAAGCCGTAGCCGCCATGCAGCTGCACGCATTCGTCGAGCACCTTGCATTGCAGGTCCGTGCCCCAGTACTTGGCCATCGCCGCCGTCGGCACGTCGAGCTTGCCTTGCAGATGCAGTTCCAGACAGCGGTCGACGAAGACCCGGCCGATCTGGATCTCGGTGGCCATTTCCGCCAATTTGAAGCGGGTGTTCTGGAACTCCGCGATGGACTTACCGAAGGCCTTGCGATCGCGGGTGTAATCCAGCGTCCATTGCAGCGCCGCTTCGGCCGAGGCCAGCCCCCCAATCGCGACGGTCAAGCGCTCCTGGGGCAACTCCTGCATCAGATAGGCAAAGCCCATTCCGGCCTGGCCGAGCAGGTTCTCCTTCGGCACCCGGACATCCTGGAAGAACAGTTCCGAGGTGTCCTGGGCTTTCATTCCGACTTTCTCCAGACGCTTGCCCTTCTCGAAGCCTGGCGTGCCCGCCTCCACCAGGAACAGGCTGGTACCCTTGGCACCGGCTTTCGGATCGGTCTTGGCGACCACGATCACCAGGTCGGCAAGAAAGCCATTGGTGATGAAAGTCTTCGAACCATTGATGATGTATTCATCGCCGTCCAGTACTGCCGTGGTTTTCACCCCTTGCAGATCGGACCCGGCGCCGGGTTCGGTCATGGCAATGGCCGTGACCATTTCGCCGGAGACCAGTTTCGGCAGGTACTTATGCTTCAACGCTTCGCTGCCGTAATGCAGGATGTAAGGCGCAACGATATCCGAATGCAGTGAGAAGCCGATGCCCGTCAGCCCCAGACGGCCGATCTCCTCGATCACCACCATACTGTAGAGGAAATCCGCATCGAGCCCGCCATAGGCTTGCGGCAGGTGCGAACACAGCATCCCTGCCTCCCCGGCCTTGTTCCAGAGCTGGCGGTCGACATGACCCTGTTTTTCCCACTGGCTGTGGTACGGCACGGCCTCCTTTTCCAGGAACGTTCGCACGCTGTCGCGAAACAATTCGTGCTCGGGACTGAACAGGGTTCTTGGGATCATGGCGCACCTTTGGTTATGGTTGGATGGGGTCATCCGCTGAGCCTAAGCCCGGGAAGTACCATAGGACACTGGACACATCCGACAAAAAATAAGACGATCCAGCCGTCTGGTGACCACTTTCCCCTATAAAAACAAGATGAATTTATGTCTATGCACCCTTCCACGCCCTTGCGGCGCGTCAGCATCCTGGCAGTCGACCGGGTTTTCGCTTTCACCCTCATGCAGGCCAAGGACTTCTTCCACATGGCCAGCCTGCGCTACGGCAAACAACTGGGCCTAGGCCTGACACCGGCGTTCGAAATCCGCCTGGTCAGCCCCGATGGCAAACCGGTGAACAGCTTCAGCGAAGTGATCATGCCGGTGGATGGCGGCCTGGAAAACACCGATGTGATTATCCTGCCGGCGTTCTGGGATGACTTCCCCACCCTTTGCCAACGCTATCCCCAGGTCCTGCCCTGGCTGCGGGAACAGCACGCTCGCGGCGCCGTGCTATGCGGCGAAGCCACGGGCGTGTTCTGGCTGGCCGAAGCAGGGTTGCTCGATGGCAAGGAAGCCACCACCTACTGGCGCTTCTTCAACGCCTTCAGGGAGCGTTTCCCCCAGGTACACCTGAACCAGGACAAGCATCTGACCGACGCCGACAACCTGTTCTGCGCCGGCGGCACGACCTCGGTGTGCGACCTCTACATCTACCTCATCGAACGCTTCTGCGGCGCCAACATCGCCCAGGCCGTGGCGCGAGACATCCTGTATGAAGTGCAGCGCAACTATTCGCCGGGCAGGATCGGTTTCGGCGGGCAGAAACTCCATCAGGACGTGATCATCCTGCAGATCCAGCACTGGCTCGAAGAGCACTTCGCCGACAAGTTCCGTTTTGAAGACGTCGCCCGGGAACACGGCATGAGCATTCGCAATTTCATGCGCCGCTTCCAGACCGCTACCGGTGACAAACCGCTGCATTACCTGCAGCGGCTGCGCATCGAAACCGCCAAGGGCCTGCTCTCCGGCAGCCGCAAGAGCATCAAGACCATCAGCTACGAAGTCGGCTACGACGACGCGAGCTTCTTCGCACGGCTGTTCCGGCAGCACACGGACCTGTCGCCGAACCAGTACCGGCAGCAGTTCCAGCAGGCGGCCTGAGGCTTCGGTCACCACGACCCCATGTGGGGGCGAGCCTGCTCGCGATGACAGCGGCACATTCGGAATCGTAGCAAGCTGGCCCACCGTCATCGCGAGCAGGCTCGCTCCCACAGGGTTTGCGGTGGTTCAGCCATAAAAAAAGGCCTGCAATTGCAGGCCCTTCATGCTTTGCGAATCAGCCTAGGGCTTATGCGCCCGCGACAGGAACTCATGGGACTGCATTTCCAGCAGGCGACTCAACGTCCGCTGGAATTCGAACGTCAGGCGACCACCGGTGTAGAGGTCTTTGAGTTCGACTTCGGCCGAGATGATCAGCTTCACGTTACGGTCGTAGAATTCGTCCACCATATTGATGAAGCGACGGGCGATGTCGTCGGTGGTGACGCTCATCTGCTCGACGCCGCTGAGCAGTACGGCATGGAAAATCTTGCCCAGCTCGATGTAGTCGTTCTGGCTGCGAGGGCCGTCGCACAGTTCGCGGAAATCGAACCAGGCCACGTCGTCACAGGTGCGGATGGCGCGGATCTCGCGATTCTCGATCATCAGCACATCGTTCTCGACCGCCTGGGTGCATTCCGGCGTCAGGGCGCGGAAGCTCTTGCGCAGGCTTTCCTCGGCAGCGGCATCCAGTGGGTAATGGAACAGCTCCGCCTGTTCGAGATGGCGCAGGCGATAGTCGACGCCGCTGTCGACGTTGACGATTTCGGTGTGTTCCTTGATCAACGCAATGGCCGGCAGGAAGCGCGCCCGTTGCAGGCCATCCTTGTACAAGCCGTCCGGTACGATGTTCGACGTGGCGACCAGGGTCACGCCATTCTTGAACAACTCTTCCATCAAGGTGCCGAGGATCATGGCGTCGGTGATGTCGGACACGAAAAACTCATCGAAACAGATCACCCGCGTTTCACTGGCGAAACGCTTGGCGATGATGGTCAATGGGTTCTTCTCGCCACCCAGGGTCTTCATCTCTTCGTGCACGCGCTTCATGAAGCGGTGGAAGTGGGTGCGGGTCTTTTCCTTGAACGGCAGCGCTTCGAAGAAGGTGTCTACCAGGTAGGTCTTGCCACGGCCGACACCACCCCAGAAGTACAGGCCCTTGACCGGTGCCAGTTCCTTCTTGCCGAAGAGTTTTCCCAACAAGCCCGGCTTGTTGTTCGACGCGGCGATCAGGTCGTCGTACAGGCGCTGCAAATGCCGCACTGCCGTTTCCTGGGCTGCGTCGTGGAAGAACTCCGGGCGTTTCAGATCAGCTTGATATCGTTCTAGGGGGGTCATATTCGTTAGCAAGGCAACAAAAACGGGCCGTCACTGTAGCGACGGCCCGCAGGAATGGCAATCGGCCCTTATCCAGGGCCGATGGTCGGATGATGCTTTGGATCAATCCTGCGCGGGCGTCAGCGCGACGCGCAGCGCATCGATGGCCGCATCCCGCGCGGCATCGTCGGCAAAAGCCGGGCTGTCCGCCACGCACTCACCTTCGAGCCAGACGCTGAAACCCGCTGTCTCGCTGCGTACGTCCAGTGGCAGGCCGGCTTGCAGTTGCTTGGTCACCTGGCCCGCGGTCTTGCCATCGGCAAAATGGCGAGACAGCAACAATTGCTCGCCATCGGCGGCCAGCAGGCGGAAGCGGAAACTGCCGTCGTCTTCGCGAAAGCTGACGAAGCGTGCGGCCTTGGCAGCTTTCTTCTTCGTGCTGGCCGCCACCTGAACCTGGCTGACGAACGAACGCAGGCCAACGGCTTCACGCAGTTCATTGAGGAACGGCGTCGCCACCGCGCGGGCTTTTTTCGCGCCCAACTGCAGGATGTCTTCGAGGTCCGACGGACGCTCGATCAACTGGTGATAACGCTCGCGGGCCTCACCCAGCTCGCTGTCGAGCAACTGGAACAGACGATTCTTCGCTTCGCCCCAACCGAGGCCCTGCACCAGCTCGCTGCGGAACTCCGCTGACTGGGCCGGGGTGGCGAAGGCCTGGAACAGCGTGAACAGGTGCGAGTTATCCGGATCCTTCGCTTCGCCCGGGGCGCGGGAGTCGGTGACGATCCGCGAGATCGCGTCCTTCATGTCCTTGGCGCTGCTGAACAACGGAATGGTGTTGTCGTAGCTCTTGGACATCTTGCGGCCATCGAGCCCCGGCAGCGTGGCGACGCTTTCTTCGATCAGCGCTTCGGGCATGGTGAAAAACTCCTTGCCCTGGCCAAACAGGTGGTTGAAGCGCTGGCC
Source organism: Pseudomonas sp. B21-028 (assembly GCF_024749045.1). Classification (NCBI taxonomy): domain Bacteria; kingdom Pseudomonadati; phylum Pseudomonadota; class Gammaproteobacteria; order Pseudomonadales; family Pseudomonadaceae; genus Pseudomonas; species Pseudomonas sp. B21-028. The sequence goes on from NZ_CP087184.1 coordinate 5,379,361, forward strand.
GATGTCCCGAGCCATTTCCACGTGCTGGATCTGGTCGCGACCGACCGGCACCTTGTGGGCGTTGAACATCAGGATGTCAGCGGCCATCAGCACCGGATAGCTGTACAGGCCCATGGTGATGCCCGCGTCCGGGTCTTCGCCGGTCTCGACGTTCTTGTCCACCGAGGCCTTGTAGGCGTGGGCGCGATTGAGCAGGCCCTTGGCGGCGACACAGGTCAGCAGCCAGGTCAGTTCCGGGATTTCGGGAATATCGGACTGGCGATAGAAGGTCACACGATCCACATCCAGGCCGCCGGCCAGCCAGGTGGCGGCGATTTCCAGGCGCGAGCGCTGGATGCGCAGCGGATCATCGCATTTGATCAGGGCGTGATAGTCGGCCAGGAAGTAGAACGAATCGGCATTGCTGTCACGACTGGCGAGAATCGCCGGGCGGATGGCACCGGCGTAGTTGCCCAGGTGTGGGGTGCCGGTGGTGGTGATGCCGGTCAGGATACGGGTACGAGTCGTCATGGATTATCGCTTGTCAGACTGCTGTCAATTCGAAAGGCGCGGCAGGAGCAGATCCTTGAGATCGGTCAGCTTGCCATGAAAAAAGTGTCCGCATTCTGCCACTTTCAGCAGCTCATGGGGGCGTTGGAGCGCATCGGACCAATCGTAGACCAGTTGGGGATCGACGACTTCATCATTTTCCGGCTGGATCACCGTCAACTCGCCGCGCATCGCCAAAGGCGACTGCTCGTCCAGGCGCATCACCGCCGGCGCCACCATGAACAGGTGCTTGAGCGATTGCCCCTGGGCTTCGAGCCGTCCACCCAGGCTGGCAGCGACGAAGCCACCGAAGGAAAAACCGAAAAGACTCAAGGGCAGTTGCGGGTGTTTTTCCCGCAGCCATGCAGCGGCGGCCTCGGCGTCGTCTACTTCACCGGTGCCCATGTCATGGCTGCCGGCACTCGCGCCGACACCACGATAATTGAAACGCAATGTGACCAGGCCGGCATCCCGGGCCGTGCGTTGCAGGGTCGAGACCACCTTATTGAGCATGGTCCCGCCCTGCACCGGGTTCGGGTGGCAGATCAGCGCCAGGCCACGGGGCGCCTCGCTGTCTAGGTACAAAGCTTCCAGTTGGCCCACCGGGCCTTCGATGACTACAGGGGTTTCGCGCATAAGCAAGGGAAAGAACTCCGTGACCCCGGATAGGGTCGACTCGTCTAGCTAAAAGTCTGTGCCTGGCATGATTGCGATGTTCTTCGCGGTATACAGCGCAGGTCCGAGCCGTTAACGTAAAGCAAAGCCGTTTATAGAGGAAGGACTCGTGGAACACTCGCTCTTAGTTTGGTTGTTGCCGACTCTTGCCCTGGTTGCCGGTGTCGCCATTGGATTCCTGCTTGCCCGACTGCTGCCCAACGCAGTGCCCAACAGCACGCAACGTCAGCTGGACGACATTCAGGAACGTTTCGACAGTTATCAGAATGAAGTGGTCACCCACTTCAACGCCACCGCTTCTCTGGTGAAGAAACTCACCCAGAGCTACCAGGATGTTCAGGATCATTTGTCCGAGGGCGCCAATCGCCTGGCTCTGGACGAACAGACTCGCCAGCGCCTGCTGGCCGCCCTGCACGCCGACTCGGCGCAGGCTCCACGGGAACGCCTGACTCCGCCAAGGGATCAGGAGCCACCTCGGGACTACGCGCCCAAGGCACCGAATTCGCCCGGCATGCTCGATGAGCATTACGGTTTGAAAAAGTAAGCTGCAAGCCACACCAGAAGCCCGCCCGATCCTGTGATCGGGCGGGCTTTTTCATGGGCGCAGGGTTTCCATCGGTGAGGCCTGCCCGTTGAGGTCAGAACGCCAATTGAAGACTCTGCTGGCCTTCGAGGCTGAGCAGCAATTGCTTGGCTGCCAGCCCGCCGGCGAAACCGGTGAGGCTGCCGGAGGTGCCGATGACGCGGTGGCAGGGAGCAATGATCGAAATGGGATTCCGGCCGTTGGCCGCGCCCACCGCCCGAACAGCGGTCGGCTGGCCGATCTGGATGGCGATGTCGCGGTAACTGCGGGTCTCGCCGAAGGGAATGGTCAGCAAAGCCTGCCAGACCCGCTTCTGGAAATCAGTGCCGGCAAAGTCCAGCTCCAGCTCGAAACGACGCCGCTGGCCGGCGAAGTATTCACCCAGTTGACGCTCGGTTTCCTGGAGCACCGGGTGATGGATGTCTTCCTCCAAGGGTCCCAGGCGCACGCGGTTGAGTCGCTCGTTTTCCCACAGGATGGCGGCCAGCCTTGCGCCTCGGGCAACGAGGATCAGTTGGCCGACCGGGGATTGGATGGTTTTGTACCGGGGTAACATCGAGTCATTCCTTTACTGACTGGCTTTCGTGGCGGGTTCTCGAGAAGCCGGGTTCAGCCCAACAACCCCAACTCCTTCGCCCTCGCCACGGCCTGGGTACGGCGCTCCACGCCCAGCTTGCTGTTGATATGGCTGGCGTGGGTCTTGACGGTGTGCAGCGAAATGAACAGTTGCTCGCTGATTTCCTGGTTGGAACAGCCCCGGGCAATCAATTGCAACACCGCCCGTTCACGGCTGCTGAGGTTTTCGACAGGTGTCGGGGAGTCGACAGGTTGCGTCGACGTCGGCAGGCGTTCGAGCAGATTCTGGCACAAGGTGCTGGAGGGCGCGTGCAGCAGTTGCTCACGCAGCCATTCACGATGTTTGTCGCCCAGCAACCATTCAAAAGGCTGCAGTGCACCACCAGCGGCGGCTTCGAAAGCCTGGGCCAGGGTGCTGCGGGCCGCCGGCTCGCGGCCAAGGCTCAACAACAAGGCGACTTTCTGGTTAAGGGCCATCACGCTGAGCATTTGTCGGCCGGTTTGCTGGCCGTGCTCAAGCAAGGCATTGAGCCGCCCTTCCGCCAGCATCGGTTGGCCCCGGATGGATTCCAGCAGCGCCTGTTGCAGCTCGACATGCAGCGGCAATTGCGGGTGGAACTCCGGCGGGGCGGCGGCCTGTTCGCCGGTGTAGGTCCGCCCCAGCCGCGCCAGCCAGGCTTCGGCCAGCTCGGTACGGCCCTGGGCCAGCCAGAGCTCGCATTTGACCAGGGTGATCATCGCCAGGTAATAGATCGGCGGAACATCCCAGATGTGCATCAGACGCTCGGCTTCGGCCAGTTCGGCAAAGGCCCGGGCGAACTCGCCATTGTTGCCTTCGATACGGGCGATCACGCAATGACCCAGCAGCACGCTGATGTCGCGACAGGCTCGTGCTTCGGTAAGGCCGGCCTGCAACCGCGCCAGTCCGGCCTGGGGCTGCATGCGCAAGGTCAGCAGGAAACCCTCGTACAGGATCAGCCGCGCCCGTACCGCATAAAGCCGCTGGGGCGAGAGCTCGTGCAAACGTTGCAAGCCCTGGCGCACTTCATCCAGCGCCCGCAGAATCTCTCCCCGCGCCTGCAGGACCCGGGCACGATCGTAATGAGCCAAGGCTTCGAACAACGGGTTGCCGACCCGCTGGGCCAGTTCCAGGGAATCGCGATTCAGCCCCCGGGCACGCCACAGGTCACCGTCGGCAATCGCCAGGTTCGACAACGTGGACAGGCATATCAGGCGTTGGCCGTAGCGTTTGTGCGGCAGGCTCTCCAGGGCTTCGGTGCAATAGCGCACCGTGGCTTCACGATCCCCCCGGCCACGGGCGACGATCCCGCTCAGGGCCAACCATTGGGCAAGCATGGATTTCTGCGCGGTGGCCGACGGTGCCGGCAGGAAACGGCTCAGGTGGGCGGCCAGTTCTTCGGCGGCGTCCAATTGACAGGCCAGCCCCAGCGCCCAGCTGTAGAGCACGATCAGCCTCGGGGTGCTGATGAGCAGGCTGTCGGGCAAGTCCATCTTCCAGCGCAACAACATGCCGACGTTCTGCTCGGCCAGCAGCTGTTCCTCCGAGAGGGTCTGCACCAGGTTCGCCGCCACATCCAGGTGCCCGGCCCGCAACGCCTGCTCCACGGCTTCGTCGATCAGCCCCCGGGCGTTGAACCAGCGACAGGCGCGCAGGTGCAGGGTCGCGGCCGGCACCATGGCCGGCGCGCTGGGGCGGCTGCGCAACAGATCGGAAAACAGGTGGTGATAGCGATACCAGTGTCCGTGTTCGTCCAGGGGCACCAGAAATACCTGATGGGCCGCCAGGTAGTGCAGGATCTCGGCGCTGTCATGGGCTTCGCGCACCGCATCGCACAGTTCGCTGCAAAAGCGATCCTGTGGCGCGGTGTCGTAGAGAAACGCCTGCACCTCGATGGGCAGGCAGTCGATGACTTCTTCGAGCAGATAATCGCGGATCAGCCCTTCCCCACCGTGCAACGCCTGGGGCAGCCGGCCCTCGGAGCCGGCTTCGGAGGCAGCCAGCAACCAGAAACGCAGCCCGGCCACCCAGCCTTCGCTGCGCTGGATGAGGCTTTCCAACGCTTCACCGCGCAGCGAGCTGCTGTGATGCTCGAGCAGGGTCAGGGCTTCGCCATGAGTCAGACGCAGATCCTGTTCATTCAGTTCGAGCAATTGCCGCGACAGGCGCAGGCGCGCCAGATGCCAGTTCGGCCGCTGGCGACTGGTGACCAGTACCAGCAAGCCGTCGGGCAGGTGATTGAGGAAAAACTGCAGGCAGCGATCCAGTACGGGACCCTGGGCCAGGTGATAATCGTCGAGCACCAGCAGCAAGGGATTGCTGAGCGTCAGGTGACTGGTCAACTCCTCCAGCAGGCCGTCGAGCCATTCTTCGAACGCGAAGGGCTGGTGGCGCTGACGCATTTTCAGCAACCCCGCTGCCCGGCCGCCCAGCTGTGGAAAGAGCACTTGGAGTCCTTCGAGCAGCCGCTCCAGGAAACGTCCCGGGTCATTGTCCCTGGCGTTGAGCCCCAACCATAGGCTTTGCCAATGGACCGGCAGGCTCTGGCAGAACTCCACTGCCAGGGAGCTTTTGCCGAACCCCGCCGGCGCACTGACCAACAGCAATCGGCCACCGAGCCCCGCACTCAAACGCTCGCACAACCGCGGCCGCACGACGTGCCCGTCGGGCAGAGGCGGTCGGTAGAAGCGCCCGTCCTGTACCGCGATGGCTGCGCGGGCAGAATCCGGAAGTGAAGACAGATCGGTCATGGCCGGCTCTTGTTTAAATGCAGATGGCGGCGTTGCAGATGTCCGCAGACTAGCCGTAAACGAAGAGGTATTGAAGGGAGTGCTACAAATGGCTACAAAAAGACTACAAATCGCCACAACCCTGTGTTTAAACCTGAAAAATAAACGCCCCGAACCAGTCGGGGCGTTTATTCGAGGATGCGGCCTCGGGGTAAAGCGGTTTTAGCGGATACCGTCCTGGCGCAGCGCGTTCGGCGTGAAGTCTGCCGTGGTGGCGGTGAAGCCGAAATCGTAGGCCGATTTCTCTTCGTTCTTCATACCCAGGGCCAGGTAGCGACCGGATTGCAGGTCGTAGAGGGTTTCCAGGGCGTACCACGGCACTTGCTTGTCGTAGTAGTTCTCGGCATGGGCCTCGGCAACGCGCCACAGCTGGCCACGACCGTCGTAATGGTCGATCACCGCCGCCTGCCAGGTGTCTTCATCGATGAAGAAATCGCGCTTGGCGTAGATGTGGCGCTGGCCTTCCTTCAGGGTTGCGGTGACATGCCAGACCCGACGCAACTCGTAGCGCGCCAGGTCCTGGTTGATGTGGCCGGCCTTGAGGATGTCGGCGTACTTGAGTTGCGGCGAGTCGATCTTGTAGCTGTTGGCGGCGATGTACAGCTCTTTCTTGCCTTCCAGCTTCCAGTCGTAGCGATCCGGCGCACCGTTGTACATGTCCAGGTTGTCGGAGGTACGCAGGCCGTCGGCGGCGGTACCCGGACCGTCATAGGAGACCTGCGGCGCACGACGCACCCGACGCTGGCCGGCGTTGTAGACCCAGGCCGAACGCGGTTCCTTCACCTGGTCGAGTGTTTCGTGCACCAGCAGCACGCCACCGGCCAGGCGTGCCGGCGCAGTCACTTGCTGCTTGAAGTAGAACAGGATGTTGCCGGGGTTGGCCGGATCGAAATCCTTCATCTTGTCGCGGAACACGAACTGATCGCGGAAGTACACCAGGCTATAGGAGCCGTTGGGTTGCGGCGTGGCCTGGGTCACCAGGCGCGTCACGCTGCCGCCACGGTAGCGGGTGATGTGGTTCCAGATCACCTCGACGCCGCTCTGGGGAATCGGGAACGGCACGGCCGTCTCGAAGTTTTCCAGGCCGTTGCCGCCGGAGACCAGCTTGGTGTTCACCGCGTTCTTCTTGATGGAGGCGAACACCTCATCCGGCACGGTGGCGCCACGATGGGTCGGGTAGACCGGCATCTTGAAGGTTTCCGGGTAGCGCTTGAACATCGCATACTGGCCCGGCGCGAGCTTGTCCTTGTACTGCTCGACATTCTGCGCGGTGATGGTGAACAGCGGTTTCTCGCTGGCATACGGGTCGGCGAGGAATCCCTTGCTGTCCACGCTACCGGCGTTCTTCGCCATGGGTTTCCATGCGGAAATCGAACCGTCGGCATTACCGGCCATTTCGGCGCCCATCGGCGTCAGGCCCTTGCCCAGTTTATCGGCCTCGGCCGCAGGCACCGCGGCCATGACGCTGGCGGCCAGCAGGGACAATCCCAGTGCGCCGGCCTGCAACAGACTCTTTGTTATTTTCATAGTATGTCGTCCTGAATACGGTGCTTAGAAGGTCACGCCGACGCTGAGCGCCAGGAAGTCGCGATCGTCCACGGTGCTGAAATCGCCACCAAAGAAGTTGGTGTAAGCCAGGCTCGCGTTGTAGGTGTTCTGGTATTCGGCATCCAGGCCGAGGCTGACGGCCTTGCGGCCTTCCTCGAAGTTGCCGCCAGGGCCTGGCGAGTAGCCTTTGACGTCATGGGACCAGGCCACGTTGGGCTTGAGGTTCACGCCGGCGAAGACGTCCGGGTATTCCCAGATGGCGCGGGCGCGGTAGCCCCAGGAGGTGGCGGTGGTGAAGCCGTCGTTGTTGCAGTTGCTGTTCACGTTGCCGGCAGTCTGTCCGCCGCCTGCGGCAGTCGAGGCGTTGAGCGCTTCGCAGGTGCCGTTTGGCAGCTGACCCGGACCGAACACGGGATCACGACCGTATCGGGCTTCAGATTTGCTTTCCAGGCCACCCACATGCGTCACGCCAATTTCACCCACCAGGGTCAAACGACTGGCGCCCATGACCTGATCAAGAAAGTGGGTAAAAGTAGTCTGGAATTGAGTGATCTCTTTGCGACGATAGCCATGCAGATCCTGGCCTGGCACGCCTGTGAGCACCGAGGCGTTAGCCAATGGCCCTCCTATTGGTCGAACACCAGCGAAAAGAATGTCAGTGGTGCTCAATTGTACCGGGGCATTCGGGCGATAGCTTAGTTCACCGCTCCACGCCGTGCCGGTAGGCAGGGTTGTAGAGAAACTCAGGCCGTACAGACGGATATCTTCCGGGTATTCAACGAAGTAATTGGAGTTCCCTGCAACGATCAGGGGACGTAGCGCTGCCAATGGTCCCAGCGGAGTCGTATAGAACTGTGAAGGCGCCCCCGTAGCACTGAAGATCGGTGCCCGGCTGTGGTAGTTCATGAAGTAGGCACCAAACTCGGTGTCCAGTGGTTCGAACATATACTTCATGGACGCGCCCCATTGGCCGCTGTCACGAGCGTCACGATCAGGACCACGGCGGACCAGGACGCCCTCTTCGTTGACATCCACGCCGAATGCACCCAGTGCCGGCAAGGCAGCACCAGGAATCATGGAACGCTTGTTCAGCACCCGCAGATTATCCGTACAACCATCGGCAATCACATCCGGCTGGGAAAAGAACGTCCCGCAGTTATCGACAACCGTCTGGTCCCATTCCAACTGATAGAACGCCTCGGCCGACAGGTTATCGGTCAAGCTCTGGGACACGTAGAACATGTTGACCGGGATCAGGCCTTCCTTGATCTCGGCGCCGGGACGGCGGAACGCGGACACGTCGACCGGGTTGATGGAGTTGATGCCACCCTGGATGAAGGTACTTTCACCCCAACTGACCACCTGCTTGCCCAGGCGCACCGAGCCCGGCTGATCGGCAATGGCGTAGTTGTGGTAGACGAACGCATCGAGAATCTGCCCGCCGGAGGACTTGGCGCCTTCCTTGCGGTTGTTGTCGCTGATGTCCTTGTACAGACGATTCTCGTCCTTGAGTTCGAAGTCGTACCAATACTTGCCCCGCACAAACACACCGGTATCGCCGTACTTCAACTCCAGGTCATGAATGCCCTTGAAGATCTTCGAGAAGGTTTCCCCGCGCTTGAAGTTCAAGTGACCGTCATCGGAGGTCTGGGACAGGCCCCTGCCACCGTTGTTGACGCCGATCAGGTCCTTGTTGGCATTGGCCGTTGACCAGCTCGCCCCCACCGACAGGGACGAATCGAACTGGCCCTCGATTTCACCGATGTTGAAACTGACGCCGAATGCAGGCCCGGCGAGCGAAGAGGCGAGACTGACCGCCAGAGGCAATTTTGCCCGGCGCCAGAACGTGTTTGCAGAGGTCATTCGACGCTACTCCATGTTCTTTATTGTTATGGCAGGGGGGTATTTTCAAGGAACGTCTTCGACGGCCAGCGGCAGGGTTGCGGCACTCATTCAAAGTCGCATCGCCCGTTCGTGCAGGTGCCCTATTCTTGAAAATCCTTGAGCGGACTATAGCCAGCAGGTAGTACGGCTTGATCCCTCTAAAGTGTGATTTGCAGCCCCCGACCACTCTGGAACAGTCCTTTGCCAGGCCGACACCTGTCGGCACGGCAAGGATGGCTGAAATTTGCGGTTTGACAAGGCAAGCGCTTGCTCGGTGGGGCTGCCGCGCCCTTTCGGGCACGGCAGGCTCACCTCAAAGCGTGGACAGGAAGGCGCTGTTGTTGCTCTGCCATTCGGCGATGTCGACGCGGATGCGTTTCTTGTCGAGCTTGCCGACGCTGGTCTTGGGAATTTCCGTAACAAGGGCGATCTGGCTCGGGATTGCCCACTTGCTCAGGTGCCCCTGTTCGACAAAAGGCTTGAGGTGTTCCTTGAGCTCGCGAGCCCCAATCTGTTGCCCGTCGTGAATCACCAGCAAGGCAAACGGGCGCTCACCCCACTGCGGATCGGGAACACCCACCACTGCTACTTCGCGTACCGCCACGTGACGGCTGATGAGGTCTTCCAGGTCCAGGGACGAGATCCATTCGCCCCCCGTCTTGATCACGTCCTTGATGCGGTCGCGGATATCGATGAAGCCCATGCTGTCCAGCGTGGCGACATCGCCGGTGTGCAACCAGCCGCCAGCCCAGAGCTCGGCGCCCTTCTGCGGTTCGTTGAAATAGCCTTCGGTGAGCCAGGGCGCGCGCAGCACCAGTTCGCCCTGGGTCTCGCCATCGGCAGGCAGGAACCGGCCTTCGGCGTCGACGATCGCCGCTTCCACCAGGGGGCCCGGCACACCGGCCTTGATCCGGTAGCTGATGCGTTCGTCTTCGCTGCCGGCCATCAATTCCTCGTTGATGTGGGCGCAGGACACCAGCGGGCCGGTTTCCGACATGCCATAGGCGGCGGTAAGCTGGATCCCCCTGGCCTTGGCGGCTTCGTACAGGCTGCGATTCAGGGCGCTACCGCCGATGACGATTTTCCAGCCGCCGAAATCGGTACCTTGGGCGCCCTTGGCGTTGAGCACCATCTGCAGGATGGTCGGCACGCAATGGGAAAAGGTGACCTTCTCCTTGCGCCACAACTGGACCAGGAGCTCGGGGTCGTAGCGGCCCGGATAGACCTGCTTGAGGCCGAGCATGGTAGCGACGTACGGCAGGCCCCAGGCATGGACATGGAACATCGGCGTGATCGGCATGTACACGTCGTTGGTGCCCAGCAATCGCACGCTGTCGATGGCACCCATGATGGTCGCCTCGCCCAGAGAGTGCAGCACCAGTTGCCGGTGGGTGAAGTAGACACCCTTGGGATTACCCGTAGTGCCGGTGGTGTAGAAGGTCGTGGCGACGGAGTTCTCGTCGAAATCCTGGAAGTCGTAGACGGGGCTGGCGGCCGCCAGCAACTGCTCGTATTCGCCCACCAGGTTGGGCAGATCGGCGGTTTTTTCCGGCAGGTCAGTGAGCAGCAGGGTCTTGTCCACCGTGGTCAGATGCCCGGCAATGGCCTGGTACAACCCGACGAACTCGCTGTTGACCAGCACGAAGCGGTCCTCGGCGTGGTTCATGGTGTAGACGATCTGTTCCGGCGACAACCGCACATTGATGGTGTGGATCACTGCGCCGATCATCGGGATCGCGAACATACATTCCAGGTAACGATGGCTGTCCCAGTCCATCACCGCCACGGTGTCGCCCGCCTTGACCCCGGCCTCGGTCAGCACGTTGGCCAACCGCGCCACCCGCTCGATCAGCGTCGGATAGCTGTAGCGCAACTGGTCACGGTAGACGATCTCGCGGGTTTTCTCGTAACGCACACCGGACATCAGCAGCCGCTTGATCAGCAGTGGATATTGATAAGCGCCTTCGGCGGGAGGAATAACGCGAGTCTGCAACATAAGAATCCTTTTCTGACTGCATGGTCGTAACTGGAAGTAAGCACTCTAGAGGGCTTATACACGGTTCAAATCAGCCAAAGGAATGATTTGATCAGCCAGCAAAATACTGGCCCAGAGCCATCCATCCACCCATCCCGGATACTTTGAATCTACAATCCCGCCGGGACTGCCGCTGCCAGAAGCCAAGCTGCAGAAGTCAAGAAGATCGCAACTTTCTGCAGTGGTGGCACTAAAGAGGGGTCGATCCAGTCAATGCGCCTCGGTAAATGCCAGCTTCACACCGATAGCAACCAGTACCGCCCCCATGGTCCGATCGAACCAGTGGCCCATGCGGGCGAAACCGGCGCGCACCCGCTGCTGGCTGAACAGCATGGCCACCAGACAGAACCAGGCGGCCGTTGCGACCGCCAGGTACACACCGTAACCGGCCTGGATCGCCAGCGGCGTATGAGGGTTGATCACGACGGTGAACAGCGACAGGAAGAACAAGGTCGCCTTGGGATTCAGGCCATTGGTGACGAAACCCGAAGTGAATGCGCCGCGGGCGGTCCGTTCACCAGCCTCCTTGTGCAGACTCTCCTCGCTCGGCCTGGCCGGTTGCGCCCGCAGCGCCTTGAAGCCGATGTACAGCAGGTACGCGGCGGCGGCCCATTTCAGCGCGTTGAACAACACGATGGACTGCGACACGATCAGGCCGATGCCCAATAACGAATACCCTACATGCAGGAAAATCGCCGTGCCGACGCCCAGCGCCGTCCAGGTCCCGGCGCGGCGGCCATGGGTCACGCTTTCGCGCACCACCACGGCAAAATCCGGCCCGGGACTGGCAACCGCCAGGAGGTGGATCAGGGCGACCGTGAGGAATTCGGTGAGGTACATGGCGGGCTCCTTGACTCAATTTCGAACGGACATCGACTTCTGTGGCGAGGGGATAAATCCCCTCGCCACAGGGCCGCAGTTCATCTGATAGGCTCGCCACCTTACGCCTTCGGTTCCAGACAGAAAAGGTACAGCTGATGACAAATACCGGCCGCGCAGTTTTCCTCGACCACCCTTCCCTGGATCTTGGCGACCTGGACCTGGAGCCGCTGCGCCACTGCTTCAGTGAGTTGCAACTGTTTGCCCGCACCACACCGGACCAGGTAATCGAACGACTCAAGGGCGCCAGCGTGGCGATTACCAATAAAGTCGTGATCGATGCCGCCGCCATGGCCGCCAGCCCCGAATTGAAGTTGATCCTGATCAGCGCCACCGGCACCAACAACGTCGACCTCACGGCCGCTCGCCATCACGGCATTACGGTGTGCAACTGCCAGGGCTACGGTACGCCATCGGTCGCCCAGCACACGATCATGCTATTGCTGAACCTCGCGACGCGGCTGGCCGATTATCAGAAGGCGGTGAGCGACGGGCGTTGGCAACAGGCTTCACAGTTCTGCCTGCTGGACTTTCCTATCGTCGAACTGCAAGGCAAGACCCTGGGCCTGCTGGGTCACGGCGAACTGGGCAGTGCCGTCGGGCGGCTGGCGGAGGCCTTCGGCATGCGCGTGCTGCTGGGGCAGATCCCCGGACGCCCTGCTCGCCCTGACCGCTTGCCGCTGGATCAGCTGTTGTCGCAAGTCGATGCACTGACCCTGCACTGCCCCCTCAATGAGCACACCCGCCACTTCATCGGCGTGCGGGAACTGGCGCTGCTCAAGCCCGGCGCTTTCGTGGTCAACACCGCCCGTGGCGGCCTGATCGATGAACAGGCTCTGGCTGACGCCCTGCGCAACGGTCACCTGGGTGGCGCGGCGACCGATGTGCTGAGCGTGGAGCCGCCAACCCAGGGCAATCCGCTGCTGGCCGGTGATATTCCCCGCCTGATCATCACGCCGCACAACGCCTGGGGCAGCCGCGAGGCGCGACAACGGATCGTTGGCCAATTGACGGAAAACGCCCAAGGCTTTTTCAGCGGTACAGCGCGACGAGTCGTCAATTGATAAACTGCCGCACTTTTTTTCAAGGAGCAGACCATGGATCCGCGCAGTGAAGTACTGCTTCGTCAGCCTGAACTATTCCAGGGCTCGGTCCTGCTGGCTGGCCTGCCCGCCGACGACCTGCTCGGCCGCTTGCCCGACGCCCATGGCTGGTGCTGGCATGCCGGCGATCAGGCCGCACTGGACGCCCGCTTCCCCGAGCGCAGCCACTTTGGCGTAGACGTCCCCTCCCGAGGGTTCGACAGCGCGGTGGTGTTCCTGCCCAAGGCCAAAGACCTGACGGACTACATCCTCAATGCCGTGGCCTCGCGCCTGGGTGGTCGTGAAGTGTTCCTGGTGGGGGAAAAGCGCAGCGGCATCGAAGGTGCTTCCAAGCAGCTCAACCCGTTCGGTAAACCGCGCAAGCTCGACAGCGCACGGCATTGTCAACTGTGGCAGGTCACCGTCGCCAACGTTCCAGAGGCCAAGCCCCTGGAAAGCCTGGCCCAGACCTACGAGCTGCCCCTGGAGGAAGGTCCCCTGAAGGTCATCAGCCTGCCGGGGGTGTTCAGCCACGGTCGCCTGGATCGCGGCAGCGCACTGCTGCTCGAACACCTGGACAAATTGCCCAGCGGCCACCTGCTGGACTTCGGCTGCGGTGCCGGTGTACTCGGGGCGGCCGTCAAGCGTCGCTATCCCCACAACACCGTCACCTTGCTGGATGTGGACGCTTTCGCTGCGGCCAGCAGTCGTCTGACCCTGGCTGCCAACGGCCTCGAGGCCGACGTGCTGACCGGTGATGGCATCGATGCCGCGCCGATGGGCCTGAATGCGATCCTGAGCAATCCGCCGTTCCACGTCGGCGTCCACACCGATTACTACGCGACGGAAAACCTGCTGCGAAAAGCGGCCAAACATCTGAAGAACGGTGGGGAATTGCGCTTGGTTGCGAACAGTTTCCTCAAGTACCAACCGCTGATCGAAGAGCATCTGGGCATATGCACCATCAAGGCCGAGGGCCAGGGTTTTCGCATCTACCGGGCCAAGCGCGGTTGAAACCTTTTTAAGACACAGCACTTGCCCAATCGGATTTGCCTAGGCAGAATCCGCTCCGTCCTAGGGGAGTAGTCTCCCGCGAGCACCCTGCTCGCCCGGCATACGTCAACATACTTGGTCAGCAGACCATGGCGTATGCGGCCCAAGCGTCCGGAACCGGTCGCAGGGTTTGACAAGACCTATGACACGCACACCTTACCCGGGGCGGGGAGGTTGTACGTGTCATAGCCGTGTCGACCCGCCCCTCTAGGAATCACCTGATGCTGGACTCTTTCCTCGTACCTACTACCATCGTTGCGCTGGCCGAAATCGGCGACAAGACCCAATTGCTCGCGCTCGTCCTTGCGGCTCGCTTTCGCAAACCCTGGCCGATCATCGCCGGCATTGTCGCCGCGACCCTGGCCAACCATGCGGCAGCCGGAGCCGTGGGGGCCTGGGTGGGCAGTATTTTCTCGGATGCGGTGTTGCACTGGATCCTGGCAGCGAGCTTCGCCGCCACGGCGCTGTGGACCCTGGTTCCCGACAAACTGGACGACGAAGAAGCCAGCACCGCGCGCAAGTTCGGCCCCTTCCTGACCACGCTGATTGCATTCTTCCTGGCGGAAATCGGCGACAAGACCCAGATCGCCACCGTGATGCTCGCCGCGCAGTACCCGGAATTGTGGCTGGTGATCATCGGCACCACCGTGGGCATGCTGATTGCCAACGTGCCGGTGGTACTGGCCGGCAATTTCGCCGCCGACAAACTGCCTCTCACCCTGATCCGCCGCCTGGCCGCCTCGGCATTCTTCATCCTGGCGATTGTGGCGGTGTACAAGGCAATGCAGAGCAGTGGATGGGTTTGATCAGGTAGGCAAGTAATACCGTGTCATCGTTCATCGCGAGCAGGCTCGCTCCCACAGGGGATATGCAGTGCCCACATTTTTTGTGAGCACCGCGCCCAATGTGGGAGCGAGCCTGCTCGCGATGAGGCCAGTCACCTCACCGCATAAGATCGGTTATTTCTTGGCTTGCTGGTAAAGCGGCATCACCTTCGGAATCGCAGCCTGCAACGAAGCGATCCGGCTGCTCGACGCAGGGTGAGTGCTCATGAACTCTGGCGGTGCGCCTTCCGAGGCCTTGCTCATTTTGTTCCACAAGGTGATGGCGGCGTTCGGGTTATAGCCGGCGCGGGCAGCCAGTTCGAGGCCGATCAGGTCGGCTTCGTTCTCGTTGGCACGGCTGTTGGGCAAGGTCATGCCGTAGTTGGCCACAGTGTCGGCCAGGGCCAGGCTGTCCTGGCCCAGGCCGAACAAGGCACCCGCGCCCTGCTTGGCCATCTCGATGCCGTAGGCCTTGGACATCGCTTCACGGCCGTGCTCGCGCAGGGCGTGGGCGATTTCATGGCCCATGACCGCGGCGATTTCATCGTCGGTCAGCTTCAGCGAGTCGATCAACCCGGTGTAGAAAATGATCTTGCCACCTGGGCCGCAGTTGGCATTGAGCTCGTCACTCTTGATCAGGTTCACTTCCCACTTCCACTGCGCCGAGTCCGGACGGAACACCGGAGCCTGGGCAATCAGTCGGTCGGCAATCGCCTGGACGCGCCTGGCTTCGCTGCTGCTCTTGTCCAGCACACCCTGGGTGCTCGCCTCGCCTACGGTCTTCTGATAGGACTGGGCGTACATCTGGTTGACCTCATCGGTCGACAACATGCTGAACATGTACTGCTTGCGTTCCACACCCACGGCGCCGCCACTGGTGGTATTCACCGATTGGCAACCGGCAAGCAACAGGCTCGTGCCGAGTACACTCACCATCAACGTCTTGTGCATATAAAAGCTCCCTGGAAACGTGGTCGTATCCTATGCGGTGATTGGTATCGGCGCCAGATACACAACGACGTATTACAGCTATTTCAGACAGATCCCACTCCCACTCCAGTAGCGACACTCACCATTCAAGAACAGTCAGCCGACGAACAGCACCTCATGCTGCCCCCCATGAACGCCGATACAAATTCCAGACGTCATTTTCGCGTCCGGAGCTTTTATGAAATTCAAGTCGATCCAGTTTTCCGTGGCCGCCCTGGCCGGCGCCATTGTGCTCAGCGTGGTCGGTGCCCTGGTGCTATATGCGTTGTTCGCCGGGGCCCGCACCCAGGACATGGTGCAGCAACGAACCAAGGCGCAGTTCGAGCAGCTCATCGAACAACGCCTCAGCGCCCTGGCCCGTACCCAGGCCAGCCTGATCCAACGGGAACTGGAAGCCCCGCTGCAGCTCGCCAAAGGGCTTGCCACCACTAACGCGCTGATGGGCATGAAGGGCACGGACGGCAACCCACCGTTGAAGATTGCCCGCGAGCAGATGATCAGTCTGTTGCGCGAAACCGTAGTGCGTAATCCCAAGGTCCTTGGCGCTTACATCGCCTGGGAACCGAACGCCATCGACCACGATGACGCCAACTACGTGAACAGCCCCGTGGTGGGCATGGAAACCAACGGGCGTTTCCTGCCGTGGTGGTTCCGCAATCAGGACGGCACCCTGGGCCTGGAAAAACTTGCCGACGTGACCGATCAGAAGTTGCTGTCCACCGGCGTCCGCGCCAGTGAGTACTACCTGTGCTCCCAGGACAGCAGGAAAGCCTGCGTGATCGACCCGGCGCCCTACCGCGTCGGCGACACCATGACCATGCTCGCCTCGTTCATCGAGCCGATCCTCATCGATGGCAAGTTCCAGGGCATCGTCGGGGCGGACCTGTCGGTGAACTTCATCCAGGACATGCTCGTGGCCGCCGATGCCAAGCTGTACAACGGCGCCGGCGAGTTGGCGCTGCTCTCCAGCAACAACCGGTTCGTGGCATTTACGAAGGACCCGGGCAAACTCGGGGAAAAGGCCAGCGACCTGCTCGATGCCAGTGAACTGGACAACCTCGGCAAGCTCGGTACCGGCGAAGTGCGGTACGACATCGACGAGGAGCACGGGCACATCGAAGTGTATATGCCCTTCGGCATTGGCGAGACCAACGCCCGCTGGACGCTGATGCTGCAATTGCCGCTGAACGCGGTGATGGCCGACCTGCAAGCGCTGCAGAAAGACCTGAACGATCGGCGCCAGTCCGACATTTTCGGCATGGCAATGGTGGGCCTGGCGATTGCCGGTATCGGTCTGCTTGTGATCTGGCTGGTGGGCCATGGCATTGCCCGGCCGCTCAAGCAAATGGTGGCGATGCTCGATGACATCGCCCAGGGTGAAGGCGACCTGACCCGGCGCCTGGTGAGTGACCGCGCCGACGAATTGGGCGCGATTGCCAGGGGCTTCAACACTTTCCTGAGCAAGCTGCAGGGGATGATCACCCAAGTGGTGACCTCGGTGCAGAGCGTCAGCGATTCGTCGGAGCACACCGCCGACATCGCAATCCGCACCAACCAGGGCGTGCATAAGCAAATGTCGGAGATCGACCAGGTCGCCACCGCCGTGCACGAGATGACCGCCACGGCCCAGGACGTGGCCCGCAACGCGACCCAGGCCGCCCAGGCCGCCAGTCACGCCGACCAGGCCGCCAGCCAGGGCATGCAGATCGTACGGGATACGTCCACGTCCATCGGCGCCCTGGCCGTGGAAATCGGCAAGGCGGTGGGCGTGGTGCAAACCCTGGCCAAGGACAGCGAGAACATCAACGCGATTCTCACCGCCATCCGTGGCATCGCCGAACAGACCAACCTGCTGGCCCTCAACGCGGCCATCGAAGCTGCCCGGGCCGGTGAACAGGGTCGCGGATTCGCCGTGGTGGCGGATGAAGTGCGCAACCTGGCGCAGAAGACGCAGCAGGCCACGGAAGAAATCCAGTCGATGATCCAGCAATTGCAGCAGGGTACCCGGGACGTGGTACGGGTGATGGAAGACAGCCAGCACCGCACCGATGAAAGCGTGCAGCATGCGGCAAAAGCGGCTCAGGCGCTGGAAACCATCACCCAGGCGGTGTCGGTGATCAACGACATGAACACCCAGATCGCCAGCGCCGCCGAGGAACAGAGCGCCGTGGCCGATGACATCAACCGCAACGTCATCAATATCGGGCAAGTGGCGAACGAAGTGGCGGGCGGCGCGGATGAGTCCAGCGCGGCCAGTGCCGACTTGACCAAACTGGCGGAGCAGCAGCGGCGGTTGATCAATCAGTTCAGGGTCTGAACCAGAACCGCTATCGCGAGCAGGCTCGCTCCCACAGGAGGTTGCGGAAATGACCCTGTGGGAGCGAGCCTGCTCGCGATAGCGGCAGTACAAGCACAACGGAACTCAAGCCGGAGTCAGGCATTCCGGTCCGTTGAGCTTCGGGTCGTTGACCATGTTGGCCAGCACCCGCTCACGCAGTTGCGCCGGTTCGCTCGCCAGCAACCCTTGCAAGGCATGCAGCGGCGTTTCGGGATCGAGCCACAGGCGCTGGCCCTCTTCGTCCAGGATCAACGGCCTGCGCTGCCCCGCCGCCGGCTGGGTGATGACCGCCGTGCTCAGCCACACCTGTTCCTGCACGGGATACGCTTCCCAGATCGCGGCAAAACACAACGACGAACCCTCTCCCGGCGTCAGCCAGTAGGGCCGCTTGCGCGTGCCGCCGCGCCATTCGTAAAAGCCGTTGGCCGGCAGCAGGCAGCGCCGCAGGCGCAGGGCTTCACGGAACATCGGCTGCTCGGCCACGGTTTCGGCCCGGGCGTGGGCCGGGGTGCGGGACAGATCGGTCAGCCAGGGCGGCGTCAGTCCCCAACGTGCCCGGGCCAGTTCCCGCTGGCCCTCGGCACCGGCCCGCAACATCAGCACCGAATCATTGGGCGAAATATTCCATTGGGCCTTCTGGTCGGCAGGAAAGCCGGGCAAGGCCGCAAAAGCGGGATTCCAGCGAAACAGGGCATAACGTCCACACATGGGGTAACACGACTCTTGATCAAACGGTTGCCAGCCTAACAGACCAGCGTGCCGGGATAGCTCTCCGGCTCATCGCCCGGCACTGGCATCGCGGCATTGTACGCGACGATCAGTTCCCGAGCGTATTGCGCCTGCTCGTCCTCCACTACCAGCCCCAGGAGGCCCTGCATCGGCAACTCGCCAGCGCCGCCCACCAAGTCACGGCCCACCAGATGCGCGGTGATACCTTCGCTGGCGAGCATGCCTTGCAGCAGCTCGCCTTCCATAAGGCTTTCCAACTCGTAGATGCGTTGCATGGCGCGCCCCTGTCAGTCGTTTTCGGCATGGACCTCGAGATGCCACTCCTCGCCATGCACCTGCAGGATAAAGGTGATCGGCCGACAACAGACCTGACAGTCTTCGATATAGTCCTGATCCCCACCCGACAGATCCACGGTCGTCTCGACCTCTTCACCACAATACGGACAATCATAAAGAGCGGTTTCCAGCATCGCGGTCTCCCAGGTGACTTGTGCGTATAATCGCCGGTCTATTTGCAGGGCTATTTTCGTCTGGCTTATCTTCCAGGCCGTGCCCTGTCGTTTTTTTTCGATCGAACCTTTAACTTACCCTAGCCGTTTCCAACAAGAGAGCATGATGGGCGAATTCGATGCCATCCGACCTTACGACGACAGCGAAGTCCCAGCGGTGCTGGCCCGGCTGCTCGGCGACAAGGCGTTTCTAGATATCCTCACCCACTTCCGCTTCCCGCGCCTGGCCGGCGCCTTCGGCTGGATGCTCAAACCTCTTATAGCGCAAAGATTGCGCCGTGAGTTCGCCGGAGTGACATCGGTCGCCACTTTGCAGGACAAAGTGGAGTTCTACGTCGATCACACCATCGAGCGCGCCACCGATGGCGTGACCTATACCGGGGTGGAGCAGTTCAAGTCCGGCAGTGCATACCTGTTCATCGCCAACCACCGCGACATCGTGATGGACCCGGCCTTCGTCAACTATGCGGTGTATCACGCCGGCCTGCCGACCCCACGCATCGCCATTGGTGACAATCTGCTGCAAAAGCCTTTCGTCAGCGACCTGATGCGCCTGAACAAGAGCTTCATCGTGCATCGCTCCATCAGCGGACGACGGGAGAAGATGGCGGCCTACCAGTTGCTATCAGCGTATATCAACCACTCGATCCGCAACGACTGCGCCTCGATCTGGATCGCCCAGGCCGAAGGACGGGCCAAGGACGGCGACGATCGTACCGAATCGGCCATCCTCAAGATGTTCCATATGAGCCGCAAGGACGAGCCATTTGGCGAGGTCATCCAGTCGCTGAACCTCACGCCCGTGTCGATCAGCTACGAATACGACCCGTGCGACCAGGCCAAGGCCCGCGAGCTGTACATCCGCGCCACCACCGGCACCTACGCCAAGGCACCGGGCGAAGATGACGTGAGCATTGCCAAGGGCATCACCGGCTACAAGGGCCGGGTACACGTGAACTTTGCCGCACCGATCACCGAGTTGTTCGAGGACACCAAGCAATTGGCCCAGGAGATGGACCGGCAGATTCTCGGCGGTTACCGCCTGTTTCCGGTGCATTACCTGGCTTACGCCCAATGGGCCGACGCCGATCCGCAGTTGCAGGTTCCGCAGGCGGCCGAGGTATTCGGCGCCGATGAACTGGCCAAGGCCCAGGAAGAATGGCAGCGCCGGCTGGATGCGTGCCCGGCGGAACACCGGCCGTTCCTGGTACTGCAATATGCGACGCCGGTGCGTAATCAGTATCGGGTCAAAGCGGGGTTGGCGTTGTAAGACGACGCAGGGCCCTGTGGCGAGGGGATTTATCCCTGCTGGGCTGCAAAGCGGCCCTATCGCTATCGGCTCAATCTGTCTGACCCATCGGGTTGGCTGGTTTTAGGGCTGCTTTGCAGCCCAGCGGGGATAAATCCCCTCGCCACAAGAGCAACTTTGCTACAGGTCAGGTCATCTCAACCGATCTGCGTACTGATCCACGACACCAGCAACGCCAACGCCAGGCAGCCAAAACCGAACCGGTAGAAGAACCGGTTCATGCGCTGGGTCGCCAGGTCCAGCAACGCTTCGAACCGTTCTTCGCTATTGCGATTGCCTGCTTGCAGGCTCGCCCGCGCCCGCTGTTCACGGCGGCGCGTCGCATGCAGCACCCAGCCGCCAGGGCAGGCAAACAGCAGGGCAAACAGGTTGATCAGTTTGGCGGGGTGGGCAGCGAACAACGAAAGCAGATGCAGCGACATCACAAACCTCAAGGGAAAACAGGCGGGACCTTCGAACAGGCGCGGATTCTACCGAAAGCCCACCGCCCTGCCCTGTTTTTTCCGACCTGTGGGAGCAAGGCTTGCCCGCGATGAAGCTGTCGCGGTTTACCGAGGACCGAGGCGCCTTCATCGCGGGCAAGCCTTGCTCCCACAGAGCTTCGTTGCTGCGAGGCCGAGCTACGGATTAACGTTCCCCGTCACGGTTTCGTCATCTGGATAGGCCACCCTGTCGCCCTCCAAACCCGCACGGACCCCGTCATGCTTCACGCCGAAAACCAGGATCGCCTCTACCTCATCACGCCAAGCGACGAACAGCAGAACCTCGTCGGCAGCCTATCCTTCAACGTACAGGACCCCCATTGGCTGGTGTATTGCGCCCTCGGTGGCCATCAACATGCCGACCTGCCGGAGACAGACCTGCTGACGGGCATCAGTGTGCTGGAACTGTATTCACAGGCCGCCTAGGAAATCGCGCAAAAAAAACCTGTGGGAGCGAGCCTGCTCGCGATAGCGGTTTATCAGTCACATTGACTTCAAATGTGACGCCGCTATCGCGAGCAGGGCTCGCTCCCACAGGTGGGGGATCAAGCGCAGAGTTTACTCAGCCAGCACCTGACCAATGGTCGGATCCTTGAACAGACGGGTCAGGGCGTCGCTCAATACATCGCTGACCAGTTTGGTGTTGGTGTCCTGGTTGGGCGCCATGCCGAAACGCTGGTCCAGGGAAGCCCCATAACGACCGCTGTAACGACGGTTGGCGTTTTGCACGTCGGAACGGAAGGTCGCGCCGATGGTGGCTTCGGTCACGTACATGCCTTCCTTGGGCGATTGATACTTGAGTTCGGCCAGGGTAACGGTCAGTTGTGGAGCATTCATCGCATTCGCGGTAGGGGTGAAGCCCAGCAAACGCACTGCGGCTTCAGCCTGGGCCTGCAGCTTGGGCAGGATCTGCGCGCCCTGGACCGTGATGACGCTGGTTTCCGGGTAGAGCCCGCCACGGGTGCCGAGCGTCGGCGATGGACGGCCATCCACTACCCGCACCACCACCGGCTGGCCATGACCCACAGGCGCCAGCTGGGCGTTGAGCTTGGGTTCCGGGTTAAGTTGTTGCGGGCTGTGGGCGCAGCCGACAAGGGTCAGACTGGTCACAGCGATCAAACCGAACAACAGGCGTTGCAACATGCTCATCTCTCCAGAATCGGGCACTGACAGACCCGCAGTATAGCGGTGCGCCATCGCGGCGAACCAGCCGAATGAATACTGAAATTTCTGACATGTAGCGCCAGCGCCGGTTCCTGTCACTCCACTGTCACGGTCCTGACACCGGCATGTCATGGCTCGCTGTCAGGCTGTATGCAAGTCCCCCCGACACGGAAATCCGACCATGCGCCTTCTCATCTCCCTGTTCACGCCACGCCCACAGCACCGCTGCTTCGCTCTGCTCGATCGCAACGGCCACTGCCAGGCGTTCAAACAATGCAGCTTGCAGCCCATGGGCGAAGGCTGGGTGGAAATTGAAGAAGTCCGTCTCAGTTGGCTGCACCGACCTTTGCCCGCCAGCGCCCGCGTACAACCGCTTCACAGCCGCGCGCGCAGTAGCCAGTTGTTGGCCATCTGACCGAATGGCTAATAAAAGTCATTAAACACGACCATTTTCCTGCGTTTCTTCGTTACAATCTCCCCCCGATTATAAGGACGTCTCCTGATCGGGCCTCGCAACACCGCCGATGCGCTTGTATTGGCACCCCACATTGCCCACAGAGAGCCGCCCACACAGATCGAGTGAAGCTGGCACGCCTGCTGTTTCCGGGCCAATCACCACTTTTCGCGAATCTGCAGAGCTGTCATTACGCTCGGTCACTGAGCTGTCTGCCCGTTTTGCCTGTCATGTACTGCATGGGGCGAACAATCCGGACACGGTGCCTGGCTGGGACAGCCCTTTTTTGAGGTTCACGTCTTCAAAAGAGCGTGAAAAAACGGGTTTTCACAACTTCACAAGAGTGTGGCGAGCAAATGAAGAGTTTTGCGTCTGAACAAGCACCATTGGCGTCTGAAACAGCCCAACGACACAGGACCGGATATCGCTCAAGAACCGGCGCCTGAAGCCTGTCCGCTACGGATTTGGTTGCACGAACGGATGTCTCGGCCATAAGTCGAATTGCCTGCCCGGCGCTTAAATGAGTTCATGTGACTCTTGAGGCCAGGCTGCATCCATCCGTAGCAGTTGCAAAAAATTGCGAAGATTCGGACATGGCGATCCTGGCCATGGGTACCTGGGGCGCAACCGACCTGCCCCGCCACTCCTGGCCGCTATGCCGACAATTTGGTGCTGCAGATTTTGGAGACGCGTTAAATGGCGCATAACGAAGCAGTCGATGTAGTTCTGGTAGGGGCCGGCATCATGAGTGCCACCCTGGCCGTGCTGCTCAAGGAGCTCGACCCGGCGATTTCGCTGGAAGTCGTCGAGCTGATGGATTCCGGTGCCGCGGAGAGTTCCAACCCCTGGAACAACGCCGGTACCGGCCACGCCGGGCTGTGTGAGCTGAACTACACGCCGCAGGCAGCCGATGGCAGTGTCGACATCAAGAAAGCCGTGCACATCAACACCCAGTTCGAGGTGTCGAAGCAGTTCTGGACGTACCTGACCAGGAAAGGCACGTTTGGCTCCTCCAAGTCCTTTATCGCCCCGGTGCCGCACCTGAGCTTCGTGCAGGGCGAAAAGGGCGTGTCGTTCCTGAAGAAGCGCTTCGAATTGCTCAGCCAGCATCACGCCTTCGCCGACATGGAATACACCGAAGACAAAGGCAAGATGGCCGAGTGGATGCCGCTGATGATGCCGGGCCGGCCGGCCGATGAAGTCCTTGCCGCCACCCGGGTCATGAATGGCACCGACGTCAACTTCGGCGCCCTGACCAACCAACTGCTCAAGCACTTGACCAGCGCGCCCGACGCCCAGGTCAAGTACTGCAAGCGCGTCACCGGCCTCAAGCGCAACGGCAGCGGCTGGACGGTGAGCATCAAGGACGTCAACTCCGGCAGCAGCCGCGACGTCGATGCCAAATTCGTGTTCCTGGGTGCCGGTGGCGCCGCGTTGCCGCTGCTGCAAGCCTCGGGCATCGAGGAAAGCAAGGGCTTCGGCGGCTTCCCGGTCAGCGGCCAATGGCTGCGTTGCGACAACCCGGAAGTGGTCAAGCACCACCAGGCCAAGGTCTACAGCCAGGCCGCGGTGGGTTCGCCGCCGATGTCGGTACCGCACCTGGATACCCGCGTGGTCGATGGCAAGAAATCCCTGCTGTTCGGACCCTATGCCGGTTTCACCACCAAGTTCCTCAAGCACGGCTCGATCATGGACCTGCCGCTGTCGGTACGCGCCGGCAACATCGGCCCGATGCTGGCGGTAGCCCGGGACAACATGGACCTGACCAAGTACCTGATCAGCGAAGTGATGCAATCCATGGAGCAGCGCCTGGAATCCCTGCGTCGCTTCTACCCCGAGGCGAAAGCCGAGGACTGGCGCCTGGAAGTGGCTGGCCAACGGGTGCAGATCATCAAGAAAGACCCGAAGAAAGGTGGCGTCCTGCAGTTCGGTACCGAGCTGGTGGCAGCCAAGGACGGTACCCTCGCCGCCCTGCTGGGCGCATCGCCAGGCGCTTCGGTGACGGTGTCGATCATGCTGGACCTGATCGAACGCTGCTTCCCGGACAAGGCCAACGGAGAGTGGGCAGCCAAGCTCGCGGAAATCTTCCCGGCCCGGGAAAAAGTGTTGGAAACCGATGCGGCGCTGTATCGCAAGATCAATGCGCAGAACAACATCGCGCTGGAACTGGTTGAAGACAGCAAGGCTCAAAGTTACGCCTGATACTGTCTCGCTATAAATAAAAAGCCTCCAACTGATGGAGGCTTTTTTATGGGGCTTCACGCTGAACTTGACGCGTGTTTCGCCAGAAGGCGGTCAAGCGCCCCGAAAGGCGTTTAAATCCACTCTTGCACGTTCAGCCGCGCGCCTTGTTGAACAACTCGATGTATTCCTCGGCATTGCGCTGATCCCGGATCAACGCAACGAAATCGTTACCGTGCTCATCCTTGCCATTGAGGTCATAGCCGGCTTCGACGAAGAAGGTCAGGAAACGCGCGAAATCATCGACCCGCAGGCCACGGTAGCCCTTGATCAGTTTGTGCAACGACGGCGGAGTGGCATCGGCCGGTTCGAAATTGAGGAACAGCTTGATCTGTTCATCGCCAATCTCGTCACCAATCACTTGTTTTTTGTCTTTACGCATTGCCGGCTCCAACTCGCACAGTTCACGGGGCGGGCAGTTTACCCCCGGCAGGCCCCGCGGCTCAACGCGGGCGTACCGCTCCGGTGTGCAGATCGGCCCAGACATGGCCGTTGGCATAGCTGAGAAACTGTACATACACCGTGTCGTTGCGCAGCAGATCGATGACCGCCTGATAATGCGCCTGTGGATAAGACAGGGTCAGGGTCTTGCTCGTCTCGTCGAAAACCGGCTTTTTCAGGCTCTTGCTTTCGCCATCGAAATTGAGGATCACCTGATTGATAGTGGCGCCCTTGTTCAGCGGCTTGCCTTTGAGGCGTACCAGCAGCGGCGAAGTCACCGGTATCGGCTGCTGGTTGGACTGACGCTGATTGCCCAGTACCACCGAGTACTCGGTGACTTGCAGCAGTTGCTGCTGTTCGGGTTGTTCCTGGCGTACCGTAAGGTCGTCGGGCGGCAGGAACTGACTGTGCATCGGCGCGGCCACGGCCACCAGCGGCAGGCTGGAAATCAGAAGCAAGGCGGCACGGCGGCGGATCGATACAGTCATGACAGGCTCCGGGATCTTGGCCCGGCACTCTAGCATGAGCATGGTCGGTAAAAATAAGCGATCCGGGTCAATACATCCGCGCAACGACCACGGCATACTCTAGAGCCATCAGCCTGACACTACACAAGACTCCCTGTGGCGAGGGGAACTCGATTTTTTTGCCCGTTCATTTTGAGGGAGTACCCATGTCCTTCTCCGCCCCACCTCTATTCGCCGCCTGGCGCCAAAGCTGGCGGGCCGGTTATACCCTTGAACGCCTGCGGGGCGATCTGGTGGCCGGGCTGACGGTCGGGATCATCGCCATCCCCCTGGCGATGGCCTTGGCAATCGCGGTGGGGGTACCGCCGCAGCACGGCCTGTACACGGTACTGGTGGCCGCACCGCTGATTGCCTTGACCGGCGGCTCGCGTTTCAACGTGAGCGGGCCGACCGCGGCATTCGTGGTGATCCTGCTGCCCATCACCCAGCAGTACGGGCTAGGTGGCCTGCTGCTGTGCACGATGCTCGCCGGTTTGATTCTGATCGTTTTGGGATTGATGCGCGCCGGGCGGTTGATCCAGTACATCCCCTATCCGGTCATCCTCGGTTTCACCGCCGGCATCGGCGTGGTCATCGCCACCCTGCAACTGAAGGATCTATTGGGCCTGACGACTGCCGGCCAGGCCCGACACTACATCGAACAACTGGGCGAGCTGATCGTGGCACTGCCGGGGGCCCACCTCGGTGATAGCCTCATCGGAGTCGCGTGCCTGGCGGTCCTGATTATCTGGCCGCGCTGGGTACCGCGGGTGCCAGGCCACCTGGTCGCCCTGCTGCTCGGGGCACTGCTGGGGTGGGTGCTGGAACGCGGCGGGTGGCCAGTGGCAACGCTGGGAGAACGCTTCAGTTATGTGGTCGATGGCATCAGCCACCCGGGAATTCCACCGTTCCTGCCGAGCTTCGACTGGCCCTGGAATCTTCCTGACAGCCAGGGGCGGCCATTGGCGCTGTCCTACGATTTGATCCGACAACTACTGGGCCCCGCCTTCGCCATCGCCATGCTCGGCGCCATCGAGTCGCTGTTATGCGCCGTGGTGGCGGACGGCATGACCGGCAGCAAGCACGATCCCAACGCAGAGCTGATGGGCCAGGGCCTGGGCAACCTGGTGGCGCCGCTGTTCGGCGGCATCACCGCCACCGCCGCGATTGCCCGCAGCGCCACCAACGTGCGCAGCGGCGCGTCTTCGCCCTTGGCATCGATTATCCACAGCCTGGTGGTGCTGGCGGCGATCGTGCTGTTGGCGCCGCTGTTCAGCTACCTGCCCATGGCCGCGCTGGCGGCGCTGCTGGTGATGGTCGCCTGGAACATGAGCGAAGCCGGGCACGTGCTGCACACCCTGCGCATCGCCCCGCGCAGCGATGTGCTGGTGCTGCTGACCTGCCTGGGCCTGACAGTGCTGTTCGACATGGTCCTGGCGGTCTCCGTCGGCCTGTTGCTGGCGGCCGGCTTGTTCATCAAACGCATGAGCGAGCTGACCGACAGCGCCGAACTGCCGCGGCACTTTCACCAGGCATTGCTGGATATGCCCGAGCATGTACGGTGCTACGGGATTCGCGGCCCGCTGTTCTTCGGTGCGGCAGAAAAAGCCCTGGGGGTGCTGCGCCGGTTCGATCCGGGAGTCCGCGTCGTGGTGGTGGAAATGAGCGCCGTGCCGATACTCGACATGACCGCACTGGCGGCGTTTGAAAATATCCTGAAGGACTACCGCAAGCACGGTATCGGCCTGATCCTGGTAGCGACCGCGCCGCGGGTGCG
Source organism: Pseudomonas sp. B21-028 (assembly GCF_024749045.1). Taxonomy (NCBI): domain Bacteria; kingdom Pseudomonadati; phylum Pseudomonadota; class Gammaproteobacteria; order Pseudomonadales; family Pseudomonadaceae; genus Pseudomonas; species Pseudomonas sp. B21-028. The sequence continues at coordinate 5,406,776 of NZ_CP087184.1, forward strand.
CCTGAAGCTGCGCCGCGCCGGCATCCATCGCGAGCAGCGTCAACTGGCGTATGTGCAGACCCTGGAGCAGGCGCGGATCAAGAGCGAGCATTGGCTTAAGGCCGGCCCTGCCTGAATTGTGGCAAGGGGATCTGTTGTGGGAGCAAGGCTTGCCCCGCGACGAAGGCGACGCCGTCTCTCAGAAATCGAAGCGCCTGTTTCGCGAGCAAGCTTTGCGCCCACACAATCCTTAACCGGCGCTCAATCGAACTGAGCACGCATCCAGGCCTGGTACTCAGCCACACCCGGCTCGCCTTCCCGGGGTGCCCAGTGGGCCTGTTCACCTTCGCCCACGGGCCGGTAAGGACCGGCCTTGCACTCGAACATCAGGCTGTCGGCTTCCAGCACCACCAGGCCGTGATACACGCCGGCCGGCAGGTCGACGCCGAGGCAATCGCCTCCGGCCTGGAGAATCCGCTTGTCCGTCACCGCACCGGCGTCGTCGAAGATCAACACTCCCAACCGGCCCCTGAGCACCAGCAGGGTTTCCGCCTTGTCGGCACTGAGGTGACGATGGGGCGGAATGTACGTGGACGGTTGCAACCCCACCGCCATGCGATGGCAGGGCTCGTCCATCTGATGGAAGTTGTGGTGCTGCCGCCCGCGAGGGCTGGTCGCGGCTTTCTCGGCCAGCTCAGCGAACAGTGTCTGATCCAGGAAGCCAGGCCGAGTCATCGATCACATACCCTTGACGGCGAAAATACCGTTGGCGTTGCGCCAGTAACCCTTGTAGTCCATGCCATAGCCGAAGATATAGCGGTCGATGCACGGCAGGCCGACGAAATCGGCCTTCAGGTCGGGACGGGCTTTGCGATCATGGTCCTTGTCGATCAGCACGGCGGTGTGCACGGCACGGGCGCCGGCATGCCGGCAGAAGTCGATGATCGCGCCCAGGGTGTGCCCTTCGTCGAGGATGTCGTCGATGACCAATACATCGCGGTCGATGAACGAGACTTCCGGCTTGGCTTTCCAGAACAGGTCGCCGCCGCTGGTTTCGTTGCGATAACGGGTGGCATGCAGGTACGACGCCTCCAACGGGAAGTTCAGGTAGGTCAGCAGCTTGCCAGAGAAGATCAGCCCGCCGTTCATGACACAGAACACCACCGGGTTGGAATCGGCCAGTTGGTCGTTGATTTGCGCACCGACCCGGGCAATGGCCGCTTCGACTTCGGCTTCGGTGTACAGGCAGTCAGCCTCCGCCATGATTTGACGGATATGTTCGAGATCAGCGGACATGTCGCTCTCCAGGGGTGGCAGGTCGGAAAAGCGGGCAAAGGTACGCATCCCGCCCGGCCAGATCAAGGGTTTGTGGACTAACGTTCTGTATTGTCTATAGGACAAGCCTTCGGGATAGATTAATCTAGCCCGGTTTTTTTGCCCGCCGCCGGAGCCTTCCCCATGCCCATTCTCGAGATCCGCCATCCGCTGATCAGACACAAACTCGGCCTGATGCGCCGCGCCGATATCAGCACGAAGAACTTCCGCGAGCTCGCCCAGGAAGTCGGTGCGCTGCTCACCTACGAAGCCACCAAGGACCTGCCGCTGGAATCCTACGAGATCGACGGCTGGGCCGGTGCGGTCCAGGTGGAAAAAATCGCCGGCAAGAAGATCACCGTGGTACCGATCCTGCGCGCCGGCATCGGCATGCTCGAGGGCGTGCTGAGCCTGATCCCGGGTGCCAAGGTCAGCGCCGTGGGCGTGGCTCGCAACGAAGAAACGCTGCAGGCCCACACCTACCTGGAAAAACTGGTGCCGGAAATCGACGAGCGCCTGGCCATGATCATCGACCCGATGCTCGCCACCGGCGGTTCCATGGTCGCCACCATCGACCTGCTGAAAAAGGCCGGTTGCCGCGACATCCGCGCCATGGTCCTGGTTGCCGCCCCAGAAGGCATCAAGGTGGTCCAGGACGCTCACCCGGACGTGACTATCTATACCGCTTCCATCGACCAGAAACTCAACGAGCACGGCTACATCATCCCGGGCCTGGGCGATGCCGGCGACAAGATCTTCGGCACCAAGCAGAAGGACGCCTGAGCATGCAGGACGAGTTCAACGATCCGCTCTGGCGCCAGGTGCTGTCCGGCGCACAGATGCTGTTCGTCGCCTTCGGCGCCCTGGTGCTGATGCCGCTGATCACCGGGCTGGACCCGAACGTCGCGCTGTTTACCGCAGGTCTGGGAACGATCCTGTTCCAGATCGTCACCGGGCGGCAGGTGCCGGTGTTCCTGGCGTCGAGCTTTGCCTTCATCACCCCGATCATCCTCGCCAAGGGCCAGTTCGGCCTCGCGGCGACCATGGGCGGCGTGATGGCGGCGGGTTTCGTCTACACCTTCCTGGGCCTGGCCGTGAAGATCAAGGGCACCGGTTTCATCGACCGGTTGCTGCCGCCAGTGGTCATCGGCCCGGTGATCATCTCCATCGGCCTGGCGATGGCGCCGATAGCCGCGAACATGGCGATGGGCAAGGCCGGCGACGGCACCGAACTGATCCACTACCAGACCGCAATGATGATTTCGATGCCGGCCCTGCTCACCACGCTGATTGTCGCGGTGTTCGGCAAAGGCATCTTCCGTCTGGTGCCGATCATTTCCGGCGTGCTGGTGGGCTTCGCCATGGCGTTTTTCTTCGGCGTGGTGGACACCGCCAAGATCGCCGCCGCACCGTGGTTCGCCCTGCCGGCCTTCACCGCCCCCGCGTTCAACTGGCAGGCGATCCTGTTCATCGTGCCGGTGGCCCTGGCCCCGGCCATCGAGCACATCGGCGGAGTGATTGCGGTGGGCAGCGTGACCGGTCGCGACTACCTGAAAAAGCCCGGCCTGCACCGGACCCTGCTCGGTGACGGCATCGCCACCACCGCGGCCGGTCTGTTTGGCGGTCCGCCCAATACCACCTACGCCGAAGTCACCGGCGCGGTGATGCTGACCAAGAACTACAACCCGAAAATCATGACCTGGGCGGCGATCTTTGCCATCGCCCTGGCCTTCATCGGCAAGTTCGGTGCGCTGCTGCAAAGCATCCCGGTACCGGTCATGGGCGGGATCCTGTGCCTGTTGTTCGGCTCGATTGCGGCGGTGGGCATGAACACCCTGATCCGCCACAAGATCGACCTGGGCGAAGCGCGCAACCTGGTGATCGTTTCGGTGACGCTGGTGTTCGGCATCGGCGGCGTACTGGTGGGGACCGGCACCGGCCCGGATGACTTCGGCCTCAAAGGCATCGCGCTGTGCGCGGTGGTGGCGATCGGGCTGAACCTGCTGCTGCCGGGTAACGACGGTTGGAAGCAGAAGAAGGCGGATGAGCCGTTGCTCTGAGATGTTTGTTGCCTGACATGGCCCCATCGCGAGCAGGCTCGCTCCCACAAGGGATCGGTTGTGTACACAGATTTTGTAACCAACCTGGATCCCACTGTGGGAGCGAGCCTGCTCGCGATAGGGCCCTTGAATGTTACAGCGCGATCGGCGCCCGCTCGCACAACGTGCTCAACGCCTCGGCCCATTGCGGCTGGTCATTGAGACACGGCACCAACACCAACTCCTCTCCCCCGGCCTCGCGGAACTGCTCGCGCCCGCGATCGCCGATTTCTTCCAGGGTCTCGATGCAGTCGGCCACGAACGCCGGACACATCACCATCACCTTCTTGACTCCGCTTCTGGCCAATTCTCCCAGGCGTACTTCGGTGTAGGGTTCGATCCACTTGGCGCGGCCCAGTCGGGACTGGAACGACACCGACCATTGCCCTTCCTTGAGCCCCATCTGCCGGGCGAACAGCTCGGCCGTGCGAATGCACTGGGCGCGGTAGCACGTCGCAATGACCTCCGGCGGCGCATTCTTGCAGCAGTCGGCATCCTTGAAGCAATGAAACCCTGTCGGGTCGAGCTTGGTCAGGTGCCGTTCCGGCAAGCCATGGAAACTCAGCAGCAGATGATCGTAATCCTGCATCAGATAAGGCCTGGCACTGGCAACCAGCGCGTCGAGGTACTCCGGCTGATCGTAGAACGGCTGGAGAATCGAGAACTGCACGTCGAGCTTCTTGTCTCGCACGACCCGCTTGGCTTCTTCGACCACGGTGGTGACGGTGCTGTCAGCGAACTGCGGATACAACGGCGCCAGCGTGATCTTCTTGTGCCCCAGGCTCGCCAGACGCACCAGCGCCGACTCAATGGACGGTTCGCCGTAACGCATCGCCAATTCCACCGGACCCTGGGTCCACTGGGCGGCCATCGCCTGTTGCAGCCGGCGGCTGAGCACCACCAGCGGCGATCCTTCTTCCCACCAGATCGAGGCATAGGCGTGGGCCGATTGCTCGGGGCGCTTGATCAGGATCAGCGACACCAGCAAACGCCGCACCGCCCATGGCAGGTCGATGACGTACGGGTCCATCAGGAATTGATTGAGGTAGCGGCGTACATCGGCCACCGAAGTGGAGGCAGGCGAACCCAGATTCACCAGAAGCAACGCGTGATCGGTCATGCAACGTCCTATTTCAGAAGCGGCCGGACAAGTCGTCCAGTGCCGCAGGCAAATCCGTGAACCGGAAAGCGAAACCCGCCGCCTGCAACCGGGCCGGCGTGGCGCGCTGGCCGCCCAGCAACAGCGATGACAATTCCCCCAGGGCGACTTTCAATACCAGCTCCGGCATCGGCATCACGGCGGGCCGATTCAACACATGTCCCAGGGCCTTGGCGAAATCGCGGTTACGCACCGGGTTCGGCGCGCAGGCATTATAAGGACCGCTGGCATCATCGCGGTGCAGAAGAAAATCAATCAGGGCGATTTGATCGTCGATGTGGACCCATGGCATCCATTGCCGACCATTGCCGATACGCCCACCCAGCGCCAGTTTAAAGGGCAATAGCAGCCGCGACAAAAAGCCGCCCTCGGCGGACAGGACCAGGCCGGTGCGGACCAGTACCACGCGTATGCCCATGGCCTCGGCCCGTTGCGCGGTTTCTTCCCAGGTGATGCACAATTGGCTGGCGAAATCTTCGCTGACCGGTCCCGACTCCTCGGTCAATTCCCGTTCGCCACCGTCGCCGTACCAACCCACCGCGGAACCTGAAATCAACACGGCGGGTTTCCGCTCGCAGCGCTCCAGCCACGCCAGCAGGACCTCGGTCAGGGTGATGCGACTGCTCCACAACAACATCTTGCGTTTATGGGTCCAGGGCCGGTCGGCAATCGGCGCTCCGGCGAGGTTGACCACCGCGTCCACCGGCTCGTCGATCTCATCGAGCCTGGCGACGCCCCGCACCTGCGTCCCACAGATTTTCGCCACCTCCGCGGGTCGGCGACTCCATACCGTCAGGTGATGCCCCTGCCCCAACCAGAGGCGGCAGAGCTGACGCCCGATCAAACCAGTACCGCCGGTCAGCAATATGTGCATGAGATGTTCCTCGCAGCGCGTTTTACCCGGCCCACTAGTCTATTTTTATAAGCAGGGATTTTTCGTATCGGACAGGGTCTGTGTTTAACAATAGGTCAACCTGTCCAAACGCGAACGGTAAAACTTATACCAAAAACCCAAATTGTACAGGTTTAAACGACGGCATAGTCTGTACAGAAAGGTAAACGAGGCCCTCATGACTGTACCCATCGCAATCATCGGCACCGGCATCGCCGGACTCTCAGCCGCCCAGGCCCTGACGGAGGCCGGGCATGTCGTTCAACTCTTCGACAAAAGCCACGGTAGCGGCGGACGCATGTCCAGCAAACGCAGCGACGCTGGCACACTGGACATGGGCGCGCAATATTTCACCGCCCGTGATCGCCGCTTCGTCACCGAAGTCCAGCGCTGGCAGGCCAACGGCTGGGCGGCGGAGTGGAACCCGCAACTCTACAACTTCCAAGACGGGCAACTGACCCCCTCCCCGGACGAACAGACCCGCTGGGTCGGCACCCCACGCATGAGCGCCATCACCCGCGCCTTGCTCGGCAAGCTGCAAGTGCAGTTCTCCTGCCGGATCACCGAGGTCTACCGCGGCCAGGAACACTGGCACTTGCAGGACGCGGAAGGCTTCACCCACGGCCCCTTCGGCCAGGTTGTCATCGCCACGCCCGCGCCCCAGGCCACCGCATTGCTGGCGGCCGTGCCGAAACTTGCCGGGGTGGCGGCCGGCGTGAAGATGGACCCCACCTGGGCCGTTGCCCTGGCCTTCGAACAGGCACTGGATACGCCCATGGAAGGCTGCTTCGTGCAGGACAGCCCCCTCGACTGGCTGGCCCGTAACCGCAGCAAACCGGGACGCGACAGCACGCTCGACACCTGGGTATTGCACGCCACGAGCGACTGGAGCCGGCAGCACATCGACCTGTCCAAGGAAGCGGTGATCGAACACCTGCACGGTGCCTTTGCCGAACTGCTGCACAGCGCCATGCCAGCGCCGAGCTTCAGCGTGGCCCATCGCTGGCTTTATGCCCGCCCCGCTGGCAATCATGAGTGGGGCGCCCTGGCCGATGCCGACCTGGGCTTGTATGTCTGTGGCGACTGGTGCCTGTCCGGCCGGGTCGAAGGCGCCTGGCTCAGCGGCCAGGAAGCCGCGCGGCGCTTGCACGCCAGCCTCCAGTAGATCGTGTCACCCTGCGCCACCCGCTGCTGTCGAACGAGACGGCAGCCTGCCCGTGAACAACGCCAGCGACCTCTCCCATCATGCAAACCGGGTTGACTTGTACAGCCATGGATCTATGATGAAAAAACTATACAAGAAATAACAAATTGTACAAGTTTATGCATCAGAGGTCCCCATGTCCGACTCAGCCGCCATCCGCCCGAAAATCGCCGTCAGCGCTTGCCTCATGGGAGCAGAAGTTCGCTTCAACGGCGGGCACAAGCAATCGCAGTTGTGCAGTCGTCTTCTCGCGGAGCATTTTGATTTCGTGCCGGTCTGCCCGGAAGTCGCCATCGGCCTGGGCATTCCGCGAGAACCGATCCGGCTGGTGGGCAATCCCGAACGTCCCGAGGTGGTCGGCACGGTGACACGGGACCTCAACGTGACCCGCCCGTTGGTCGATTACGCGCGGCAAATGGCTGCGGAACTGGACGACATCTGCGGCTACATCTTCATGCAAAAATCGCCGTCATGCGGCCTGGAGCGGGTCAAGGTCCATGACCATAACGGTGCGTCGCAGCCAGGTGGCGGACGTGGCGTCTATGCCCAGGCATTCTGCGAGCTCCATCCGGACCTGCCAGTGGAAGAAGACGGCCGCCTCAACGATCCGGTGCTGCGGGAGAATTTCCTCACCCGGGTGTACGCCTACGCCGCCTGGCAAGCGCTGCGCCGCAAGGGCCTGACCCGGCGCGACCTGATTGCGTTCCACTCGCGCTACAAGTACCTGCTGATGGCCCACAACCCTGTGCAATACAAAGTCCTGGGCAACCTGTTGGGCAACATGGGCAAGACCGACCCCAACGAGCTGGGCCCGCGATACTTCAGCGCACTGATGGCCGCCCTGAAAAAATGCGCCACCCGCCGCACCCATACCAATGTGTTGCAGCACCTGAGCGGTTATCTCAAACGCGCCATCGACGCCGAAGACAAACAGGAAGTCCGGCATCTCATCGCCCAGTACCGTCTCGGCATCGTCCCGCTGGTCGTGCCGCTGACCTTGCTCAAGCATCACCTTCGCCTGCATCCCGATCCCTATCTGGCGCAGCAGGTCTACCTGCAACCGCATCCGGAAAACCTCAGTTTGCGGAACGCCATCTGATGAAAGGCGATACCGACTCCAGCGCTCGCGAAGACCTTGGCAGCGATTTCGCCCAGGCCCTGGCAGACGGCTGGCTGCCCATACGCGAAGTGGCGCGGCGAACCGGTGTCAACGCCGTGACGTTGCGCGCCTGGGAGCGCCGTTATGGCCTGATCGTGCCGTTGCGCACACCCAAGGGACACCGGTTGTTCAACGCCGAACATGTACAGCGAATCCAGAGCATCCTCACCTGGATCGACCGGGGCGTGACGGTCAGCAAGATCAAGCCCTTGCTAGACGCGCCGCAACCGCCCACCGAACCGCCGGACAGCCATTGGCAGCGCCAGCGTCACGCCCTCGCCCTGGCAGTGACGCAACTGGCCGAGCGCCAGGTGGATGATCTGGTCAACCAGGCCATGGGCTTGTACCCACCCGGGACAGTGTGCGAACAGTTGCTGTTGCCCCTGCTGGAGGAGCTGCAGTTGCGCTGGCAGGGCCAGTTCGGCGCGCAGTTGGAGCGGGTATTCCTGTATTCCTGGCTGCGCAGCAAGTTCGGCAGCCGGATCTATCACAACAACCGTCAGCTACGCGGCGCGCCGTTGCTGTTGGTCAACCAGTCGGACGTTCCCCTGGAACCGGGCCTGTGGCTCACCGCCTGGCTGGCGAGCAGCGCCGATTGCCCGGTGGAAGTCTTCGACGGGCCGATACCGGCAGGCGAACTGGCCTTGGCGGTCGAACGCCTCAAGGCCCGCGGCGTACTGCTGTACTCCAGCCACGCCATGAATCTGTCCCAACTGCCCAGGCTGCTGAATGGAGTCGACTGCCCGATCATCGTTGCCGGCAGCGCCGCCTCGATCCATCACGCCAAATTGTCCACCGGCGTCTCGATGAAGGACATCGCCTGGGCCGAAGACCCGTTAGCGGCTTACCGCGAGCTGAGTCGCAGAGCACTTCTTTGAAATGGAAAAACCCATGCAATTGATCTGGCTGCGCAGTGACCTGCGCGTGAACGACAATACCGCGCTGGCGGCTGCCGCGGCCCGGGGGCCTTGCGTGGCGGTGTACCTGACGAGCCCGGCACAGTGGCGTGCCCATGATGACGCCCCGTGCAAGATCGATTTCTGGCTGCGCAACCTGGCTGCGCTGAGCAAGGCCTTGGCCGAACTGAACATTCCCTTGTTGATCCGCCATGCACCGCACTGGGATCAGGCTCCGTCCGTATTGCTCACGCTGTGCCGCGAACTGAACATCGAAGCCGTTCATGCCAACGAAGAATACGGAGTGAATGAGGCTCGGCGCGATGCCGAAGCAGCCCGTTGCCTGAAAGCCCAGGGCATCGATTTTCACAGTTATCTCGACCAACTGCTGTTCAAGCCCGGCAGCGTGCTGACCCGGACCGGCAGCTATTTCCAGGTGTTCAGCCAATTTCGCAAAGTCTGTTACAGCCGCCTGCGCCTTTCACTGCCGAAGCTGGTCTGTGCGCCGGCCCGGCAGGCACCGACCGGCATCCACAGCGACCCGGTGCCCACAGAGGTCGAAGGATTTGCTCTCCCTAGCGATTCCTTGCGCGCCCTCTGGCCCGCCGGAGAAAACGAAGCTCGGCGGCGCCTCGACACGTTCGTCGATCAACACCTGGACTTTTACCAAAGCGAACGGGACTTCCCCGCCAGGCCCGGTACCAGCCAGCTTTCGGCTTACCTGGTGGCTGGCGTGGTCTCGCCGCGCCAGTGCCTGCACGCCGCATTGCAGGCTAACCAGGGCGAATTCGAGAGCGGAAGTGTCGGAGTTGTGACCTGGATCAATGAATTGCTCTGGCGTGAGTTCTATAAACACATTCTGGTGGGCTTTCCCCGTGTGTCCCGTCATCGTGCGTTTCGCCCGGAAACCGAAGCCCTGGCCTGGCGCAATGCGCCTGAAGAGCTGGCAGCCTGGAAGCAGGCACGCACCGGACTGCCGATCATCGATGCAGCCATGCGTCAGCTATTGGAAACAGGATGGATGCATAACCGTTTACGGATGGTCGTCGCGATGTTTCTTACCAAGAACCTGCTGATCGACTGGCGCGAAGGCGAGCGCTTTTTCATGCAGCACCTGATCGACGGAGACCTGGCCGCCAATAACGGTGGCTGGCAATGGAGCGCCTCCACCGGCACCGACTCGGCGCCCTGGTTTCGCATCTTCAACCCCTTGAGCCAATCGGAAAAATTCGACCGTGAGGGCCTGTTTATCAAACGCTGGTTACCTGAGCTGAACGATCTCGATAAGCAACAGGTCCATAATCCATTGGGCGGATTGTTCCATAGGCCGGACTACCCGGCTCCGATCGTCAATCTCAGCCAATCCCGGGAACGTGCGTTGGGGGCATTCAGGAATTTGCCGACGCGGCGACATGCCACGACTGGCAAGCCGGGCGATCAGCGAACTTAAAATTATCGACATCCGGAGTGCTGGCTCAGTCAGGCGAGATATAGTCAAACTATACGCAAGGACTTTGCCATGGGCACCCCTTACCCGTCGCGGCGTGCCGCCCCGATCAAGAGGAGTATGGAATGGGCCAGAGACCACCACGACGATATTGGCTAACGGGGGCTGGTAACGGAGTTGGCGCTTCGTTGGCCCAGGCAATACTCGAAACCGGGGCGAACCTGGCCATCAGTTCACGCTCGGCTCAATCCTGCGAAGCGCTGTCGGCACGTTATCCAGGTCAGGTACTGACGATGCCTGGCGACTTGACCGACGACCAGACGGTACGCGACATCATTGATCGGATCGCTCAACAGTGGGGAGCCCTGGACACGCTGATCCTGAACGCCGGCACCACCGAGTACGTTGACAGTCAGCTCCCCGACGCTGCTCTCATCGAACACATTGTGCGCAGCAACCTGTTGGTCGCAAGCCTTTGCATCGAAACAGCCTCGCCATTGCTGCGTGCCGGCACCGCGCCCCTGCTGGTGGGCATCATCAGCCCGGCAACTTACCTGCCACCGTCCCACACCGAAGGCAACAACGGGGCAATGCGTTATCTTTTCGAATCGGCTCGCGCCTCCGAAAACATCGATGTAACGCTTGTTCGCCCGGACTTCGATAGCGCGCTTGGGAGCCTGGCGGACTTTCCGGCCACACCAGGCTCGGCAGACGAAACGGCCGCCTACATCCTGAGCCAGTTGGTCGAACGTCCCCATGAAGTGCTTCTCCCTGTCACGGCCCTGGCCGCGCTATGGCCGTTACCACCTTCGGGACAGACCGCACAGGCGGACATCGATCCTTGCCAGGCAAGCGCCTGGTCACCGATCAAGGGTCGACCCTGAACGGCCCGCTTGCCTTACACTGCGCGCCATGGAAACCATCCCTCTCGCTGACCTCACCGCACCGACCGTTACGTGTTCAACGTGCGCGGCGTGCTGCTGCCAACTGGAAGTGCTGCTGATCACCGACACCGGCGTCCCGCAACGCTTCATCGCCACGGACGATTGGGGCGGGGAAGTGATGCTGCGTCTCGATGATGGCTGGTGCGCGGCGCTGGATCGCGACAGCATGAAGTGCACCATCTACGAAAAGCGCCCGCTGATCTGCCGGGAGTTCGAGATGGGAGCGCCGGAGTGTATTGAGGAGCGCCAGGGGATTACGACGGCATATCGGTAGAACATCGCCGCCGCTATCGCGAGCAGGCGTGCGCCCACAGGGATCAGCAGGGGATATCAGACTCGCGGCTACCCGCGAAACAGTGTGGGAGCGAGCCTGCTCGCGATAGCGGTAACACAATCGACGTCAAAGCCAACCGCACCAGCGCCGTTGCAAGCAACTGCTCCCCACAGGGTCAGGTATTACAGCGGCATCGTGTAATGCAGGGCGTAGCTTTCCACGCCATCGTTGGTCGACTTGATGCCCGCATTGGAATAGTGAGTGGCACGAATGCCCACTTCATGTCCGCCATTGAAGCGCAGGCCGAAGCCGATGCGGTCTTCGAACTGGAACGCGGTACCGAGCTTGTTATCTTCCACCTCGGTCTTGTCGAACAGCGCAACGCCCACGCCGGCCTCAATGTAAGGCTTCACGTTCTCCCCGGAAAATTCATACACGAAGACCGGCGAGAACGACAGGCTGTGGTTACTGGAAGTCTTATCCCCTTCCCAGTAGGTGTAGGCACCGCTCCAGTAGCCGGTCAGACGGCCTACGTCGCTTTGCCACCAACTCTTGTCCCAATCGAATTGCATCCCCAGGCGATAGGTCATGGTCGAGTCGCTGGTCTGGCCGACCCCGAACTCAACACCCGCAGCCTGCGCCGTGTAAGTGTGCCCCAGCAATGCAGCCGCAAATGCGGCAAAGCAGAATAAGCGCTTCATTAGAAACATCCTTTTCCGAACGAACATCGTTAGTTTTTTGTTACAAACCGACAGAGCTATAGAAATCCGCGCCGGAACAGAAGTTCAGCAGCATTTACGGAATTTTCACATTTTGCTTACAGATTGAAGCTTTGCACAAGGCCAGACGAACGCCATAACATCGGTAGGATATTTCTTAAATGTGTCGGATCAGCGCTACTCCAGAATTGAGTTTCGCTGGCCGGTCCCTCCGCCAACAACCCACGTTCGGCCAGCAGACGCTGAAGTTGCCGGGCCACGGCGGCGCCGGTGTCGATCAGGCTGATGTGATCCGGGATCATCTGCTTGAGCAATGGCCTGAGGAACGGATAGTGCGTGCACCCCAGGATCAGCGTATCGCAGCCGGCTGCGAGCAACGGGTCAACGTAATGTTGCAGCAACTGATGCAAGGCCGGACTGTGCAAGTCACCCGTCTCGATCAGTTCCACCAGGCCCGGGCACGGTTGGGTGATGACCCGCACATCGGTGGCGAAACGGTCGAGCAAGGCGGCGAACTTGGCGCTCTGCAAGGTGCCAGTGGTGGCCAGTACGCCGACTATGCCACTGCGGGTAGCGGCGGCGGCCGGCTTGACCGCCGGCTCCATGCCGACGATGGGCCAGTGGGGAAAATCGCGACGCAAATCAGCTACCGCGGCGACCGTCGCGGTATTGCAAGCCACCACCAGTGCCTTGGCGCCCTGGCCGAGGAGAAAATCGGCAATGATCGCGCAGCGCTGTCGGATGTATTCCGGCGTTTTCTCGCCGTAGGGGATATGCCCGCAGTCAGCCATGTACAACAGCGATTCGTTGGGCAGCAGCCGACGGATCTCCCCCAGCACCGACAACCCGCCGACGCCCGAGTCGAGCACACCGACCGGCGCTTCACTCATGCGAGCCACCACAGACACTACAGCCCGGGTCACGCTTGACCCGTAATTCGCGGAACCGCGTCCCCAAGGCATCGATCAACAGCAGGCGTCCCACCAACGGCTCACCAAAACCGGCCAGCAATTTCAAGGCTTCAAGGGCTTGCAAACTGCCCACCAGGCCCACCAACGGCCCAAGCACCCCCGCTTCGCTGCAGGTCAGCTCGGCCTCGCTGCCATGGCCGTAGAGGCAGTGATAGCAAGGGCTTTCGGGACGGCGTGGGTCGAACACCGAAAGCTGGCCCTCAAGACGGATCGCCGCACCGCTGACCAGTGGCTTGCCCGCTGCGACACACGCCGCGTTGACCGCCGTGCGCGTCGAAAAATTATCGGAACAGTCCAGCACCAGATCCACTGCCGCGACAGCCGCGGCCAGGCTGTCCTCGTCCATGGCCGTCGGATGAGGCACCAGTCGAACCTCGGGATTGATCGCCGTGAGACGACGCAGGGCCGAATCGACCTTGCTCAGGCCAACGCTGTCGGTGTCATGGATGATCTGGCGTTGCAGGTTAGTCAGGTCGACCGTATCGAAGTCCGCCAGGTGCAGTTCGCCAACCCCGGCGGCGGCCAGATACAAAGCCACCGGCGCACCGAGACCACCGAGGCCGACAATCAATGCACGACTCTGCTTGAGGCGCAGCTGGCCGTCGATGTCGACATGTTGCAGCAGAATCTGCCGGCTGTAGCGCAACAGCTCCTGATCGTTCAGCACGGCAGGCACCCCAGGCTGATGCGTTCATGGCCGCCGAGGTCCTTGCGACTGTGGACCTCGGAGAAGCCCTGGGCCTGCAACAGATCCCGCACCGCCCCGGCCTGATCGTAACCGTGCTCGAGCATCAACCAGCCGCCCGGTGCCAGATGAACCGGCGCCTGAGCAATGATCTCGCGCAGGTCATCGAGCCCATCCTGGCCCGCGACCAATGCACTGGCGGGTTCGAAACGCACGTCGCCTTCGGCCAGGTGTGGATCGGCGGCGGCAATGTAAGGCGGGTTGCTGATGATCAACTCGAAACGCTCACCATCCAAGGCACTGAACCAGTGACTGCTCGACACCGTGACGTTGGCCAGGCCCAGGCGCTGGCGATTGCGCTCGGCCAGGGCCACGGCCTCCAGCACCCGGTCGACCGCCGTGACCATCCAGGCCTGGCGCTCGCTGGCCAGGGCCAGGGCAATCGCGCCGCTGCCGGTGCCCAGATCCAGGACCCTGGCCGCAGCGGCCGGCAGCAAGGCCAGCGCGGTTTCTACCAGCAACTCGGTGTCGGGACGCGGAATCAGGGTATGGGGCGCGACTTCCAGGTCAAGTTTCCAGAAGCCCTGCTGCCCCAGGATATAGGCCACCGGCTCGCCGGAACGACGCCGACGCAGGTACTCGGAAAACAGCAGCGCGGCCTCGCTTGGCACGATCCGCTCGGGCCAGGTGTGCAGGAAGCTGCGGGACTTGCCCAGCGCCGCCGCCAGCAGCAACTCGGTGTCCAGTTTTGGCGTGGGTGAATCCGGCAGCTCGGCGGCGCGTAGCAGACTGGCGATGATGGTCATGTGTTCACCTTTTATTCGCCAATCGCGGCCAATTGGTCGGCCTGGTATTCGGCCAGCAGCGGTTCGATCACCGCATCGACACCGCCGGCCAGGATTTCATCCAGGGAATACAAGGTCAGGTTGACCCGGTGATCGGTGACCCGGCCCTGGGCAAAGTTGTAGGTGCGGATGCGTTCGGAGCGATCACCCGAGCCCACCAGCAACTTGCGCTCGCTGGCGATGGCGCTGGCGGCGGCACTGGTCTGCTGGTCGTTGAGCTTGGCCGACAGCCAGGCCATGGCCCGGGCCCGGTTCTTGTGCTGGGAACGCTCTTCCTGGCATTCGACCACAATGCCCGAAGGCAAGTGGGTAATGCGGATCGCCGAATCGGTCTTGTTGACGTGCTGACCGCCCGCGCCGGAAGAGCGGTAGGTGTCGATCCGCAGGTCCGCCGGGTTGATTTCGATGGCTTCCTGTTCGTCCGGCTCGGGCAATACCGCCACCGTGCAGGCCGAGGTGTGGATGCGCCCCTGGGACTCGGTGGCCGGCACGCGCTGTACGCGGTGGGCGCCGGACTCGAACTTCAACTTGCCGTAGACGTTGTCGCCTTCGACCCGGGCGATGACTTCCTTATAGCCGCCATGCTCCCCTTCGTTCTCCGAGAGGATCTCCACCCGCCAACCGCGACGCTCGGCATAACGCGAATACATGCGGAACAGGTCGCCGGAAAAGATCGCTGCCTCGTCGCCACCGGTGCCGGCACGGATCTCGAGGAACACGTTGCGCCCATCGTTCGGATCCTTGGGCAGCAGCATGCGTTGCAGGTTGCTTTCCAGTTCGATCAACTGCTCCTTGGCTTCGCGGACTTCCTCCACTGCCATTTCACGCAGGTCCGGGTCGCTGTCCTTGAGCAGCGCCTGGGCACCGGCAAGGTCGTCCTGCACTTTGAGCAACTGTTTATAGGTGGCGACAACCGGCTCGACTTCCGCGTACTCCTTGGAATAGGTGCGGAATTTGTTCTGGTCGGAAATGACTTCACCATCGCCCAGCAGGGCAGTCAGTTCTTCGAAACGGTCCTGGAGGGTGTCCAGTTTATTGAGCAGTGACGCTTTCATTGCGATTTCTTATCCGAAAAGCTATCCGGTGAACCCTCACCGAGGGCAAAGAGTTCCTGGGCCATGGCCAGTGCATCGAGGCGGCCCTCGGCGGTCAGTTTCTTGAGCTGGACACTGGGGGCGTGGAGCAATTTATTGGTCAGGCCACGGGCCAGTTGCACCAGCACTTCTTCGGCGCTGCCGCCGTTGGCCAGCAGGCGCTGGGCCTTTTGCAGCTCTTCATCGCGCAGGCGTTCGCTCTGCTGACGATAGGCCTTGAGCACATCCACCGCGGCCAGCTCGCGCAGGCGCACCATGAAGTCCTCGGCGCCAACGGTGATCATCTCTTCCGCCGCCTGGGCCGCGCCCTGCCGGCTCTTGAGGTTTTCGGCGACCACTTCATGCAGGTCGTCGACGCTGTAGAGGTACACATCGTCCAGTTCGCCGACCTCCGGCTCGATGTCCCGGGGCACGGCAATGTCCACCATGAAGATGGGCTTGTGCTTGCGCAGCTTCAGGGCGCTTTCCACCGCGCCCTTGCCCAGGATCGGCAACTGGCTGGCGGTGGAACTGATGACGATGTCACTGTGCACCAACTCGGCCGGGATATCCGACAGCAGCACCGCATGGGCGCCGAACTGTTCGGCCAGGGTACTGGCCCGCTCCAGGGTCCGGTTGGCGACGACGATGCGCTTGACCCCCAGGTCGTGCAGATGGCGGGCGACCAGGGTGATGGTCTCGCCGGCGCCGATCAGCAGTGCCTGGCTGCGTTGAAGATCGCTGAAAATCTGTTTTGCCAGGCTGACGGCGGCAAACGCCACGGACACCGGGTTCTCGCCGATGGCCGTGTCGGTGCGCACCTGCTTGGCGGCATTGAACGTGGCCTGGAACAACCGCCCCAGCAGCGGGCCGACCGTACCGGCCTCCCGGGCCACGGCATAGGCCGACTTCATCTGGCCAAGAATCTGCGGTTCGCCCAGCACCAGCGAATCGAGCCCGGAGGCGACGCGCATCATGTGACGAACGGCCGCATCATCTTCGTGCACATAGGCACTGGCGCGCAGCTCCTCAAGGCTCAAGTCGTGGTATTCGGCCAGCCAGCGCAGCACCGCATCGGCCGAAACATGATCCTGTTCTATATAGAGTTCACTGCGATTGCAGGTAGAGAGGATCGCAGCCTCGCGGCTCTCGGTGAGCCGGCAGAGCTGCTGCAAGGCCTCCACCAGTTGCTCAGGCGTAAAGGCCACGCGCTCGCGGACGTCTACTGAAGCAGTCTTGTGGTTGATACCAAGTGCAAGGAAGGCCATTCAAGGTCGCTGATGGTGACGTGAAGCCGGCAATTGTCCTACTTCGCCAGATCCAGAACAACTACCGCATCTCTATCGCCCTCGCCCGCTCCGTAAATCGACGGGGCGGTTATGTTTGACCGAAGGCTTGTGTCATGATGATCCGACCGCAGGTTAGTCGTCCTCTTCCTATATGAATAGATCTTCCGCGTTGCTCCTCGCTCTTGCCTTGCTCAGCGGCTGCCAGTCCATGGCCCCCGTTTCGACGGACGGTACGCCGCCGGTCGAAGACAGCACGCAGGCACCTGAAAAACCCAAGGTCTACGGCTCGTTCAGTGAAGAAACCATCTTCAGCCTGTTGAGCGCCGAACTGGCGGGCCAGCGCAATCGCTTCGACATTGCGCTGGACAACTACGTGACCCAGGCCATCAATACCCAGGACCCGGGTATCTCCGAGCGGGCGTTCCGCATCGCCGAGTACCTGGGAGCCGATCAGGCTGCGCTGGATACCGCGATGATCTGGGCTCGCAATGCCCCGGACGACCTCGAAGCGCAACGCGCCGCCGCCGTGCAACTGGCACGCGCCGGGCGCTACGACGATTCCATGGCCTATATGGAGAAAGTGCTGCAGGGCAAGGGGGATACCCACTTCGATTTCCTCGCGCTGTCGGCTGCCGATACCGATCAGGAAACCCGCAGCGGTCTGATGAAAAGCTTCGACCGCCTGCTGGAACGCCATCCGAACAATGGGCAGTTGATTTTCGGCAAGGCCCTGCTGCTGCAACAGGATGGCGACGCCCAGGGCGCCCTCACCCTGCTGGAAGACAACCCGCCGGAAGCCGGCGAAGTAGCGCCGATCCTGCTGCGTGCCCGCCTGCTGCAAGGCTTGAACCGCGGCGACGAAGCCCTGCCGCTGCTGGAAAAAAGCATCAAGAAGTATCCGGACGACAAGCGTCTGCGCCTCACCTACGCCCGCATGCTGGTGGAAAACAACCGCATGGACGATGCCAAGGTGGAGTTCTCCAGCCTGGTCCAGCAATACCCCGAAGACGACGAATTGCGCTACTCCCTGGCACTGGTTTGCCTGGAAGCCAAGGCCTGGGACGAGGCCAAGGGCTACCTGGAAGACCTGATCGCCCGGGAAAGCCATGTCGACTCGGCCCACCTGAACCTGGGTCGCATCGCCGAAGAACGCAACGACCCGCAAAGCGCGCTGATCGAGTACGCCCAGGTCGGCCCGGGCAACGACTACCTGCCGGCGCAGTTACGCCAGGCCGATATCCTGATCGGCAACGGCAAGACGGCCGAGGCCCAGAGTCGCCTGGCCGTACAGCGCGACGCCCAGCCGGACTATGGCATCCAGCTCTACCTGATCGAAGCCGAAACCCTGTCGGCCAACAATCAGGGCGACAAAGCCTGGAGCGTGTTGCAACAGGCCCTGAAGCAATACCCGGACGATCTGAACCTGCTGTACACCCGTGCGATGCTGGCAGAAAAACGCAACGACCTGGCGCAGATGGAAAAAGACCTGCGCCTGATCATCCAGCGCGACCCCGACAACGCCATGGCCCTGAACGCCCTCGGCTATACCCTGTCGGACCGAACCACCCGCTATGCCGAAGCCAAGGTATTGATCGAGCAGGCCCATCAGCTCAACCCGGAAGACCCGGCAGTGCTCGACAGCCTCGGCTGGGTGAATTTCCGCCTGGGCAACCTCGACGAAGCCGAACGCCTGCTGCGCCAGGCCCTGGAGCGCTTTCCCGATCAGGAAGTCGCCGCTCACCTGGGCGAGGTCCTGTGGGCCGCCGGCAAACAACGCGAGGCCCGGCAGATCTGGAGCAAGTTCCTCAAGGACCAGCCCGACAGCCCTATCCTGCGCGGTACCATTAAACGCCTGACCGGATCAGAGACCCTTTAAGATCATGCTTTTGCGCCACTTCATCGTTTTCAGCTTCATCGCCCTGCTCGCCGGCTGTACGGGCTTCGGCACCCGCGAATCCGTCCAGGGCCACGGCAACCCGGCCCAGTGGCGGGAGCACAAGGCTCAACTGAGCAGCCTCGACGGCTGGCAGATCGACGGCAAGATCGGCATCCGTGCGCCAAAGGATTCGGGCAGTGGGACGCTGTTCTGGCTGCAACGCCAGGACTACTACGACATCCGCCTGTCCGGCCCGCTGGGGCGCGGCGCGGCGCGCCTGACCGGTCGGCCGGGGCAGGTTTCGCTGGAAGTCGCCAACCAGGGCCGCTACGAAGCCCCCACGCCCGAAGCCTTGCTGGAAGAGCAACTGGGCTGGAAATTGCCGGTCTCCCACTTGACCTGGTGGGTGCGCGGGTTGCCGGCACCGGACAGCAAGAGCCGCCTGACCCTGGACGCCGACAGCCGCCTGTCCAATCTGGAGCAGGACGACTGGCAGATCGAATACCTCAGCTATGCCCAGCAGAATGGCTACTGGCTGCCCGAACGAATCAAGCTGCATGGCAGCGATCTGGATGTCACGCTGGTGATCAAGCAATGGCAGCCGCGCAAACTGGGGCAATGACATGACCGCTGCGCGCCTGACCCTGCCCTCCCCGGCCAAGCTCAACCTGATGTTGCACATCCTGGGGCGTCGTCCGGACGGTTATCACGAGCTGCAGACGATTTTCCAGTTCCTGGACTACGGCGATGAAATCACCTTCGCGGTGCGCGAGGACGGTGTCATTCGCCTGCACACCGAGTTCGCAGGCGTTCCCCACGACAGCAATCTGATCGTCAAGGCCGCAAAAAAACTCCAGGAGCAATCCGGTTGTGCGCTGGGTATCGACATCTGGATCGAAAAGATCCTGCCCATGGGCGGCGGTATCGGCGGTGGCAGCTCGAATGCAGCGACGACCCTGCTCGGGCTCAATCATCTGTGGCAGCTCGACTGGGACGCTGATCGCCTGGCGGCGCTGGGCCTGACGCTAGGGGCCGACGTGCCGGTTTTCGTGCGTGGCCACGCGGCTTTTGCCGAGGGCGTCGGGGAGAAACTCACCCCCGTCGAGCCCGAAGAACCCTGGTACCTGGTACTGGTGCCGCAAGTCTCTGTAAGTACAGCAGAAATTTTTTCAGATCCACTGTTGACACGTAACTCTCCGCCCATTAAAGTGCGCCCCGTTCCCAAGGGAAACAGTCGAAATGACTGCTTACCGGTGGTAGCAAGGCGTTATCCAGATGTTCGTAACGCATTGAATTTGTTAGGTAAATTTACCGAAGCAAAACTCACCGGAACTGGAAGTTGTGTGTTTGGGGGCTTCCCAAGCAAAGCTGAAGCTGATAAAGTCTCGGCCCTTCTGACAGAGACCCTTACAGGGTTTGTAGCGAAAGGAAGCAACGTTTCGATGTTGCATCGCAAGCTGCAAAGTCTGCTCTAAAAGGAATCGAGTGCTGGGCACTCGCAGCAACAGATACAGGGGCGTCGCCAAGCGGTAAGGCAGCAGGTTTTGATCCTGCCATGCGTTGGTTCGAATCCAGCCGCCCCTGCCATTTTCCTATACTCATCCAGGTATACCCTCAGCCTTCAGGTACTGCGCGTGTCCAAGATGATGGTCTTTACGGGGAACGCTAACCCCGATCTGGCTCGGCGTGTCGTACGTCAGCTGCATATCCCTCTCGGTGACATTTCTGTCGGTAAGTTCTCCGACGGCGAAATCACTGCCGAGATCAATGAAAACGTTCGCGGTAAAGACGTCTTCATTATTCAGCCGACTTGCGCTCCGACCAACGATAACCTGATGGAACTCGTCGTGATGGCTGATGCCTTCCGCCGTTCCTCGGCTACTCGTATCACTGCTGTTATTCCCTACTTTGGTTATGCCCGCCAGGATCGCCGTCCGCGTTCCGCGCGTGTGGCTATCAGCGCGAAAGTCGTGGCTGACATGCTCACCGTCGTCGGCATCGATCGTGTCCTCACGGTTGACCTGCATGCTGACCAGATCCAGGGCTTCTTCGATATTCCCGTGGACAACATCTACGGCTCCCCAGTCCTGGTGGATGACATTGAAGATCAGCGCTTCGAGAACCTGATGATCGTGTCCCCGGACATTGGTGGCGTCGTGCGTGCACGGGCAGTTGCCAAATCCCTGGGCGTGGATCTGGGCATCATCGACAAACGCCGTGAGAAAGCCAATCACTCCGAAGTGATGCATATCATCGGTGACGTCGAAGGGCGTACCTGTATCCTGGTTGACGACATGGTCGACACCGCCGGCACCCTGTGCCACGCGGCCAAGGCCCTGAAAGAGCATGGCGCTGCCAAGGTCTTTGCCTACTGCACTCACCCTGTGCTGTCGGGTCGGGCAATCGAAAACATTGAAAATTCCGTGCTGGACGAGCTGGTGGTGACCAACACCATCCCGCTGTCCGCTGCCGCACAAGCCTGTGTACGTATCCGTCAACTGGATATCGCACCGGTGGTTGCCGAGGCGGTTCGCCGCATCAGCAATGAAGAATCGATCAGCGCGATGTTCCGCTAAGGGCCCTGCCCTTACATGACATCCCGTTGACGAAAAGCGCCCCGCCCCAACAATCATGTTGGGGCGGGGCTTTTTTGCCCATCCGCTTTGACGTCGGTCGCAGACGTCACCCGGAATGGCTATTTTGGAGATACAAAATGACTGATTTCATCCTGAACGCCCAAGCGCGTACCGACCTGGGGAAAGGTGCGAGCCGCCGCCTGCGTCGTCTCGCCAGCCAGGTTCCTGCCGTTGTATACGGTGGTGACAAGGCCCCTGAGTCCATCACCATGCTGGCCAAAGAAGTGGCCAAGCTGTTCGAAGACGAGGCTGCTTTCAGCCACGTAATCGAACTGAACGTTGATGGCAAGAAGCAGAACGTCATCGTTAAAGCGATGCAGCGTCACCCGGCCAAGCAGTTCATCATGCACGCCGACTTCATTCGCGTCGTGGCTGGCCAGAAACTGACCGCTACCGTTCCAGTGCACTTCATCAACGAAGCTGCCCCGGTCAAGAAAGGCGGCGAAATCTCGCACGTGACTTCCGAGCTGGAAATTTCCTGCCTGCCGAAAGACCTGCCTGAATTCATCGAAGTCGACCTGGCTGACGCCGAAATCGGCACGATCATTCACCTGTCTGACCTCAAGGCCCCTAAAGGCGTTGAGTTCGTTGCCCTGGCACACGGTGATGACAAGGCTGTTGCCAACGTCCACGCTCCACGTGTTGCTCCAGAAGCTACCGAAGAAGGCGCTGCAGAGTAATTTCACTCTGTCGCCGGAGTGACCGGAAAACATCGCGGACTGGAACGTAGCGAGACAGCGGGCGGGAACGCGAAGTTTACTTAACGGTAGATCCGCATTGTTCGTCCACTGTCGCTAGGTCTGATCGCGACGTTGTCCACACTCCAGGAAGGGCCCCTATCGTGACTGCCATCAAACTGATCGTTGGCCTGGGAAATCCAGGCACCGAATACGAACAGACCCGGCATAACGCAGGGGCCCTTTTTGTTGAGCGCATCGCGCACGCACAAGGCGTCAGCCTGGCGGCCGATCGCAAGTATTTCGGCCTGACCGGGCGCTTCTCGCATCAAGGTCAGGATGTTCGCCTGTTGATTCCCACCACCTACATGAACCGCAGCGGCCAGGCCGTGGCGGCATTGGCTGGTTTCTTCCGCATCAAGCCTGAAGAAATCCTGGTGGCCCACGACGAACTCGACCTGCCTCCGGGCGTTGCCAAGCTCAAGCAGGGCGGCGGCCATGGCGGTCACAACGGGTTGCGCGACATCATCGCGCAGCTGGGTAATCAGAATACCTTTTACCGTCTGCGGCTTGGCATCGGCCACCCGGGCGTAGCCAGCATGGTTTCAAATTTTGTCCTGGGTCGCGCGCCTCGCGCCGAACAGGAAAAACTCGATGCCAGCATCGACTTTGCCCTCGGCGTGCTGCCGGATATTCTCGCCGGTGAATGGAACCGCGCGATGAAAAACCTGCACAGCCAGAAGGCCTGACTCTTACCGAGGGGAAACACCATGGGATTCAATTGCGGCATCGTCGGTCTGCCTAACGTCGGCAAGTCCACCCTGTTCAACGCCCTGACCAAATCCGGTATCGCGGCCGAGAACTTCCCCTTCTGCACCATCGAGCCGAACAGCGGTATCGTGCCGATGCCGGATTCGCGCCTGGACGCACTGGCGGCCATCGTCAACCCCAAGCGCATCCTGCCGACCACCATGGAGTTCGTCGACATCGCGGGCCTCGTTGCCGGCGCCTCGAAAGGCGAAGGCCTGGGCAACAAGTTCCTGGCCAACATCCGTGAAACCGACGCCATCGCCCACGTGGTGCGCTGCTTTGAAGACGAGAACGTGATTCACGTCTCCAACAGCGTCGACCCGAAGCGCGACATCGAGATCATCGACCTGGAACTGATCTTTGCCGACCTCGACAGCTGCGAAAAGCAACTGCAGAAAGTCGCCCGCAACGCCAAGGGTGGCGACAAGGACGCAGTGGTCCAGAAAGGCCTGCTGGAGCAATTGATCGCCCACTTCACCGAAGGCAAGCCTGCGCGCAGCCTGATGAAGAACATGAGCAACGATGAGAAGCTGGTGATCAAGGGCTTCCACCTGCTGACCACCAAGCCGGTCATGTACATCGCCAACGTCGCTGAAGACGGTTTCGAGAACAACCCGCACCTGGACGTGGTCAAGGCCATCGCCGAAGAAGAAGGTGCCATGGTGGTTCCGGTCTGCAACAAGATCGAAGCGGAGATCGCCGAGCTGGACGACGGCGAAGAGAAAGACATGTTCCTCGAGGCCCTGGGCCTGGAAGAGCCTGGCCTGAACCGCGTGATCCGCGCCGGCTATGAAATGCTTCACCTGCAGACCTACTTCACCGCCGGTGTCGAGGAAGTCCGCGCCTGGACAGTGCGCGTCGGCGCCACCGCCCCGCAAGCCGCCGGCGTGATCCACACCGACTTCGAAAAGGGCTTCATCCGTGCCGAGGTGATCGCCTACAACGACTTCATCCAGTACAAGGGTGAAGCCGGTGCCAAGGAAGCCGGTAAATGGCGCCTGGAAGGCAAGGAATACATCGTCAAGGACGGCGACGTGATGCACTTCCGCTTCAACGTCTGACGGTTTGTCGCGTGGCAGCTCCCCACTGCCACGCGACCTCCTCCACGGGCATCAGGACAACAGATGTCCTGGATCGACCTCTGACGCTACCCCGACCAATCCTATCCCGGCATCGGGAGCAAAGATCATGTGATCTTCGTCGAGGCTTTCCCGCCAGTCCCCGGCAAGCCCGATCTGAAACCAGTGACCCTGGGCGTCTGCTTCCACATCCGTCAGGTACGTCCGGTCCAACGCCTCGTTGTAGACCACCTTCAGCGTATTATCCGTACCCTCTCCGAAGCCGGTATAACCCAGCGCCGATACATCGATCCTGTCGTCAACCGTGAAGCCCTCGATCAGGTCGGCAAAGCTCTGGCTGTCAGTACGATAGCTGTCCTCGGTAGAGGTATAGCGAAACACGTCATCGTTCTGATGGTTATCGGTCCACAACGAGATGTCGGCCCTGTCCCCGCCGTTAAGGCGATCGGCGCCCCTGCCACCGATGATGACATCCGCTCCAGCGCCGCCGTTGATACGGTCGTTGCCGTCCAGGCCATGGACGATTTCCGACAAGGCAGTACCGGTGATCGTATCTTTGCCAGACGCTCCCTCTACCGTGGGCGCGGTGAACACCAGGTTGGTGCTGTTCAACTGAGCTACCCAATCGCCGTCCAGGGCCAGTTCGAAGCGTTGCCCGGAGGCATCGGCGTCGTAACTCTTGAGGTAGGTGCGCGTGCCATCTGCGCTGGCCTGGATGGCCAAGGTGCCGTCATGGCCGTCGCCGATTCCGGTGAAGCCCAGGGCAATCAGGTCGATGCGGTCGTGGGAGGCGTCGAAGTCCTGGATTCGATCGCTGCTGTTTTGCGTATCGGTGCGGAAGCTGTCGCTCAGTTCGCTAAAGCGGAAGATGTCGGCGCCAGCGCCACCTTGCAAAACGTCGCGCCCACCGTTGCCTTGAAGCACGTCATCACCGGCCAGGCCATGGATGATTTCGGCGGCATCGGTACCTTGCAGGATTTCCTCGCCGGCGTATCCGTCCACATGGAGCTTGCCGTCCTGGCTGCCGAAGCGGGTGTCTAAACTGCCATCCGCGTTCAAGCGGATGACGCTGAAATCCCCGTTATTCGTGCCGGCAGCGACGATCTTGCCATCGGCTTGTACCGTCAGAGCCACAGGCGTGCCGGCCTCGAAGGTGACCGCGCCATTGGCGCCAAAGGTGTTGTCGAAGGAGCCGTCGACGTTCAGCCGCACCACGGTGGCCAAGGTGTCGCCTTCGCCATGGCCCATCACGACGATCTTGCCGTCCGTTTGCAGGCTGATCACCGAGTCTTCGCCAAACCCCATGGCAGGGCTCAGGTAAAGGACACCGTCGTTGCCGAAATGGGTATCCAACTGACCGTCGGGGTTGAAACGCTGCAGGGCGTATGTCGGCTCCCCTGCATCGGCGGCATTGTACGCAGCCCCGACCACAACGCCTCCATCTGCCTGCACTGCGGTGGAAATCCCGCCGTTGTAGTAGGCGTCTTCGGGAATGGCGACACTCAGCACGCCATTCTCGCCAAAGCCATCGACGAAGGTGCCGTCATTGCCGATCCAGGAAACAGTGGCCTGATCAAACCCGCGGGCGCTGATCTGGAATGTGCCATCCGCATTGGCCGTCAGGTCGATGTCCTTGAACTCATGGCTGATGCCGACGGTGATGACGCCGTTTTGACCAAAAGTAGCATCCCGCGTCCCATCGCTGTTGAAGCGCTCCACCTGTACGCTGGTGTTCTGCGCGACGGCGATAAGCACCTTGCCATCGGGCTGCACGGCCGTCAGCTCATAGCGCGACGCCGGGGCTATCGCGGCGGGTATGATATCGACGCCACCGTCATGGAAGCTGGTGTCCAGGCTACCATCCGCGTTCAGGCGGATAACGGAATGGTTCTGTTCGTAGCCGTAGCTTTCTTCGCCTGGTGCCCCGGGGTAACCCCATGCCAGATATTCGGTATACCCCCCGACCAGTATCTTGCCGTCCGGCTGGATAACGATGCTTTGGTTTTCGTCGGATTGGCCGGTGAGATCGATCTGGACGGTGCCCGGGCCACTTCTCACGGAATGGGTACTTGCCGTCGTGCTATCGGTAGTTGCCATGTCTTAATCCTTTAAGAGGGTGGATCCGTCACTGTAGTAGAGCGGCAAGTCGCTGCCAGCAGCGCACGACGGGCGGCTTCTTGAAGGCATGAAAAAGCCGCGTTGATTCGCGGCTTTTTCATAGGCCCAGGGACTCTGCAGTGGCTCGACACGAGCACTATCCCCGTGGGAGCGAGCCTGCTCGCGATAGCGAAGCAACAGTCGGCATCAATGCCACCTGACCCACCGCTATCGCGAGCAGGCTCGCTCCCACAGGTTCTTCATAACTGGCTAAAACAGGTAGCCAATATAGATCGCCGCCCCACCACCGGCCTGCACGCCAGCGTTCATGCCCGCCATCACCAGGGCCCCTTTGGCCGACTGCACCAGTTGCCGGTTGACGATGCTGGCGGCCATCATGGTCGCGGGGCTGGCGCTCAGCGCCACCGACAACGCCAGCAATTTGGGATCAAGCCCGAACAGCAACGCCGTGGCCGAACCGCCAACCACCAGGCCCGCCCCCACTTCGGTGTACATGCACGGCCCGGTGATGTCGTCGCTGGTCAGGTCACGCTCGACCAGGGCATCGCTGACAAACACCTTGCCGGTACTCGGGAAAGCCTCCGCCGCCGCGGCCCCACCCACGCTCTTGCCTTTGATCTGGATATTGATCTTGCCGAAACGCGGCAGCCGCGCGCCAAATCCGGCTCCAACCCCAACGCCGCCGTAACGGTAGCTGACGTCCTCGCCCTGGGGCGAACGCAAGATGATCGAACCGCCACTGCCCGCCACCATCACCACGGTCAGGCCGCCGCCGCTGGCGGTCTGGTACTGCCAGCGACTTTCGTTGACCGGGATCGGGATGTTGTAACTCATGTTCAAGATCCTTTATGTGAATGAGCCGCACCGCGACCACGCTGACGGATGATTCCCAACAAACCGACAATGGCGAACACCAGGCCGATGCAACCCAATACACCGGAGGTGCCCCACAGTGCGGCCGGGTCATCGACGATGGCGCTGCCCGCCGCCCGTTCGGGCAGGTAATGCACACGCACCGACTGATCCTGCCGATAGCCGAAGATAAAACCGCCCTGCGGGTAGGAAATCTTTTCACCATTGCCGGTGGTAAAGGCAATCTCGGGATGCGAGCCACCGGCATTCAAGCGGCTGACGACGCCATCGGCGGTCTGTGCATGAGCGAGGAATTCGCGTCGATCAAGGGTGAGATGAACGGCAATGCTCAACAGGCCGATACCGATCAGGGCAAACAGCAGTGCCCGCAGTATCTTCCCGATGGATGACGAAGTGTCGTTAGCCATGGAGGGTCTCAGTATTCGTCCATGAAAGAGGGACGTCAGAATAGCAAGAAGCTTTATCCGAGTCCGCTCATTTGCTCGCGGAAGCCATCAATACACCAAAACAGAAAAAGGTGATGCCTGATAACTTGCCGACGATCCCTGCGCCCCTGTTCGTGGAGAGCCAGCCTCTTGCACGGTTGGCCATGAGCGCATAGCCGGTGTGAACCAGTACGACAAGCAAGCCATAGGAAGACACCAGCAGGAAAAACTGACTGTAGTAGCTGTCCCCCGGCTTGATGAACTGCGGGAATACCGCGAGAAAGAAGAAACCCGCCTTGGGATTCAATAGCTGGATCGACAGCGCTTCGCCGAATCGGCGCCACGGACGCGGCGACGTGACGTTGAGTTCCGGGATGAAACGCCTCGTACGCCACATCTTCACCCCAAGGTACAACAGGTACAGTGCGCCGACATATTTGAGAATGGTGAACGCGGTGGATGACGCGGCGAGGATCAACCCGACGCTGGTAGCGGAAATACCCGCCACGACAAACGCCCCCAACGCGATGCCGAAGATACCGGGAAACGAACCGGTCCAGCCATGGCGCAAGGCGTTGGAGATCGTCAGCACCACCCCCGGGCCTGGGCTGAGCACGGTCAGGGTAGCCAGCATCAGAAACAATCCGTAATTAACCATGAAATCACTCCAAAGCAAGTGGTGCCCAGAGTGGTATGAAGGGGCATCGCTGACAAACGCTTTAATTACGCCCCTGATGTGACTAAATTAGACACATGATTGCCGACCTCCCGCCCTTGAACGCCGTGCGTGCTTTCGCCGCTGCCGCTCGCCATCAGAGTTTCAGCCGTGCGGCCGAAGAACTGCATGTCAGCCACAGCGCTGTCAGCCGGCATATCAAGCTGCTCGAAGAACACCTGGGGGTGCTGCTTTTCGAACGTCGCACCCGCCAGTCCGTGCTGACGCCGGCCGGCCAGACGTTTTACGAACAGGTCAGCATGGCCCTTGCACAGATTGCCAACGCCGCGACCGCCCTGACCCGGAGCGCTTCGCGGCGCAAAGTGACGATCAATGTGCGCCCATCCTTCGCTGTACGCTGGCTGATCCCGCGATTGCCGGATTTCATGGCGCAGTATCCGGATATCCACCCTGAAGTAATCACCAGCACCCGGCCACCAGATCTGTCGCGCGAAGCATTCGACGTCGTGATTCGCCGCGGGCAGTCCGGATGGTCAGCCAACGTTCAACCCCATGCGTTGCTGGAAGATCACCTGATACTGGTCGCCGCCCCGTCCTTGCTGCAAAGCCAGCCGCTGGACAACCCCAACGATCTGCTCCAGCACACGCTGCTGACCGGCAGAACCCGCAGCAGCGACTGGCAGGACTGGACCAAGCAGGCAGGCATCGCTCAATTGCGAACCCAACCGACCCTGCAATTCGACCACATGCACCTGGTGTTGCAAGCCGCCGTCGATGGCCTGGGTGTCGCCCTGTGTCCGGCCTCATTGCTGGGCAGGGACTTATCCACAGGGCGGCTGACCTGCCCGTTTCCTTCCTTGCGCCTGCCGCTGATCCGTTATTACTACGGCGTCTCCCAGGACGCAGCGGCTGAGACCCAGGTGTTTATCGACTGGATGCGGTCTCATATCCATCAGGACGCAACAACACCCTCGTCACCCGACGCTCCTGGACCTCTACCACTCGCAGGCTCCAGGTCTGCCAGCGGAGTTCATCGCCAATGACCGGCAAGCGATCCAGCAGGCTCATGACCAATCCCGCGAGTGTCTGGTAATCCTCGGTGGCTTGCGCCTGGAAGCCCGTCTGCTCGCGGATCTGGCTGAGGTTCAGCGCACCGTTGATGAGAAAGCCGCCCTCCTGGGCCACGACATTCGGGCCTTCGATTTCACTGGCATCGGGCAGCTCACCGGCGATGGATTCGAGAATGTCGGTCATGGTGAGCAGTCCCACGAAATCACCGAACTCGTTCACCACAAAAGCGATGTGCGTCGATTCCTTACGCATCTGTTCCAGCGCATTGAGAATCGTGAAACTGTCCAGCAAGTTGATTGCCTTGCGGGCCATGGCTTCCAGATCTGGCTCGTGCCCCGCCAACAGTTCCTTGAGCAGCTCCTTCTTGTGGACGAAACCCAACGGCTCATCGACCTGACCATTGCGAATCAACGGCAACCTGGAGTACGACGAGTGCATCAGCCTCGTTCGGACCACATCTGGAGCCTCGGCCAGATCGAGGTGGTCGATTTCCGCACGCGGGGTCATGACCCCGCGTATCGGGCGTTCCGCCAACTGAAGCACGCCGCTGATCATGACGCGTTCGCGGCGGTCGAATGCCGGTTCGGCTTCATCGCTTGAGAGCATGTCGGCGATCTCTTCACCCACCTCGTCGGCGCCCAACGGCTGGCCGCCCAACAAACGCATCACCGCATGGGCGGTGCGTTGGCGCATGGGACGATGACCCTGCAGGCTCTTCTTGCGGCGCGAGCGAGCCAACTGGTTGAACAGTTCGATCAGGATCGAGAAGCCTATCGCGGCGTAGAGATAACCTTTCGGAATGTGGAAACCCAGGCCCTCCGCGGTGAGGCTGAAACCGATCATCATCAGGAAGCCCAGGCAGAGCATGATGACCGTAGGGTGGCCGTTGACGAATCTGGTCAGCGGCTTGCTCGCGATAATCATCAAGCCGATGGAGAAAATCACCGCGATCATCATGACCGACAGGTGCTCCACCATCCCCACGGCGGTAATAACGGCATCCAGCGAAAACACCGCATCCAGCACCACAATCTGCGCAACGATTGGCCAGAACATCGCGTAGGCCGCGTGACCCGTGCGCTGAGCTACATGCCCTTCGAGTCGCTCATGCAGCTCCATGGTTGCCTTGAACAACAGGAACACACCCCCGAACAACATGATCAGGTCTCGTCCCGAGAACGTCTTGTCGAAGACCTCGAACAACGGCTCGGTCAGGGTCACCATCCACGAGATGCTGGCCAGCAAGCCAAGACGCATCAACAGCGCCAGGGACAGGCCGATGATACGGGCGCGATCCCGCTGCTCTGGAGGAAGTTTGTCGGCCAGTATCGCGATGAAGACAAGGTTGTCGATGCCGAGCACCAGCTCCAGCACGATCAGCGTCAGGAGGCCAAGCCAGGCCGTGGGGTCAACGATCCATTCCATGGCGTTATTCGCCCCCTCGGAAAGAGATCGTCAGATGGATGCAGCGAATGAGAGGAGAAAAGCGACTGGGGGGCTCCATGGGGGTGTTCATATCGACCTGAAAGTAATTTGGGATAAAAATCCTACAGAAATTCCGGATGCTTCATGCGAAACGAATCATTACAGGATCTGACAAGGCGCCTGAGGTGAAGCTGCGCGGTTCGCCCTGAGTCTTCACACTTGATACTTTTTGCGGAAGGGCACGCGGCCAGGCCCAGCACCGTGCCATTTCTTGGTGCAGCAACGATCCCCTTGGCTTTGTTGTTATCCGCCTTGAAAAATGTCCGCTTACAAGGTGATAGCGCAACGCCATGGTCTGAATCTTGCCTTATTTATCGCTATAACGCGGCCCCTTACAAAGGGGACCGAGAATGGGAAGTTTCGCTACAGAGCCCGCGTACAGAGCGAACCAGAGCGAACTTTCGAGGCCTTTTAAAAGAACACCTGTTTCGGCATTTGTGTAGAAACGCACAAAAATAGTGCGAGGGTGTTCAGGGGAGTATGGGCATGCAGGCTTTTCTATCACCGGGCATCGGCTTATTGGGACGTTTCGGCTTCGCCGGTAAATTCCAGCTGTTGTTCCTGCTCTTCATCCTGCCACTCATGGGCAGCCTGTGGATCATCGGTCAGGACTATCGCGATCAGCTCAGTCTGATTTCCGGGGAACGTGCCGGGGTCCGCCAGTTGCTGGCCCTGGACAACCTGGACAACCTGCTCACCGCCCAGCGCAACCGCGCCGCCCGGTGGCGTGCCACGGAAACCAATCGGCAGCCCACGCCTGCCACCATCGCCGCGATGGCGGCTTTCGATGCCGTGCAACCGGCCCTCAACCAGGCTGCCGATGATTTGAACGCCACCTTGCAGGCCGAGGGCGCCGAAGCCGACATCCTCGCCCGCTACCAAGCCTTGCAGACCAGCCTCAAGGGCCTGGACTCGAAAAGCCTGGGCGCCGTGGGCTGGTGGCCGGACGGTTATGACCGTTTCACCGCCGCCCTCAGTTCATTGCAAGCCCTGCGTGAGCAGATCGTGATGGACAATCGCCTGACCCTCGCCTCTTGGCTCGAAACCTATCTGCTGACCCAGATCTCGACCCAGCAGACCCCCGAACTGATCGAACGGGTCGGGCGCCTGGCCAGCGTTGGACAGGCCTCCGTGGTGTCGGGCCAGTTCACCCTGCAGAGCCGCCTGCAGTTGCGGGACCTGCGCAGCCGCATCGGCGACGCCCGGGATCAATTGCTCAAGACTGGCGGGCTCCTGGAAGCACGCCTGCCCAGCGATCTGCAAACCTGGGCCGGTCAATACCAAGGAAGTCTCAAGCATCTGGATGCCGAGCTGAAAGTGCTGGATGAAGGCGTGTTCGGCGGCTCCATCAACCTCAAGCCGGAAGACTTCGAGAAACACCTGGACGCCCTGCTGTCCGATCTGGCCGCCCTGCGCCAGCAATCCCTGGCGGCCCTGGATACACGGTTGAACCACTATCACGCCACGGCGATCCGCCAGTTCACGCTGGTGGCGACGGTACTGGGTTGCCTGCTGTTGGCGGCGCTCTACCTGTTTGTCTGTCTGCAAGCGTCCATTCGTCGTAGCGCCAGCGGCATCACCTTGCTGGCCGAAGCCCTGCGTGACGGCAATCTCAGCTTGCAAGTGCCTGTGCAGGGACACGACGAATTGGCGGCAATCAGCACCGCCCTCAACGTCGCCGTGGTGCAACTGCGCAACAGCCTGCTGGGGGTCGACCATGAGACGTCGCAAGTGAGCAATGCCGTGCGCACCCTCAACACCCATTCCAGCGGCGCCCTGGGCGAAGTCGAAGCCCAACAGATGCAAATCAGCCAGATCGCCGCCGCGGCAACGCAACTGGCCGCAACCTCTCAAGGCGTGGCAAAAAGCTGTGAGCAGGCGTCCGACAGCGCCCAGCAGACCCGGCGCATCGCCGCCGACAGCAGCCGCGACAGCCAACGCACCACCGCGAGCATTCAGCAGCTCAATCAACGCCTCAACGACACCGCCGCCGCATTGGGCCGCGTAAGCGAACAGGGACAACAGATCCAATTGGTGGTCGACACCATCCGTGGCGTGGCCGAGCAGACCAACCTGCTGGCCCTCAACGCTGCCATCGAAGCGGCCCGCGCCGGGGAACAGGGCCGCGGTTTCGCCGTGGTGGCCGATGAGGTCCGCAGCCTGTCGCAGCGTACCCAATCTTCCACCCAGCAGATTGCAGGCACGGTCGACAGCCTGCGCGCTACGGTCAATGAAGCGGTCAGCCTGATGGAAGCCGCTTGCGAGCAAGCACAGACCGACGCGCTGGCCGTCACCAGCCTGGGCGAGCGCCTGGGAGAAATCGCCAGCGCCGTGCAAAGCGTTACCGATACCCTGGCGCAGATCGCCACCGCAGTGGACGAACAGGCCAGTACCGCGGACGAGGTCAGTGGCAATATCCAGCAGGTCGATCAAGCCGCCATGCGCTTGCTGGACGGTGCACGGGCAGTGAACCTGGCAGCGGATACCCTGAGCCAGGGAAGCCAGGCGCTAAGTGCCAATACCGGGAGATTTCAACTCGGTTGAGGGGCATTTGTGGCGAGGAAGGTTAAGCGGTTGAAAGCGCAGAGAAATATTTCAGATTTACGCTTGACACATCCTCGCTACCGGCGAATAATGCGCGCCACTTGGCTACATAGCTCAGTTGGTTAGAGCATAGCATTCATAATGCTGGGGTCCGGGGTTCAAGTCCCTGTGTAGCCACCAAGTACCGATCCATAGATGTCTACAGCAGTCTATGAATCACCTCAAGAAGCCCGCCTAGTGCGGGCTTTCTTGTATCTGGACGTCCACCCCTTTCTACTCGTGCCCCACACATTTTGTATGCCCCGTAATGCTTCAATAATAATTGAACTGGAGGCATACACAGATGAAGCGCCCCGACAAAACGCCGACCTCTCTTTGATACAGCGCTGGCCAACCTAACTCCCGAATCAGGGGCATACCAGGCAATTCAACGCCGACCCTGGTCAAGTGGCTGCACCGAGCGAGCTTTCGACCAGGGACTTCGATCAACGCAGACCAGGCTGTCGGCCCGGCATCGCGTCAAACCATAACCCGTCTCGCGTTTTTCGAATCATCCGGCAGGCCCCAATGGATCAGCGCCGCGCACAGAACGCAGAACGGGGCCAGCGCCAACATGCCCATGTAGGTGTTACCGCTCACATCGTTTATGTAGCCCACCAACAACGGCGCCACCATGCCGCTCAACTGCCCGACGGTATTGATCGCAGCAATCCCGCCGGCAATTGCCAGGCCGGTAAACGCCTGTTGCGGAATCGTCCAGAAAATCGGAATGGCAATAAAAATACCCGCCGTGGCCAGCACCAGAAATGCCGTCAGCAGGATGTATTGTTGATTGAAATAGCAAGCGGCGAAATAGCCGACGGCGCCGACCATCATCGACATCCACAAGTACTTGCGCCGTTCTCCGGAGGCATCCGAGCGTCGGGTGACGATGATCATGCCGATGGCGGCCACCAGATACGGCAGTGCCGTCAGGAGCCCGACCATCAGTTCGCTCTTTATCCCCGATGCGCCGATCAGGTGCGGCATCCAGAAGTTGAGCCCATAGGCGGTCAGTTTGATCATGAAATAGATCACCGACAGCACCGCGACCTGGCGGGTAAAGATCACCTTGAACAGCGAGGCCTGGATCGGCTGCGACTGTTTCTTGTCGTTGTCCAGGTTGTACTGCAGCACATCCTTTTCGTCCTGGGTGAGCCATTTGGCGGACTGAATGTCGCGATCAAGTTTGTACAGCACGATAATCCCCAGCAGAGCACAGGGTAACCCGGACAAGACAAACAGCCAGTGCCATCCGGCGAGTCCGAGAAAGCCATTCATGTATTCGAGGATCAGGCCCGACACCGGCGCACCGAGCACGCCGGCTAGGGGGATCGAAAGAAACCAGATGCCGTTCATGCTCGCCAGATTCTTTTTCGGAAACCAGCACGCCAGATAGAACAACAGCGCCGGGCCAAAACCGGCTTCCATCACCCCGATCAGAAAGCGCAGGAAATACAACGAATATTCATTGTAGGCAAACACCAATGCGGCGGTCGCCAGCCCCCAGGAAATCATGATGCGGCAGATCCAGCTGGGTGCGCCGTAGCGTTTGAGTCCATAGCTGCTGGGCACTTCAAACAGCACGTAACCAAAAAAGAAGATGCTGGCGGCGAACCCGTACGCCGAATCCGACAAGCCGAGTTCGGCCTGCATCTGGGTCTTGGCAAAACTGATATTGATCCGGTCGAAATACGAGAAGAGGAAGCACACCATGGTGAGCGGAAGAATACGCCAGGCAATGCGCCGGTAAAGCATGAGTTCATCAACGCTGGCCGTATCGACCACAGCGCCTTGAATGGCAGTTGTCATGATATTTCTCCTTACTTGTAGTTGTTGGAGATCATTTGTTCCGGCTACGCACGGCAGCCGGTTGCCGCATTAAAAGGTTCTACAGTTCACGCACCACCCTGAAACCGATATTGCTGGTCCGCCCCTCGACCTTGTAGCCGGCGCGGCTCGCCGAGCGGATGAACGCGGGGATATTGCCCCAGGCACCACCCCGGATGACCCCTTGCGTGCATTGCCGCTCTTGCCAGGCGCTGCCGTCCTGCGGTGGATTCCGGTAATCGCTGTGCCAGCAATCGTCGGTCCACTGCCAGACGTTACCGAGCATGTCGAACAACCCGAAATCGTTCGCCGCAAAACTGCCGACAGGAGCGGTGTTCAACCATTGATCCGCTCCCGCAATGAAGCCGCCACAGCGAATTTGCGCAGGGCAATCGTCCGGGCCGTAGTTGGCCTGACTGCGACTGGCGGCCTCACCCCACCAGCGCGCGGTAGACGTGCCAGCACGGGCGGCGTATTCCCACTGCGCCTCGCTGGGCAGTGCGTACCGATGGCCGGTCTTGTTCGAGAGCCATTGGATATAGGCACGCGCATCGCTGAGACTGACGTTGATCACCGGACGCTTGCCGCGCCCCCATCCTTCGTCACTGGGCTTGTAAGCGTTGCAACCGCCATCGTCCAGGCAGGCATCCCATTGCTGGAACGTGACACTGGTAACCGCCATGGCGAAGGGCCTGGCAATGTTCACCGGATGCTGTTGCTCATTGCCGAAGCGCTGTGTCTCGCTCGGCGGTGAACCCATCGCGAAATCACCCGCAGGGATCGGCATCAAGGGTGGACAAGCGTCCTCGCAATCACTGAACGGCTCGCCGGACTGGGGCTTCGCCTGGCTGAGCACGGCCTGCAGGCTTTGCGCTCTGAGGCGGTTCGCCACGCTGACCGGTTGGCGTGTGGCAAGAAACTGGGCGATGTTCGCGACTTCTTCGTCGGTCAAGGATTTGGCCGCGACGTCCATGATCGGCGAAGCTCGCGTGCCGTCGCGAAAAGCGCGTAACTGAGCGTCGAGGTAGCCGGCGAACTGGCCTGCCAGTTTTGGAAATGCACTGTTTTGCGAATCACCGGCCACGCCATGGCACGCCGTACAGGCCGGAATCGCGCGCGCATGATCACCCTCGGCGTAGAGTTTGGCACCGGCTTGCAGGTCGGCCGTGGCGGACAGCGGAGCTACGTGCGCCGAGCAAGCCTGCGGCTGGGCGGCAACCGTTCCACCTGACTGTACGCAAGTGCCTTTGGGCACCATGGTCCACTCGCCCGGGTCGTTGTCGACACTGCTCATGCCGGAGCAGGAGTGAAAACAACGGGTGTCGGCACAGTCGTTATGGCCAGCCTTGGCCACGCCATAACACACCTCGTTTTCGGCGTTTTTCTGTGCGGCGGCATCGGCTTCGCTCGCGGCCGTCGCACCGATTGAGGCCAATGCCGACGCTAACAGAAGATCTTTGAGATTCATCATCAGGGCCGAATTCAGGACATGAACAACTGATGTGGATTGCCGCCCGCAACTCGCTCGCGCGGACGTGCGAGCCATACGTCAGCGCGGTGTTCGTTGTTAGCCTGGGTCAGGTGTGTGAACAGTTTTCCGGCAGCAGGCGACAAATGCCGAGGATCGCGCACGACCACTTTCAAGTGACGCGTGGCCCAATCGTCGCGCAGGTCGAGCGAAACCAGACTCTTCGGCGGCCCGAGGCTTTTGAACACCTGATAAGGAATCAGCCCTACGCCGACCCCGGCCTGGACCATGCGGCATAAAACTTCGAAACTCGGCACCTGCGTTTGAATGTTCAAGGGTTTGCCGGCTTCCAGCGAGCTTTTCATCGCGTGGTTGATAATCCAGTCGTTGCCGTGCAGACCGATGTGATAATTGTCCAGCGACTCTTCAAAACTGATCTGACCGCGCGCTGCCAGCGGATGCTTGTGATGGACAACCATGACCAGGCGATCCTGGCGGTACGGTTCGCAGTACAAATCGTGTGCCACGCCGTTGTCCGCGTACACCCCGATATCGGCCTTGCCCGCCTCTACGGCCTGCAACACGTTAAGGCTGGAATCCTCCTGCAGGTCGACGCAGATCCGCTTGTGGGCGTTGAGAAAATGACTGACATCGTCGGGCACAAAC
This sequence comes from Pseudomonas sp. B21-028, assembly GCF_024749045.1. Taxonomy (NCBI): domain Bacteria; kingdom Pseudomonadati; phylum Pseudomonadota; class Gammaproteobacteria; order Pseudomonadales; family Pseudomonadaceae; genus Pseudomonas; species Pseudomonas sp. B21-028. The sequence continues at coordinate 5,443,998 of NZ_CP087184.1, forward strand.
TGGGCGATGGAGGATGGGTTGGCAGCAACCCTGACGCAATCCTGCGCCTGGCGCGCATGTTCCATCAGTGCGGCATGAATCTGTTGCGCGCCTTGTAGCATTTGCCGCGCATGGTCGAGCAAGGTTTCACCGGCTGCGGTGAGCGTCATGCCCTTGGATTTCCTAATGAACAGCGGCAGGCCAATGGCTTGCTCCAGACCGAGCAGTCTTTTGCTCGCGGCCGAAATAGCGATGGACTCGCGTCGAGCACCGCGTGTCAGGTTGCCTTCCTCGCTGATCGAAAGCAGCAGCTTCAGCGTGGTCAGATCCAGGTGGTATAACAAACTGATCGGATACATGCACTTACTCCGTTAAACCTGTGCGCGCCAAAGCACGCAACGGGTATCCATTCCTTTCCCCGATAGCCGCTTGCAGCGCGGTGCCGTGCAGGTCATTCGATGCCCGGGGATCGAACCGAGTGCTCGGTAGCAATCCCCACCGTTAACGCGGTCAGTTGCTGTCGCTTATAGAGTGTTCAGTAGCCATGGGAAGCGTTTGAGATGGTTGTGTTCGAAGGCTTGAATCAGCGCCTGGCGTTGCAATGTCAGAGCGATATCGTCCAGCCCGTTGAGCAGGCAGAATTTGCGGAATGGATCAATCTCGAACGCGATGGAAACGGCGTGCGCATCAGATGTGATGCGCTGCTGTTCAAGGTCGATGGTCAAATGTAAAGGTTCGGTCTGAGTGGCCGCCTCGAACAGCCGATCGATCTGCGCCTCCTCCAGCACAATCGGTAACAGGCCGTTCTTGAAACTGTTGTGGAAGAAGATGTCGGCAAAGCTTGGCGCGATCATCACCCGAAATCCGTATTGCTCGAGCGCCCACGGCGCATGTTCGCGCGACGATCCGCAGCCGAAATTGGCGCGCGTCAACAGGATCGACGCACCTTGGTAACGCGGTTGATTGAGGATGAAATCCGGGTTCAGTGGCCGTTGCTCACAGGCCTGCCCTGGCTCCCCATGATCGAGGTAGCGCCACTCGTCAAACAGATTCTGACCAAAGCCTGTGCGGCGGATCGATTTGAGAAACTGCTTGGGAATGATCGCATCGGTATCGACGTTGGCTCGATCAAAAGGCACAACCAGACCGCGATGTTGGATCAATGGCGTCACAGTCATTTCCTTTTATGGTTATGGGTGTTCAAGCGTGCGGACATCGACGAAACGCCCGGCAATAGCTGCCGCCGCAGCCATCGCGGGGCTGACCAGGTGCGTTCGCCCACCGGGGCCCTGGCGCCCTTCGAAATTGCGATTGGAGGTTGAAGCGCAGCGTTCGCCGCTGCTCAGGCGATCGTCATTCATTGCCATGCACATCGAGCAGCCGGGTTCGCGCCATTGGAATCCGGCGCGAATGAACACTTGGTCCAGACCTTCAAGCTCCGCCTGACTCTTGACCAGCCCGGAGCCCGGAACCACCATCGCCAGCTTGATGTTGGCAGCCAGCGAATGCCCGCGCACAACCGCGGCAGCAGCGCGCAAGTCTTCGATTCGCGAGTTGGTGCAGGAGCCGATGAACACTTTGTCGAGGACGATATCTTTGATCGAAGTCCCGGCTTGCAACCCCATGTACGCCAGCGCCTTGAGCATGCCATCCCGCTTGACCGGATCCGCTTCCTGACTCGGGTCTGGCACCCGGCCACCGACCGGCGCGACCATTTCCGGCGAAGTACCCCACGTCACCTGCGGTTCAATGGTTGTGGCGTCCAGCGTCACCACCTCGTGGAACTGCGCATCCGCGTCCGAGTGCAAGGTTCGCCAGTATTGGACTGCCTGCTCCCATTGCTCGCCGGTGGGTGCCAGCGGCCGGCCTTTGACATAGGCCAGGGTTGTATCGTCGAAGGCAATCAGCCCGGCCCGCGCACCAGCCTCGATCGACATGTTGCAGATCGTCATGCGCCCTTCCATCGACAGCGCTTCGATGGTCGAACCGGCGTACTCGATCGCGCAACCCGTGCCACCGGCTGTGCCGATCTTGCCAATGATTGCCAGAACAATGTCCTTGGCCGTCACGCCGAGCGGCAATTGGCCGTCGACCTGGACTTTCATCGACTTCATTTTCTTCGTCAGCAGGGTCTGGGTGACCAGTACATGCTCGACTTCCGAGGTGCCAATGCCATGTGCCAGACAAGCGAAAGCGCCGTGGGTCGAGGTATGCGAGTCGCCACAGACCACCGTCATGCCGGGCAGCGTCGCGCCTTGTTCCGGGCCGATCACATGTTCGATGCCTTGGCGGGGATCGTTCATCCCGAAGTAGGTGAAGCCATAAGTCTGCGCATTGGCGTCCAGTGTCTGAACCTGCATCCGCGAAAACGAATCACGGATCTTGCCACCGGCGCGATCACTGGTCGGCACGTTGTGATCGGCAACGGCAAGGTTGGATGCAACCCGCCACGGCGTGCGCTCGCTCAGCTTCAGCCCTTCGAAAGCCTGCGGGCTGGAGACTTCGTTGATCAGATGACGATCGATGTAGAGCAGCGCCGTGCCGTCTTCATCGGTGGTCACGGCATGCGCATCCCAGAGCTTTTCGTAGAGGGTTTTGGCTGGCGTGGCGATGGTCATGGGCAAGTCCCGTCGGAGATGTATCCAAATATTAATACCTGGATCCAATCCCAGACGTGACATGTCGAGATGGCTAACGTGCCGATTGGCGAGTGACAGGTGCTTTGCTCAAGACTTCCGCCAGATCCTCAGTGCTTGTTGGTCAGATAATTGACCAACGCTGCCGCGGTGGCAGTCAGGCGATCACGATGGCGAAACACAACCACCAGTTTGCGGATCGACCACGGCTCGACGATCGGCACCACGCGCAGGTCCAGCGCGTTCATATTCAACTCGGCCACCAGTTGCGGAACCACCGCCACCCCGAGTTTGACGTGCACCATCCGGCACAACACATCGAGGCTGCGCACACGAATCTTCACGTCCAGCTCCTCGCCAATGTCCCGGGCGCGCTGCGCCAGCAAAGTCATCAACGAGGTTTCCTCAGACAAACCGACGAAGCTTTCGCGGGCGATATCGTCGAACGTTACAGAGCCGGCTTCGGCCAGGTGGTGGCCACGCGGTACCACCAGCACCAGCCTGTCCGTGCGATACGGCAAGAACTCCAACTCTGCGGTACCGTAATTGGCATTGCAGATACCGATTTCAGCAGTGCCCTCGGTGACGCTGCGCATCACGTGGGCACTGCTGTGTTCATCGACGAGAATTTCCACTTCCGGGAACAAGCGCTTGAACGCCGCCAGGTCCTCCGGAAGAAACTGAACGATGGCCGACAGGTTGGCGGCGATCTGCACACTGCCCTTGGCGCCCGAGGTGAACTGTGAGAGTTCGGCGTTGAGGCTTTCCAGGCTGGCAATCATCGCCTTGGCGTGACGAATGATCATTTCACCGACCGGCGTTACGGAAATGCCGCGCGATTCGCGATGAATGATCGGCAGCCCGACAATCGCCTCGATCTCGGCGATACGCCGGCTGACGGCCGAGGGTGTGATGCACTCGCGTTCGGCGGCGCGGGCGATGTTTTTTTCCTGACAAACCGTCACGAACAAGCGCAACGAAGTGAAGTCCAGTTTTCTGACTAAGTGATTCATGGCCCTCCCTTGGGCGCGACAGACTCTCGACCAACTCCAGACACGCCAACACGAATAGTTCTTGTTTAATGATATTAAACCGCTACTCCAACTGAGTACGAAGTGCGACTTGCCGACATGGAATACACGCTTTTCAACACCATTGGAAGTATCAGCCCACCCCGCACAAGGTCGACCCACTGAAACTCCGCCGCTCGCTCAGAGCACTGAAGCACGTCAACCCGAAGCGATCGTTCTCATTAAGTTGAACACTGTAGAAAATTCGAGAATTGATTTTCACAGCATCGCCGTAGACCATGGAACGCAACTGAATAGCGCCCTATCTACTTGCACTAATAGAAACGCAATCGACTCTATTAGCGCAATTTTGCGAGCCACTATTTGTCCGTGAAAGTTGTTTTACTCGTTCGAAGGAGTGCACGATGCAAACGCAAAATTTCAATTTGCTTTCATTCATCACTGACTATTGCAAGCAAGGACTCAGTGGATCGCAGCCCTATGCGCTGAACAGTGACATCCGCCAGAAAGTCCTCGACGAGTGCCTCCGCCTGAAACGTCTATGCGCTTGCGGCCAACAGGAATCGCGTGAACAACTGCATCGGGTACTGGCCGTCATCTATGACTACCGCTTTTCAGTGCCGGCAATGGAAACAGTCGATATTGATGTCTCTTGTGTATTCGCCGACATCACTACCTTACTTGAACCGGTCATTCTGCAAAGTGAAATCGATATTATCCCGGCGGATATATTCGATCAGATGCCGACTAGCGGCGGCGCTTTTGTAAGTTGGTTCAAACAACTGATAGCTCAACATCCCGCGGGCGCGCACCCATTCTTCCAGAACTATCTTCGAGACTCGGCAAGTGTTGAAGCTTTCAGAACTTTCCTGGCCCAGGAAACCACTCTCGACCCGCGCTTCGACGATATTCTGGCGCTGATGCAAGTGGGCACCGTCGGCGCGGAGAAAATGGAAATCGCCAAGAACTATTTCGACGAGATGGGCAATGGTGATGAGCGAGAGGTGCATACCGTCCTGTTCAGCAAAGCCTTGAAGGCGCTGAATGTCGACGCCGCTTACATCGACAAGGCATTGCTCCCTGAGGCACGGGTGTGCGGCAACCTTTCTGCCTGCCTGGCCCTGAGCCCACGGCATCATTACAAAGCCATCGGTTACTTCGGGGTTACCGAATACCTCGCCCCTCGGCGCTTCAAGAAACTGGTTGCCGGCTGGCGGCGCCTGGGGCTGCCGGAGTTTGGCCTGGCTTACCACGACCTGCACATCCGCATCGACGCAATTCACGGCAAAGGCTGGTTCGACAACGTTATGGAACCGGCGGTCGAACAGGATCCGCGTGTCATCAGGGAAATCCTCTACGGCGCACTGATCCGCCTCAATTCGTCGAACACTTTCCTCGACGCCCTGCTCGCCCACGTGCAACGCCAGGACCGAGTGGCGCAACCGCAGAACGTTCTTTCGATTGCCTGAACCGGCTGAGGGGTACATCCGTGGTTTCTTTGAACAGTCATGACAGACAGCTGCCCGATTCGGTGTCCGATGCCTTCGAACACCTGGCAACGTTCGATCTCGATCACATCGCAGGTTCGCAGTTGGTCGGGGTGGCCCGGGAAGCGTTTCGGCTCGGGGATGTGGACTTCCTGTGCTTCGGCGAAAGCGATCATCCGAGCCCCGTCTGCGCACAAACCGCGCTCAAGCAAGCGCTCGATGCCGGGCACACCCGCTACCCGGACATTCGCGGTGTACCGGCCCTGCGCCAAGGGCTGGCCGACTACCTGAGCGAGCTGCATCAAATGCCAGTCAGTGAGGATCGGATCGCCGTGACCGCCTCGGGCATGGCCGCAATCAACGTCGCCTTCGCTGCGCTGCTGCGCGAAGGCGACACGGCGGTACTGATTTCGCCCGCGTGGCCCAACCCGGGAAATCTCGCGGCGCTCAAAGGCGTGAAGGTGCGCGACGTGCCGCTGTTGCTCGATCAACAAGGGTTCACGCTGAACCTGGAAGCGTTGGAAGCGGCGTTGCCGGGCAGCCGGGTGCTGTTTCTCAATTCGCCCAACAATCCCACCGGCTGGACCGCCAGTGCGCAACAGATGCAGGCAATTCTGGACCTGTGCCGCCGCTACGGGGTGTGGATCGTCAGCGATGAAGTCTATTCACGCCTGATCTATGACGGCCGGCAAGCCGCCCCTTCCATGCTCGACATCGCCACGGCCCAGGATCGTCTGGTGGTGTGCAACAGCTTCAGCAAAGCCTGGGCCATGACCGGGTATCGGGTGGGTTGGCTGGTGGCGCCGCAAGGCCAGCGGGAAAAGCTTGGTGAGCTGATCGAGCTGACTCATTCCGGGGTCGCGCCCTTCGTGCAGATGGCGGCGCTGGCGGCGTTGCAGGATCGGCCATTCGTGGACGGGTTCCGCGATTACTGCGTGACCGGGCGGGCGATCGTGTCCGCCGCGCTGGCCGGTGTTGCAGGCATCCGCTACCACCAGCCAGACGCCGCCCTGTATGCGTTCATCCAACTGGAGGGCGTCAGCGACAGCCTGAGCCTGGCCATGGCGCTGGTACAACAGCATGGCGTCGCCATCGCACCGGGCAGCGCGTTCGGCCCCGCGGGAGAAGGCTTCATTCGTGTGTGTTTTGCCCAGAAACCCGAACTGCTGCGCCATGCCATGGAGCGTCTGGCGCGCGGTTTACAGACAGAACTGGCGAAGCAAGGCCCGGTGCCGAGCCTCGTCGCCGCCAACCCGAGGAGCGTTGCATGCCTTACGTAAATATCAAGATTACCGATGAAGGCGTCACCCGCGAGCAGAAACGCGAGCTGATCGCCGAAGTCACCGCGGTGCTGGAACGCGTGCTGCAGAAAAACCCGCGAAGTACCACGGTGGTCATCGATGAAGTCCATGTCGATAACTGGGGCATGGCTGGTCTGCAAGTGCCGGAGTATCGCGAAACATTCATGAAAAAGCCGTCCGCATAAGGTCGGTCAACGCAAGCAGTAGCCATCTGATTAAATCGTGCGAGGGATAGTCATGTTGACAGTTTGGGGCAGAGAACGTGGTTTGTGCGTCAAGAAGGTGTTGTGGTGCCTTGAAGACCTGAAGCTGGATTTTGAGCGAATCGATGCCGGCCGCCAGTATGGCCGGACCAATGATGAGGAATACCTGCGGCTCAATCGCAATGGTCTGGTGCCGACGCTGATCGATGATGAATTCGTGCTGTGGGAATCCAACGCGATCATGCGCTACCTGGCGCTGCGCTACGGCCCGCCAAGCCTTTACCCGTCCGAACCGAAGCTGCATGCGGACTGCAACCGCTGGCTGGACTGGTCTGTCGGTGCGCTGTGGCCGGATATCGTGCCGCTGTTCACTGCACTGATCCGCACCGCTCCCGAGCGGCGCGACATGAATGCCGTGCGCATTCAATCGACGCGCCTGGCGAAGAACTGGTCGATTGCCGACGAGTACCTGGCCGGCAAGCAATTCATCACCGGCGAGTACTTCACCATCGCCGATATTGCCCTCGGTGTGCTGGCGCAAACCTATGAAACCTTCGAGCTCGACAACAAACCCGACACCCCGCATCTGGACGCCTGGTATCAACGCATCAGCCAGCGCCCGGGCTTCAAGCGCTTTGCCGTGTTACCACCTGAGCCAGACCCGACCGAACACAACTGAATCGATCTTGCTCAAGCCGAGCATCTGAGTTGAAACGGGCAGCCTGCGGGCTGCCCACTGGTCTGAGTGGAGTATCAACATGCGCTACAAGCAACGTCCGGCGGGTTCGAACTGGGGGGATTTCGGTCCTGATGATCAACTCGGGCGGCTGAATCTGTTGACCGCCGAAAAGATCCGTCAAGGTGCCGCCGAGGTTCGTGCCGGCAAATCGTTCTGCCTGAGTCTGCCGCTTGACCTGCCGGGCGGTTCGAAGTGGAACTCGCGTCGCCAGCCACCCGTGCTGAAACCGGTACTGCGCAACAATCGTTCGAACATCGACTACCAACTGAGCCAGGATGATCCGCATCTGACCGATGTGCTGTGCGACCACACCGTGACCCTTTGCACACAGTATTCGACCCAGTGGGACAGCCTTGCGCAAGTCGGCAGCCTGTTCGATATCGACGGTGACGGGCGCTTGCAGAGCTGCTTTTACAATGGTTTCCGCGCCGAGCAGGACATATTTGGCGAGATCGTACGTGAGCCTGATGCCCACGGCGATTTCCCCCCGGCGCCAGCCAGGTTCCTCGGGGTCGAGCACATGGCCGCCACCGGACTGCAAGGCCGGGCGGTACTGATCGACCTGCACAAACATTTTGGCAATGCCAAGCGGCGCGTCGGTTATGCCGAGATCCGTCAGATCATGGAGGACGACAATATTGTGGTCGAGCCTGGCGACATCGTACTGTTCCACACCGGTTTCGCGCAGATGCTGGTGGATATGCAAGGCGATCCGGACGTGCATTTGCTTGAGCACTCGTGCGTCGACCTCAACGGTCGTGACGAAGAGTTGCTACGCTGGATCGACGAAGCGCAGATCAGTGCGATTGCAGCGGATAATCATGCGGTGGAAGCCTTCCCGTCGGAAAAACTCGATCTGCCGCACTACCCGATTCTGCCGCTGCACGAGTTGTGTCTGTTCAAACTGGGCATCCATTTGGGCGAACTCTGGTATCTGACGCCACTCGCCCAATGGCTGCGGGAAAACGGTCGCAGCCGTTTTCTGTTGACCGCGCCGCCCCTGCGCCTGACTGGCGCCGTGGCCTCGCCGGTGACGCCGGTGGCCACGGTCTGAACCCAGCGTCGGCGAGCGCATTGGCATGGCGCAGGCAACGCCCATGCGCTCGATCATTTTTACAGGGATTCATCACATGAGTAGCGTGTACTGGCAACGTAACCTGGCCATCTGTTTCTTCGGCTCATTCATCAATATCGTCGCCATGACGTTGCTGCTGCCTTTTCTGCCGATCTACATCGGGCAACTGGGCGTTGAGGGCCATGCGCAAATCGTCCAGTGGTCGGGCATCGCCTATGGCGCCACGTTCCTTTCCGCGGCTCTGGTGGCGCCGCTGTGGGGGCGTCTGGCCGATCGCTATGGCAGCAAACAAAACCTCATCCGCGCGAGCCTGGGCATGGTTGTGAGCATGGCGCTGATCGGCCTGGCGCAGAATGTCTGGCAGCTGGTTCTGTTGCGGTTTCTGGTGGGACTGGCGGGCGGCTACACGTCCGGGTCCTATGTGATCGTGGCGGCGCAGACCCCCAAGGATCGCTCGGCCTGGGCGCTGGGCACCCTGGCGTCGGGCATCATGGCCGGGAGTCTGGTCGGCCCGTTGATTGGCGGTGCGTTGCCGGCGGTGCTGGATATTCGCAGCATCTTCTTCCTCGCCAGCGCCTGCATTTTTCTGAACTTCCTGGCCACGTGCCTGTTCGTCCGCGAAGAAAAGCGCGTCGCCCCGGCCAGGACGAACGCGGCGCGCGCCCCCGCGACCGACGCCGGTTTATCGAATAATCAGCGCACGGTAGTCTTCTCGATGCTCGCCACGGCGTCCTTGCTGATGGTCGCCAACATGTCCATCGAGCCGATCATCACCGTGTACGTGCAACAACTGGTCGAGGCCGCCGGCAGCGTGACGTTCTACGCCGGTTTGACCATGTCCGCCGCCGCGCTGGGCAGCATCATTTCAGCGCCGCGGCTGGGCAAGATCGCTGACCGGATCGGAGGCCTTAAAGTGGTCGCCGCGAGCCTCGCACTGGCCGGGCTGTTGCTGATTCCACAAGCCTTTGTCAGCGATATATGGCAACTGATTGTCCTGCGTTTCTGCATGGGCCTGGCGCTCGGCGGCTTGCTGCCCTGCGTAACTGCGTTGATCCGGCACAATGTCGATGATCGCTCGGTCGGCCGCATGCTCGGTTACTCGACCTCCGCGCAATACGCCGGACAAGTGCTGGGGCCGGTCGCCGGTGGTTTTTTTGCCGGACATATCGGGATTCGTTCGGTGTTCATCGCCACCTGCGTGCTGCTGCTCGGCTGTGCGCTGTGGATCGGCCAATTGAACGTGCAGCAACGGCGAAAAGCACTTTGCGACAAGCTCCCGGTCGATGTCTGAGGCCTTGCCCGCAGCGCTTGGCGATTCGTCTCCAACCAGCATCGCTGTGTTCTCCAACCATCAGCGCGGGGCGTTTTCCCCGCTGATAGAGTGCAATCAGGAGAACTCATTATGAACAATGCAATTCGCTTTTCCGGGCGCGCGCTGTATTTGTCGCAGAACCCTGAGTGTATTCGCCGTCAGCTCGACGGCGAAGACCTGACGTTGGCAAGCGCCGAGCCGCTGCGCGACAACATCTCTACCGACGAAATCACCCCCGTTACCGTCATGATGGTTTACGACGAGCGCCTGGGGGAGTTCCCCTATGTCGGCTTCAAGGCTGGCGAGCAATTGCCGATTGCCCGCCATGCGATCAAGCGAGGCGGTTTTGAGATCACCGTCGCGGGCAAGCGCTACGGTAAAGGGTCGTCACGCGAGTCCTCGCCGGTGGCTGAACTGTCGGCCGGTATCCGCCTGATCGTGGCCGAGAGCTTTGAGCGGATCTATCAACAGAACTGCGACAACATTGGCATTCTGACCACCACCGATTTCTCTGTGCTTGAACGCATTGCCGCTGGTGAAGCCATCGAATTTTCGACCTTCCTGGAAGGTCGCGACGAACTGACGCAGCAGATCATCCGCAGCGGTGGACTGCTCAAGTACAGCCGCGCTGCGCACTGGCCGCTGCCGGACCGCGAGCGGGTTACCCCGAGCAAGACAGGCCAGACTCTGGTCGAGAAAATCATCACTCGTCACCTGCATCCGGATGCGCAGACCGTCACCCGTGGCGAGGGCGTGTTCATCGCCGCGGATTACCGCTTCAGTCACGACTATTTCACCGGCATGAGCGCTCACCTGATGCACCAGGCGTTCGGTCAGCCAGCCAGCCTGATCGATCCAGACCGGATCATTGCGTTTGAGGATCATCTGGTCCTCGCGCCGCAAAGTATTCCGCACATCCAGCAGGGACTGCTCGACGGAGTGGCAGATCTTGCCCGTGGCCACCGGCACTTTTCCGAGCAGTATCCGGTGCGTTCCCACGGGGCGCTGCAAGACAAATCCGGGTCAGAGGGCATTTGCCATGCCTTGATGATCGAGCGCTACGCCCTGCCCGGCCAAGTGGTCGCCGGCACCGATTCGCACACACCGCATTCCGGCGCGCTGGGCTGTCTGGCGTTCGGCGTTGGCGCGACCGAAATGGCCAATAGCTGGGCCACCGGTTACGTGCGTTGCAAAGTCCCCGACACGATTCGGATCGAGGTCAGCGGCACGTTGGCGCCTGGCGTGATGGCCAAGGACCTGGTGCTGTATCTGCTGCAGATGGAGTCGATCCAGGCCGGTGGTGCAATCGGCGCAGTGTTCGAATATGGCGGCCCGGCCGTTCGAGGAATGAGCATTGATGAACGCGCGACGTTGACTAACATGGTCGCCGAGCTCGGCGGCATGACCGGCATTGTCGAGCCCGATGCCAAAACCGTGAGTTTTCTCAAAGAGCGGCGCGGCATCGACTTCCAGCTCGAAGACTGGATGAGCAGTGATGCGCATGCCCACTATCGCGAAGTGATCCACATCGACGGCGCCCGGTTGCAAGCCATGCTGGCCCGCCCGGGAGATCCCGGCAACGGCGTGGCGGTGGCGGACCTGCCCACGCCGGTGAACGTGGACATCGCCTATGGCGGCTCCTGCACCGCCGGCAAGCGCAGTGATTTTGACTGCTATCACGAAGTCCTGGCGTGGGCGCTGGCCAACGACTATCCCCTGAACGCAGACACACGGCTGTTTTTGCAGTTCGGCACGATGGACGTTCACGATTACTGTCAGCAGCGCGGTTACCTGAAAACCTTCGAGCAGGCCGGCGTGGTGCTGATCAAACCGGGTTGCGGCGCCTGCGCCAATTGTGGACCGGGGCAGTCGGTATCGGCGGAACAGGTCACTATCAGCGCGATCAACCGTAACTTTCCCGGCCGTTCGGGTCCCGGCAGCGTCTGGCTGGCCAGCCCCTACACCGTGGCCGCCAGCGCGATTGCCGGCCGCATCACCACCTTCGCCGAACTTCAGGCGACGCTGGCAGTTGGCGTTCCGTAAGGATCGCTAGACGCTGACGGTAACCAGCAGCGCATCGTTCAACCAGCGCGTAACCAGCGCTGCGCTATCGATCAACCGCGAGGAGCGATTCGCCTCGGCGAATCGCGCCTGAGCGGCCAGCAAGGCCTCGCTCAGGCTGGCCCCGCCACTCAGGCAGATCAACCCCGCCACTTCGCAAGGGTTCAACTCCCGCACCTTCACCACCCAGCCGAGCCGATAAACGAGAGTCGTCCGGTGCTTCGCTTGCAGATCCGGAAATGCCTGGCCCGGCGTCACATGAGCAGTCCATAACGCCGCGCATGGCCAGTCACTGTGCAGCAGCGAACAGCCTGGATGCAGGGTCAAACGCTGGGCATCGAGTTGACTGCTGCTCAGCGCAGCCAGTTCCCCAGCACTCAATGCCACAGCGTCAGCAGCGAACGCCGCACACTGCACCGACCACTCCAGCGCCGCCACGTCAGCAAAATACGGGTAGGCGTGAACGGCTGAGTAATCATTGAGAAACACCGAAAACTGCGCGCCGAACGTTTTCAGATCGGCTTGGCGCGATGGATATCGCTGGCCATAAGCATGCGCAAGCGTGCGGAAAAACTCATCGCCGACCAACGCCTTGATCACCGGATAGGTCAACGCCAGCGAGCGCTCCTGGTGCTGCCAGAGAGCACTGCGGTAACGCGAAAAACGCTGCAGATCATCGGCACTGGCCGCGTCAAACCAACCCTGCGGCAGAATCGCAGGTGCTGACGAATCGTCGAGGCTTGCAACGAAATCGGCTTGCAACGACGCCAACTCTTCACGCGTCAATCGGCACCTCAGCAGCAATCGCCCGAGCAATCTCGACCTGACTCAACAGCTCTTCAAACGGCGGCAGACGGGTGTCCCATTCGATCAGCACCGGCACGCTGCCAAACTGGCGCAATGCGCTGCGATACAGCGCCCAGACCGGCTCGGCAACCGCACTGCCATGATCATCCACCAGTAAGCCTTGCTCATGGCTATGGCCAGCAAGATGCAATTCCCCCAAGCAGCCAACAGCGAGCGTTTGCATGGCGGCCAACGCCGGTTCGCCGTGGTTGCATTGATTGACGTAAAGATTATTCAAATCCAACAGCACCGCACTCCCGGTGCGCGCCACGACTTCCGCAAGAAACTGCGTCTCACCCAAGGTGTCCCCCTTGTAGCGCAGACTGGTCGACACGTTTTCCAGCAACAATTGTTGGCCGAGGGCGCTCTGCACTTGATCGACGCGCTCACAGACCAGGCTCAGAGACGCTTCGGTCAGCGGCAGCGGTAACAGATCGTTAATGCAGCGCCCTTCCACCGCGCCCCAGGTCAGGTGTTCCGAAATCAGAAAGGGGCTGACGCTGGCTGCCAACTGGCGAATGCGCTCGACATGTTCCATGGAAAAACCATGTACAGAACCGATGCCCAATCCCACCCCATGCAGACTGATCGGATAGTGATTGGCCAGGCGCCGCAACACATGCAGATCCCAGCCACCGGGCCCGAAGTAGTTCTCGGTGTGCACTTCAAGCCAGTCGACGGGCGGCAGTGTCTGCAGAAAGTCAGGGTAATGCGCAGCGCGCAGACCAACACCAACCGGCGGTAACGGGCGCGTTCGTGACTCGTCGGGCAATGGATTCATGACCCCATTATGCGGACGGAAGCGATCTGTGCAACTGCGCCACGGTCTCCGACAACGCCACGGATTTGAGGATCGCGACGTGGCAGGCCTCAAGAATTTCATCAGCCAGTGACGAGTCGTCGGGACAGGCGCGGGACATCACAATGGCGCCGAGTGCCTGGGCCATTATCGCCAGATGCGTTGCGCGAGCCTTCTCAGCGGCCTCAGGGTTCACGTCTCCTCTTCCCCTCAACACATCCAGTTGGGTCTCGATGCCTGCGGCAAAGGTACTGCGGACCTCCTCATCCTCCTTGCGAGCGGCATCCGAGCACAACGCCGCCAGCGTACAGCCTGTGGCCCGGTTATCCCGATGCTCGCGCGAGAGGTAGACACGCACGAACTCTTGCAGCGAGGCACCGGCAGTGAGCTCCGCGGACTGCGCGATGCCGCACGCCGACGATTCAGCCATCAGGTCGGCCTTGGAGCGGAAGTGCTTGTAGAAACCTCCCTGGGTAAATCCGGCGGCAGCCATGAGGTCTGCGATGCCAACGCCGTCATAGCCTCGCTCCCGAAAGAGCGCGGACGCGGTTTCAACAATATGCGCGCGATTCGCCTGCGCCTGTTTCTTCGTGACTTTCATCGTCCGTCCAAGCGTTGCCCAACTTGCGATCAGCATACATTGATGTCATCCAACATCAAAATGTTGACATTTTAGAGTTCGATCGTAATTATTGAAACCAATTCCAGACCAGAAACCGGAAACCGTAACCGCGCAAGGTTTGATGTCGGATATTCGCCAAGCCCACGCCGCTGAGCGCTATCAACCGAAAGCCTGAGTGCCACGGCTCTCGCTCAATCAACGCAATTGAACGCAAAGCTTCCCTGTGGCCATGTCGTGGGGGAGCGAAGTGCCAATGGCAGACCCACATCGGAATCAAAGCACCATGAAAGCACTCACATTCAAACGCTATGGCAAGTCGCCGCAAATCGGGTTTGAGCAAGTTGCCCGACCGACAATCGCGCCCGATGAAATGCTGGTCGAGGTCTATGCCGCCGGGGTGAACCCGATCGACAACATGATTCCAACCGGTATGTTCAAACCTGTCCTGAAATTCAGTTTGCCAGCCGTCATGGGCAGCGATCTCGCGGGCGTGGTCATTGAGGTTGGCAGTGCGGTCACTCGCTTCAAGGCAGGTGACGCGATATTTGCCAGTCTTTTTGACCTGGGCACCGGCTCAATCGCCGAGTTTGCAGTCGTACCCGAAACGGTTGCCGCATTAAAGCCCGAGAACCTGGATTTCGTGCAAGCCGCATCCCTGCCCATGGTGGGGCTGACCTCCTGGCAAGCGTTGAAAGAGCGCGCCCATCTCAAGGCCGGTCAGAAACTGTTCGTCCCGGCAGGATCAGGAGGTATCGGGACCTTCGCGATCCAACTGGCAAAACATCTGGGGGCCAAGGTCGCTACCACGACCAGTACCGCAAACATCGAGCTGGTACGTAGCCTGGGCGCAGACGAAGTGGTCGATTACAAGAAACAGGCATTTGAGCGGGTGCTCAGTGGTTACGATGTGGTACTCGGCACAACTCGAGGAGACACGCTTGAAAGGTCCATTGGCATTCTCAAGCCGGGCGGAAAAATTGTTTCACTGATCGGCCCCCTGGACAAAGCCTTTGCCAAGGCCCGTCGGATGAATGCTCTCCTCTCGTTCGTCTTCGGCCTGATGAGCCGCAAGATCATCGCTCTGGCGAAAAAGCACAACGTGACCTATTCGTTCCTGTTCGTTCGCCCGGACGGCACTCAGCTCAATGAAATTGGCATGCTGGTCAGATCCGAGCGCATCAAGCCTGTCATTGATCGGGTCTTTGCTTTCGAGAACGCGAAAGAAGCACTCGACTATCTGAGTCAAGGTCGAGCAAAAGGTAAGGTCGTCGTTAAGATCAAATGAGTGAGTAGCAGGCCAGAGCAGGTGCATATTAGTTGTGGCCTGGCTCAGCCCCGTCGTGATCGTCAGAATCCAGCAGGCCAACCAGTTTCATCAGGTCATTCCTCCGTGATGCGGACCAATCCTGTTTTCTGGCGGTACTGCTGAGAAACGGGGCCCTGTCGGTTTGCACCCTGCGTCTCGCATCGCTACAGTCCGACTCTATATCCCATGCCACGGATGGAGCAGCACGTGCTTACAGACCTCAAACCGAATCTTTATCGCCTGTCAGCCGTTTCTTTGCTGGCTGTCGCCCTCTCCCTCGTTGCCTGTAAGGCTCCGCCCTCCTCCTCCACATCCGCATTACCCACCGCACCGGAAATCGCTTCCGGTTACCGCGCCGATCTGCAGGCCCGCCATGCCGAAAAGCACATGGCCGCCGCAGCCAATCCTTTGGCCGCCGAGGCCGGGCGAGAGATGTTGCGGCGTGGGGGCTCGGCCATCGACGCGGCGATTGCGATGCAAGCGGTGTTGACCTTGGTGGAACCGCAGTCTTCAGGCATCGGCGGCGGAGCATTCATTGTGCTGTGGGATGGCAAGGCCGTGCGTACTTACGATGGTCGCGAAACGGCACCGGCCGGCGCTACAGAGCGACTTTTCCTGCAGGCCGATGGCAAACCCATGCCGTTTACCGCCGCACAGATCGGTGGCCGTTCGGTCGGCACGCCGGGTGTGTTGCGTGCGCTGGAACTGGCCCACCGAAAACACGGACACTTGAAATGGGCAACACTGTTCGAACCGGCCATCAAGCTGGCGGAACAAGGTTTCCCGATCTCGCCACGTTTGCACTCAATGATTGCCAGCGACCCGTCCCTGCCTGGCTCGCCGGACATGGCCGCTTACTTCCTGAATACCGATGGCAGCCCGAAAGCCGTCGGCACGCTGCTGAAAAATCCGGCATTGGCCGGTGTGCTCAAGCGCATCGCCAATGAAGGTCCCGATGCGTTGTACGAAGGACCGGTGGCCCGGGAAATCGTCGCCAAGGTGCAGGGCCATGCCAACGCCGGCAGCCTTTCGCTGAACGACCTGAAAGGCTACGCCGCCCGGGAGCGCGCGCCGCTGTGTACCGACTACAAGCGCTGGCAGGTCTGCGGCATGGCCCCGCCCTCTTCCGGCGGGATCGCCGTAGCACAGATTCTCGGGACCTTGCAGGCCTTGGAACAGCGCGACAGCCACACCGCCCTCGCCCCCTTGAAACCCATCAAGAGCGGCAAACCCGCCGGCCTTGAGCCCGCGCCCGAAGCCGTGCACCTGATCGCCGAAGCGGAACGTCTGGCCTACGCCGACCGCGCCCAGTATGTCGCCGATTCAGACTTCGTCCCTGTGCCGGTCAAGGGCCTGGTCGACCCCGGCTACCTGGCCAGCCGCGCCAACCTGATCGGCCCGCGCAGCATGGGCGTTGCCAAGCCCGGTACACCACCAGGCATCCAGGTGGCCTACGCCCCGGACCGTTCGCCGCTGCGTATCTCAACCTCGCAAGTGGTGGCGGTGGACGACCAGGGCGGCGCCGTGTCCATGACCACCACGGTGGAATCGGCATTCGGCTCACATCTGATGGTCCAGGGTTTCATGCTCAACAACCAGATGACCGACTTCTCGTTCATCCCGGAAGAGAATGGACAAAAAGTCGCCAACCGCGTCGAACCCGGCAAACGCCCACGTTCATCCATGGCTCCGACACTGATTTTCGACCGTCAGAATGGTGAGCTGCTGGCCGCTGTCGGCTCCCCGGGGGGCTCTCAGATCATCGAGTACGTAACCAAATCGGTGATCGGCATGCTGGACTGGAACCTGGACCC
This sequence comes from Pseudomonas sp. B21-028, assembly GCF_024749045.1. Classification (NCBI taxonomy): domain Bacteria; kingdom Pseudomonadati; phylum Pseudomonadota; class Gammaproteobacteria; order Pseudomonadales; family Pseudomonadaceae; genus Pseudomonas; species Pseudomonas sp. B21-028. Next base: position 5,461,209 of record NZ_CP087184.1, read on the forward strand.
ACAAACCGCCATCAACCTGCCCAACTTCGGCAGCCGCAATGGCCCCACCGAGCTGGAACAAGGGCAATTCAGTCCTGCGTTGATCCAGGCGTTGAAGGATAAGGGCCATACGGTGAGCGAAATCGATATGACCAGCGGCACCCAGGCGATTGTCCGGGTGCGTGACGCGCAAGGGAAAACATCACTCGCCGGGGGAGCGGATCCTCGGCGTGAAGGTGAAGCGCTGGGGGATTGAATGGATACCTGGCTCCCTCACGACTGTCCGTCCTCAGGTTGATAAATCAGCAGATCGCCGGGCTGACACTCCAGGTAATTGCAGATGGCCTCGAGCGTCGCCAGGCGTATGCCCTTGACCTTTCCCTGCTTCAACAGGGAGAGGTTGGCTTCCGTGATGCCTATGGCGGCGGCCAGGTCCTTGGATTTGACCTTGCGCGTCGCCAGCATCACATCCAGTTGAATAACGATAGGCATGGGGTTCTCAAACGAAAGTTCTGTTTTCTGAGTCGACTTCACTGGCCTGGGACAATATCCGCGCAATAATTGCGATACAGGCGGCCAGGAACAAGGCGACGAAGGACGGGGCGGTGATGCTGATGGTCAGCAACCGCTCGCCGACCGGCGCGTTGATCGTGACCAGCAAGCTGAGAAACGGCTCGCACAGGAAATCCAGCAACACCCACAGCGCTACCGCGCGACCCGCGTTTCCCAAGTAAACCGCTGCCTCACTGGAAAAATACTGCCCCTGGGCATAGCGCCTGAAGAGCTGGCGCAGGTTGACCAGCCCGGCCGCCAGCGCCAGCAGAGGCACGCTGGACAAAAGAATCCCGCCAAGACGTTGCCAGCTCGTCAACGCCGTCGCCCCTCCGGGCAAACTGGACAACTGCCGCTCGGTCAGGGAAAAGCCCAGGCCGTATTTTGACGCAATATCAGGAAACAGCCAGGCAGCCGCGTTGACGGCCATCATCGCGACAATGAAAACAAGCGTGATGGCAGCCATGCGCTGGCTGTACAGGGCGAGACGATTCGAACACATGTCGGGGCTCCAATAGAGTACGGGAGCGCCAAACATAGCCACGAAATTATCGTACAACAATAATTAATATGTAAAAAACAATAACGCCCGCATCAAGTCGACAGTTGATTGGCGAACTGGCTCACGGCATCGACCACTTTCTTCGCCCCATCCTGGATCTCGACGATCACCGTCCCCGCCTCGGCAGCCAGGGCAAGGCCTTGTTCGGCCTGGTGTTGTCCATCCGTCATCAGCGACACGGCATTACGCGCCATGTCCTGGTTCTGGCGAACCACGCCGACGATTTCATCGGTCGCCTGGCTGGTACGCGACGCCAGTTGCCGCACCTCATCGGCCACCACCGCAAAGCCCCGGCCCTGTTCGCCGGCACGAGCGGCTTCGATGGCCGCGTTGAGCGCCAGCAGGTTGGTCTGTTCGGCGATGCCGCTGATGGTTTTGACGATGGTGCCGATCACCAGGGATTGCTCGTTCAGCGCCTCGATGCCTTCGCCGGCGGTCTGCATGTGCCGGGCCAGGTCACGCATCACGTCTACGGCCTGAGTCACCACGGTGGTACCGCGCTGGGCACTGTTGTCGGTCTGCAACGAGGTGCTGTAGGCGATATTGGCGGCCTCGGCGACGGCCTTTTCCTGATTGACCTGATCGGTGATGTTCGTGGCGAACTTGACCACCTTGTACAGTCTATCGTTGGCGTCGACCACCGGGTTATAGGAAGCCTCCAGCCATACTTCACGACCATTGCTGTCGAGGCGCTTGAAGCGGCCGGCAACGAACTCACCGCTGTTCAGGCGTTTCCAGAACTGCTGGTAGGCGGGGCTGTTGTATTCCTCCGGCTCGCAAAAGCTGCGGTGATGCTTGCCCTTGACCTGCGCCAGGCTATAGCCCATGGCATTGAGAAAACGATCATTGGCTGTCAGTACGTGACCGTCCAGGTCAAATTCGATCACGGCGGTTGAACGCACCAACGCACCGATGAGGTTTTCATGTTCGCGAGAAGCTTCAATGGTGCGGGTCAGGTCACTGGAGTACATCGAGAAATAGCGGACTCGCCCATCTTCGCCTTTTACCGGCTGAAGAATCGAACGCAACCAGGCTTCCTTGCCGTTGCCCCGCAGCAGGCGCACGGCGCCAGAGAAATGCTCGCCGCGGGTCAATGCCGTCTTGAAGCGAAGCTGGAACTCATTGGACTTCAAGTAGGCCGGCACCAGATCGTCCACCCCCCGACCAATGAGGTCCTGGCTCTTGTAGTGCATTTCATCGAGAAATTTCTGATTGACCGTTTGCACCCGCCCTTCTGCATCGAGGATGAGCGCGAGCATTTCGCGGTCCAGGCTTTCCTTCACTTGCATGAGGCTGGAGAGTTCTTGGCGAAGAGCCGTCAGCTCCTGCTTCAAGCGTTGATTGAACATAGACATGCTCCGGGTGGCAGGAGAGTTGACAAGCTGTTCTCATGCCATCGGCGCGGCGACTTGTTTCTAAAGAGTGCCATTGGTCGGCTTGGTGGTTTGCGGAACGCTCGCGAACCCTGGCCCGTCTTTCACGGTCAGTGAATTGTTCTACCGTTGTCGGGGCCTCGCCGCTCCAGATACCCGTACCCATAAAATCAATCACAAGAATCGAGGTAATCGCCGTGACCACCGACATTCAAGACAGCCGCTCCGCCCGCTTCGCCTTGCGCTGTTCCAGTTTTGCCGAACGCTGGTTTCCCGACTCCTGGGTCTTTGCCGCGCTGGCGGTGCTGGTGGTCGCGCTGGCGACACAGTTCATCGGTGCCGCGCCCACGGCCGCCGCCATGGCGTTCGGCGATGGCTTCTGGAGCCTGATCCCGTTCACCATGCAAATGGCCTTCGTCGTGATCGGTGGCTACGTGGTCGCCAGCTCGCCGCCCGCCGTCAGGCTGATCGATCGCCTGGCACGTATCCCAAGGAACGGGCGATCCGCGGTGGCCTGGGTGGCGCTGATTTCCATGGTCGCCTCGTTGCTCAACTGGGGCCTGTCGCTGGTCTTCGGTGGCCTGCTGGTGCGCGCCCTCGCCCGCCGCACCGATCTGAAAATGGATTATCGCGCCGCCGGTGCCGCCGCTTACCTGGGCCTCGGCGCGGTGTGGGCCCTGGGCCTATCGTCGTCGGCCGCGCAGTTGCAGGCCAACCCGGCCAGCCTGCCGCCGTCGATCCTGTCGATCACCGGTGTCATTCCGTTCACCCAGACCATTTTCCTCTGGCAGTCCGGCGTGATGTTGCTGGCGCTGATCGTCATTTCGCTGCTGGTGGCCTATGCGACCGCCCCAGGTCCGAATAGCGCCCGTGACGCCGCCGCGTGCGGGATCGACCCCAGCTTCAGCATGCCGGCCCTGCAGCCTCGCACCCGTCCCGGGGAATGGCTGGAACACAGCCCGCTGCTGACTATCGCACTGGTGCTGCTGGCCGCCGGTTGGCTGTTCCACGAGTTTTCGACCAAACCGGCGATCAACGCAATTTCAGGACTCAACACCTACAACTTCCTGTTCCTGATGCTCGGCGCTTTGCTGCACTGGCGCCCACGCAGTTTTCTCGATGCGGTGGCCCGCGCGGTACCGACCACTACCGGCGTATTGATCCAGTTTCCGCTATACGGCTCGATCGCCGCGCTGCTGACCACCGTCAAGGGCAGCGATGCCCAGACACTCGCCCACCATATCTCGACTTTTTTTGTACAGATTGCTTCCCATGACACTTACGCCTTGTTGATGGGGGTCTACTCGGCGGTCCTGGGGTTCTTCATTCCTTCCGGCGGAGGCAAGTGGATCATCGAGGCCCCCTATGTGATGCAGGTGGCCAATGACCTGGAGTACCACCTGGGTTGGGCGGTGCAGATCTACAACGCCGCCGAAGCGCTGCCAAACCTCATCAACCCCTTCTACATGCTGCCGCTGCTGGGTGTGTTGGGGCTCAAAGCCAGGGACTTGATCGGTTTTTCCTTCGTGCAACTGCTGGTGCATGCACCGTTGGTGCTGGTGCTGCTATGGGCGCTGGGGACAACATTGGCTTATTTGCCGCCAGTGATGCCATAAAGCCATAAAAAAGGGCCGATATTTATATCGGCCCACTTTTTCTTCGGCTCGGTCTGTTTCAGTATGGGGGCGCCCTGTTCGAAGGGCTCAAACGCTGAAAAGGATCTGAGCATGTCTAAACTCGCAGTATTTCCCCTTGCCGCGCTGGCCTTGAGTGCCACCGTCCACGCTGCCGGCATTGATGTACAGCTTGGCAGTACCGAACGCGTTACCCGCCTCTTCGCTTACCCCAACAACTGCAACGTCATCTGCTTCCGCAACTGGACGCTGGAACAGACCGTCGAGCATTACCTGACCCAGAGCGTTCAACGTGACGGCTATGGCAGTGCCAAGGTCAGGGTCAAACGCGACAACGGTAAAATTCATGCCCACATCAGCGGCGTACCGAAAGCCTATGACCAACCACTGAGCAAACTGCTCGATGCCGGCGACCTGGCATACAAAGGCGCCACGAAGCTCAACGACGACAAGAAATGGGCCTACAACTGGTATTTGTTCCTGCCGTTGGGCATGGCCCTGGAAAACCGCAAGAGTGTCGAGCTGCTGCACTTCCCGCCGGATTACTCCCTGACCCAGGCCCAAGACTACCTGGAGTCAGCCACCACTGATCGCTGGGCCACCCTGCTGACGGCCAACGGCATTGCCGCCGACCAGACGCCGGCCTACCAGACCATCATCGACATCGCCCCCATTGCCGCGCCGTCTACCGCCGGCGCGACGCTGGAGGGTGTCTACGATTACTTCAACGACTACCAGACCACCATGGTCAAGCAAGTCAGCCAGAGCGCCGGCGGGACCGCGCTGCCGATGGTGGCCTTTGGCGCGCCCGTGCGGAACTGGATCAAGACCCAATACGGCCAGACCGTGGCGGTGCTCGGCCTGGCGACCATCTCCCCCGCCACCGGCGTCAAGGTTCCGGTCCTGGGTTCCAACCACCCGAGTTACATCTGGTACGCCGCCGACCCGGAAAGCTACGGCGGCGACGAAGCCAAGGCAGACGCGGCAGGCCTGAAAGTCATGGGCCAGGACCTGAGCGCTGCCTGCTGGCAAGCCGGCATGGGCAGTAAGCCGAGCAGCGATCCAACCACTCAATTGAACCAGTGCACGCAGACCTGGCAGGTCACGCAAAAGGAAAAAACCTGCGAGTTGTTCTATACCTCGATTCGCAAGCTGTCGCCGGAAGACGCGGCGAAAAAATGCGAGACGCCTGCAATCAAGTCGCAACTCCCGCAATTGAAGGCGCCCATGCCGTTGCCATCCGAGCCGGTATAACCCCACAGGACTTGTGGCGAAGGGGCGTACTCCTCGCCACGGGCCCCGCGCTCCTGTGTAAGTCCTCGCTCACACGGGAAAGGGCCTTTGGCGCCTGTCAGAGTTGACAGTAGATGCCGCGCCGGACTTGGAGGAATCTACCCGGGTCAATCCACGACCGTTGGCAGGACGCCAACGCCAGCAAGTCGGCCTGTACCGACAAGGACCGTCATGACCATCTTCGTTGCAGATAAAGCCTTTTCGCAGGACCGGGACTGCATATACCCGGAAAAGGCACTCAGCCTCCGCCTGGGTTATCCGTCTGCCCGTGATTTCGAAGTGTTACGCGCTCCCAACGGGCGCGGCAATGCCGTTATCGCCCGGAAAAGGTTCGCGCCCATGGAGCGGATGTGCAGGGTATCGGGGCTGCTGGTGGGCCGGCGACGCCTGCACACCGTGCAGATCCTGCCGGACATCCATATGTATGACCCGCATTTCGCCGGATTGCTGCTGCATTCCTGCAACCCGAATGTCTTTCTCGACATGAGCGAACTGTGGTTATGGGCACTGACACCCATCCACGCAGGCGACTGCCTGACGATGGATCACGCCAGCACGGAGCAGAAGCTCTACCGACAGTTTGCCTGTCGGTGCGGTTCGTCCAATTGCCATGGCTGGATCACCGGCTATGACGAACCGCCCAACGAACAGGGCATGAAGTTCCTGAAGCATTGGCGCCGCCGCTGTCACCGCGACTGACGCCAGCCGGATCAGGGAGCGCCCACCGGACGCAACCGATACTGCGGCGGCAATTGCTCGAAACCGCTGATCGTGGTGTCCAGGCTTTTCCAGCGCCCGTCCTTGATGCCATAGATGCAACCATGGATCGACAGCTTCTGTCCGCGATGCCAGGCGTTCTGCACGATGCTGGTGTGGCCGACGTTGGCGACCTGCTGGATCACGTTGAGTTCGCACAGGCGGTCCACGCGTTCTTCTTCGGTCGGCAGTTGTGCCAACGCTTCGCGATGCTCGTAATACAGGTCGCGAATGGACCGCAGCCAGCCGTCGATCAGGCCCAGCTGGCGATCCTGCATCGAGGCCCGCACGCCGCCACAGCCGTAATGGCCGGTGACCAGGATGTATTTGACCTTGAGCACGTCCACCGCGTACTGGATCACCGACAGGCAGTTGAGATCGGTGTGCAGCACCACGTTGGCCACGTTGCGGTGCACGAACAGATCGCCCGGCAGCATGCCGACGATTTCGTTGGCCGGCACCCGCGCATCGGAGCAGCCGATCCACAGGTATTCAGGGGTTTGCTGACGAGCCAGCTTGGCGAAGAAGTCAGGATCCTCCTGCTTGATCGCATCGGCCCAGCGCGCGTTGTTATCAATCAGATCTTGTAGTTCGTTCATGCTGTCTTGCCCTCGAGAACAGTGCGCAACTTTGACAACGGAGCGGCTGTCGAGGTCACTTCGATAATGCCGTTGGAATTCTCGACACAGCTACCGGTCCATCCAGTAAGGCCCAAAGCAGGAGAATTGCCATGAATGATTCACGACGTCCTTTCGATGCGGCGCAACCGGAACCCATCGACGACAACGAAGACCGCATAGGTTCGATACATGAACTGGAATTCGATGAAGATGAGCCCAGCGCGAAGATCGGTGACGAGCTGCCGGAAAACGAACGCGAACAATTGATGCCTCGTGAACGCGTCCGCGAGGCCGGCATGACCGGCGCCGCGACGGACGATCATCAACCGACCGAAGATGACATGAGCCCCGAGACGCTCATCCGCGAAGACGGTGCCCGGGATGCCCGCGAGGCCGGCGACGACGAGCAGGCCGATTGGGACCTGAGCGTGGTGGATGAAAATGACATTGGCGGGGGCGATGGACTGGACGAGGCCGAGATGGCGGATATCGACCCACTGGATGGCAAGCGCTGAGTGAAACGCAGCCTCCAGGCTGCCTATACACCTGTGGGAGCATGGCTTGCCCGCGATGAGGCCAGGACGGTCGATAGCTCGACAACTGACACATCGCTATCGCGGGCAAGCCTTGCTCCCACAGGGGACTTCTATGCTGGCTTCAGTCCACCAGCGTGCAAGCCATGACCACCGCATCTTCACGCCCACCCACCGCCGGGTAGTAGTCCCGCCGCCGGCCGATCTCGTTGAAGCCATAGCGCTCGTACAACCGGAACGCCGTGCGGTTACTGTCGCGCACCTCCAGGAAGCACTCCCGGGCCTCGGCCTTGTACGCAATCGACATGAGCTGCTCCAGCAGGCGCAACCCCAGCCCCCGGCCCTGGTTTTCCGGCTTGACGGTAATGTTGAGCAGGTGCGCCTCGTCAAGAATGATTTGCACCACGCCATGCCCGACTTGCTGTTGGCCTTCGAACATCAGCCAGATCTGGTACTTGCCCAACCCATCGAGAAATATCCCTCGGGTCCAGGGGTGGCTGTAGGCTGCGTACTCGATTTTCAGCACGGCATCGAGGTCCGCCTCGGTCATCGGGCGAAACGAAACAGCGTCACTCATTCGATTCTTTCCAGCGCGCCATCAGCCGGCGCATGGCTTGCCAGACTTCAGCCTTGTGCTGTGGCGTTTCCATTAACAGTTCCAGCCCCGGTAATGCCCAGGCCGATCCCAGCCCTTCGACCTGCAATTCGCGATTGAACGCTTGCGCGTCCGCCTCGCCGGCAAACTTCACCGCCGGCAGGCCGATCAGCCACAGACATGCACAGGGCGCCTCTTCGAGCCGCGCAGCTACAAAACCCTGGACGAAATCCCGCGCCGCTTCCGGTCCCTGGTCCATCGTCCCACGGGACAACAGCGGCCAGCGCACCGGTTCCCCGACGATCTGCGGACTGTCCGGCAGACCGGCGGCGCGCAACATGTCCTTGAGCAGCAGGTACGCCGGATCGCGGCTCTGGAACGGCTCGCCGGTGGGCAGCTCCACCAGCAACAGGCAGCGTCCGGCACGCAGCAATTGCAGGGCGAAACGCGGTGGCGGGACCGGCGCGACCCTGGCCGGGGCCGGCACCTCCGGCGCTTCCTCCACCGGTTTGGCGCCGTTGCGGGTCGAGGCCAGGCTAGGCCGTGGCACTTCGATTTTCGGCCGTTCGGCCACAGGTGCTACCGGCTCGGCCACGGTCCTGGCCACAGGCGTCGCCACAACCGGCGCGAGTTCTGCCGGCTCGGGCGTTTCCAGCAGCTCGGGCCGCGACGGGGCGGCGAACGGCAATTCGGTGCGCGGCAGCCAATTGACCACCTGCATGGCGGTCAGATAGGCGCGGCGACGGGACTCGATAAGCAAAGGTCGGCCACTTGTGGATAACTGAAAGTGGAGGGGATTCTACCGCCCTTCGGCGCGGATCGCTTCTTTGTTGAGTCAATACTTGGGCAATACCGACGACAGTCTGTCTCGGGGGTGAATCGCAACCGGCCCGATGCAGTACAATCGCCCCTTTTAATTGCCAACCCGACGGCCATTGCGATGATCGAACCCAAGCGCGTCTTGCGCGCCCTCGCTGAACACTGGGCATTGCTGGAACCTTTGTGCGAGCACTTCGACCAGGGCACCCTGAGCCTCAACGAATTGCGTTCACAACTGGCCGCCCAACAGCTGGACAGCACGCCCCAGGACATCACCAACCTTTTGGACGTGTGGATCCGCCTGGACATCCTCGTGCCGGTGGCGAAAAGCCCGAATCGCTTCGAGCTGAACGCCCAGATCCATGACTTCCTCGCCTACCTGCGTCGCGAACACCGCCTGGGCCTGTGCCTGGAGATCGAAGCCTACCTGCGCCACCTCGAACGTCTGGCCGGCTACATCCAGGACGCCTTCGACGTGCGCGACGGCAACGACCTGGCCCGCCAGTTGCGCCTGCTGGACATGCGCGTGCGGGACGTCCTGAAGAAACTCGCCAACGACGAGCAGGCCCTGGTGGCCGTGGCCGAACGGGCCAAGACCAGCGACCGGCAGATCCCACTGCGCCAGCGCTACGCTGAAGTGCTGGCGACCTGGGACGAGTACGTCGAACCGATGATCCAGTTGGTGAACGCCGACGGTGCGTTCGAGCAAGGCGTGCGCAAGGTCGAGAATGTGCTGTTGCGCATGCTCACCGAACAGCAGCGCCTCGGCCATCTGGTGGACGACGACATGCTGCTGCGTACCCACGCACGCATTCTCGAGATGCAGACCAGTGCCCAGCTGACCCTGCGCCATGCCCGTGAACTGCTCCTGCCGTTGCGCGAAGAGGCCCGCCGTCACAACGCCGTGACCCGCGGCGCGGCCCTGGCCCTGGCCGCCATCCGTCGTAAAGGCATCGACGCCGTGCCGCAAGCGGCCATGCCATTGTTCACCCGGCCGCAAAGCACCTTCCTCGGCAGCGCCAGCCAGGTTGAAGCCTATGTCTACGCCCTGGCTCGTTTCGAGCCGAAGCCGGCACGCTTCCCCAAGTCCCACAAGACCCACCAGGGCGGCGATGCGCCACGGGCACCGCGTACCGTGCGCGAGATGGTCGAGCGTTGCGAAGACGCCCTGCCGTTGCCGGATCTGATGGTCTGGTTGCTGGAGCAGGAGCCGGACGGCGCCACCGACGAATTGCTGTACTGGTTCTCGCGCCTGTCGCGGGAAAAACGCTTCAAGCGCGAGCGCCTGGAGCGCCGCGAATACCACACTCACGAGCATCAGGTCAGCCTGCGCTCCTTCGCCCTGCTCTCGGCCCGCGACGCTGCCGAGGATTCTGCGAGCATCCCCCATGCATCTTGATCTATCCGAACTGTCCCAGCTGGCGCCGATCTTTCGCGAGCTGTTCAAGGGTTACCACGTCAGCCGCCGCGACCCGGAGCTGTACGCGCAACTGTCGAATTTCCAGGACCAGTACCGCACGCTGTTCAAGGCCCTGGGCTTCGAACTGGTGTGCGATACCCGTGGTTTCTACTACTTCGTGCCGGACCTGGCTGCGGCGGCGGTGAACAAGACCGCCCAGCGCCTGGCGCTGTTCACCTTCATCCTCGTCGAGCACCTGGCCGACCAGGGACGTGACCCGATTGCCGTGCTCGACGGTGGCAGCCTGGGCCGCGATGAGCTGCCTTCACTGCTGGAAAAGTACCGCGACCTGTTCATCCAGGCCGAAGTGCAGACCCAGGAAGAGCTGGAAGAAAAAATCATGCGCCGCATGACCCAACTGGGCTTCGCCAGCGAAGACAACGGCGTGTACCGCTTCCTGCCGCCGATGCACCGGTTCCTCGACGTCTGCCTGTCGGTCCAGCAGGACCGCGACCTGGCGGCCAGCGTGCACAGCGTGCTGCCGTTGCCGGCACCGGTACTGATCGACGAAGACAGCGACGAGAAGCTGCTGCAAACCGACGATCCGCTTGACCTGGCGCCGTTTGAAGACGAAAGCGAAGAAGACGCACTGGCCCGCGCCATTGCCGAAGAACAGGAGACCGACGCATGAGCCAGGAACGCTACGGCATCCGCCGCTTTGCCCTTTTGAACACCGCCGGCTACAGCCTCGGCCTGTTCCCGCTGGAAGAACCGCTGTCGGTGTATGGCGCAAACAACCTCGGTAAATCCGCCTCGATCAATGCCTTGCAGTTCCCGATCCTGGCGCGCATGTCCGACATGAGCTTCGGCAAGTACAGCCTGGAACAATCCCGGCGCTTCTACTTCGCGTCGGACACCAGCTACATTCTGGTGGAAGTCGCCCTGCCCCACGGCCCTCATGTGATCGGCGTGGTCGGTCGCGGCCCCGGCGGCGGTTTCGGCCACCAGTTCTTTGCCTATGCCGGCAAACTGGACCTGGCCCACTACCAGAAAAACGACACCTGCCTGCGCCAGAAAGAACTGTTCACCAACCTGGAGCGCGAAGGCCTCAAGGCTTATGAGCTCAAGCCTGATGAATTGCGTCGTCTATTGGTGGGTGGTCATACCTCGATTCCCCTGGATCTGACGCTGATCCCGCTGCGCTCCACCAGCGAGCAAAGCCTCAAGACGTTCCGTGCGCTGTTCATCAACCTGCTGCACATGCGCGAAATCACCGCGGCCAAGCTCAAGCAACTGTTCCTCGATGCCTTCGAGCACAGCCTGCGTTCCGGCAGCGTGGACTACATCGCCGCATGCGAAGAAGCCTTCCGCGATGTACGACGCATGGAGCAGGACTACAACTCCCTGGTGGCCGCAGGTCCATTGGTGGAAGCCCTGGCCAATGGCGTGAAGCAGCGCGATATCCTGCGCGGCAAACTGCATCGCCTGTCGCCCTTGCTCGACTCGTTGCTGGGTACTTGGTCGGACTACGCCGGTGCACGCAAGGAAGAGCTGACCATCCAGGCCGAGCACTACCGCAACGAGCAGGACTCACTGCAGAACGACCAGCGCGGCAGCACCCAGGAGCTGATGCGCCTGGAGCGGGAAATCACCGGCATCCAGCGCTGGCTCGGCGAACTGTCGGTGCTCAAGCATCGCTTCGCCCTGGTGGATGACGTCAAAGTCCTGGAGCAACAACTGCTCGCCGCCAAGGACGCCCACGATGAACTGGCCGGCGCCCTGGCCCAGTCCCGGCAGTTCAGCGCCGAAGACCTGGAAGAGCGCCTGCGGGATCTGGAAAAACGCCTGAAGTCGGTCAAGCAGCAACTCGATCACGCCGACAACAACAGCTACGCCCGCCTGCGGGAAGAATTCTCGCAACAGGACGTCGAGCGCCTGATGCGCCTGTTCAACAGCGCCCTGTTCAGCCTGCCGCTGGGCGAACACGGCATCGCACTGGACGAGAACGGCGACTGGGTCAAATCCATGGAGTTGATCCTCGACGGCTTCAAGGGCGAGCGTTTCGAAGTACCGGGCCTGTCCATCGACCTGTCCCACATCGAGCCGCCGGCCCTGCAAGCCCTGGCCGACCGCGCCGCGTTGCGGGACCAGAAAGAGCGCCTGGAAAAAGAACTCAAGCAACTCAAGACCCAGCAAGCCGTGGCGGCCGACCGTGCGGCGAGCAAGACCCAGACCGAAGCGCTGTACCAGCGGGTACTGGACGCGCAAAAGGCCCTGGAAGACTTCCGTCGCAGCCAGACCCTCAGTGCCGAGGAAGGCGAAAAGCTCGAGCAACTGGCGCAGATGGAAGCCGCCCAGGACGAACTCAAGCGTTCCAGCGATGCCTTCACCGAGCGCGTCCAGCAGCTCTCCGCCAAGTTGCAACTGGTGGGCCGGCAGATCGCCGATATGGAGGCCAAGCAGCGTACCCTCGACGACGCCTTGCGCCGCCGTCAACTGCTGCCGGCGGACCTGCCGTTCGGCACGCCGTTCATGGACCCGGTCGACGATTCCATGGACAACCTGCTGCCGCTGCTCAATGACTATCAGGACAGCTGGCAAGGCCTGCTGCGGGTCGACGGCCAGATTGAGGCGCTGTATGCCCAGGTGCGCCTCAAGGGCGTCGCCAAGTTCGACAGCGAAGATGACATGGAGCGCCGTCTGCAACTGCTGATCAACGCCTATGCCCACCGTACCGACGAAGCCTTGACGCTGGGCAAGGCCCGGCGTGCGGCGGTGACCGACATCGCCCGGACCCTGCGCAACATCCGCAGCGACTACGACAGCCTCGAACACCAGCTGGCGTTGTTCAACCGCGAGATCAACAAGCGCCAGGTGTCCAACCTGCAGAGCTTCCGCATCGTCCTGGCGCCGAACAAGGAAGCGCTCAAGCACATCGACCAGATCATCCACAGCGCCGGTCAATACGAGGAAGGCGAGACTCTCTCGGTGTTCGACCTCAGCCAGAGCGCCGAGCAGGACAACAAGAACGAAGAAGCCAAGGAATACCTGGCGCGCCTGGTGGCGGCGAACCACAACCAGCTCGGCCTCAAGGACCTGTTCGAACTGGCCTTCGAGATCACCAAGGTCAATGGCCAGCCTGTGATCCATACCGACATCGATGGCGCGGCCTCCAACGGCACCACCATGACCATCAAGGCGCTGACCAACATGTACCTGTTGCTGCACCTGATGGACCGCGAGCAGGCCGGTCGCGTGCGCCTGCCGTACTACCTGGATGAAGCGGCGGACATCGATGAAAAGAACCAGGCAGCACTGCTGGAAACCAGCTTGCAACTGGGCTTCGTGCCGATCCTGGCCAGTGTGAAGCCGCAGGTCTGTGCCAGTGTCGCCATCGACCTGGAAGGCGGCAGCGGCCCGAACGGTATCTACATCGACGAAGCGGACTGGAAGTACATCCGCCGCCATGATGTGGTGAAGGCCACGCTGAATGTAGAGGCCGATGAGCCGGAGCTGGATCCCGTGTGAGGTAGGTCTCGGAAAATGAAAAAGGCCGCGATCCATTGGATCGCGGCCTTTTTCATTGGAGCGTCTGGAGCACTTGTATTGACTGTACCGCCGCCATCGCGAGCAGGCTCGCTCCCACAGAGGATTTGTGCCAGGTACAGAAATTCTGTTCGTAACGGGTCATTGTGGGAGCGAGCCTGCTCGCGATGACGTCGGAACAGGCCACCGCCTGACCCGCTACTTACCGAGCTTGATCTTCGGCGCCCAGGTCAGCCATTCATCCTCAAACTTTTCGAACAGCGGAAAGGTCTGCTCCGGTCGCGCCGGGCTGCCCATGTTCTCGCCATCCGGTGTCGCGAAAGCGACGCCACCCTGGATCAGCGTCTCCAGCGACTCGGTCCGCACCGTCGCGCCCTTGAACAATCCGAAGTCCATATCGAAACCGCTGGTGTTCCAGAACCGCGTACCACTACGTACCAGCGGCGCGTACTTGGGTTCGATCAGGATGTGGATCAGCACCCGGTCCGCCGTCTGGCCCAGTTCATAGCCGGTAACCTTGCCCACGGTGATCTCGCGATAGGTCACCGGCACGCCCGTCTTCAACGAACCACGGCGGGCAGCGCTGAGCACCAGGCTCAAACCGGCTTCGGGCACGGCACTTTCCGGTGGGTTGGCAAGGGCCACGAAGCTCTTCTGTGGCCCGAGGTTTTTCGTCGCGGGCAGTACTTCGAGGTACTGACCGGTCACCAGCGTCTCCAGGTTCGAGGTCTTGATCAGCCCCAGCTCGGGCTTGACCACCCAGAACTGGCTGCCGACCCGGGCGATACGCTCTGGCACTTCGGTGATGCGCGCAGTGAGCAGCACCGACTGCAGGTCGGCACTGAGATCAACGTCTTCGACCTTGCCTACGTCCAGCCCTTTGTAGCGAATCGGTGTTCCGCTGCGCAAACCGTCGGCACGATCGACCTTGATCGTCACCACGGTGCCATTCTGTTGCGCGACTTCGCGGTTCTCGAACAGGCGGAAACGAGGTACACGCTTCTTCAACGGTACATTGGGTACCGGCGTTTCGAAGGCGATACCGCCGGCCATCAAGCTTTGCAGCGACTCACTCTTGACCTGGATCCCCCCCGTCAGACCTCCCGTGAGGGTAATGCCACTGGCGTTCCAGAACCGCGTCGAGCCGTTGACCAGCCCTTCGTATTCCTTCTCGATGTGCACGCCGACGATCAACTGCTTTTTCTTGCGGGAAAACTGGTAGCTCTGCACCGAGCCGACCTTGACCTGCTTGTAGAGGATCGGGCTGCCGACCTCCAGCGATCCGAGGTTTTCAGTCAACAGGACCAGATGCAGGCCGGGCGAGCGCAAGTCCAGCGGCGGCGCCTTCGCCCTGGCTTCGAATTCACGCTGGGGAGCCGCGCCCTTGTCACCGGGTCGCACGGCAATGTAGTTGCCCTTGACCAGCGCTTCCAGGCCGGTGATCCCCGCCAGGGAAATCGACGGCTTGACGACCCAGAACTGAGTACCGGTTACCAGGTAGTCTTCAGCCAGTGGGTCCATGGTCAATTCGGCCGTAGCGCTGGACAGGTCAGGGTCAATCTTGAGGTTCTTCAGGCTGCCGACCTGGATGCCTTTGTACATCACCGGCGTACGGCCGGCCTGCAAACCTTCGAAGTCGCTGAGCTTGACCTTCACACGAATGCCGGCAGCGGCGGCGTCAAAGTCCTCGTAGAGACGAAACGGCAGGCTGGGGTCCGTGGGCGGACTGTCCTTGCGGCTCTCCGGCGTGGCGAACGCAATACCACCGGCAACGATACTTGCCAGGGATTCGCTGCGGACTTTGACACCTGAAAGATTGGCATCGATGCTGATACCGCTGGCGTTCCAGAAACGCGTATGTTTACGCACCAGGCTGGCATAGGTCGGTTCGATGAAGACCTTGATCTCCACCGTGTTCTGATCTTCAGATAGCTGGTAGCTCTTCACCTGCCCGACTTGAAGCTGCTTGTAGAACACCGGGCTGCCCCGATCCAGCGAACCCAAGCGGTCAGCCTTGATGGTCAGGTGCAAGCCCGGCTTCGCGTCCGACAGTGGTGGCTCCTGGGCGAGGGCCTTGAACTTGCGGGTGGATTCGCCCTCACCCGGGCTGATCGCCACGTAATTACCCGATACCAGGGTTTCCAGACCGGTGATCCCGGCCAGGCTCACGCTCGGCTTGACCAGCCAGAAACGCGTTCCGGTCTTGAGGTACTGTTCTACGTCCTTGTTCATCTCGACGGTCGCGATCACCCCTTTCGAGCTGCCTTCGTCATCCAGGGTGAGGGCCTTCACCTTGCCGACCGGCATGCCCTTGTAGACCACCTCGGTCTTGTTGACCTGGATACCCTCGCCGCTCTCGAAGCGCACGCTGATCTCGATCCCGGTCTCGTTATAAGCCCTCCAGCCGAGCCAGCCCCCGATGATCAAGGCAATCAGCGGCAAGACCCAGATGGCCGACCAGTTCGAGGCCGGTCGGGTTTTAGCGGTAGGCAAATCAGTCATGGTCGTTATCCGACTCCGTGTTATCCCAAATCAGCCGGGGATCGAAGGTTACTGCGGCAATCATTGTCAAAATCACTACGCTGGCAAAGGCAATCGCGCCAAGACCGGCTTCGACACTGGCGAGTCGTCCGAAATTCACTACCGCCACCAGAATCGCGATCACGAAAATATCCAGCATCGACCAGCGACCAATGAACTCGATGAAACGGTACATAAGGATGCGTTGCCTTGCAGACATGGGCTGGTGCCGCTGCACGGAAAACAGCAGCAAACCAATGCCCACCAGTTTGAAGGTAGGGACCAGGATACTGGCGACGAATACGACGGCGGCAATCGGGATCATGCCGTGCTGCACCAACTCGATGACACCGGCCATGATGGTACTGGGGGCACCGTGGCCCAGCGAGTTGATCGTCATGATCGGTAGCATATTGGCCGGGATGTAGAGAATTGCCGCGGTGATCAGCAGCGCCCAGGTACGCATCAGGCTATTCGGGCGACGGGGATGAATCCGTGCCCCGCAGCGGGTACAGGCCTGTGCGTCGGCGTCTGCATCCAGCCGATTCAATTCATGGCATTCGGTACAGATCAGAATGCCCGCATCAATCGCCCGCATGGGCATCCTCTCCTGATAATGCTTGCCAGATCTGATGCGGCGACATCACCACCTCCAACCAGACCTGAACCAGCAGCAAACTGATGAAACACACCAACCCCAGGCCCACGGTGATGGCGGCCATGTCTGCCAACTTGACGATGGCCACCAACACGCCCATGAGATAGACCTCAAGCATTCCCCAATCTCGCAGATGGTGATAAATGCGATACAGCAACAAGCCGTAGCTGCGGCCGACGTTCCAGCGAATGGTCAACAATACAGCCAACTGACAAAGCAGCTTGAGCAGCGGTACACCCATACTGCACAGGAACACCACCACCGCGATGCCTTGCATACCGCTATCGAACAGACCGACCACGCCACTCCACACGGTGTCCTGGGCGGATTGGCCGAGCAGGTTGAGCTGCATGATGGGTAGAAAGTTCGCGGGCACATACAACAGCAGGGCAGCGATGACCAAGGCAAGACTGCGCTCGACAACATTGGGCCGGTGGGCGTAGAGCTCATATCCACAACGGGGGCATTCGGCTTTCTCGCCATGGGACAGTCGAGGCTTGCGCATCAACAGGTCGCACTCATGGCACGCTACCAGTTCGCCTAAAGGCAGCTCTGACAGCCGATGGGTGTCCAGCGGGTCGGGCATAAACAACTCGGGCTCAACTGAGGTGCGGCTATTCTAGTGCTCCAGCTCAAAAATAACTGTTCAAATTTATTTCGAGCTTTCGCAGACTTTTTTCGTGGGCAAAACAAAACCCCTACCTGCATCAGCAGATAGGGGTTTCGGAATTTAATCTTGACGATGACCTACTCTCACATGGGGAAACCCCACACTACCATCGGCGATGCATCGTTTCACTGCTGAGTTCGGGATGGGATCAGGTGGTTCCAACGCTCTATGGTCGTCAAGAAATTCGGGTACTGACTCGTGACCGGCTGGCCTCGCTTCAGCAAATTGGGTATGTGACAGCTTTCGGTGCTTTGTGAGCGTCGAACTCTCGGTTCATTTCGTCTTCACACACCGCAATCTGGTGCCCTTGCGCTTCTCAGCTCGGAGCAAGCAAATTGCTTGGGTGTTATATGGTCAAGCCTCACGGGCAATTAGTACAGGTTAGCTCAACGCCTCACAGCGCTTACACACCCTGCCTATCAACGTCGTAGTCTTCGACGGCCCTTCAGGGAGCTCAAGGCTCCAGTGAGATCTCATCTTGAGGCAAGTTTCCCGCTTAGATGCTTTCAGCGGTTATCTTTTCCGAACATAGCTACCCGGCAATGCCACTGGCGTGACAACCGGAACACCAGAGGTTCGTCCACTCCGGTCCTCTCGTACTAGGAGCAGCCCCTCTCAAATCTCAAACGTCCACGGCAGATAGGGACCGAACTGTCTCACGACGTTCTAAACCCAGCTCGCGTACCACTTTAAATGGCGAACAGCCATACCCTTGGGACCGGCTTCAGCCCCAGGATGTGATGAGCCGACATCGAGGTGCCAAACACCGCCGTCGATATGAACTCTTGGGCGGTATCAGCCTGTTATCCCCGGAGTACCTTTTATCCGTTGAGCGATGGCCCTTCCATACAGAACCACCGGATCACTAAGACCTACTTTCGTACCTGCTCGACGTGTCTGTCTCGCAGTCAAGCGCGCTTTTGCCTTTATACTCTACGACCGATTTCCGACCGGTCTGAGCGCACCTTCGTACTCCTCCGTTACTCTTTAGGAGGAGACCGCCCCAGTCAAACTACCCACCATACACTGTCCTCGATCCGGATAACGGACCTGAGTTAGAACCTCAAAGTTGCCAGGGTGGTATTTCAAGGATGGCTCCACGCAGACTGGCGTCCACGCTTCAAAGCCTCCCACCTATCCTACACAAGCAAATTCAAAGTCCAGTGCAAAGCTATAGTAAAGGTTCACGGGGTCTTTCCGTCTAGCCGCGGATACACTGCATCTTCACAGCGATTTCAATTTCACTGAGTCTCGGGTGGAGACAGCGCCGCCATCGTTACGCCATTCGTGCAGGTCGGAACTTACCCGACAAGGAATTTCGCTACCTTAGGACCGTTATAGTTACGGCCGCCGTTTACCGGGGCTTCGATCAAGAGCTTCGCGTTAGCTAACCCCATCAATTAACCTTCCGGCACCGGGCAGGCGTCACACCCTATACGTCCACTTTCGTGTTTGCAGAGTGCTGTGTTTTTAATAAACAGTCGCAGCGGCCTGGTATCTTCGACCGGCGTGGGCTTACGCAGCAAGTGCTTCACCCTCACCGGCGCACCTTCTCCCGAAGTTACGGTGCCATTTTGCCTAGTTCCTTCACCCGAGTTCTCTCAAGCGCCTTGGTATTCTCTACCCAACCACCTGTGTCGGTTTGGGGTACGGTTCCTGGTTACCTGAAGCTTAGAAGCTTTTCTTGGAAGCATGGCATCAACCACTTCGTCACCCAAAGGGTAACTCGTCATCAGCTCTCGGCCTTAGAATCCCGGATTTACCTAAGATTCCAGCCTACCACCTTAAACTTGGACAACCAACGCCAAGCTGGCCTAGCCTTCTCCGTCCCTCCATCGCAATAACCAGAAGTACAGGAATATTAACCTGTTTTCCATCGACTACGCTTTTCAGCCTCGCCTTAGGGACCGACTAACCCTGCGTCGATTAACGTTGCGCAGGAAACCTTGGTCTTTCGGCGTGGGTGTTTTTCACACCCATTGTCGTTACTCATGTCAGCATTCGCACTTCTGATACCTCCAGCAAGCTTCTCAACTCACCTTCACAGGCTTACAGAACGCTCCTCTACCGCATCACTTACGTGATACCCGTAGCTTCGGTGTATGGTTTGAGCCCCGTTACATCTTCCGCGCAGGCCGACTCGACTAGTGAGCTATTACGCTTTCTTTAAAGGGTGGCTGCTTCTAAGCCAACCTCCTAGCTGTCTAAGCCTTCCCACATCGTTTCCCACTTAACCATAACTTTGGGACCTTAGCTGACGGTCTGGGTTGTTTCCCTTTTCACGACGGACGTTAGCACCCGCCGTGTGTCTCCCATGCTCGGCACTTGTAGGTATTCGGAGTTTGCATCGGTTTGGTAAGTCGGGATGACCCCCTAGCCGAAACAGTGCTCTACCCCCTACAGTGATACATGAGGCGCTACCTAAATAGCTTTCGAGGAGAACCAGCTATCTCCGAGCTTGATTAGCCTTTCACTCCGATCCACAGGTCATCCGCTAACTTTTCAACGGTAGTCGGTTCGGTCCTCCAGTCAGTGTTACCTAACCTTCAACCTGCCCATGGATAGATCGCCCG
Organism: Pseudomonas sp. B21-028; assembly: GCF_024749045.1. Taxonomy (NCBI): domain Bacteria; kingdom Pseudomonadati; phylum Pseudomonadota; class Gammaproteobacteria; order Pseudomonadales; family Pseudomonadaceae; genus Pseudomonas; species Pseudomonas sp. B21-028. The sequence goes on from NZ_CP087184.1 coordinate 5,481,291, forward strand.
GTTTCGGGTCTATTCCCAGCGACTAGACGCCCTATTAAGACTCGCTTTCGCTACGCCTCCCCTATTCGGTTAAGCTCGCCACTGAAAATAAGTCGCTGACCCATTATACAAAAGGTACGCAGTCACCCAACAAAGTGGGCTCCCACTGCTTGTACGCATACGGTTTCAGGATCTATTTCACTCCCCTCTCCGGGGTTCTTTTCGCCTTTCCCTCACGGTACTAGTTCACTATCGGTCAGTCAGTAGTATTTAGCCTTGGAGGATGGTCCCCCCATATTCAGACAAAGTTTCTCGTGCTCCGTCCTACTCGATTTCACTTCTAAGATCCTTTCGCGTACAGGGCTATCACCCACTATGGCCGCACTTTCCAGAGCGTTCCGCTAAAATCAAAGAAGCTTAAGGGCTAGTCCCCGTTCGCTCGCCACTACTAAGGGAATCTCGGTTGATTTCTTTTCCTCAGGGTACTTAGATGTTTCAGTTCCCCTGGTTCGCCTCTTGCACCTATGTATTCAGTGCAAGATAACCATCTTATGATGGCTGGGTTCCCCCATTCAGACATCTCCGGATCACAGTCTGTTTGCCGACTCCCCGAAGCTTTTCGCAGGCTACCACGTCTTTCATCGCCTCTGACTGCCAAGGCATCCACCGTATGCGCTTCTTCACTTGACCATATAACCCCAAGCAATCTGGTTATACTGTGAAGACGACATTCGCCGAAAATTCGATTGTGCTCAAAGAGCCACTCACAAATTTTACCTTAGCCTGATCCGTTACCAGTGAAAGTAACGTTCAGTCTATCTTTCTATCACATACCCAAATTTTTAAAGAACGATCTAATCAAAAGACTAGAAATCAACATTCAGCATCGTCTTGATGGAATGCTCATTTCTAAGCTTTAACGAGGGTCACCAATCGGTAATGGTGGAGCCAAGCGGGATCGAACCGCTGACCTCCTGCGTGCAAGGCAGGCGCTCTCCCAGCTGAGCTATGGCCCCGTATCGCTACAGGGTGCACCAGTAATTGGTGGGTCTGGGCAGATTCGAACTGCCGACCTCACCCTTATCAGGGGTGCGCTCTAACCAACTGAGCTACAGACCCAATCGTCTTCTTCAATGAATCAAGCAATTCGTGTGGGAGCTCATGAAGCAGCTGCCGTCGTCGATTAAGGAGGTGATCCAGCCGCAGGTTCCCCTACGGCTACCTTGTTACGACTTCACCCCAGTCATGAATCACACCGTGGTAACCGTCCTCCCGAAGGTTAGACTAGCTACTTCTGGTGCAACCCACTCCCATGGTGTGACGGGCGGTGTGTACAAGGCCCGGGAACGTATTCACCGCGACATTCTGATTCGCGATTACTAGCGATTCCGACTTCACGCAGTCGAGTTGCAGACTGCGATCCGGACTACGATCGGTTTTGTGGGATTAGCTCCACCTCGCGGCTTGGCAACCCTCTGTACCGACCATTGTAGCACGTGTGTAGCCCAGGCCGTAAGGGCCATGATGACTTGACGTCATCCCCACCTTCCTCCGGTTTGTCACCGGCAGTCTCCTTAGAGTGCCCACCATAACGTGCTGGTAACTAAGGACAAGGGTTGCGCTCGTTACGGGACTTAACCCAACATCTCACGACACGAGCTGACGACAGCCATGCAGCACCTGTCTCAATGCTCCCGAAGGCACCAATCCATCTCTGGAAAGTTCATTGGATGTCAAGGCCTGGTAAGGTTCTTCGCGTTGCTTCGAATTAAACCACATGCTCCACCGCTTGTGCGGGCCCCCGTCAATTCATTTGAGTTTTAACCTTGCGGCCGTACTCCCCAGGCGGTCAACTTAATGCGTTAGCTGCGCCACTAAGAGCTCAAGGCTCCCAACGGCTAGTTGACATCGTTTACGGCGTGGACTACCAGGGTATCTAATCCTGTTTGCTCCCCACGCTTTCGCACCTCAGTGTCAGTATCAGTCCAGGTGGTCGCCTTCGCCACTGGTGTTCCTTCCTATATCTACGCATTTCACCGCTACACAGGAAATTCCACCACCCTCTACCATACTCTAGCTCGACAGTTTTGAATGCAGTTCCCAGGTTGAGCCCGGGGCTTTCACATCCAACTTAACGAACCACCTACGCGCGCTTTACGCCCAGTAATTCCGATTAACGCTTGCACCCTCTGTATTACCGCGGCTGCTGGCACAGAGTTAGCCGGTGCTTATTCTGTCGGTAACGTCAAAACCATCACGTATTAGGTAATGGCCCTTCCTCCCAACTTAAAGTGCTTTACAATCCGAAGACCTTCTTCACACACGCGGCATGGCTGGATCAGGCTTTCGCCCATTGTCCAATATTCCCCACTGCTGCCTCCCGTAGGAGTCTGGACCGTGTCTCAGTTCCAGTGTGACTGATCATCCTCTCAGACCAGTTACGGATCGTCGCCTTGGTGAGCCATTACCTCACCAACTAGCTAATCCGACCTAGGCTCATCTGATAGCGCAAGGCCCGAAGGTCCCCTGCTTTCTCCCGTAGGACGTATGCGGTATTAGCGTCCGTTTCCGAGCGTTATCCCCCACTACCAGGCAGATTCCTAGGCATTACTCACCCGTCCGCCGCTCTCAAGAGGTGCAAGCACCTCTCTACCGCTCGACTTGCATGTGTTAGGCCTGCCGCCAGCGTTCAATCTGAGCCATGATCAAACTCTTCAGTTCAAACATCTTTGGGTTTTGAGAAAACCCTAAACTTGGCTCAGCAATCGTTGGTTACATCTTTGATTTCTCGCGGAGTAACTTGTGATGCTGATAATCTGTTGACTAGCAGTCTGACTCCACAAGCACCCACACGAATTGCTTGATTCAGTTGTTAAAGAGCGGTGGGTTGAGCCTTTCGTCTCAACCGAGGCGCGCATTCTACAGCGCCCCGTGTATCTGTCAAGCGGTTATTTTAGAAGTTTTCAAAGTTTTGCTTTCCAAAACCTCAACAACTTCAACCACTTGCGCTTCCGATCTCTCGTTAGCGGGAGGCGAATTCTACAGCGTTGGTCGCTGCTGTCAACACCTCTTTTTCACCGCTTTCGACCGAGAAGATCGAACCGTCAAACCGAGCCAAACAACCTGCCCTGCCGACTCCTTCCGGACTTCGATGAACTGAAGCCCTGCGCTGCCAGAAAACATCTAACTCATTGAAACTCAAGGAATTTTCCGTTTCGGCTGCGCCGGAAGTGGGGCGAATTATAGAGACTCAGAATCTGCCGTCAACCCTTAATTACGCTTTTGTGGCAGAAGATACTTTCTTACCCATCAAACGCGGGATCCGGCGCGTAATCGAAGGAATCCTCAATACCATCAAGACACCTCCGATGAAGGCATAGATTGCCCACTCCTTCAGGTCCGCCCGCACGATCCACAACATGTGCAACAACCCAAGCCCGAGTATGAGATAAACCAGGCGATGCAGCTTCTTCCAACGCACACCGAGGCGCCGCTGGCTATAACGGTTGGACGTGACGGCCAAGGCCAACAAACCGAGAAACCCAAGTACCCCGACGATAATATACGGCCGCTTGCTCAACTCGATGCCCAACTGCGACCAGTCGAACCCCAAGATAAACGCCAAGTAGCTACTCAGGTGCAGCACCACATAGGTAAAGCACCACAATCCAAGCTGGCGCCTGACCGCGATCCACCCCGCCCACCCCGTCAACTTCTGCAGAGGGGTCATGCTCAAGGTGATGAGGAGCAGGATCAGCGTGCCCAACCCCAACCGGTCCACCAGCACTTTGCCGGGATCGGGACCCAACGCATTCATCAACGCCTCGTAGAGCCAGAGCAACGGCCAGATCGCCGCCGCGACGAAGACGCCAATCCGCCACACTGGAAAACGCATCAGTAGTCCTTCCTCAGGTCCATCCCTGCATATAAAGAAGCGACTTCATCCTGATAGCCGTTGAACATCAATGTATCGCGCACATTGGGACTGAACAGCCCGCTCGGCAGGCGACGTTCATGCGCCTGGGTCCAACGTGGGTGGTCGACCGTCGGATTGACGTTGGCATAGAAGCCGTACTCGTCCGATGCAATGCTTTGCCAGGTCGTCTTGGGCTGCTCGCTGACCAGACTGATACGCACAATGGATTTCACACTTTTGAAACCATACTTCCACGGCACCACCAAGCGAAGCGGTGCGCCGTTCTGGTTCGGCAACTCCCGTCCATACATGCCAACCGCGAGGATAGCCAGCGGGTTCATCGCCTCATCCAGTCGCAAGCCCTCTACATAAGGCCAGTCGATCAAGGCGAAGCCGGAGCGCTGGCCGGGCATGGTCTTGGGATCCTGCAGCGTTTCAAAACGGATGTACCTGGCCTTGGAGGTTGGTTCAACCTGCTTGAGCAGCGCGGAAATGGGGAAGCCAATCCACGGGATGACCATCGACCAGGCTTCCACGCAGCGCAGTCGATAGATCCGCTCCTCCAATTGATAGGGCTTCATGAAGTCTTCCAGACCGTAGCGTCCTGGCTTGCCCACCTCCCCATCCACCACCACGCTCCAGGGTTCGGTTTTCAGGGACCCGGCGTTGGCCGCCGGATCGCCTTTGTCAGTTCCGAACTCATAGAAGTTGTTGTAATGGGTGGCATCCTTGAACGGCGTAATCGGTTCATTCTTGACCGTAACCGCGCCCCACTGGGTGGCCGGCAGCTTCTCGGCAAACCAGGACGGCGCCTTTCCAGGCTCCACGTCGGGGTAACGCGCCACATCGGCAGCGCTCGCCCAACGCGGCAGGCTGCTCACGGCAAGGCCGGCCACGGTTGCTCCCAGCATCTGGCGACGGGATAGATAGAGGGTCTCGGGGGTGACGTCCGATTCACGGCAGTCGGACGACTTGGGGATCTTGATAAGCATGACAACTCCGCAGTATTGGGGGGCAGATGCACCAATAGACTGCGGAGTATGGGGGAAATTACATTAAGGCAACGTTTAGCGTCGGCGCAGACGCAACAAATATTGCGCCGGTCCGGAAGCGGCATAGGCGAGGAACACCAGCAACAGAATCCGCGGAGGATCGCTGAAGACCACCGCGAACACCAGCACCACAGCCAGGATTGCCACGAACGGCACACGCCCCTTCAGATCCAGCTCCTTGAAGCTGTTGTACTTGATGTTGCTGACCATCAGCATACCGGCCGCCGCCACCAGCAGTGCCACCAGGAAAGACATCTTCGAGCCCTGGATGCCATAGTCGCTGAACGCCCAGACCACGCCCGCCACGACGCCCGCCGCAGCCGGACTCGCCAGGCCGATGAAGTAACGCTTGTCGGCCTTGCCGACCTGGGTGTTGAAACGCGCCAGACGCAACGCGGCGCCCGCGACATAAATGAAAGCGACCATCCAGCCGACCTTGCCCATGTCACCCAGCGCCCAACCGAACGCCAGCAAGGCCGGAGCCACGCCGAAAGCGACCATGTCCGACAGCGAGTCATACTCGGCGCCGAATGCGCTCTGGGTATTGGTCATGCGGGCCACGCGCCCGTCCAGGCCGTCGAGCACCATGGCGACAAAGATCGCAATGGCGGCGAAAGCAAAATAACGGCTCGCCCCGGCAGTATCACCGGCGCTCAGGGCAGCCTGGGCGCTCATGGAGCTGATGATGGAATAGAAGCCGGCAAACAGGTTGGCGGTGGTAAACAGATTCGGCAGCAGATAGATGCCACGATGCCGGACCTTACGGCCTTCAGCGTCATGACCTTCTTCGACGTGCTCATCGATGGGCAGCATGCTTTCGGCGTCAGGAGCCTGGTTTGGCTCGTCGGGACGTTCGCTCATGGACAGTACCTTGCAACGGTGTGAAAAAATTCGACAGGCGTCTGGGACGACGGTTCGGCCGCAAACGATGCAGCTTTATACCAGAAGCCATCGCCCAAACGAAAAAACGCGGCCGAGGCCGCGTTTTTTCGATCAAGTCCGCGACTCAGTTCTTGGCTTTGTCGACGATCTTGTTGGCGCTGATCCAAGGCATCATCGAGCGCAGTTGCTCGCCGATGATCTCGATGCCGTGGGCAGCGTTGTTGCGACGCTTGGCGGTCATCGAAGGATAGCCGGTAGCGCCTTCGCTGATAAACATCTTGGCGTATTCGCCGTCCTGAATACGTTTCAGGGCGTTGCGCATGGCCTGGCGGGACTCGGCGTTGATCACTTCAGGGCCGGTCACGTACTCGCCGTATTCGGCGTTGTTGGAGATCGAGTAGTTCATGTTGGCGATACCGCCTTCGTACATGAGGTCAACGATCAGCTTCAGTTCGTGCAGGCACTCGAAGTAGGCCATTTCCGGCGCATAGCCAGCTTCAACCAGGGTTTCGAAACCGGCTTTCACCAGCTCGACGGTACCGCCGCACAGAACGGCCTGTTCGCCGAACAGGTCGGTTTCAGTCTCGTCCTTGAAGGTGGTTTCGATGATGCCGGTACGACCGCCGCCAACACCGGCAGCGTAGGACAGGGCCACGTTCTTGGCGTTGCCCGAAGCGTCCTGGTAGATCGCGATCAGGTCAGGGATACCGCCGCCCTTGACGAATTCGGAACGCACGGTGTGGCCCGGAGCCTTCGGCGCAATCATGATCACGTCGAGGTCAGCGCGCGGCACGACCTGGTTGTAATGGATCGAGAAACCGTGGGAGAAGGCCAGGGTAGCGCCCTTCTTGATGTTCGGCTCGATTTCGTCGCGGTACAGCGCGCCCTGGAATTCGTCCGGGGTCAGGATCATGACCAGGTCTGCGGCGGCAACGGCGGAAGCCACGTCAGCCACTTTCAGGCCATGGGCTTCTGCCTTGGCAACGGTGGCCGAGCCTTTGCGCAGGCCGACGGTCACGTCAACGCCGGAGTCTTTCAGGTTGCACGCCTGGGCGTGACCCTGAGAACCGTAACCGATGATGGCGACTTTCTTGCCTTGGATGATCGACAGGTCGCAATCTTTATCGTAAAAAACTTTCATGAATTTCCCCTATATCCGGCCGTTCAGGCCATTCGCTAATTTGATTTAGATGCTCAGTACTTTGTCGCCACGGGCAATCCCGGTGACGCCACTGCGTACGGTTTCCAGAATCGAGGCAGTGCCGATCGATTGGATGAAGCTGTCGAGCTTGTCGCTGGTACCGGTCAACTGAACGGTATAGACGCTGGCGCTGACATCGACGATCTGCCCACGATAAATATCGGTAGTGCGTTTGATCTCGGCGCGCTGGGCGCCGGTGGCCTTGACCTTGACCAGCATCAGTTCGCGCTCGATGTGAGCACTTTCCGACAGGTCCACGAGCTTGACCACCTCGATCAGCTTGTTCAGGTTCTTGGTGATCTGCTCGATGATTTCATCGTGGCCCACGGTGGTCAGCGTCAGACGCGACAGGGTCGGGTCCTCGGTTGGTGCCACCGTCAGGCTTTCGATGTTGTAGTTGCGCTGCGAGAACAGGCCCACTACGCGAGACAGAGCACCCGGTTCGTTTTCCAGAAGCAGGGAAATAATATGCCGCATGATTAGGTACGCTCCGTCTTGCTCAGCCACATATCGCGCATGGAACCGTCTTTGATCTGCATCGGGTAGACGTGTTCGCTGGTGTCGACCGAAATGTCGATGATCACCAGACGATCCTTCATGGCGAACGCCTCCTCCATCTTCGACTTCAGGTCCTTCGATTCCGTGATACGCACGCCGACGTGACCATAGGCCTCGGCCAGCTTGACGAAATCAGGCAGCGATTCCATGTAGGAGTGCGAGTGACGGCTGCCGTAGCTCATGTCCTGCCATTGGCGAACCATACCCAGCACACCGTTGTTCAGGATCACTATCTTCACCGGCAAACCGTATTGCAGGCAGGTGGACAGCTCCTGGATGTTCATCTGGATGCTGCCCTCGCCGGTGACGCAGGCGACGTCGACATCCGGGAAGCTCAACTTGATGCCCATGGCCGCCGGGAAACCGAAACCCATGGTGCCCAGGCCACCGGAGTTGATCCAGCGGTTGGGCTTGTTGAACTTGTAGTACTGCGCGGCGAACATCTGGTGCTGGCCCACGTCGGAGGTCACGAAGGCATCGCCCTTGGTCACTTCGCAGAGGGTTTCGATCACGGTCTGCGGCTTGATCACGCTGCCGTCGCCCTTCTCATAGGGGAACAGGCCACGGTCGCCACGCCACTCATCGACCTGCTTCCACCAACTGGCCACGGACTCCTTGTTCGGGGTCTCGCCGATTTCCTTGAGGATGGCGACCATTTCGGTCAGGACGCTTTCCACGGGACCGACAATCGGCACGTCTGCCTTGATGGTCTTGGAAATGGACGCAGGGTCAATGTCGATGTGGATGATCTTGGCGTTCGGGCAGAATTTCGCCGCACCGTTGATGACCCGGTCGTCGAAGCGCGCGCCAACGGCCAGAATCACATCGGCATGGTGCATCGCCAGGTTGGCGGTGTAGCTGCCGTGCATGCCGAGCATACCGATGAACTGACGGTCGGTGCCCGGGAAGGCGCCCAGACCCATCAGCGTATTGGTGACCGGCAGATTGAGCATCTTCGCCAGTTCGGTCAGCGGCGCGGAGCCACCACCGAGGATCACGCCACCACCCGAATACAGCACGGGACGCTTGGCCGCCAGGAGCATCTCGGCTGCCTTGCGGATCTGTCCGGAGTGACCGCGCACGGCCGGGCTGTAGGAGCGCAGCTTGGCTTTCTTCGGGAAAATGTATTCGAATTTCTCGGCCGGGTTGGTCATGTCTTTGGGAACATCGACCACCACCGGACCCGGACGACCGGATTCCGCCAGGTAGAAGGCCTTCTTCATGACTTCCGGGATTTCCGACGGGTGCTTGATCATGAAGCTGTGCTTCACGATCGGCCGGGAGATACCGATCATGTCGGTTTCCTGGAACGCATCGGTACCGACCATGGTGCTGGGCACCTGGCCGGAGATGATCACCATCGGGATGGAGTCCATGTAGGCCGTGGCAATACCGGTGATGGCGTTCGTGGCGCCTGGACCGGAAGTCACCAACACCACACCGGCCTTACCGGTGGCGCGGGCGTAGCCGTCAGCCATGTGGGTCGCCGCCTGCTCGTGACGAACCAGGATGTGGGTCACTTCCGGTTCTTTGAACAGGGCATCATAGACATGAAGAAGAGCACCACCCGGGTACCCGTAGATATATTTGACGCCTTCGTCACGCAAAAAGCGGACGAGCATCTCACCGCCAGATAAAAGCTCCACGTTGTTCACCTCTAAAACGCCAGAATACCGCCCCTCAAAAGGGGACGGGTCTTAATAGGTTTACTTCTCGGCAGAGCATGAGCGACGGTGGTCGCCGACTACGTCAGCACTGACTGAGCAAGTATTGGGATCGTCCCAAGTGTTGCGGGCCTTTCCCACCCAGCGCGAGGTAACGCGTTGCGGGTGTAACAGGTCGACGCGGATATGCGCCTCATGATCTGCCGAGTGGGCCTGCTTCTGGCAGTCCCTCTACAGCGGACTTTGGATTCTTCTGTTTCGCCTTCTGCAAGTCAAGTCGTCTATGTGCTTTATTCGAAGTAAGCGCATGAGAACGCAAGAAAAAACCTTTAAACGGCAACTGTGTTAGCTTCAATTGCGCAACCCATGACAAGGAAACAGCATGCGAATGTTCCTACTGACGGCCAGCCTGCTGGTTGGCCTGAGCCCGATGTGCATGGCCGGTCAGATCTACAAATGGGTGGACGCCCAGGGGGTGACCCACTTCAGCGCCCAGCCGCCAGACGGCACAGGGGCCACGACCGTGATCAAGTCTTCACCGTCCGTCGGCAAACCGCCCGAGCCACCACCCGCCGGCACCATTGGCGATCAGAAGGCCATTGACGAACAGGTCAAGCAGCAGGTGGCCGACCAGGAAGCCCAGCTCAAGGTGTTTTGCGAACAGGCCCGGACCAACCTCGCGCAATTGAAGAACAACCCGCGGGTCCGTGAAGATGTGGAAGGGGAAATGCGCCGCCTCTCGGACGAGGAGCGACGCCAGCGAATCGACGAAACGCGCAAACAGATAGAGGAACACTGCCAGTGACGGCAGTCAGCTGACGTCGCTGATCAACCGGTCGAACTGCGACAGCAGCCGCTGCAACTCGATGCCCTGCCCTGGTCGCTGGGCATAGACCATTTCCGCCATGGCAAGGATGCCCGAGGCGTTGGGCAGCGGCAGGTCGTTTTCCAGGATGGCTTTCATCCGTGGCAGGAAAATCCACTGCAACCATTGTTCGAAGTCCAGGGTGTCGACCGCGAACGGCTCGACACTGGCCAGCGCTTCGGCCGAAGGCGAAACGCTGCTCCACCAGCCCTGGACCCGCAATTCCCGCTCGATCAGCAGCAGCTGATCGGCGATCTGGGGAAAACGCGTGTCCATCAGAGCGAAACCTTGGCCTTCTGGCGGGCCAGCGCCGCGCCAGCCGAATCGCCCTGCTTCTCACGCGCCTGGGCGATCAGCTCCCACAGGCTGGCCTGAAGGGCCGGACGACCGCTGGCGAGCGTCAGACCACGACGGGCCAGTTGTTCGGCTTGCGGTGCATCGCCTTGGGCCATGCGCACCTGAGCCAGGCGATAAAGAACCTGGGGTTCCCGCGGCGCTACGCGCTGGGCGCGCTCCAGGCTGGAAGAGGCACCGTTGAGGTCGCCACTGGACTGTTGCTGTTGGGCGGTGGTCAGCAGCGCTAGCACCGGGCCATCCAGTTGTTCATCGGCGGACAGGCCACCGGAGCCGGCCGACGGAATGCTGCCGGGCGAGGCAGGCGTGCCGTAGCTGCCCTGATTGATCGGCGAGGTTTCGATAGGGCCCGGCGTGATGGGGCCGGGCGTGATCGGCGTAGTGCTGATCGGCGCCGAGGTCGTGGCACCGCCGCCGGGCACCATCACGACCACACCGGTGTCACCTTGAGGAATCGCCTGGGCCTGGCCTTGCGCCGGTCGTCTCACCGTTGTTTGACGGAAACCGCCGTTGGCCGACACCCTTTCACTGTTGGAGACGGCAGTGCCGGAATCGACAACCGGAATCGAACCGCGCTGTACGGTCGAGCAACCACTGAGCAAAGCCACGGCAGTTACCGCTGGAATCAACCACTTGTTCACGTGAAACCCTCTTTGCTTAATTCATCCAGTCCTTGACCCAATCCATCACCGAATCGGCTGGATTCTGTCCGCCGCAGGCGGCACCGGGAGGTGGTTCGCTGCCGCGAATATACGGCATCTGCACCGCGCCCGGGCAATTGGCATCGGAGCCTTGTCCGGTGCGCGAATCGACCCAGGCCTGAACGATGTTGTCCGGCTGCGGCATGTCCAGCGGCAATGGGTCGGCCTTGCGCATGAAGCTGGTCCAGACCTGCAATGCGCCGGTGGCGCCGGTGAACGGCGTCTTGCCGTTGTCGTCGCGGCCGAGCCAGACCACGGCCAGCAGGTCCTGGCTGAAACCGGCGAACCAGCTGTCACGGGAATCGTTACTGGTACCGGTCTTGCCCGCCAGCGTCAGGGTCCGGGGCAGCACGTTATAGACCGAGCTGCCGGTACCTTCACGCATGACCCGCTGCATGGCGCTCTGGATCAGGTAGATAGAACCCGGATCGAAACGCTGCTGGATCTGGAACGGATAACGCTTGAGCGGCTCGCCGTCGGCGGTGAGCACGCTACGGATCCCGCGCATCGGTGTATTGAAGCCGCCGTTGGCCAGCGTCTGGTACATGGCCGCGACTTCGATCGGCGTGAGGCCACCGGCCCCCAGCAGCATCGACGGGAAGGCCGGCAACTCGCGGCTGACCCCCAGGCGCGCCAGCGTCTTGAGCACGTTCGGCACACCGACTTCCAGCCCCAGGCGAGCCGTGGACAGGTTGTAGGAATGCGCCAGCCCCTGATACAGAAAAACCGTACCGTGGGAGCGCCGGTCATAGTTCTGCGGTTTCCACACCTGGCCGTCCGCGCCCTTGACCGAGAACGCCTCGTCCGACAGCCAACTGGTCAGGGTGTACTGACTTGGTTTTTCCAGGGCGGTGAGGTACACCGCCGGCTTGATCAACGAACCGATCGGGCGCACGGCATCCAGGGCCCGGTTGAAACCGGCGAAACTGGCCTGGCGACTGCCGATCATGGCCTGGACTTCGCCGGTTTCCGGGTTGGTCACCACCATGGCTGCTTCCACGTCCTCGGCACCCTTGCGTCCGCCGAGGCGTTTGAACGTGTCCTCTACCGACGCTTCGGCTTTCATCTGCAGGATCGGGTCGAAACTGGTGAAGATCCGCAGGCCTTCTTCGGTCAAGTCTTCGTCGCGATAGTCTTCACGCAGTTGCCGCTTGACCAGGTCGAGGAAACCGGGGAACGAGCTGTCCGCCAGACTGCCGCGCTTGGTCACGCCCAGAGGCATCTTCTTCGCCGCTTCGACCTGCTCGGCCGTCGCCACGCCTTGTTGTTGCAGCAGGTCGAGCACCAGGTTGCGACGTTCGAGGGCCCGCTCCGGATTACGCCGCGGGTTGTAGGAAGACGGCCCCTTGACCATGCCCACCAGCAATGCCACCTGATGCAGCTTGAGCTCGGACAATGGCTGGCTGAAGAAGAACTGGCTGGCGAGGCCGAAACCGTGCACCGCCCGTTGCCCGTCCTGGCCGATGAAGACCTCGTTGAGGTATGCCTCGAGGATCTCCTGCTTGTCGTAATGCAGCTCCAGCAACAGCGCCATCATGGCTTCGGTGAGCTTGCGGCTGAGGCTGCGCTCGTTGGTCAGGTAGAAGTTCTTGACCAACTGCTGAGTCAGCGTACTGCCGCCCTGGCGCATATGCCCCGAGGACGTGTTGACCCAGATGGCCCGGGCAATCGACTTGGGCGAGACGCCGAAGTGATGGTAGAAATCCCGGTCTTCGACGGCGACCAGCGTATCGATCAGGAACGGCGGCACCTGGTCGATCTTGATCAGGATCCGGTCTTCGAGGTTCTTCGGGTACAGGCCGCCGATCAACAGCGGCTCGAGGCGCACCACCGAAAGACTGGCATTGTTGGCGCCCGTCAGCGCGGCCACGTAGTCGCCGGAAAACCGCACGCGCACCGCTTGCGCCTGTTCCATGCCTTCGTAGAACTGAAAGCCACGGGTATTGAGATCGACAGTGTTGCCATTGACGGAAGCTTCGCCCGGGCCGTTGGCCACGCTTTCACGGCGATAGCCCAGGGCATCGAGTTCGGTGAGGAAATCGTCCTTGCTCAGCTTCTGTCCGACGAACAGCTCCAGCGGTCTGGCGTAGACCTTGGCCGGGATCGTCCAGCGCTTGCCGGAGAACTTCTCCTGGACCACCGCATCGAGGTAGACGGCAAAACCGGCAAGCACGACGAGGCCCACCAGGCCGAGTTTAAGGGCCCAGCCCAGCCAGGGCCGCAGGCGGCTGGCGGGTGGTTTCTTGGGGGTACGAGAGGATCGGGTACGAGTCATGGCGGCGGATTATACGCACTTTGCGGTGGTTCAACATGAGCCCGATAAGCTGCGTGATGCGCGGACCATCCGGTTTGCGTTAACGCAGCTTGCCGCCATAATGACGGCCTTGAATTTTCCAGACTCTGAAGGATCGCCTGTGAGCCAGTCACTGATCGCCGCTCTGCAAAACCCGGCCCTCTACCCGCACCCCGTCGAAGGGTTCCAGGTCATCGAAACCCACATTTCCTGGGTCTTGCTCACCGGTCCTTACGCCTACAAATTCAAGAAGCCGGTCAATTTCGGCTTCCTCGACTTCACCGATCTCGACGCCCGCAAGCATTTCTGTGGCGAAGAGTTGCGCCTGAACCAGCGCCTGACCCAGGACCTGTACCTGGAAGTGCTGCCGATCACCGGCAGCGCCGAAGCGCCACAACTGAATGGTGACGGGCCGGCGATCGAGTACGCTCTGAAGATGCGTCAGTTCCCGCAGAGCCAACTGCTCAGCACGTTGCAGGCCAACGGTGAGTTGACCACTGCCCACGTCGACGAAATGGCTGAACAGATCGCCCGCTTCCACCTCTCCACGCCCAAGGTCCCCGCCGAAAACCCCGCCGGCACCCCGGACAGCGTGATGGCACCGGTGCGGCAGAATTTCGAACAGATCCGCCCGTTCCTCAGCGACAAGGCGGACCTGACGCAACTCGAAGCCCTGCAAGCCTGGGCTGAAAGCAGTTTCGAACGTCTCAAGCCACTGTTCATCCAGCGCAAGGCCGAAGGCTTCATCCGCGAATGCCACGGCGACATTCATCTGGGCAACGCCACCGTGATCGATGGCAACGTGGTGATTTTCGACTGCATCGAGTTCAACGAACCGTTCCGTTTCACCGACGTCTACGGCGACACGGGGTTCCTGGCGATGGACCTGGAAGACCGCGGGCTCAAGTCCCTGGCACGGCGATTCGTCAGCCAGTACCTGGAGCTGACCGGCGACTACCAGGGCCTGGAACTGCTGAACTTCTACAAAGCCTACCGGGCCCTGGTCCGGGCCAAGATCGCATTGTTCAGCATGCCGGCCGAAGCCGACCCGGTGCAACGCGCCACCACTCTGCGCCAATACCGCAACTACGCCAACCTGGCGGAAAGCTACAGCACCATTCCGTCGCCGTTCCTGGCCATTACCCATGGCGTTTCAGCCGTAGGCAAAAGCCACGTTGCGATGCGCCTGGTGGAAGCGCTGGGTGCGATTCGCCTGCGCTCGGATGTGGAACGCAAGCGCCTGTTCGGTGAACAGCAGGTACCAAACGATCCCCAGGCCGGCATCTATAGCAGCGATGCCAGCAGCGCCACCTATGCGCGCTTGCATGAAATAGCCGGCGGAATTCTGCGCGCCGGGTTCCCGGTGGTAATCGATGCCACGTACCTCAAGCGCGATCAGCGTGAAGCCGCAGCGAAAATCGCCGAAGCGACGGCCACCCCGTTCCTGATCCTGGATTGCAATGCGCCGCAAGCGATCGTCGAGAGCAGGCTTGCGCAGCGCCAGGCCGACCAGAAAGACCCTTCCGACGCGACCCTGGCGGTCATCGCCGCACAGCAGGCCAGCCGCGAAGCCCTGACGCCGGCGGAAATCCTCTGCAGCAAACCGGTCCAGACCAATGAAAGCGGCACACTCGACAACGTGGTCGCGCAGATCCGCCAGCGCCTGCCAGGCCTGTAGGCAACTATTTCGACCGTGAAGCGACACCCGGCTTCACGGTCGTTAAGTGGTGGCACTATACTGGCGCCATAAAACCAACAGGTGACATGACATGAACCGCCCTAAGATCCTTAACACTCCGCTGTATGCCTTGCTGCGCAAAGACGACATTGCAGGCTTCAATAAGGAACGCCCTCAAGGCCCGGTCGACCTGTGCGGCGGCGACTTTCGCGGGCTCGACCTGCGGGAACTGAACGTGGACGACATCGATTTCACGGACGCTTACTTCCGTTCCGCCGATCTGCGTGGCGTCGACTTCCGCAAGTCGAAGCTGGAGGGCGCGAGCCTGGCCCATGCGCAGATCTCCGGCGCCTATTTCCCACCTGAGCTATCGGCCGACGAAATTCTGATGTCGATGAACTTCGGCACCCGGTTGCGCTACCGTACCCGCTGATTCGCCAGACAGAGTAAGCCCACACGACCTCCAGCGCCCCTGCCCGCGCTGGATGGAGGGCGTTGCCACTGGTTTCCCTCATCGTGCGTTATGCCTTAGAAGTTTTTGCGACAATTCTGCCAAAGAATCACGCTTTTCCTACTGAGCGCTACACTCCTGAGAAGCTTGCCCACTGAACAGTCGGCCGTCGCAAGGAGGCTCGATGAATGATGAACTGCAGCACCTGAAGAATCTGGGCAAGACGTCGGCCCAATGGCTACACGCCGTGGGGATCCACAGCGCCTCGGATCTGCGTCGACTCGGAGCGGTCGATGCCTATCGTGCTGTGCGCACCCGTGGTTTTCGAGCCTCCAAGGTGCTGTTGTATGCGATTGAAGGCGCGTTGATGGACATGCACTGGAACGACATTCCTGCCGAGCGCAAGGAAGCGTTGAACAAGCAATTGGACGCCATTTCCACCCGTCACAAGGCCTGATGCTCTTCATCACTGACATGGCCACAGCAGTTATTTGGGCTGATTGGAAAACAACGTTTGACATGGTAATGAGAATCGCTATGATTACCACATCCGGTCGCGAGACTGGCCGATATTTGAAAAGCCCTTGGTTCGGACTCTCAGATATCTCCTCATCAGGCTAATCACGGTTATTTGACCCGGCTTTTGCCGGGTCTTTTTTTGCCCGCTGGAAAGCGCCTCTAAGGCTGTCCGCGCATTTGCGCGCAATAATCCACGGGCGGCGTGGCCGGTGTGTACCAGACGTAATCCGCCATGGCCGATGTGACCTCGCTGCCCTCTTCGGCCAGCATCAGGACCACCGGCGCCTCTCCGGCCCCGATGTCCAGGGTATGCAGCGGTACGCCGACATCCTTGCGTCCATGCCAGGCACCTGCAAACAACAACGCGGGCGTTGGCGCGGCCAGTAATCGTTCGGCCATGCGTCGATCTCGCTGTTGCTGGACGGCCACCATCGCCGGCATCTGCGATTCCGGCAGCAGGCCGCAGTGGGAGTCACGAATCTGCCCCAGCAACTCGTCCTTTACCGCCGCTCTATTGGAGCGAACACCGCTCAAGCCTGGCATTTGCTGGTAGAAGCGCTGGATTTCGACAGCATCCAGGTTAGCGGCCAACAATGGATAAGGTTGCGCCAAGGCGTATTCGACGACAGGCCCATACAGGTTCCAATCCCAACCCGGCGACCAATCCAGCGCGTCGGGCAGGTTTTCCGGCATGGCAGATAGCTGGCGGACCCCATCGACCCGCGACTGCTGGTCGGGCGTCAGCATTTCCAGCAGCAGGCTGCCTTGCGCCCGCTGCCCGGCCAGGGCCTGGAGCAACCATAATTGCAGCGCGTGGTGATCAGGGTTGTCATGCTGCTCGCCCACGATGACCCGAGGTGTCTTCGCCAGCTGTTTGACCAGAGCCCCGGGCGCAACGGCCTGACCGCTGTGCAGGTCACGGATCCGCCCGTTGATGGGTGGCGGTGCGATGCTCTGGCAAGCGGCCAAGGCACTCAAGACCAGAATCAGGATCAGGCGCATCGGGCGGCGTTCGCGACGGTGGTGTTCACGGATGGGCATGGAATCGTCAGGCCGAGTACTCTCGAACCGACATTTGATGAATACTTTGTCCGGACCGTCAACTGTGAAATCACTCCCACCGGGAGGTATTCAACATCAGCATCGAGACTCACATGAAATTTCTGTGCACCAACGCCGAACTGCCTGACAACGACAGTCGCGGTTTCGATATCGAGGGGCGCAAAGTGCTGGCAGTACGGCGCGCGGGTCAGGTCCACGTGTATCTCAACCGCTGTCCGCACCGAGGCGTCCCGCTGGAATGGCAACCCGACCGGTTCCTCGACGCCAGTGCCAGCCTGATCCAGTGCGCCACCCACGGCGCGCTGTTTCTGATCGAAAGCGGCGAATGCGTGGCCGGTCCTTGTGCCGGTCAGTTCCTGGCGGCGCTAGACAGCCGGGAGGACGCGCAAGGCATCTGGGTCAAGCTGTAACGGCTCGAGCAGCACCGGC
The DNA here is from genome assembly GCF_024749045.1 of Pseudomonas sp. B21-028. Taxonomy (NCBI): domain Bacteria; kingdom Pseudomonadati; phylum Pseudomonadota; class Gammaproteobacteria; order Pseudomonadales; family Pseudomonadaceae; genus Pseudomonas; species Pseudomonas sp. B21-028. The sequence goes on from NZ_CP087184.1 coordinate 5,498,895, forward strand.
AGCGCACGATCCACCCACATCTGCTCGGGCGTCAGCGTGACCCCGTAGGCCAGCACCTGCACACCCGCCGCTGCCGCTTCGCGCAAGGCAGCCGCATAGCCCGGATCGATTTCCTCGGCCGGGCGCACCGCCTCGATGCCACTCAGGTTCACGCAATACAGCTGCACCGCACGCACACCTTCGCGGGCCAGACAGGCCAGCTCCCTCAGGTGCTTGGCGCCGCGCTGGGTCACGGCATCGGGAAATGCGGCGATGTTCGTGCCATCGAACCCTAACGTAACGCTCTTGACTTCGACCCAGGCCGAGCCGTGCTCGTAGTCGAGGCGAAAATCGATACGACTGTTCTCCACGCCGTAGGCCACTTCCCGCTTCAACCCGATGAAGCCATTGAGCTCGCTGATCACACCGGCGCGCAACGCCTCCTCGATCAAGCCATTGGCCCGCCCGGTATTGATGCAGGCCAGCCGTCCCTGAGGGGTTTCGCCGACTTCCCAGGTCCCGGGCAGCTTGCGCTTGGGATCGCTGGAGCGACTGAACCAGACCCGTGCGCCTTCGGCCATGCAATTGAGCATCGAGCCAGTATTGGGACAGTGGATAGTCAGCTGTTCGCCATCAAGGGTTTCGATATCGGCAAGGAAACGCTTGTAGCGCCGAATCAGTCGACCCTCTTCCAAAGCGGGAGAAAAGCGCATCAGCCTTGCCAGCTCCGCAGTCCACGCGCGATTCGCTCCACCGCTTCCTGTAGCCGCGGCAGGCTCTGGGTGTAGGCGAAGCGCACATGGTGCCCGGCCTGATGGCGGCCGAAGTCCAGGCCGGGGGTGAACGCCACGTGTTCGGTTTCCAGGAAGTGCTGGCAGAAGGCAAAGGCATCGCCACCGAATGCGCGGATATCGGCATAGAGGTAGAACGCGCCTTCCGGCTCGACCGCAATGCCGAAACCCAGTTCACGCAAGGCCGGTAGCAAGAAGTCGCGGCGTAGCGCGAATTCGGCCCGTCGCTGCTCGAAGATCTCGATGGTCGCCGGCTCGAAACAGGCCAGGGCCGCGTACTGGGCCATGCTCGGCGCACTGATGTAGAGGTTCTGCGCAAGTTTCTCCAACTCGCTGACGGCGGCCGAAGGCGCCACCAGCCAGCCCAGTCGCCAGCCGGTCATGCCGAAATACTTGGAAAAACTATTCAGGACGAAGGCATCGTCGTCGACTTCCAGCACGCTGGCGGCCTCGGTGCCATAGGTCAGGCCGTGATAGATCTCATCCACCACCAGATGGCCATTACGGGCCTTGATTGCCTTTGACAGCCCGGCCAGCTCGTCCCGGGAAAGCAGCGTCCCGGTCGGGTTGGCCGGGGACGCCACCAACGCACCGACGCTGTCCTGGTCCCAATGCCGGTTCACCAGCTCGGGGGTCAACTGGTAACGCACCTCCGGCCCCACCGGCACCAGTTGCGCCGCGCCCTCCACCAAACGCAGGAAGTGACGGTTGCAGGGGTAGCCCGGGTCGGCGAGTAGCCAGTGTTTGCCCGGGTCCACCAGCAAGGCGCTGGCCAGCAGCAACGCCCCGGACCCGCCCGGCGTGATCAGGATACGTCGGGGGTCGATACTCACCCCGTAGCGCTGTCCATAGAAACCGGCGATGGCTTCACGCAGTTCGGGGATGCCGCGGGCGGCGGTGTACCGGGTCTTGCCCGCCGCCAGCGCGGCCTGGCCGGCCTGGATGATCGGCTCGGCCGTGGTGAAATCCGGCTCGCCGATCTCCAGATGGATGACGTCGTGTCCGGCAGCCTGCAACTCATTGGCACGGGCCAGCAACGCCATCACATGGAAAGGTTCGATAGCGCGACTGCGCGCACTGTAGGGCTGAGCCATTAGCCTTCCTTCGCGTAAAAAAGAACCGATTCTACCCAACTCTCAGCCCAAGTCAGAAACAACTGCGGGAACGAGCGCAAGCCTATAGCCCCCGGATCGCAGGAAATGACTCCGGCGATTGGCCCAGGCTTGACTAGAATCAAGCATTGAGCAGGATGACCTCTTCACCGGACCGAACCCGGCCATGCCTTGCGAGGCCCCGCCCGCCGCAGGCTCGACAACCGGGAGTGGCGCGGCCCGATTCGATCTGGTAAGTTCGCCCGCTTGCAGCCGCAGGGCCGGCAGGTGTCGGTGATGGAGCAATCCTGCGTAGTGGATTACAAGAGTAGAGGCGGTCCATTCATGCCCACCCAAGCAAAGCAAAATCAAAATCAGTCGCTCAGCGGGTTTGAGCCTTATGTCCCTAAAGCGGGCGAAGAGTACATGGGCGCCCCCATGCGCGCGCACTTCACCAAGATCCTGAACAAGTGGAAACAGGACTTGATGCAGGAAGTCGATCGCACCGTGGATCACATGAAAGACGAAGCGGCCAACTTCCCCGACCCGGCCGACCGTGCCAGTCAGGAAGAAGAATTCAGCCTGGAACTGCGTGCACGTGACCGTGAACGCAAGCTGATCAAGAAAATCGACAAGACGTTGCAACTGATCGAAGACGAAGAATACGGCTGGTGTGAGTCCTGCGGCATCGAGATCGGCATCCGCCGCCTGGAAGCCCGCCCGACGGCTGACTTGTGCATCGACTGCAAGACCCTGGCGGAAATCAAGGAAAAACAGGTCGGCAAGTAATTTGCCTGGGCTGTCACCGAAAAAACGGAGCGTTCATACGCTCCGTTTTTTGTTTGCATCAGGTCAATTAGAACCCATGAACCCCTTGTGGGAGCGAGCCTGCTCGCGATAGCGCCAGATCAGTCACCTCTGCGGTGGCAGGCATACCGCTATCGCGAGCAGGCTCGCTCCCACAGGGGGCAGTGTTCCTCCACTATTATTTCCCTATGACTGCCACCTCTCCCTACATCGGACGCTTCGCCCCCACCCCCAGCGGGCATCTGCATTTCGGTTCGCTGGTCGCTGCACTGGCGTCGTACCTGGACGCCCGGGCTGCTGGCGGGCGCTGGCTGCTGCGCATGGAAGACCTCGATCCGCCCCGGGAGGAACCCGGCGCGCAAGTGGCGATTCTCAAGGCCCTGGAAAGCTACGGCTTCGAATGGGACGGCGAGATGGTCCGCCAGAGCGAGCGCCATGAGGTCTACGATCAGGTCATCAACAGGCTGTTCAGCCAGGGCCTGGCTTATGCCTGCACTTGTTCGCGCAAACAGCTGGAAGCGTATCAGGGTGTGTATCCGGGATTGTGCCGAAACGCCGGGCACGGCACCGAAGACGCCGCCATCCGCCTGCGCGTTCCCGAGCTCGAGTACCACTTCATCGACCGGGTACAAGGCGAGTTCCGCCAGCATCTGGGCCGCGAGGTCGGCGATTTCGTCATCCGTCGCCGCGACGGGCTCTATGCCTATCAACTGGCCGTGGTGCTGGACGACGCCTGGCAAGGAGTCACCGATGTCGTGCGCGGCGCCGACCTGCTGGACTCCACGCCACGCCAACTCTATCTGCAGGAGCTGCTGGGGCTGCCGCAACCGCGTTACCTGCATGTACCGTTGATCACCCAACCGGACGGACACAAGCTGGGCAAATCCTACCGTTCGCCACCCTTGGCGGCCGGCCAGGCCACGCCGTTGCTGTGCAGGGCCTTGCGGGCACTGGGCCAGGAGCCGGGCGTCGAACTGGTCGATGCCAGCCCTCGGGAGCTGCTGGCCTGGGGTGTTCGCCACTGGGATGCGGCAAGGATCCCGCGCACAATGACCCTGCCCGAGGCGCAAATACGTTGACGGCCCTTGCAGCTTGGCGCCCATCCGTTACCATCGCCGCACGTTTTCGGGCACGCGCTTAAAAAAGAGAGGCCGGGATGTACATCTATCGCTTGGTCCTGCTCCTGGTAGTGGGGATTTATCTGTTCTCCCCGGCCATCATGGATTGGTGGATCGATGCCACGGGTGCCTGGTATCGGCCGTATCTGCTCTGGCTGATCCTGATCGTCGTGACCTTCATCCTGCAGAGCCAAAAAGATGCCGATGAGCTTTAGCCTGACCCAGATGATCCTGATCAGCGCGGCCTACCTGGCAGTGCTGTTCGGCGTAGCCTGGATCAGTGAACGGGGCATGATCCCCCGGGCGATCATCCGCCACCCGCTGACCTACACCCTGTCGCTGGGCGTCTATGCCAGTGCGTGGGCCTTCTACGGTACGGTCGGGCTGGCCTACCAGTATGGCTATGGCTTCCTGTCCAGTTACCTGGGTGTATCGGGAGCCTTCCTGCTGGCGCCGGTGTTGCTCTACCCGATCCTGAAAATCACCCGCACCTACCAGCTGTCATCCCTGGCCGACCTGTTCGCCTTTCGTTTTCGCAGCACCTGGGCCGGTGCGCTGACCACGATCTTCATGCTGGTGGGCGTATTGCCGTTGCTGGCTCTGCAGATGCAGGCCGTGGCCGACTCCATCAGCATCCTGACCCACGAGCCGGTGCAGCATCGGGTGGCCCTGAGCTTCTGTGTCCTGATCATCCTGTTCACCATTTTCTTCGGTTCCCGACACATCGCCACCCGGGAAAAACACGAGGGCCTGGTGTTCGCCATCGCCTTCGAGTCGGTGATCAAGCTGATCGCCATCGGCAGTGTCGGTCTCTATGCGCTTTACGGTGTGTTCAACGGCCCGCAACAGCTTGAACTGTGGCTGCTGCAGAACCAGACCGCCCTCGCGGCCCTGCACACGCCGTTGCAGGAAGGCCCGTGGCGCACGCTGTTGCTGGTGTTCTTCGCGTCGGCGATCGTGATGCCGCACATGTACCACATGACCTTTACCGAAAACCTCAACCCGCGCTCACTGGTGAGCGCGAGCTGGGGCCTGCCGCTGTTCCTGCTGCTGATGAGCCTGGCGGTGCCGCTGATCCTGTGGGCCGGGTTGAAGCTGGGGGCCAGCACCAACCCCGAATACTTCACCCTCGGCATCGGCATCGCCGCCAACAACCGGGCCCTGGCCCTGCTGGCCTATATCGGCGGCCTGTCGGCGGCCAGCGGCCTGATCATCGTGACCACTCTGGCGCTGTCGGGCATGGCCCTCAACCATCTGGTGCTGCCGCTCTACCAGCCACCGGCCGAGGGCAATATCTACCGCTGGCTGAAATGGACCCGGCGGGCACTGATCGTCGCGATCATCATGGCCGGCTACGGCTTCTACCTGATGCTGGGCGATGGCCAGGATCTGGCCAACCTGGGGATTGTCGCCTTCGTTGCCACCTTGCAGTTCCTGCCGGGCGTGCTGTCGGTACTGTACTGGCCAACCGCCAACCGCCGTGGCTTTATCGCCGGCCTGCTGGCGGGCATCCTGGTCTGGCTGGTTGCCATGCTGTTGCCGCTGCTGGGCAACCTGCAGGGCTTCTATATCCCGTTGCTGAACATGATCTATGTGCTCGACGACACCAGTTGGCACATGGCGGCCATCGCGTCGCTGGCGGCGAACGTGCTGATGTTCACCCTGATCTCGCTGTTCACCAACGCCAGCAGCGAAGAGGCCAGCGCCGCCGAAGCCTGCGCAGTGGACAACGTTCGCCGCCCGCAACGCCGTGAACTGCACGCCGCCTCGCCTCAGGAGTTCGCCACGCAACTGGCCAAGCCCCTGGGGGCGAAGGCCGCGCAAAAGGAAGTCGAACAGGCCCTGAGGGACCTTTACCTGCCTTTCGATGAGCGTCGCCCCTATGCCCTGCGTCGGCTGCGGGACCGGATCGAAGCCAACCTGTCCGGCCTGATGGGCCCCAGCGTGGCCCAGGATATGGTCGAGACGTTCCTGCCCTACAAGGCCGGCGGCGAAAACTACGTCACCGAGGACATCCATTTCATCGAAAGCCGTCTCGAGGATTACCACTCGCGCCTCACCGGCCTGGCCGCCGAGCTGGATGCCCTGCGCCGCTATCATCGCCAGACCCTGCAGGAACTGCCGATGGGCGTGTGTTCCCTGGCCAAGGACCAGGAAATCCTGATGTGGAACAAGGCCATGGAAGAACTGACCGGAATCGCCGCCCAGCGCGTGGTCGGTTCCCGCCTGAGCACCCTGGGCGAGCCATGGAAAGGTTTGTTGCAAGGTTTCATCGACTTGCCGGACGAGCACCTGCACAAGCAGCACCTGGCCCTCGATGGCCAGACCCGCTGGCTGAACCTGCACAAGGCGGCCATCGATGAGCCGCTTGCACCGGGCAACAGCGGCCTGGTGCTGCTGGTGGAAGACCTGACCGACACCCAGATGCTCGAAGACAAACTCGTCCACTCCGAACGACTGGCGAGCATCGGCCGGCTGGCAGCCGGGGTGGCCCACGAAATTGGCAACCCGATCACCGGCATCGCCTGCCTGGCGCAGAACCTGCGCGAAGAGCGCGAGGAAGATGGCGAACTGACGGAAATCAGCAGCCAGATTCTCGAACAGACCCGACGCGTATCGCGTATCGTGCAGTCGCTGATGAGTTTCGCCCATGCCGGCGGGCACCAGCACAACGACGAGCCCGTCTGCCTGGCCGAAGTGGCACAGGATGCCATTGGGCTGCTGGCCCTGAACCGGCGCAATTTCGAAGTGCAATTCTTTAACCTGTGCGACCCGGATCATTGGGTCGACGGCGATCCCCAGCGGCTTGCCCAGGTCCTGATCAACCTGCTCTCCAACGCCCGCGACGCCTCACCGGCCGGCAGCGCCGTGCGGGTCAAGAGCGAAGCCAGCGAACACACGATCGATCTGATCGTCGAAGACGAAGGCAGCGGTATCCCACAGAACATCATGGATCGATTGTTCGAACCCTTCTTCACCACCAAGGATCCTGGCGAAGGCACCGGACTGGGCCTTGCACTGGTCTATTCCATCGTTGAAGAGCATTATGGACAAATCACCATCGACAGCCCGGCCGATGTACAAGGCCAACGCGGCACCCGTATACGGGTGACATTACCGCGTCATGTCGAAGCGACGTCCGCTGTGAACTGAGACCGTCGAGAGAATCGAATCAATGCCGCACATTTTGATCGTCGAAGACGAAACAATTATCCGCTCCGCCTTGCGCCGCCTGCTGGAACGCAACCAGTACCAGGTCAGCGAAGCCGGTTCCGTGCAGGAAGCACAAGAACGATTCAGCATCCCAACCTTTGACCTCATCGTCAGCGACTTGCGCCTGCCCGGCGCCCCCGGTACCGAGCTGATCAAGCTCGGCCAGGGCACACCGGTGCTGATCATGACCAGCTACGCCAGCCTGCGCTCGGCGGTCGACTCCATGAAAATGGGCGCGGTGGACTACATCGCCAAGCCGTTCGACCACGACGAGATGCTCCAGGCCGTGGCCCGTATCCTGCGTGACCGACAGACGGCGACCGGCAACCCGGTGGAGCCGACGAACGGTAAAACCACGGCCACGAAAGGCGCCGCCGGCAACAATAACGGCGAAATCGGCATCATCGGCTCCTGCCCTCCCATGCAGGATCTGTACGTCAAGATCCGTAAGGTGGCGCCAACCGACTCCAACGTGCTGATCCAGGGCGAGTCCGGGACCGGCAAGGAACTGGTGGCCCGAGCCCTGCATAACCTGTCCCGTCGGGCCAAGGCGCCGATGATCTCGGTGAACTGCGCGGCGATTCCGGAAAGCCTGATCGAGTCAGAGCTGTTCGGTCATGAGAAAGGCGCCTTCACCGGAGCCAGCGCCGGTCGCGCCGGGCTGGTGGAAGCCGCGGACGGTGGCACGCTGTTCCTCGACGAAATCGGCGAACTGCCGCTGGAGGCCCAGGCACGGCTGCTGCGGGTCCTTCAGGAAGGCGAAATCCGTCGGGTCGGCTCGGTGCAGTCGCAGAAGGTCGACGTACGCCTGATCGCCGCGACCCACCGTGACCTCAAGAGCCTGGCGAAAATCGGCCAGTTCCGTGAGGACTTGTACTACCGCCTGCACGTCATCGCGCTGAAACTGCCGGCCCTGCGCGAACGGGGGGCGGACGTCAACGAAATCGCCAATGCCTTCCTCGCCCGCCAGAGCGCGCGGGTCAACCGCACCGACCTGAAGTTCGCCCCCGACGCAGAACAGGCCATTCGTCATTACGCCTGGCCGGGTAACGTCCGGGAGCTGGAAAACGCGGTGGAGCGGGCAGTGATTCTGTGCGAAAGCCCGGAAATCTCCGCCGACCTGCTGGGGATCGACGTCGAACTCAGTGGTCTCGACGATGAAGAGTTCATCGGCCTGGCCCCTCAACAGGGGGGCACTGCCAACAACACCAGCCACGAGCCTACCGAGGACCTGTCTCTGGAAGACTACTTCCAGCATTTCGTCCTGGAACATCAGGACCACATGACCGAGACCGAACTGGCACGCAAGCTGGGGGTGAGCCGCAAGTGCCTGTGGGAACGTCGCCAGCGCTTGGGGATACCACGTCGCAAGACCGGCGTGGCCAGCGAAAGCTGAGGACATTGTGGGAGCGAGCCTGCTCGCGATGACGGTGCATCAGCTTGCATTCAGGGTGGCTGGCACACCGCAATCGCGAGCAGGCTCGCTCCCGCAGGGGTACAAGGTCGTAACGCAATAAATGTGAAAAAACTGTTACCCAAGCTTTTTCACGTAACAGAAGCCGGGGTTTACGGTAACGAAATCCCGGCTTTTTTTCGCCTCGAAAAAAGCGGCATAACCTTAGAACCCCCGGTTTCGCTGGGTCTCGCAAAAGTTGGCACGCACCCTGCTATAGCTTTGGTACAAGAACAATAACAAGCAATGCACAAGACAATAAAAATAAGACGAATCGACTCACGCACAATAAAAACAAGACGGCGAGAGGCGCAGCTAACTGATTCTTTTGGAGAGGCGTTGTATTTGGGGCTTGCCCCACAACCAGGCCGAGAACAATAAAAACTGTCTCAAGACAGGTGCCTGAACTGGTTGGATCGATTGATCACTGCAACACAGCGACCAAAGCAATCCGTTTGCTCTTGGCTCCCGATTGGGAGGGCCACGCAGGGAAAACCTCGTGGCGTGGGCACTCAACAAAAACAAGAAGCCCGAAACCAATAATAAAAACAGAGCACGCAACTAATTCTGGGGGAGCTTCGGCTCCCCTTGTGGTTTCTGACGTTCCGCCCTCCGAAGCCTACAAGGCTTGCCGCTTAAAGCTTGCAGCTCAAATCTGCTGCGTCCTACACGATCCCCAGACTAAATGCTAGAATCCCCGCCCATCATGCGGTCATTCTTCGTTTTTGGCCGAACATTCCTTCAAACAGTGCATCCCATGCTGAAGAAGCTGTTCCAGTCACTCCGTTCTCCCTTGCGTCGTACGCAACACATCCGCAGCACGCCTGAAGTGCTCAACAGCGGCCAGCACTCATTGCAGAAGGCCCAGTTCAGCCGGTATGCGGTGAACATCGTCGAACGCCTGCAGAACGCCGGCTACCAGGCTTACCTGGTCGGCGGATGCGTGCGCGACATGCTGCTCAACATCACACCCAAGGATTTCGACGTAGCCACCAGCGCCACGCCGGAACAGGTCCGGGCCGAGTTCCGCAACGCACGGATCATTGGCCGGCGCTTCAAGCTCGTCCACATCCACTTCGGCCGCGAAATCATCGAAGTGGCGACGTTCCGCGCCAACCACCCGCAAAACGATGAAGAGGAAGATAGCAACCAGTCTTCCCGCAACGAGAGCGGGCGCATCCTGCGGGATAACGTCTACGGCACGCTGGAAGAAGACGCGCAACGCCGCGACTTCACCATCAACGCCCTGTATTACGATCCGGTCAGCGAACGCATCCTCGATTACGCCAACGGCGTACACGACATCCGCAATCATCTGATCCGCCTGATCGGCGATCCCAAGCAGCGTTACCAGGAAGACCCGGTACGGATGCTGCGGGCCGTGCGTTTCGCCGCCAAGCTGAACTTCGGCATCGAAAAACATAGTGCCGCGCCAATTCGCGACCTGGCACCGATGCTGCGGGAAATCCCTTCGGCGCGGCTGTTCGAGGAAGTGCTCAAGCTGTTCCTGTCGGGCAACGCGGCGGACACCTTCGAGATGCTGGTGGACCTGCAACTGTTCGATCCGCTGTTCCCGGCCAGTGCCGAGGCGCTGGAGCACAACCCGACCTACACCCACACCCTGATCAGCGAAGCGCTGATCAACACCGACCTGCGTATCAAGCAGAACAAACCGGTGACCCCGGCCTTCCTGTTCGCCGCCCTGCTCTGGCCAGCCCTGCCGGCCCGGGTATTGCGCCTGCAAGACCGTGGCATGCCGCCGATCCCGGCCATGCAGGAAGCTGCCCACGAGTTGATCGCCGAACAGTGCCAGCGCATCGCGATTCCGAAGCGCTTCACCATGCCGATCCGCGAGATCTGGGACATGCAGGAACGCCTGCCCCGTCGCAGCGGCAAGCGCGCCGACCTGCTGCTCGACAACCCGCGCTTCCGCGCCGGCTACGACTTCCTGCTGCTGCGTGAAAGCGCCGGCGAGCAGACCGATGGCCTGGGCGAGTGGTGGACCGATTACCAGGACGCCAATGACAGCGAGCGCCGCGAGATGATTCGCGAGCTCAGCGGCAAGGAAGACGGCGCCAGCGGCCCACGCAAGCGTCGTCGCAGCAGCGGCGCCAAGCGTAAGCGGGCCGGTGTGCCGAGCGCGTCGGGCGAGTAATCGATGGAACGCATCTACATCGGCATGGGGAGCAACCTGGCCGAACCCGAGGCACAACTGCGCAGCGCCCTCCGGGCACTGGCAAATCTGCCCGACAGCCGATTCATCGGCGTCTCGGCGTTCTATCAAAGCGATTCACTGCTGCCCGGCCAACCACGCTACACCAATGCCGTGGCGGCGCTGGACAGCCAACTGGCGCCGCTGGAGCTGCTCGATGCGCTGCAAGCCATCGAAACCGGCCAGGGCCGTGAACGCCTGGAACGCTGGGGTCCGCGCACCCTGGACCTGGACATTCTGCTGTACGGCGATCGGCTGATCGACGAACCTCGGCTCAAGGTTCCCCACTACCACATGCACGCCCGGGCCTTCGTGTTGTACCCGCTGGCGGAGCTGGCCCCCGCCGACCTGCGCCTGGCTGACGGGCGCCTGCTCCCGGACCTGCTGGCCGCGTGTCCATTCGCCGGCCTGGAACGCCTGCCGCCCATCTGACGAAAACAATCCCCTGTGGGAGCGAGCCTGCTCGCGATAGCGGTGGGCCAGTCAATATGAATGTCGACTGATACACCGCTATCGCGAGCAGGCTCGCTCCCACAGGGCCCAGTACCGGACAGTCACATTTCAGGCGCCCCCCACGGCTGAAACGCATCAGTAACCCCGGTAACACCCGCCGGTAACACATCCAATTGACTTCCCCGGTGCTCCTCACGACTATAGGCGTCCCGTTGCCGCCAACGCGGCATTGAAGGGCGCAATCCAGGCCTTACAAGCACCACGCATAGAGGGTGCGCCTGTATAAATGACGAATCATGCGCGTTACTCGCAGTAGTTCACGAGCGCCTAATGAGGACTTTTTCATGCCAGCTATTACCCTGACCACGCTGCAAGGTCTCAAGCAGAAAGGCGAAAAAATCGCCATGCTGACCTGCTATGACGCAACCTTCGCCCACGCCTGCAACGAGGCCGGTGTCGAAGTGCTCCTGGTGGGCGATTCCCTCGGCATGGTGTTGCAGGGCCACGACAGTACGTTGCCGGCGACCACTGCTGACATGGCCTACCACGTGGCCTGCGTCAAGCGCGGTAACACCGATGCGCTGATCCTCGCCGACCTGCCATTCATGGCCTACGCCACCCTCGAACAGACCATGACCAACAGCGCCTTGCTGATGCAGGCCGGTGCCCACATGGTGAAAGTCGAAGGTGCGTTGTGGCTGGCCGAGTCGATCCGGTTGCTGGCCGAGCGTGGCATCCCGGTGTGTGCGCACCTGGGCCTGACACCCCAGGCGGTCAATGTGCTCGGTGGCTACAAGGTCCAGGGCCGCAATGAAAACCAGGCGCGGCAGATGCGCGCCGATGCCATCGCGCTGGAGCAGGCCGGGGCGGCGATGCTGTTGCTCGAATGCGTGCCCAGCGAGCTGGCCGAGGAAATCACCCAGGCGGTGAAGATTCCGGTCATCGGGATTGGTGCCGGCAATGCCACCGATGGCCAGGTGCTGGTGCTGCACGACATGCTCGGGCTCTCGCTCACGGGCCGCGCACCGAAGTTCGTGAAGAACTTCATGACCGGGCAACCCAGCATCCAGGCCGCCCTGAGCGCCTACGTGGCTGAAGTCAAAGCGACCACCTTCCCTGGCGCCGAACACGGATTCTCTGCATGAACACCGTCAAGACCGTACGTGAACTGCGGGCCGCCGTGGCCCGCGCCCGCAGCGAAGGCAAACGCATCGCCTTCGTGCCGACCATGGGCAACCTCCACAGTGGCCACGTGGCGCTGGTTACCAAAGCGGCGCAGCGAGCCGACTTCGTGGTGACGAGCATTTTCGTCAACCCGCTGCAGTTCGGCGCCGGCGAAGACCTGGACAAATACCCCCGCACCCTCGCAGCCGACCAGGAAAAGCTGCTCCAGGCCGGCTGCCATCTGCTGTTCGCCCCGTCCGTCGAAGAGATGTACCCCGACGGCATGACCGGGCAAACCCGGGTCAGCGTGCCGCAATTGTCCGAAGGCCTGTGCGGCGCCAGCCGGCCGGGGCACTTCGAGGGCGTGGCGACGGTGGTCAGCAAGCTGTTCAACATGGTCCAGCCCGACCTTGCGGTGTTCGGCCAGAAGGACTTCCAGCAACTGGCGGTGATCCGCGCACTGGTCCACGACCTGAACATGCCGATCCAGATCATTGGCGAGCCGACCGTCCGCGCCGAAGATGGCCTGGCGCTGTCGTCGCGCAATGGTTTCCTCAGCCCTGAACAACGCGCCGTGGCGCCGGTGGTCTACCGCAGCCTCAACAGCATTGCCGAGGCGATCCGACAGGGGCAACGGGACTTCCCGGCCCTGGTTGCCGAGCAGCTCAAGCAACTCGAAGCCGCCGGTATGCGCCCCGATTACCTGGAGATCCGCCAGGCCCGGACCTTGCGCCCGGCCATGCCTGAAGATCGCGACCTGGTGATCCTGGTCGCCGCGTTCCTCGGCACCACGCGACTGATCGACAATCTGCACCTGGATCTCGACGCCGCCTGACACCATCCCCTCTGTGGAACAAACTGTGGGAGCAAGGCTTGCCCGCGATGAAGTTAACGCGGTCGGCCCTGGAACCGAGGTGACTGTATCGCGAGCAAGCTTTGCTCCCACGGGCTCACCCACAGGGGATGGTGGAGCCATTGCCGCCTCGGCAGCCTTCGGGCAAACTGCCCGCCGTTCGGACCCGACCAGAGGAGAAAACCATGCACGCCATCATGCTCAAGGCCAAGCTGCACCGCGCCGAAGTCACTCACGCCGTGCTCGACTACGAAGGCTCCTGTGCCATCGATGGGGAGTGGCTGGACCTGTCGGGGATCCGTGAATACGAGCAGATCCAGATCTACAACGTCGACAACGGCGAGCGTTTCACCACCTACGCCATCCGTGGCGAAGAAGGTTCGCGGATGATCTCGGTCAACGGTGCCGCGGCCCACAAGGCCAAGGTAGGGGACCGCGTCATCATCTGCGCCTACGCCCACTACAGCGAAGCCGAGCTGGTCAACTTCAAACCGCGCATGCTGTACATGGCGCCGGGCAATGAACTGAGCCACACCAGCAACGCCATTCCGGTGCAGGTTGCCTGATCCGCGCCATGCCCCTTGTGGGAGCGAGCCTGCTCGCGATTACGGTAATTCAGTTGGTGTTGCTGGCGACTGACACACCGCAATCGCGAGCAGGCTCGCTCCCACAGTGAGTAACTCTTGTCTCCAAAAGAATGCTTCGTCCTCCCGTCTGTCGGCCCCTTCCCAGCCCCGTTGTATAAAAAAGTACCGGGAACCGGTCTGACAAAGCCAAGACAGATCGCAACGCGAGGTTTACTGTAGTCGCCCTGCGCCCGCAGATCGTGTCGACGCAGGTGTCCGGACGTCCACCATGGGCCATGCCGGAATTTTTAGTGTACAAAAGGTCGTTCAAGTAAAAGGAAACCCGCAGCGATGGCGTACTACCGAAACCCTCATGACGTGACCGCCCTGCCCGCCTGGCAGGCGCTGAATGACCACCGCAAGGCCATGCAGGATTTCAGCATGCGCGAAGCGTTCAATGCCGATCCGCAGCGTTTCAACCAATTCACCCTGTCGAGCTGTGGCCTGTTTCTCGATTATTCAAAAAACCTGATCACCGCCCAGACCCGCGACCTGCTGGTGGGCCTGGCCAATGAAGTCGACCTCAAGGGCGCGATCAAGGCGCTGTTCGAAGGCGAAATCATCAACGCCTCCGAAAACCGCCCCGCCCTGCACACCGCCCTGCGTCGGCCGGTGGGCGACCGCTTGCTGGTGAACGGCGTCAATGTGATGCCGGATGTGCACAAAGTGCTGAACCAGATCACCGACCTGGTGGGCCGCATTCACGATGGCCTGTGGCGCGGCTACACCGAGAAGCCGATCACCGACGTGGTGAACATCGGTATCGGTGGTTCGTTCCTCGGCCCGGAACTGGTCTCCGAAGCCCTGTTGTCCTACGCGCAAAAAGGCGTCCGCTGTCACTACCTGGCGAACATCGACGGCAGCGAGTTCCACGAGCTGACCATGAAACTGCGCGCCGAGACCACACTGTTCATCGTCTCGTCGAAATCCTTCAACACCCTCGAAACCCTGAAGAACGCCCAGGCCGCCCGCGCCTGGTACCTCGCCCAGGGCGGCTCCGAAGCGGAACTGTATCGCCACTTCATCGCCGTATCGAGCAACAACGCCGCCGCCGTGGCCTTCGGCATCCGCGAAGAAAACATCTTCCCGATGTGGGACTGGGTCGGCGGGCGTTACTCGCTGTGGTCGGCCATCGGCCTGCCGATCGCCCTCGCCATCGGCATGTCGAACTTCAAGGAACTGCTGTCCGGCGCCTATTCCATGGATCAGCATTTCCAGAGTGCGCCGTTCGAACAGAACATGCCGGTGCTGCTGGCCTTGCTGGGCGTGTGGTACGGCAATTTCTGGGGCGCGCAAAGCCACGCGATCCTGCCGTACGACCATTACCTGCGCAACATCACCAAGCACTTGCAGCAACTGGACATGGAATCCAACGGCAAGAGCGTGCGCCAGGACGGTACTCCGGTGTCCACCGACACCGGCCCGGTGATCTGGGGCGGCGTCGGCTGCAACGGCCAGCACGCCTACCATCAGTTGCTGCACCAGGGCACCCAATTGATCCCGGCCGACTTCATCGTGCCGGTCGTCAGCTTCAACCCGGTTTCCGATCATCACCAGTGGCTGTACGCCAACTGCCTGTCACAAAGCCAGGCACTGATGCTCGGCAAGACCCGCGCCGAGGCCGAAGCCGAGCTGCGGGACAAGGGCGCCAGTGAGGAGGACGTGCAGAAACTCGCCTCTCACAAGGTCATCCCGGGCAACCGTCCGAGCAACACCTTGGTGGTGGAACGTATCAGCCCACGGCGTCTTGGCGCATTGGTGGCGCTGTACGAACATAAAGTGTTCGTACAAAGCGTGGTCTGGGGCATCAACGCCTTCGACCAATGGGGCGTGGAGCTGGGCAAGGAACTGGGCAAGGGGGTCTACAACCGTCTGGTGGGCAGCGTAGAAAGCGCGGCCGAAGACGCTTCGACCCAGGGCCTGATCAACTACTTCCGTGGACGTCATCGCGGCTGATCCAAACGGCGCACTACCCCTGTGGGAGCGAGCCTGCTCGCGATAGCGGTGGATAAGTTGACATCAATGTCGACTGACACGCCGCCATCGCGAGCAGGCTCGCTCCCACAGTCGTTTGTGCATGACTTGAACCCTCCGGCTACTCGGCGCATCTTTATGACTTGTCGCAAAAACAAGAATAGGGAACCGTCATGTTCGATATCAGCCAGTACCCCCAAGCCGATGCCGTCCGCCGGGCTGCGCAACTGAGTCAGGACGAATACCAGCGGCTCTACAAAGAATCCATCGAACACCCCAGCACCTTCTGGGCTGAACAGGCCACCCGGTTTCTCGACTGGATGAAGCCCTGGCAAACCGTCCAGCGCTATGACCTCAAGAACGGCGATGCCACCTGGTTCGCGGGCGGCAAGCTGAATGTCAGCGCCAATTGCATTGACCGGCATCTCGAAAAGCGCGGCAACCAGACGGCAATCATCTGGGAAGGCGACAACCCCGCCGAATCGGCGGAAATCACCTATCGAAAACTCCACAATCACGTGTGCCGCCTGGCCAATGTGCTGAAAAGCCGTGGTGTGAAGAAAGGTGACCGGGTCTGCATCTATATGCCGATGATCCCGGAAGCGGCCTACGCCATGCTCGCCTGCACCCGCATCGGCGCGGTGCATTCGGTGGTGTTCGGCGGGTTTTCGCCGGACTCGTTGCGTGACCGGATTCTCGATGCCGATTGCCGCACCGTGATCACCGCCGACGAAGGCGTGCGCGGCGGGCGCTTCGTCCCGCTCAAGCGTAACGTCGACAAAGCCCTGGAAAGCTGCCCGAACGTCAGCACGGTCCTGGTGGTCGAGCGAACCCAGGCCGAAGTGAGCTGGGTCGAAGGCCGCGACCTCTGGTATCACCAGGCCATGCACGACGCCAGCGACGACTGCCCGCCCGAACCGATGGACGCCGAAGATCCACTGTTCATCCTCTACACCTCCGGCAGCACCGGCAAACCCAAAGGCGTGCTGCACACCACCGGCGGCTATCTGCTGCAGGCGGCCATGACCTTCAAGTACGTGCTGGACTATCGCGACAACGAAGTGTTCTGGTGCACCGCCGATGTCGGCTGGGTCACCGGTCACAGCTACATCGTCTACGGCCCGCTGGCCAACGGCGCTACCACGCTGATCTTCGAAGGCGTCCCCAGCCATCCCGACAGCTCGCGGTTCTGGCGGGTGATCGACAAGCACCAGGTCAACATCTTCTACACCGCCCCCACCGCCCTGCGTGCATTGATGCGTGAAGGTGCCGGACCATTACAAGCCACGTCGCGCAAAAGCCTGCGCTTGCTCGGCAGTGTCGGTGAGCCGATCAACCCGGAAGCCTGGGAATGGTATTTCAACGCGGTGGGCGAGCAGCGTTGCCCGATTGTCGATACCTGGTGGCAGACCGAAACCGGCGGCATCATGCTCAGCCCGCTGGTAAGCGTCCAGCGACTCAAGCCGGGCTGCGCCACCCGCCCGATGTTCGGCGTGCAACCGGTATTGCTGGATGAAACGGGCAAGGAAATCAGCGGCCCCGGCAGCGGCGTACTGGCAATCAAATCCAGCTGGCCGGGACAGATCCGCAGCGTCTACGGCGATCATCAACGCATGGTCGACACCTACTTCAAGCCCTACCCCGGCTATTACTTCACCGGCGACGGCGCCCGCCGTGACGAGGACGGCGATTACTGGATTACCGGACGCATCGATGACGTGATCAATGTCTCCGGCCACCGCATCGGCACCGCCGAGGTGGAAAGCGCCCTGGTGCTGCACGACAGCATCGCCGAAGCGGCGGTCGTCGGTTACCCCCACGACCTCAAGGGCCAGGGCATCTATGCCTTTGTCACGCCCATGAACGGTGTAGAAGCCAGTGACGATCTGAAGAAGGAGTTGCTGGCCCTGGTCAGCAAGGAAATCGGCAGCTTCGCCAAACCGGAGCTGATCCAGTGGGCGCCGGCACTGCCCAAGACCCGCTCGGGCAAGATCATGCGGCGCATCCTGCGCAAGATCGCCTGCAACGAACTCGACAGTCTCGGCGATACCTCGACCCTGGCCGATCCAAGCGTGGTGGAGGGGCTGATCGACAAGCGCCTGAATCAGTCGTAACACTCCCCTGTGGCGAGGGGATTTATCCCCGTCCGGCTGCGCAGCAGTCGTAAAGCCGGCTGCCGCGGTTTACCTGCTACACCGCGGTGCCTGGCGTTGGGGCTGCTGCGCAGCCCAGCGGGGATAGATCCCCTCGCCACGGGGCTCGGCTCTTCGCCGCATGCAATGTTCATAACTGCTAAACTCCCGCGCCTCATTTCCTTAAGGCGCGCTTGGCATGTCTTCCTTGAATCAGGCGCTGCGCGCCGCCCTCGACCAGCGTCAGGACCTGCTCAGCCAGTTGCACCAGCAAGGCACCGATTGCTATCGCCTGTTCCATGGCAGCCAGGAAGGCGCACCCGGCCTGACCGTCGACCGCTACGGCCCGCAATTGCTCGTGCAGAGCTTTCATCAGTCGCTGGAGCGCGATGCCTTGTTGCAGCTGCACGGCATCGTCAACGAAGCCCTGGGCCTCGACACCCTGCTGGTCTACAACGACCGCGCCCGGGGCAACTCGCGGATCGACCGCCAGGACACGGTTTATCAGGCCGAAGAAGCCGCCCTGCAAGACCTGGTCGGCCATGAATGGGGCTTGAATTATCGGGTGCGTGGACGTCATGCCGGGCAGGATCCGCTGCTGTTTCTCGACCTGCGCAATGCCCGGGGCTGGGTCAAGGAACACAGCCGCGACAAAAGCGTGCTGAACCTGTTCGCCTATACCTGCGGCGTTGGCCTGAGTGCCGCGGCTGGCGGCGCGCGGGAGGTGTGTAATCTGGACTTCGCCGAAGGCAACCTGGCGGTGGGACGCGAGAATGGCCTGCTCAACCCCGCGTTATTGCCCATGGAGTTCGTGCAGTCGGACTACTTCCCGGCGATCCGCCAGCTGGCAGGCCTGCCCATCAGCCAACGGCGCGGACAGAAACTCCCCAGTTATGTACGCCTGGAACAACGCCAGTACGACCTGGTGCTGCTCGACCCGCCGGCCTGGGCCAAGAGCGCCTTCAGCACCGTCGACCTGTTGCGGGACTACCAGAGCCTGCTCAAGCCGGCGCTGCTCGCCACCGCCGACAATGGCGTGCTGATCTGTTGCAACAACCTGGCGAAGGTATCCATGGACGACTGGCGCGAACAGGTGCTGCGCTGTGCGGAAAAAGCCGGCCGGCCGGTGCGCGAATGGAGCGTGCTGACGCCCGGTGAGGATTTTCCCTCCATGGACCGCAATCCCCCGCTCAAGACACTGATCCTGCAGTTCTGAGCCAACCTCAGGACTCCTACGGAAAAAACGGACAATTCTCATAAATCCCAGTGGCTTCGGAACCGTAAACGCATGCCATACTCCAAGGCACTCCGATTCCACCAGATGAAGCCACACATGCCCAAAGGATTGCTGCGCGCCCTCGGCGCCCTGTTCACCGCACTGGCCCTCTACAGCCTGCTGGGTTTTCTGATACTGCCAGGCATTGCCTTGCGCATCGCCAATCAGCAACTGGCCAACCATGCCACGGTGCCGGCCCAGATCCAGCGTATCGAACTCAATCCTTTCAGCCTTGAAGTCACCGTCTGGGGCCTGAATATCGGCGAGCCGGGCAAGGAGCAGGTGGGCTTCGAACGGCTCTACGCCAACCTGCAGATCGACAGCCTGTGGTCCGGCGCCCTGCACCTGGCCGACATCGAACTGGACAAACCCAAGACCGAGGTGGTGTTCGCCAAGGACGGCCAGTTGAACCTCGTGGGGCTGTTCAAGCTGCCACCCAGCGAGCCGACCCCGGCCGATCCCGAGGCCAAGCCGTTTCCCCTGCGGGTCGACCGGATCAAGCTGACCACCGGTTATGTCCATTTCCAGGACCTTCGCCCCAGCGAACCCATCGAATTTCTCTACGACACCCTTGATTTCGAGCTGAAGAACCTCAGCACCCTGCCCGACGACAGCGCCGACATGACCCTGGTGGCCGCCGGCCCCGAAGGTGGAAAGATCGACTGGACCGGTAATTTCAGCCTTTCGCCGATCGCGTCCGAGGGCAAGCTCAAGGTCACCGATGGCCAGATGAAACTCTGGTGGCCTTACGTCCGCGACGCGGTACCGCTGGTGCTGGAGAACGGCATCCTCAATCTGAGCACCGATTACAAGCTCAACCTGGACAAGGGCACCGAGCTGCTGCTCAACAACGTGGCCGTCAGTGTCGCGCCTTTCGCCATCAAGGCCCCCGATGGCCGTCCACTGGCGAAACTCGAACGCCTGGATGTCAGCGAAACCACGGTGGACCTGGCGAAACAACAGGTGATCGTGGGCAAGATCCGCAGCCAGAAGCTCGAAACCTGGGCGGCACGCGAGGCCGATGGTCAGTTGGACTGGCAGAAACTCTTCGCCAGCCAGCCGACCAAACCGCAGGTCAAGGTTGAGCCGGCATCGGCCCCGGCAGCGGCCGACTCCCCCAAACCTGAACCAAAGGCACCCGGCAAGCCGTGGCAGGTGCTATTGAAGGATGTGCAACTGCGCGATTACCGGGTGCATCTGGCCGACCGCCAGGCGCAACCTGCCGTGGCACTGGACGTCGGCCCGCTGAACCTCGACCTGCAGAACTACGACACCCTCAACGGCTCGCCTTTTACCCTCAAGCTTGATAGCGGCGTGGGTAAACAGGGCAAGCTCCTGGCCGACGGCGAAGTCAACCTGAACCCGATCACCGCCAGGCTCAAGGTCAAGACCCAGGACATCGACCTGCGTGTCGCCCAGGCCTATATCACCCCATTCATTCGCCTGGAGCTGCGCTCGGGAATGCTCGGCAGCGACCTGGCGGTCGACCTCAAGAGCACCGCGCCGCTGGCCTTCGCGGTCACCGGTCGCGCCCAGGTCGACCAACTGCACACCCTCGACACCCTCAAGACCCGCGACTTCGTCAAATGGCAGAGCCTGGTGCTCGAAGGCCTCAACTATCAGCACGGCGACAGCCTGTCCATCGACAAGGTCAACCTGTTCCAGCCTTATGCCCGCTTCATGATCAACAGCGATCGCACCACCAACGTCGATGACTTGCTGGTCCCACAGCCGCCGGACAACGACACGAAGAGCACCACGGCAAAACCGGCTTCTCAAGAGAAGCCGCTGGGTATCCGCATTGGCGCGATTGCCATCAACGACGGTTCGGCCAACTTCGCCGACTTCAGCCTGACGCCGAATTTCGCCACCGCCATCCAGCAGCTCAACGGTCAGATCGGCACCATCGACAGCCGCCAGGCCAAACCGGCCAGCGTGGACGTCAAGGGCAAGGTCGACCGCTATGCGCCGGTAACGATCAAGGGCGCACTCAACCCTTTCAATCCGATGGAAAGCCTCGATATCGCCACCAGCTTCAAACGGGTGGAGCTGACGACGCTGACGCCCTACTCCGGCAAATTCGCCGGCTATCGCATCCGCAAGGGCCGACTCAATCTCGACCTGCATTACCGGATCACCAAGGGTCAGCTCCAGGCCGAGAACAAGGTGGTGGTCGAGCAACTGCAACTGGGGGAAAAGGTCGACAGCCCGGACGCCGTGAGCCTGCCGCTGAAACTGGCCGTCGCGCTGCTGAAGGATTCCGAGGGCAGGATATCCATCGAGTTGCCGGTGTCCGGCAACCTCAACGACCCGCAATTCAGTGTGATGCCGATTGTCTGGCAGACCCTGCGCAACCTGGTGGTGCGAGCGGCCCAGGCGCCGTTCAAACTCATCGGCGGGCTGGTGGCCGGCGGTGGCTCGGAAGACCTGGGCAATGTTGCGTTCGCAGCCGGCTCCAGCGACCTGAGCCCGGAAAGCGAAGGCGTGCTGCTCAAGCTCTCCGAGGCGCTGGCCAAGCGTCCGGAGCTGCGCCTGGAAATCGAAGGCACCGCCGCCGAGAGCAGCGACGGGCCGCTGCTGGCCAGTCAGCGCCTGGAGCGCGAGTACCAGTACAACTACTACAAGATGCTGCAACGCCGGGGCGACAAGGTTCCAGCCAAGGCTTCGCTGCTGCAGGTACCGGAGGATGAAAAGGCCCCGCTGCTGGAAGGCATCTACCGAACCCGTCTCAAGACCCAGCCGCCGGCCGAATGGACACAACTGGATAAAAAAGCCCGCATCGAAAAACTGCGTGAAGGCGTCATCAAGTTCTGGAGCGGCAGCGACGTATTGCTGCGCGAGCTGGGCCAGGAACGGGCCAGCAGCATCAAGGACTTCCTGGTGGACAAGGGCCAACTGGCCGATGACCGGGTGTATTTCATCGACGCCAGCCTCGGCCAGGCCGAAAGCGACGGGCGTGTGATCACTCCTCTGCATCTGGATGCCGAATAGGATGAAGCGTCTCTACTGGCTCGGCCTGGGCTTACTGCTCATCACCCCGTACGCATCGGCTGCCGACACATTGCGTTGCGGCAGCCAGTTGATCAGTGTGGGCGACCGTTCGAGCGAAGTGCTGCAAAAGTGCGGGCAACCGGTGGCGCGGGACGATCTGGGCTACAAACGCAGCGTCAATCGCCGGGAGGAATATCCGGTAGAGGAGTGGACCTACGGCCCCAACAGCGGCATGTATCAGTTCTTGCGCTTCGAGGGTAATCGGTTGGTGCAGATCACCAGCCGGCGTGGGCACTGAAGCTGGCAATGACTCCGCCATCGCGAGCAGGCTCGCTCCCACGGGATCGGCGCCGACCGTACACTTTTGGAACAACCCAGAACCAATGTGGGAGCGAGCCTGCTCGCGATGGCGGTAGACGAGCCAACACAAGTGCCGACTGACTTTCACCCAAAATAAAACAGGCCCCCGGCAAATGCCGAGGGCCTGTGGCGGCCACGTCCCTGTGGCCTTTCGCATGAACTCCAAAGCAACGGCAAACGTATGACACAGCCCGTTTGCCGCGCCCTCTCCCAGTCCAGGCGAGAAGTCTTGGCCTTATTCGGCCTTCAGGCCATCAGCCGATACGGCTTTGACGCCTTTGATTTTCTTGGCGATTGCTACGGCGGTGGTCTTTTGAGCGTCGGTAATGGCTACGGTTGAAGACAGGGATACGACGCCTTTGTTGGTTTCAACCTTGATGTCAGAACCTGGGATACCTTTTTCGGTAATCAGATCAGCTTTGACCTTGGTGGTGATCCAGGTGTCCTTGGTTTCTTCCTTGGCTTTAGTCACTTCACCAGCAGCCAACATCATCGGAGCCTGGGTCGCTTGAGCAGTCTCGGCAAATGCGTTAGCCATGGTCAAGGTCAGTGCGGCAGCAGTAGCGGCAGTGATAGCGAACTTCTTCATACGAGTAACTCCTGTTTTTCTCAGAAACTGCCGGAGGTGTATCCCGGCAGGGTTATCAGGAGTAGTGCGAAGGGTGTGCCAGTTTTTAGGCGTTCATTAATTCCTTTTAAATCAGACAGTTAACCGAAACGGCAACTTTCAAAATCATGCAAAATGCAATGAGCTGTTGATTTAGGACATGCAAGTTGCGGGTTTTGGGTCTCTCTAAGCTTATGAAATAAGGAGATTTTTTTGTGACGAGGGGAACTGGGCTTATTCCCGCTGGCCTAGTTGCCGCCCAGCGCGCAGAGGTCCTTATTATGGAGTTGCTACGCAGCCCAGCAGGAGTACGCTCCCTCGTCACAGACTGTTCGCCTTATACGCCCGGGCACCCTTTAGGGGCGAATTCCTTAGCCGCGGTGGTAGCACAAGTCCACACGCCGTTCCCATCACGAGTAAGAGTAATTGTTTTGCCCAGTACCGGGCCGGGAGCATTGAGCAGGGTGCAGCCAATGCTACCCTTGCCGGTAGTGGCGGAGCCTGAAGCGGTCATGGTGCAATTGCCGGTTGTTGCCGTTCCACCGATGGTCTCCAAGCTTGGATCAGTACCCTGGTTGATCATATCCTCGAACGGCACCTTCAACGCGGTCGCTTCCGCCACCGCCGCCGTTACCTTGGCCCGCGCCTGATACTTGGAATATTGCGGCAACGCAAACGTCGCCAGAATGCCGATGATCGCCACGACGATCAGCAGCTCGATCAGGGTAAAACCATTCTGCTTGCTCATAGACATCTCCATTACATGAGGCGAAATCTCATGGTTGGAGGGGGCGTTGCACGGCACATGCCAACCCCTCCAGCCCAGCCAGCAAGGGGCCTAAGCCCACAGACGCCCTACGTCCTACTCCAACATCCGCACTATCTGACGTTTTTTGTCACCTGGCCCCGCTGGTTTGGCGTCGATGCTTGACTAGGCTATAAGTCATGAACTGTCAGCAGTCGGTATCCCCATGAATGACATCGCCCTCAGCGGCCTGACCAAGCAACTGGTGCTGGCCGAGCTGATCACCGAACAAAGCGCGCAGCAGGCGCAGCAGCAAGCCCAACGCAACCGCATGCCCCTGGTCAGCTACCTGGTGCAGAACAAACTGGTCCAGAGTCGCCAGGTTGCGGAAATCGCCTCGGAGCATTTCGGCGTCGCCCTGCTGGACCTCAACAGCCTGGACAAGGAAAGCCAGCCCACCGGCCTGGTCAGTGAAAAACTGGTCCGGCAACACCATGCCCTGCCGCTGTGGCGGCGCGGCAACAAGCTGTTCGTGGGAATCTCCGACCCCACCAACCACCAGGCCATCAACGACATCCAGTTCAGTACCGGCCTGACCGCCGAGGCCATCCTGGTGGAGGACGACAAACTCAGCGATGCCATCGAGAAGTTTTTCGAGTCCAGCACCACGGGCCTGGAAGGCATGGGTGATGTCGACCTCGATGGCCTGGACATCGAGTCGGACGACGATCGCAAGCAGGACGCCATTACCGGCCAGGATACCGACGACGCGCCGGTGGTGCGGTTCGTCAACAAGATGCTGCTGGACGCGATCAAGGGCGGTTCTTCCGACCTGCACTTCGAACCCTATGAAAAATCCTACCGGGTGCGTGTGCGCACCGATGGCATGCTGCGGGAAGTGGCCAGGCCGCCGACCCAACTGGCCAGCCGCATCGCCGCGCGCCTGAAGGTCATGGCCAGCCTGGATATTTCCGAGCGGCGCAAGCCGCAGGACGGCCGGTTGAAAATGCGCCTGTCGAAAACCAAGTCCATCGACTTCCGGGTCAATACCCTGCCCACGCTCTGGGGCGAAAAAGTAGTGATCCGGATCCTCGACCCTTCCAGTGCGCAAATGGGCATCGATGCCCTGGGCTACGAACCGGATCAGAAGGAGCTCTACCTCGCGGCCCTCAAGCAACCACAAGGGCTGATCCTGGTGACCGGGCCAACCGGCTCGGGCAAGACTGTCTCGCTCTACACCGGCTTGAATATCCTCAATACCGTGGACATCAACATCTCCACCGCCGAAGACCCGGTGGAAATCAACATGGAAGGCATCAACCAGGTCAACGTGACCCCGCGTCAGGGACTGGACTTTGCCCAGGCCCTGCGCTCGTTCCTGCGCCAGGACCCGGACGTGATCATGGTGGGTGAGATCCGCGACCTGGAAACGGCGGAAATCGCCATCAAGGCGGCCCAGACCGGGCACATGGTGCTCTCCACCCTGCACACCAACAGCGCCGCCGAAACCCTGATCCGCTTGCAGAACATGGGCATCCCCGGCTTCAACATCGCCACGGCGGTCCACTTGATCATCGCCCAGCGCCTGGCGCGAAAACTGTGCAGCCAATGCAAGAAAGCCACGGAGATTCCCGAGGAGACCCTGCTCAAGGAAGGCTTCCCCAAGGAACGCATCGGCTCATTCACGATCTATGAGCCGGTCGGTTGCGAACAGTGCAACAGTGGCTACAAAGGACGCGTGGGGGTTTACGAAGTGGTGAAAAATACGCCCGAACTGCAACGGCTGATCATGGCCGAAGGCAATTCCCTGGAAATCGACCTGCAAATGCGCAAAGACGGTTTCAATGACCTGCGCACTTCAGGGCTGCTCAAAGTGATGCAAGGCGTGACCAGCCTGGAAGAAATCAACCGGGTCACCAAGGACTGAACATGGCGGTCAAGGCAGTAAAAACCGATACCTACACCTGGGAAGGCAAAGACCGCAAAGGCACGAAGATGTCCGGCGAGCTGACCGGCCAGAGCCCGGCGCTGGTCAAGGCGCAATTGCGCAAACAAGGCATCAACCCGGAAAAGGTACGCAAGAAATCCACGTCGATATTCAGTAAGGGTAAACGCATCAAGCCGCTGGATATCGCCCTCTTCACCCGCCAGATGGCGACGATGCTCAAGGCCGGTGTCCCCCTGCTGCAAGCCTTCGACATCATTGGCGAGGGCTTCGACAATGCCAACATGCGCAAGCTGGTGGACGAGGTGAAACAGGAGGTCGCCGCCGGCAACAGTTTCGCCGCGTCGTTGCGCAAGTGCCCGCAATACTTCGATGAGCTGTACTGCAACCTGGTCGACGCGGGTGAACAGGCCGGCGCCCTGGACACCCTGCTGGACCGGGTCGCGACCTACAAGGAAAAGAGCGAGGCCCTCAAGGCCAAGATCAAGAAAGCCATGACCTATCCGGCGGCCGTTGTAGTCGTCGCGGCAGTGGTCACCGGTATTCTGCTGGTCAAAGTGGTGCCGCAATTCGAATCGGTATTCTCCGGGTTCGGGGCACAATTACCTGCGTTCACGCTGATGGTCATCGGTCTGTCGGAGTTCATGCAAGAGTCGTGGTGGCTGCTGCTCGGCGCAGTGGCGGGCGCATTCTTTGGCGTGAAGTATGCGCTCAAGCACTCCCAGGGCTTTCGTGACTGGCGCGATAAATGGCTGCTCAAACTGCCGCTGGTCGGCGCCCTGATGTACAAGTCCGCGGTAGCCCGCTACGCCCGGACGCTCTCCACCACCTTCGCCGCCGGTGTGCCACTGGTGGAGGCGCTGGACTCGGTCTCCGGCGCCACCGGCAACGTGGTGTTCAAACGTGCGGTCCAGCGCATCCGGCAAGATGTCTCGACCGGCATGCAGTTGAATTTTTCCATGCGCGCCTCAGGCATCTTCCCGAACCTGGCGATCCAGATGACCGCCATTGGCGAGGAGTCCGGGGCGCTGGACGACATGCTCGACAAGGTGGCAGGTTTTTATGAGGCCGAGGTCGACAACCTGGTGGACAACCTCACCAGCCTGATGGAACCGTTCATCATGGTGGTCCTGGGGGTGGTCGTCGGCGGTCTGGTGGTTGCCATGTACCTGCCCATCTTTCAACTCGGCTCTGCGATCTGACATGCCTTTGACCGAATTCTTTGCGCTTTATCCCCTGGCCTTTGTGCTGACGGCGCTTTTGCTCGGGCTGATCGTTGGCAGCTTCCTCAACGTGCTGGTGTGGCGCCTGCCCAAGATGCTCACCCGGGAATGGCGGCTGCAAGCCCACGACCTGCTGGGCCTGCCTGCCGAAACGCCCGGCCCGGCCTATAACCTGATGCTGCCCCATTCCCAATGCCCCCACTGCGACCACCGCATCCGGGCCTGGGAAAATATCCCGTTGTTCAGCTACCTCGCACTGCATGGCCGCTGTTCCAGTTGCGCCACCCCCATCGGTCGACGCTACCCCCTCACCGAGCTGGCCTGCGGCGCGCTGTCGGCGTTCGTCGCCTGGCATTTCGGCTTTGGCTGGCAGGCCGCGCTGGTGATGGTCTTGAGTTGGGGCCTGCTGGGCATGAGCCTGATCGATGCCGAACATCAATTACTGCCCGATATCCTGGTGCTGCCGTTGTTGTGGCTGGGGCTGATCGTCAACAGCTTCGAGGTGTTCGTCTCGTTGAAGCAGGCGATGTGGGGCGCGGTGGCCGGCTATCTGGCGCTGTGGTCGGTATTCTGGGTCTTCAAGTTGATCACCGGCAAGGAAGGCATGGGCTACGGCGACTTCAAGTTGCTGGCGATGCTGGGAGCCTGGGGCGGCTGGCAGATCCTGCCGCTGACGCTACTGCTCTCGTCGCTGGTGGGCGCCGTGGTCGGGGTCATTGTGTTGCGCATGCGAAATGCTCCGGCTTCGACACAGATCCCCTTTGGACCCTATTTGGCCATTGCCGGCTGGATTGCCTTGCTCTGGGGTGGTCAAATAACCGACTTCTATTGGCACTCTGTCGGTTTCTAATGATTTCCTTATGAACAATCCCGTGGAAAGACCCTGGATTCTTGGCCTGACCGGCGGCATCGGCAGCGGTAAAAGTGCCGCCGCCCAGCACTTCATCGACCTGGGCGTACATGTGATCGACGCCGATCATGCAGCGCGCTGGGTGGTCGAGCCGGGGCGTCCGGCGCTGGTGGAAATCGCTGAGCACTTCGGCCCGGACGTACTCCAGGCCGACGGTACGCTGGATCGCGCGGCCCTGCGCAAGCTGATTTTCGAGAACGCCGATGAGCGCCGCTGGCTCGAAGCGCTGCTGCATCCGTTGATCGCCGACGAAATTGCCCACCACCTGGCCCAGGCCCGATCGTCATACGCAATCCTCGTCTCGCCACTGTTGATCGAGTCAGGACAGTACGCCATGACCCAACGCATCCTGGTGATCGACGCGCCCGAACAACTTCAGATCGAACGGACCTTGCAGCGCGACCGGATCAGCGAGCAACAGGTCCAGGCGATCCTCAAGGCTCAATCCGGCCGCCAGGATCGCCTGGACCATGCCGACGACGTGGTGGTCAACGACCGCGACCTCGCCTGGCTGCACAGCGAGGTCGAACGCCTGCATCATTTCTACCTTACATTGCTTGGAGGCCAATCATGAGCCAGACCCCAACCGTTGATTGCCCGACCTGCGGCGCCCCTGTCGAATGGAGCCCGGAGAGCAAGTTCCGGCCTTTCTGTTCCGATCGCTGCAAGCTCATCGACCTGGGCGCCTGGGCGTCGGAAGAACACAAGATCCCCGTCAGCCCCGATGCCGAGGACGAACTGTTCAGCGAAGATTTCAACCCCCGCTCACACCACTGAAAAACCTAAGGCCGCATGAACCCGTAGTCCTGTTTTTCGTCGAGATTTTCCGCCAGGAAGCTCAACTCATCGGCCAGGTCCTCGGCGCTGCGCACTGTCTTGCTCTGTTGCACGATCGCACTGAGCAAGGCACGCAGGCTCAGGCCCGGATCGAAACCGATCTCCATGGCCGCATCGTGGCTACGCCTGATCTCTTGTCTCGCCCACTCATAGACACCCATCGTTGTGCTCCTGGAAGTTTTCCAGAGCATGAACGGCGCCTGCCTGCACGACCTTGATATGCGTCAAGCCTTGTCGTCATCCTTCCAGGGTGCCGACAGATAGCGCGTACGGTTGAAGGTTTCCAGCCATTCGGGGCTGAATACCACCAGCGCACTGATCACCATGCCGTTGATGAACGCTTCCGGGAAAATGATCAACCAGAGGTAGCCGACGAAATCGCTCAGCCAATAAGGCATGGCGAACACCCCGTCGTACCACAACAGACCCAGCCCCAGCAGCAGGCACAGCAATGCCGACAGGGCCGCGGCGAGGAACCCCGAACAGAAGATATACACGAACAGATTACGCGGCTGGGCGCGCTCCACCAGGACCGCGCAGCATTCGGTGACCAACACCGGCAGCAGAATCAACAGCACCCCGTTGACGCCCAGCGCCACCATGTCCTGGCGCCCCAGCAGCACCAGCGCAAGCTGGGCAATGAGGCCGCCAAGGATTGCCAGCGGCCAGTCCAGCAGCAGCGTCACGGCAGTCATGCCGATGAAGTGATAGGACACACCGGTGTCGAAATCCCGTCGCACCAGCCACAACATGAACAGCGCCAGCACCGTGCCGAACAGCAGGTGCTGGCGACGGCTGTCGGTAAACAGCTCCACCCACGGCGCCCGCCACACCGCCCAGGCCAGCACCGGGACATAGATCATCCAGCCTGCCAGAAGCGTCTGGGGTGAGAGCAGTTCGGCTCCGATCATGGGAACTACACCTTTCGCTTGTCTTTTCCAGCAACCGGCACAGCGCAGGCCCCGTCGGGCTGCGATCTTTTCCAGGCACTTGAATGCCCAGTGTCCGGGAAAAGATCGCAGGCTTCGCCAGCGCCTACAACCTCAGACTCTTTTGGGCGCGCTACGCACGCCAGCGGGGATAAATCCCCTCGCCACAAGAATTGTGCACAGCTTTATGTCTCTATTGACGCGCAGAGTCTACACCCCCACTCATCAGACTCATTCATCAACGCAACGCTTCCAGCTTGTCGCAATTGAACGCTAAGCTTGAGCTCATGGATGATTCCGATTATTTACGCCTGCTGACCATCGCGGCCGAGCAAGCCAACGCGTTTCTCTCCAATGCCCGCAAATGGGAGCGTGAGCGTTGGGTCTGCCAGCGACTGCTGCAAGGGCTGAACGTGCCCTACCGCGCCGACGAGTTCGCCCCCGCCGGGGAGCCACCGGACGTGTTGTTCCGTGACGCCAACTTCGAGGTGTTCTTCGTCCTCGACGAAGGCCGTCGGCTCAATGACGAATGGCGCGACGAACTGCAACGCCGTCGCAGCGCATTCTCACTGAGCCAACTGGTGCGCCGCGAAGCCAAGCCCAGGCGGATCCCGGCCAATGAATTCCTGCTGAGGCTGGCGCCGACCCTGCGCAAGAAAGCCCACAACTACACCGAACGCGGCATGGACCTGGGAGAGCTGGACATCATTGCCTTCGCCAGCCTGAAGCGTGAAGTACTGGACCTCAACAGCCATTTCCCGCCGCCCACCGAATACCTGCGTCAGGGTTGGCGCTCGCTGTCGCTGGTGGGACCAACCTTCGCCCGGGTGCTGTTCGCCCACCCCGATGCGCCGGATTTCCTGCGGGGCAACCTGGGACGCAGCATCGTGTTCGATGTGGGGATCAGCCTGTGAATCATCACCGTGCCCACCGAACGGCTATGCTGTTCGCAGCCGCGGGCAATCCCCTGTAACGTACGCACACTTCGCAACGTCTACCTGACGAGGCCTTTATGACCAGCCGCCTGAACCCTGACGACCAGAAACATGTCGAAGAGTACCTGCAACTGTCCCAGCACCGAGTCGAGCGCCGGCCTTTCCGGCCGTGGATGCTCCTGGTGGTGGTACTGGCCGTGACGATCAGCCTGGGCCTGTTGAGCCGACTGATCAGTTACCTGACGCTATGAGCGGCCTGCTGTCGAGGGATACGACACCGGCGCTCGCGAGGGTAACGGCACCGATTTCCTTTAGCCTTGCGAGATATCCCCATGACTCATCGTATTGTCATCGTTGGCGGCGGCGCCGGCGGCCTGGAGTTGGCTACTCGCCTGGGTAAGACCCTGGGCAAACGTGGCACGGCCAGCGTGATGCTGGTCGACGCGAACCTGACCCACATCTGGAAACCCTTGCTGCACGAAGTGGCGGCCGGCTCCCTGAACTCCTCCGAAGACGAACTCAACTACGTCGCCCAGGCGAAATGGAACCACTTCGAGTTCCAGCTCGGGCGCATGAGCGGCCTGGACCGCGAACGCAAGAGTATCCAGCTGGCTGCCACCTACGACGAAGCCGGCGTGGAACTGCTGCCGGCCCGCGTGCTGGGCTACGACACCTTGGTGATTGCCGTCGGCAGCACCACCAACGACTTCGGCACCGAAGGCGCGGCGCAGCATTGCCTGTTCCTCGATACCCGCAAACAGGCCGAGCGCTTCCATCAGCAACTGCTCAATCATTACCTGCGCGCCCACGCCGGCCAGACCGATGCCGTGGAGCGGATCAGCGTTGCCATCGTAGGCGCCGGTGCCACCGGCGTCGAACTGGCGGCCGAGCTGCATAACGCCGCCCATGAGCTGGCGGCCTATGGCCTGGACCGGATCAAGCCGGAAAACATGCACATCACCCTGATCGAAGCCGGCCCACGGGTGCTGCCGGCCTTGCCGGAGCGTATCGGCGGGCCTGTGCACAAGACCCTGGAAAAGCTCGGGGTCAATGTCATGACCAACGCCGCGGTCGGCCAGGTGACGGCTGACAGCCTGATCACCGTCGATGGCAAGGTGATCGACGCCAGCCTGAAAGTCTGGGCTGCCGGGATTCGCGCACCGGAGTTTCTCAAGGACATCGACGGGCTGGAGACCAACCGGATCAACCAGTTGCACGTACTGCCGACCCTGCAAACCACCCGCGACGAAAACATCTTCGCCTTCGGCGACTGCGCCGCCTGCCCGCAACCAGGCAGCGATCGCAACGTACCACCCCGCGCCCAGGCAGCGCACCAGCAGGCATCGCTGCTGGCCAAGTCTTTGAAGCTGCGGATCGAAGGCAAGGCGTTGCCGCATTACAAGTACACCGACTACGGCTCGCTGATCTCGCTGTCGAAGTTCTCGGCGGTGGGCAACCTGATGGGCAATCTCACCGGCAGCGTGATGCTCGAAGGCTGGCTGGCGCGGATGTTCTATGTGTCGCTGTACCGCATGCACCAGATGGCGTTGTACGGGATGTTCCGTACAGCCATGTTGATGCTGGGCAGCAAGATCGGTCGCGGGACCGAGCCGCGGCTGAAGCTGCATTGAAAATGGCGGTTGCCTGACACACTGCTTTCGCGAGCAGGCTCGCTCCCACAGGTTCTGGTAGCGCATGCCCAATGTGGAAGCGGGCAAGTCCTAATGCAGTCAGTTAAGCCACAAACCTGTGGGAGCAAAGCTTGCTCGCGATTGCGGTAAGTCAGTCACAATGTTGACTGGCCCATCGCTATCGCGAGCAAGCTTTGCTCCCACAGGTGTTGCGCCGTTTGATCCTTAACTGACTAACATTAGGGCAAGCCCGGCTCCCACAGGGTCTGGTGGCGTACACAAATGCTGCATACACCCCGGCCCCCTGTGGGAGCGAGCCTGCTCGCGAAGACGGCGGTGCCGTCAGTGCTGATCTACAGCCCCGCACTCAAACCTGAAAGCGCTGCACCATCGTGCGCAACGAGTTCGCCAGTTGCGACAGCTCATGACTGGACGCACTGGTCTGGTCCGCGCCAGTGGCCGAGCGCACCGACAGATCACGAATGTTCACCAGGTTGCGATCGACCTCGCGGGCCACCTGAGCCTGTTCCTCGGCGGCGCTGGCGATCACCAAGTTGCGCTCGTAGATTTCGTGTACCGACGCGGTGATGGTCTGCAACGCCTCCCCTGCCCGCTCCGCCAATGCCAGGGTACTGGCTGCACGACTGGAACTGGCCTGCATGGAATCCAGCGCCTGGGTGGCCCCGTTACGCATGCCCTGGACCATCTGCTCGATTTCCTGGGTCGACTGTTGCGTGCGGTAGGCCAGCGCCCGTACTTCATCGGCCACCACCGCAAACCCGCGCCCGCTCTCGCCGGCCCTGGCCGCTTCAATGGCGGCGTTGAGGGCCAACAGGTTGGTCTGCTCGGCAATAGCCCGGATCACATCCAGCACCTTACCGATGTCCTGGGACTGATTCGCCAGCGACTGCACCAGGCCGCCGGTGATCTGCACATCACTGGCAAGCGCGCCAATGGCCTCGACAGTGTCACTGACCCGCTCCTGCCCCAACGTCGCCGACTCACTGGACTGACGCGTGGCATCGGAGGTCGACACCGCATTGCGAGCGACTTCTTCCACGGCGGTGGTCATCTCGGTTACCGCGGTGGCGGCCTGTTCGATTTCATTGTTCTGCTGTTGCAGTCTGTGGGTGCTGTCGAGGGTCACCACGTTCAGCTCATCGGCGGCGGTCGCCAGTTGTGACGCCGAGCCGCTGATGCCTTGCAAGGTCTCGCGCAGGTTCCGCTGCATGGTCGCCAGTGCTTCGAGCAGGCGGCTCACCTCATCGTTGCCATGGGTTTCGATCGGCCGGGTCAGGTCACCTTCAGCCACGCTTTGTGCGGCGCTCAGCGCCTCGCCCAGGGGCTTGACGATGCTGCGCGTCAGCAACATCGCCAGGGCCACCGTGGCCAGGGCCGCAAGCACGATGAACAGGCTGACGATCATCCGGGATCTGGCGTAATGCTCCTGGGATTTCTGGCTCTCGATGGAAACCTGCTTGGAAAACAGTTCCGCCAGATCGTTGAGCTGCTTGCCGGAGCCGTCCACGACGGTTTTCATGTCCACCAGCAGCAGTTTGATCAGCTCGTCCCGACGCCCTTGCTCAGCCAGGGTAAAGGACTGGGCGATGCCCGAGCGATAGGCGGCGAACGTCTGCTTGAACTGATCGTAGAGCGCTTTGCCTTCAGGGGTCACGACGAGTTTTTCGTAACTGGCGATTTTTTCACTCAGTTCCTTGTCGCGGACATCCATTTGCCCACGGTAGACCGAGGTGTTCTTAGGGTCTTGGTCCAGGGCCATGCGCAGGGAGATGGTGCGAATGCGCAGCATCCATTCGCGGATCTCGTCACCCTCGCGAATGCTCGGTAGCCACTGGGTTTGCACCGCGACCTCACTGTCACGAATACTCGACATCTGCCCCAACGCAAACATCCCGAGCATTGCCACCAGCACGGCGATCAAGGCAAAACCCAGCGCCGCGCGAGGGGCGATATTCAGTTGACGAAGAAACATAACGGGCGCCTTTTTGTTATTGGCCTGAGATGGGGCCACGCCCCTGTCGGCGGGATATCGGCAAGTTGTACGATAACTTAAGACTTGCAGACAGCTTTTCGCGCAGGCAAAAAAAATCCCCGTATCTTTCGATACGGGGATTTTCAATATGGTCGGGGTAAGGGGATTCGAACTCCTGACATCCTGCTCCCAAAGCAGGCGCGCTACCGGACTGCGCTATACCCCGGTAATAAAAAGGCGACCTTTTCAAGTCGCCTTCTTCGATCAGCGCTTTTGGCCTCTGATCTTAAGATTCGATTCCAGCGAACTGGTCTCAAAAATGGTGGGTCGTGTGGGATTCGAACCTACGACCAATTGGTTAAAAGCCAACTGCTCTACCAACTGAGCTAACGACCCAAATATGGTCGGGGTAAGGGGATTCGAACTCCTGACATCCTGCTCCCAAAGCAGGCGCGCTACCGGACTGCGCTATACCCCGATTGAAATGGCTCCGTGACCAGGACTCGAACCTGGGACCCAATGATTAACAGTCATTTGCTCTACCGACTGAGCTATCACGGAACTGATATTTCAAGTTGCAACCTTGAAGCCTGATTGAAGCCAGCTTCAACCTCTTCTACCCGTCTGCATCGCTGCGTTCGTGTGTCTGAGGCGCGCTATTCTACAATCTTAAAAACCTCTGTCAACCCCTTAAATTGCTTTCAAGACAATGATTTGCAACTTATTTTGGATTCCTTCTCAGGGAGAAGTAACCCTTGGGGGTGACTGACTGCGGGGCGCACTTTACAAGCCTTTTCCTTTGAGTTCAACGGCCTGATGAAAAAAATGGCCTCGCAATGCGAGACCATTCGGTCAACGACGGTGCAGCCGGTCAGTTGAAGACGATTTCGTCGTTTTCCACCGTTCCGGTCACGGTTTCGCCCGGCATGAAGCGACCAGACAGGATCAGCTGCGCCAATGGGTTTTCGATCCAGCGCTGGATCGCCCGTTTCAACGGCCGTGCCCCATAGACGGGGTCGTAACCCACGGCAATCAACTTATCCAGGGCTTCGTCGCTCAGTTGCAGCTTCAGCTCGCGCTCGGTGAGGCGGCTGCGCAGGCGACCTAGCTGGATGTCGGTGATACCGGCAATCTGATCGCGGGCCAGCGGTTCGAAGATCACCACCTCGTCGACCCGGTTGATGAACTCCGGCCGGAAATGGGTAGAAATCGCATCCATCACCGCCGCCCGTTGCGCCTCGCGATCCCCTACCAGCTCCTGGATCTGCGCCGACCCCAGGTTGGAGGTCATCACGATCACGGTGTTGCGGAAATCCACCGTGCGCCCGTGGCTGTCGGTCAGACGACCGTCTTCCAGCACTTGCAGCAGGATGTTGAACACATCCGGATGGGCTTTCTCGACCTCATCGAGCAGGATCACCGAGTACGGCTTGCGGCGCACGGCCTCGGTCAGGTAACCGCCCTCTTCATAGCCGACATAACCCGGCGGTGCGCCGATCAGGCGGGCCACGGAATGTTTCTCCATGAACTCGGACATGTCGATGCGTACCATCGCCTCCTCGGTGTCGAAGAGAAACTCGGCCAGCGCCTTGCACAGCTCGGTTTTACCGACACCGGTCGGGCCGAGGAACATGAACGAGCCACTTGGCCGGTTCGGGTCCGACAACCCGGCACGGGACCGCCGCACGGCATTGGCGACCGCCACGACCGCTTCGTTCTGGCCGATCACACGCTGGTGCAGCAGGCTTTCCATCTTCAGCAATTTGTCGCGCTCGCCTTCGAGCATCTTCGACACCGGAATACCGGTCCACTTGGAGACCACTTCGGCGATTTCTTCCTCGGTGACCTTGCTGCGCAGCAACTGGTTTTCACTCTTGCCGTGCTGGTCGACCATCTGCAGGCTGCGTTCCAGATCCGGGATCACCCCGTATTGCAGCTCGGCCATGCGGTTGAGGTCGCCTTTGCGGCGAGCCGCTTCCAGCTCCTGGCGGGACTGTTCGATCTTTTGCTGGATCTGCGCCGAACCCTGGACTTCGGCTTTCTCCGAATTCCAGATCTCCTCGAGATCGGAATACTCGCGCTCGTGACGAACGATTTCTTCCTGCAATTTCTCCAGGCGCTTCTTCGCCGCTTCGTCGCTTTCTTTCTTCAGGGCCTGGGACTCGACCTTGAGCTGGATCAGGCGCCGCTCCAGGCGATCCAGCACTTCCGGCTTGGAGTCGATTTCCATGCGGATGCGGCTGGCGGCCTCGTCGATCAGGTCGATGGCCTTGTCCGGCAACTGACGGTCGGTGATATAGCGGTGGCTGAGCTTGGCCGCCGCGATGATCGCGCCATCGGTGATCGCCACTTTGTGGTGAACCTCGTACCGCTCCTTAAGGCCACGCAGGATGGCGATGGTGTCCTCTTCGCTCGGCTCGTCCACCAGTACTTTCTGGAAGCGACGCTCGAGGGCTGCGTCCTTCTCTATGTACTGGCGGTACTCGTTGAGGGTGGTCGCGCCGACGCAATGCAGCTCCCCACGGGCCAGCGCGGGCTTGAGCATGTTGCCAGCGTCCATCGAGCCTTCGCCCTTGCCGGCGCCGACCATGGTGTGCAATTCGTCGATGAACAGAATGATCTGCCCTTCCTGCTTCGACAGCTCATTGAGCAGGGCCTTGAGCCGTTCTTCGAATTCGCCACGGTACTTGGCACCGGCGATCAGCGCCCCCATGTCCAGGGACAACAAGCGCTTGCCCTTGAGGCCGTCCGGCACTTCACCGTTGATGATCCGTTGGGCCAGTCCTTCGGCGATGGCGGTCTTGCCCACGCCAGGCTCACCGATCAACACCGGGTTGTTCTTGGTGCGACGTTGCAGTACCTGGATCGTCCGACGGATCTCGTCATCGCGGCCGATCACCGGGTCGAGCTTGCCTTCCTCGGCACGCTTGGTCAGGTCGACGGTGTATTTGTCCAGCGCCTGCCGGGATTCTTCGTGGTTGGCATCGTTGACGGCCTCGCCACCACGCAGGTTATTGATGGCATTCTCCAGGGCTTTCTTGCTCACGCCCTGGCCGAGCAGCAACTTGCCAAGCTTGCTGTTCTCGTCCATGGCCGCGAGCAGCACCAGTTCGCTGGAAATGAACTGGTCACCTTTCTGCTGGGCCAGGCGGTCAGCCTGGTTGAGCAGCCGCGCCAAATCCTGGGACATGTTCACGTCACCGGTCGGGTTCTGGATCTTGGGCAACTGGTCGAGTTCTTTCGCCAGCTCTTTTCGCAGGCTGTTGACGTCGAAGCCCACCTGCATCAGCAGAGGCTTGATGGAGCCGCCCTGCTGTTCGAGCATGGCCTGCATCAAATGCGCCGGTTCGATGCCGGGATGGTCCAGGCCAACGGCCAGGGACTGGGCATCGGACAGCGCCAATTGCAATTTGCTGGTTAAACGGTCAATACGCATAAGGCCACCTTCCTTTTGAGCAGGCCGGACCGAAAAACATCCTGAATGAAGAAACCTGCCAGATATCGATATAGATGTGGTCGATTATGGAAGATTCAAGCAGGTTCTGTTGATACACATCAGTCAAATGAGGGCCTGGGGAAACGATCCGGCTCGCGGTAGAAATGTGCCAATCGGTTAAAGGTCAACTGACACACCGCTTTCGCGAGCAAGCTCGCTCCCACAGTGGATTTTCGGTGTATGGGGTATTTGTGCACGGCGCGGGACCGGTGGGAGCCGCGCTTGCTCGCGATAGCGGTGGCACATTCAACATGGGTGCGAGCTGACAGGACGCCATCGCGAGCAGGCTCGCTCCCACAGTGGGTCTGCGGTGTATGGAGTATTTGTGCACGGCGCGGGACTTGTGGGAGCCGAGCTTGCTCGCGATAGCGGTGGCGCATTCAACATGGGTGCAAGCCGACACGCCGCCATCGCGAGCAGGCTCGCTCCCACAGTGGGTCTGCGGTGTATGGAGTATTTGTGCACGGCGCGAGACGGTGGGAGCCGAGCTTGCTCGCGATAGCGGTGGCACATTCAACATGGGTGCGAACAGATACGCCGCCATCGCGAGCAGGCTCGCTCCCACAGTGGATTTTCGGTGTATGGAGTATTTGTGTTCGGCGCGGGACCGGTGGGAGCCGAGCTTGCTCGCGATAGCGGTGGCACATTCAACATGGGTGCAAGCCGACATGCCGCCATCGCGAGCAGGCTCGCTCCCACAGTGGGTCTGCGGTGTATGGAATATTTGTGCACGGCGCGGGACTTGTGGGAGCGAGCCTGCTCGCGATGGCGGCGGCACATCCGGCAGTCTTCTACTGTTCGATCCAGACCAGGGAGGCGAAGCGACCGGTGCGCGGGCTGCGTCGGTAGGAAAAGAAGCGGGGATCGGTCACGGTGCATAGCCCGCCGCCGTAGACCGCTAAGACACCTCGTGCGGCCAGTCGCAGGCGCGCCAGCGCATAGATGTCGGCCATGAATTTGCCGGCGTTATGGCTCGGCACAAAGGCTTGTACCGCCTGGGGCAGGTGCGCGATGAACGCCTCGCGCACTTCCGGCCCGACTTCGAAGGCTTGCGGGCCGATGGCCGGGCCGAGCCAGGCGAGAATCTCATCCGCCGGCGTTGCGAGGCTGTCGAGGGTGGCTTCCAGTACGCCGTTCGCCAGCCCGCGCCAGCCGGCATGGGCAGCCGCGACACGAGTCCCGGCGCGGTTACAGAACAGTACCGGCAGGCAGTCCGCCGTCATCGCCGTACAGGCGATACCCGGCATGGCGGTCCAGCTGGCATCGGCGGTCGCCACCCGGGTCGGGTCGGCCTCGACCACGGCAATCCCGTGGACCTGCTGCAGCCAGGCCGGACGCACGTCGAATCGATCGGTGAGACGGCGCCGATTTTCGGCGACGGCCCCCGGGTCATCATCGACATGGTCGCCCAGGTTGAGGCTGTCGAACGGCGCCACGCTGACGCCGCCCGCACGGGTAGTGACACAGGCCTTGACCCGGGCCGGCGCGGGCCAGTCGGGTATCAGCCAGTCACTCATCCGATGAACGCCTCGCGGTCCTGCTTGAGCAGCGTCAGCAGCCAGACGAAGTCATCCGGCAACGGCGACTCCCAGCTCATGCGCTTACCGGTGGTCGGATGATCCAGTTCCAGGAAACGTGCATGCAGCGCCTGACGCGGGAAATGCTTCAGGGATTCGACCATGGTCACGCTGGCGGCCGGCGGAATGCGGAAGCGGCCGCCATAGGCCGGGTCGCCCACCAACGGGAAGTTGATGTGGGCCATGTGCACGCGGATCTGGTGGGTACGACCGGTTTCCAGCTTGACCCGCACATGGGTGTGGGAGCGGAAGCGTTCAAGCACACGGTAATGACTGACCGCCGGCTTGCCGCCTTCCATCACCGCCATGCGCTGGCGTTGCTGGCCGTGACGACCAATGGGCGCGTTGATCTTGCCGCCAGCGGTCACTACACCGATCACGATGCATTCATAGATGCGGCTGACACTGCGGCTTTGCAGTTGTGCGACCAGCTGGGTCTGCGCCTGGATGGTCTTGGCCACCACCATCAGACCGGTGGTGTCCTTGTCGAGGCGGTGCACGATACCGGCCCGGGGCACATTGACGATGTCCGGCACGTGGTGCAGCAAGGCATTGAGCAGGGTGCCGTCGGCGTGACCGGCGGCCGGGTGCACCACCAGGCCCGCTGGCTTGTTGATCACCAGGATGTCATCGTCTTCATAGACGATGTCCAGGGCGATGTCCTGGGCAACCCATTCGCCCTGGGCTTCCTGCTCGGCCGTCAACTCTAGGATGGCGCCGCCATGGACGATGTCGCGCGGACGGATGACCGCCCCATCCACCGTCAGGCGGCCGTCCTTGATCCAGGCGGAAAGGCGCGAGCGCGAATGCTCGGTGAAGAGTTGGGCGGCGACTTGATCGAGGCGTTGGCCGCCCAAATCGGACGGCACCTCTGCGCGAAGTTCTATTTTATCGGACATGCTCGGACTGGGCGTCGGCACAGCCTTTGGTTTCGGCTGCGCGCTTGTGGTTAAATACGGCGTCTTTTGCCCCGAGGCTTTCAACGGGGCGCTCATCATAACAGGACGGCCCCGCCCAAGACAGCGGCCGTCATAGGGACGCAAGCCGCCATGCAAGTGAAACACCTGCTGCTGATCGCCATCCTCGCATTGACTGCTGCTTGCTCGTCGAAGGAAGTCGTAGACGAAAACCTGAGCGAAGTCGAACTGTACCAACAGGCGCAGAACGACCTGGACAACAACAGCTACACCAGCGCCACCGCCAAGCTCAAGGCCCTGGAGTCGCGGTATCCGTTCGGTCGTTACGCCGATCAGGCCCAACTGGAGCTGATCTACGCCAACTACAAGAACGCCGAGCCGGAAGCTGCGAAATCTGCCGCCGAACGCTTCATTCGCCTGCATCCACAGCATCCGAACGTCGATTACGCCTATTACCTCAAGGGCCTGACGTCTTTCGACCAGGATGTCGGCCTGCTGGCGCGCTTCCTGCCGCTGGACATGACCAAGCGTGACCCGGGCGCCGCGCGCGACTCGTACAACGAGTTCGCCCAGCTGACCAGCCGCTTCCCCAACAGCCGCTACTCGCCGGATGCCAAGCAGCGCATGATCTACCTGCGCAACCTGCTGGCTTCCTACGAGATCCACGTGGCCGACTACTACCTGACCCGTCAGGCCTACGTCGCCGCCGCCAACCGTGGTCGCTACGTGGTGGAAAACTTCCAGGAAACCCCTTCGGTGGGCGACGGCCTGGCGGTGATGACCGAAGCGTACCAACGCCTGCACCTGGACGAACTGGCGGCCAGCAGCCTGGAAACCCTGAAACTGAACTACCCGGACCACCCTACCCTGGTCGACGGCCAGTTCACCCCACGCGTTGCAGAAGCCGACAACCGCTCATGGCTGAGCAAGGCGACCCTGGGCCTGATCGAGTCCCGTCCACCGCTGCCGCCAGGCGAGACCCGCGCCAACCAGGACGTACAACGTCAGTTCCAGGACGCCAAGGAAGCCATTCCGAACGAGCTCAAGCCCAAGGATGAGAATGGCGATGTGATCGAAGAACCGGAGCCTGAGAGCAGCTCCAGCGACCGCTCCTGGTTCAGCTACATGACCTTCGGCCTGTTCGACTGAGCACAGGGCATCAACAGAAAGGGAGACCCGACGGTCTCCCTTTTTTGTAGCTGGATCCTAATGAACTGTGCGCCGCTCCAGTCCTTGGCTAAACTGGCTCATCTCTCGCCAGAAAGCCGCCCATCATGCTTCGTCTAATAATCTTGTTCGCCATCGTTGCCTCCGCCATATGGTTCTTTCGCAGCATGAAGCCCAAGGCGTCCGCGGCAGAGTCCTCCAGGGAGCAGGATGCGCCGCCCATGGTTCGCTGCGCCCACTGTGGCGTGCACCTGCCGCGTGACCGGGCACTCTCCCTCCAACAACAATGGTACTGCAGCCAGGCTCACCTCGAGCAAGGCCCGGGCCCTCGTGATCACTGAGGCTTCAAGCCCTCGCGTCAGACAGACGCAGCGCCTGCTGCGTCTCTATCACCTGTACCGCTTGAGCATCGGCATTACCCTGGTGCTGCTGATCTCCAGCAACATGGACAACCGCCTGCTGGCCTTCGCCAACGACGACCTGTTGCGCAGCGGCAGCTGGTTGTACCTGGTACTGAACATCCTGCTGGTGGTGTTCCTTGAAAACACCCGCCGCCCGGCCCGGTTGTTTGGTCTGGCGCTCACCGATGTGCTGCTGCTGTCATGGCTGTTCTTCGTCGCGGGCGGCGCCCCCAGCGCCATCGGCAACCTGCTCATCGTCTCGGTGGCCATCGGCAATACACTGTTGCGCGGTCGAATCGGCCTGTTGATCGCCGCCGTTGCCACGATCGGCATCGTCGGCTCGAGTTTCTTCCTTGGTCTGAACGACTCGAACCCTCCCGGCAGCTATTTGCAGGCCGGCACCCTGGGCGCGCTGTGCTTTGCCGCCGCGCTGCTGGTACAGGGCCTGACCCGGCGACTGGAAGCCAGCGAAACCCTGGCCGAGCAACGGGCCAGCGAGGTGACCAGCCTCGAAACCCTCAATGCCTTGATCCTGCAACGCATGCGCACCGGCATCCTGGTGCTCGATCGTCAACGCCGGGTGCAACTGGCCAACGAAAGCGCCTTGAATCTGTTGGGCATGCACGACCTGGTCGGCCAGCCAATCGATGAGTACTCCAGCGCCCTCGTCGACAGCCTGAAAGTGTGGCTGAACAACCCCAGCCTGCGCCCACCCAGCCTGACCGTTCCCGGCACGGGCCTGACCCTGCAACCGAACTTCATCGCTCTGGGGCATAACGAACAGCATCAGGTCCTCGTGTTTCTCGAAGACCTGGCCCAGGTGGCCCAGCATGCCCAGCAACTGAAACTCGCCTCGCTCGGGCG
The DNA here is from genome assembly GCF_024749045.1 of Pseudomonas sp. B21-028. Lineage (NCBI taxonomy): Bacteria > Pseudomonadati > Pseudomonadota > Gammaproteobacteria > Pseudomonadales > Pseudomonadaceae > Pseudomonas > Pseudomonas sp. B21-028. The sequence continues at coordinate 5,541,565 of NZ_CP087184.1, forward strand.
CCTCACCGCCGGCATCGCCCATGAAATCCGCAACCCCCTGGGGGCCATCAGCCATGCGGCGCAATTACTGCGCGAGTCCGAGGAACTGAACGACTCGGATCGACGTCTGACGCAGATTATTCAAGATCACTCCCAACGAATGAACCGCGTCATCGAAAACGTCCTGCAGGTGTCCCGTCGCCGACAAACCACGCCCCAGCGCCTGGACCTGCGCACCTGGCTCGACCAGTTCGTCCAGCAGGCCCGCGAAAACATGGCCGCGCACCAGCAATTGCACCTGAGCATCGCCCCGGGCGACTACACCACCCTCATGGACCCCGATCAATTGACCCAGGTGCTCGACAACCTGCTGCGCAACGCCTGGCGCCACAGCGCCCAGGACCATGAACAGGCCGAGGCCTGGCTGGAGCTGTTCGTCGATTCCCACAGCCATCTTCCCACGCTGGATATCATCGACAACGGCCCCGGCGTGACACCGGACCAACAGGCGCACCTGTTCGAGCCGTTCTTCACCACCAGCAGCCAGGGCACCGGCCTTGGGCTCTATCTGTCCCGTGAGCTGTGCGAAAGCAACCAGGCCCGCCTAGACTTCAAACCACGCCAAGGCGGCGGCTGCTTTCGCATCACCTTTGCTCACGGACGGAAACAGATTTGAATACACGCTCACGGCAACGGATCCTGATCGTCGATGACGAACCGGACATCCGCGAACTCCTGGACATCACCCTGGGCAGGATGAAACTCGACACCCGCAGCGCCAGGAATCTTGCCGAGGCCCAATCCCTGCTGGCGGACGAGGCCTTCGACCTGTGCCTGACCGACATGCGCCTGCCCGACGGAACCGGCCTGGAACTGGTGCAGCACATCCAGCAACGCTTCCCGCAACTGCCCGTGGCGATGATCACCGCCTACGGCAGCCTGGAAACCGCCATCGACGCCCTCAAGGCCGGGGCTTTTGACTTTCTGACCAAACCGGTCGACCTGGGTCGACTGCGGGAACTGGTCACCAGCGCCCTGCGCCTGCCGCCTGCCACCGTCCCGACCACCATCGAACGCTGCCTGCTGGGTGACTCGCCGCCGATGCGCAGCGTGCGCAAACAGATCGAAAAACTGGCCCGCAGCCAGGCACCGGTGTACATCAGCGGGGAGTCCGGCTGTGGCAAGGAGCTGGTGGCACGGCTGATCCACGAACAAGGCCCCCGCTCCAGCCGGAGCTTTGTGCCGGTCAACTGTGGGGCCATTCCGACAGAGCTGATGGAAAGCGAGTTTTTCGGCCATCGAAAAGGCAGCTTCAGCGGTGCCATCGAGGACAAGCCAGGTCTGTTCCAGGCCGCCAATGGTGGCACCCTGTTTCTCGATGAAGTGGCCGACCTGCCCCTGGCAATGCAGGTCAAACTGCTGCGGGCGATCCAGGAAAAAGCCGTGCGCGCCGTTGGCGGCCAGCAGGAGGAAGTGGTGGATGTCCGCATCCTCTGTGCCACCCATAAGGACCTGGACGCCGAAGTCGCCGCCGGACGCTTTCGTCAGGATCTGTACTATCGACTGAACGTCATCGAACTCCGCGTCCCGCCCCTGCGCGAACGCCGCGAAGACATCGAACCGCTGGCCAACCACATGCTCCAGCGTCTGGTGGCCAACACCGGCAACCCAGCCGCCAGACTCCATCCCCAAGCCCTCGAAGCCCTTCGAAACTACCGCTTCCCCGGTAACGTGCGCGAGCTGGAAAACATGCTCGAACGGGCCTACACCCTCTGCGAACACCAACAGATCGAAGCCGACGACCTGCGCCTGGCCGAAGGCAACGGCATCACCGACACCGCCAGCCCCGATCTGATGCGGGTCGACAACCTGGAAGACTATCTGGAAGACGTCGAACGCAAAGTCATCCTCCAGGCCCTGGAAGAAACCCGCTGGAACCGCACGGCGGCGGCACAACGGTTGAAGCTATCGTTTCGGTCGATGCGGTATCGGCTGAAGAAGTTGGGGTTGGATTGAGGGGAGCCACCACCAATGGCTGGGCTCAGACCACCCTGTGGCGAGGGGATTCATCCCCGCTGGGCTGCGTAGCAGCCCTGAATCCTTACACCTCCGTGTATCAGGCAGATTGTATAGACTGTCTTAGGGCCGCTACGCAGCCCAGCGGGGATGAATCCCCTCGCCACAAATCGTGTTTGGCCTGACCGTTCTATTGATCAGTTCCTAATCCGCCATCACCGGCACCCGCTCATCCAACACCCGATTGGCCAGCAATTCGCTCAGCTCGATCAGCTGTTGCACACCCAGGGCCACATGCCGACGCGAACCGTCAAGCTCGAAGGCCAGGTCGCTGAGCGTTGCGTTCGCGGATGCCAGGGTTTCGCTGAGATTGGCGAGGAGGCATTCGGCGTCAATGCCTTCCATGACGGTGAATAACTGGCTTGAGGCTGGTTTCTTTTTGACTTCAGGTGAAGGGGCTAGGTAATAGTCGAGAGCGCGCTTGGCGGCTTCATCGAGCTTTTGAGGATCGAGCCCGCCATGGGCTGATGAGGAATCTGTTTCAGGGGGATTGGGTGTGACTTTGATCATTGTGCATCTCCAAGGTTTTGGAGCTGCCACCGATCGCCGCGACGCGATTGGAGGTGGCAGCTGTACGCAGGTTCGCGGACCGAGACCTTAGAAACCCGGCATACCCTAGGGTATCCCGCGCACAGCCAGCCATGACAAAACGACAAGTACCAAAGCACAGTCGAGGGCTGGAATTATGCACTAAGTTAACGGGCCGCGACGCCCGGACGCTGAATTGGCAGCGACCGAAAAAGGTTAGCGATAAGCCTTCCCACCCGGCAACCGCCAAAGCTCGTCGGAAAAATCAGCTTCAGCTTGGACGTTGTCCGACCATTCCCACAAATCTCGAACGGCTGTCAGCTCGCTCACAACAACTCTGCGGCAACCTGTTATTTCTCAGCCAACACCAATCCTCGTGGGAGCGAGCCTGCTCGCGATGGCGGTGGGCCAGTTTGAATAGATATTGGATGTGCCGACGCCTTCGCGAGCAAGCCCGCTCCCACAGGGAGACCGAGGCCAGCCGCAAGCACAGGTCGGCTGTAGGGCCGCCTCGCTTTTTGGCTTTTGCTTTTGCTTTGCTTTTGATCTTCGGGCCCCATTAACCACGCTGGCCGAACGCAGGCATTGCGTAGTGGGCAACCCGGCATGGATGCCGGGTTAGCCGCGCTGGGCCATGGATGGCCCTTCGCGGCGGGCCCACGGAGCAATGCCGGAGTGAGGGCACACCGAGCCTAGGCGAGGTGCCGAGTGGTGGGGCCAAGCCTTTTTTGCTTACTTTTTTTGGCGTTTGAAAAAAAGTAAGCCGCCGTAAGGGCGGAACCGTAAGTGGCCGTTACCGCAGCAATGGATATGTACTCGACCAAAAACCGTGACCAACCGCAAGGCCGCCATCGCGAGCAGGCTCGCTCCCACATTGGATCGAAGTACAACCGAAAGCCCCTACAACCGCCCCGCCGGTGCATAAGGCGCAGGATCAATCACCGGCTCACGCCCCAACATCACATCCACGAACAACCGACACGAAGCCGGCGCCAACACCAACCCATTGCGATAATGCCCACAGTTCAACCAAAGCCCAGCAAACCCCGGCACCTCGCCTATATAAGGAACCCCCGCCGGCGACCCAGGCCGCAGCCCGGCCCAATGCCCGACCAACTCAGCCTCCGCCAGCGCCGGAATCAGTTGCTGCGCCGAAGCCTTCAGACTCTCCAGCGCCGCATCGGTCGGGGTCTTGTCGAAGCCCTCGCGTTCCAGCGTACTGCCCACCAAGATATGCCCGTCACGCCGCGGGATCGCATAACGGCCCTTGGCCAGGACCATGCTCGACAGGAAGTCCGAAGCGCACTTGTACAGGATCATCTGGCCCTTGACCGGCTCGACCGGCAACTTCAGGCCCAGGGTCTTGAGCAACTCCCCGCTCCAGGCCCCGGCAGCCAGCACCACCTGATCGCCACGAATCGCCCCGGCCGAGCTGTCCACCCCCACGACACGCCCGCCGTCGAGAATGAAGCCACTGACCTCGCATTGTTCATGCAGCGTGACCCCGGGCAGCGCCAGCAAAGCAGCTTTGAGGGACTTCACCAACCGGGGATTGCGCACGTTCGCCACGTCAGCCATGTGGATCGCCCGGGAGAAGCCGGCGCCCAGTACCGGCACCGCATCGTGGACCGCCGAGATATCCACGGGCCGCAACGGCCGCCCTTCCCGCGTCGCCCAGGCCAACGCTTCGTCCTGATCGTCCAGGTCCAGCCAATACAGTCCGGTGACATGCACCTGCGGATCGATACCCGTGGCCGCGAACAAACGCTGGCCCAACTGTGGATAGAAATCCTGCGACCAATGCGCCAGCGCCGTGACCGCCGGGCTGTAGCGCCACGGGTACAACGGCGAAACGATGCCGCCACCGGCCCAGGACGACTCCTGGCCGACACTGGCACGCTCCAGCAGCACGACACGTTGCCCTTCGGACGCCAGATTGAACGCCGTCAGCAGGCCAATGACTCCGCCGCCGACAATCACCACTTGCTGTTGCCTGGTCATGTATTGATTCGACTCTTAGGACAGAGGGCGCAACACAGCGCCCGATACAAAGAAAAACTAGCGCCCCCAACAGTCCTTGGCGGTCACACCACTAGCATTGTTGACCACGCTCCGTACGCCGGTGTTGGTGATCTTGAAGTCGCCACATTTGTCCGTTGCCATGGACGAGCCAGTCCTGCGCACGGCGGTCAGGGTGAAGCTCTGGTCTGTGAGTTCCTGCGTGATGGTATAGAAGTCGTTACCGCTGCTCAGCCCGGTTGCGCTATAGACGTTGTTCTTCGAATAGTTGCGTTCGAGGATCTGCGCCTGTTCCGACAACAGCCCGGCGATTTCAGTACGTCGGCCCTTTTTCATGTATTCGGTCAGGCTCGGGTAGCCGACGGTGATCACGATACCGATGATCGCGATCACGATCATGATTTCGATCAAGGTGAAACCCCGGTTGGTTCTGCGCATGTCCTTGCCTCTCACTGTATTTGTCGCCACATGACGCGACGGCTGCCGCCAACGGATTTGCTCAGCAGGTCGGTGATACCGCCACCGGAATCGTTCACGACCATGTTGGTGGCTCCGTTGGCATTGACGACGGCACTCAAGGTCGGGATACCGCCGGTAAACACCACCCCGGCGGAGATCGTGTCGAGGCTGTTGAGTTTGCCGTCGCCATTGGTGTCGATTACCGCATAGTTGAGCATCTTACCGCTGAACGCATCCACTTCGATCAACTTGCCGGTGCCGAAGCTGGCGCAGGGGTCGGTGGTGTCCACGGCGGCCGTGGTAAAGACAACGCGCCCAAGTACCAGGTTGGCCGGGTTGATCACCCGCTCCCCGGTCAGCGCGTTGTTGTACACCAGGGGCAGGTACCAGCCTTTTTTCGCCGGGTAAGTCACGTCGGTCTGGCTGGTGGTCACGAACTGCCCCGTGCTGCCGCCCGAGAATATGCCGGTAATCGATTGGGCCTGCAGGCTCGACACCGTGATCTGCCCGGCGCCACCGGTGGCGTCCCAGATCGAATAGAACGCCTGCTGGTCCTTGTTGAGCTTGTCCGTCGCCTCGTTGAACTTACCGGTACCGAAAAAGACCTGGACCCCACCCTGGGGGTTGTCCGCCAGCAACGGTTGAACCGTGATGGGCTGAGTCGCTCCGCCGGGTGCGGTGAACAAGGGCTGGCCGGCAAACGCCAGGCCCCAGGTGGTCGGGGACGTGCCACTGAGGTCGAACTTCCACATCCGTCCTTTCAAGTCGCCACCGTAGGCCGCTTGCACCACATTCTGGGAGTTGACCCGCAGCTTGACCGACGACAAGCCATTGTCGGTCTCGCTGCTGTTGATGACGATCTTGCGGATCAGCGAACCGTCACGGATATCCACCACATACAACGCTGCCACGCCGCTGTTGCTGCCATAGCCATTGGAAATGAATGCCGCCCAACGACCGTCCGCCAGCCGGGCGACTTCAGGACGGGCATAGGCATAGCCCAGGTCATTGAAGGTATTGGCCGTGTTGGCAACGGTCGGCGCGCTGATTTCCCACAGCGCCCGAAGCGTATTGCCGGCCGCCGCATCGAACAGTTGCACCGCAAAGAAAGTCCTGCCTCCGGCCCCGGTCCCGCCTACGGCCACGGTTTTCCAGGCACTGCCCGATTGCGTATCGAATACACCAATCTGACCATCTACCAGGAACTTGTGGCTCACCCCGTTGATGTAATTGGTACTGGCGATGTCATCCAGCCCTGGCAACACGCTCGAAGGCATATAGGCGTAACGCCGTGTGCCGTTGGCAGCGTTGATGACGCTGAAGAAGCCATCGTTGGCATTCACCACGAGGCTGGTGTTCATGGCCGTCGCCTTGGTCGCCAGGTACGTGCTGTAGCTGGTGTCGTTCAGCAGGTCCGCGGCGGTCTGGTCATTGGGCGAGGCCAGCACCAGCGGCGAGTTGATGATGTCTCCCAGCAACGCACTGCGCACCTTCAAGCCGGTCTTGTTGGTGCCCTTGCTCCATTCCACCAGATCGTTCCCGGTAATTCCCGTGGGCAGGTTCTGGTTGAGGGTGGTTTGCTGTGCCGTTGAAAAGTTGCCGTAGGCCAGGGTCACCGGCGCATTGGTCGCGGTGTTCCACGATTGATAAAGCGGCGCCGTGGCGCCAGGGACAATGGCAGTGTCCGTGGTCCATTGCACCGCAGCCCTGTTGACCGTGCCTGCCGAGGTGAAGCCGAACGCCCGGATAGTGCCGCGCCAGTCCTTGGGATCGTAGGTGGTCTGGTAGAAGCTGGAGGTGCTGGACAGCGTCGCACCGTTGGTGGTGCCGCCGCCCCCCGATCCGGCCTTGGAAGTGATGTCGCTCAGAGCCGATGTCAGGGCCGAGCTCAAGCCCTCGCTGTCGGTGGCCTGGTAATATTTGCCTGCGCCATAGCGAGCGGCGTCGGACAGCATCGGGTTGGTCGCGGTGAAGCCAACAGTGTAGGTATTGAGGTACTGCCGGGGGAAATCCGCGGTGTCCCAGCTCTTGCCGGTGGCATCGGTACCGGTGGAGCGCATGTCGATGTCGAAGGCGAATTTGGCTATGTCGTCCAGGTACAACGTGTCACCCTCGCCATCGCCAGTGGGATCATCCCCGTCGTTGGTGCTGATGCCGTCCCAGTTTGGCAGGCGGGGAACGCCCGTGGCGCTGACCTGCGGGTCGTTGCTGGGGAACGTCCGGTCATAGGTGGGCAAACCGTCGGTGATCACCACGCCGAAGTTTTTCTGGCAACGGTATTGGATCGGGCTGGTATAGGTACTGGGGGTACCGTTGTAGTAAGGCGTCATCCCGCGGAAATAGCGGGTGACTTCGTAATAGCTCTCGGCCAGCGGTGTATTCGCAACCGCGCCCAGGCCGTTGATAGCCGTTATCAAGGCGGTGTAGTTGGAATTGGCCTGGGTCTGGGTGACGCTACCGGCCACGGGTGACAGATCGCTGACGGAGCGGGCGATATAGCCTCCCGGGCCGGAGTTGCTGCTGTTGGGCGGATTGAAGGTGGCAAGACCGATGCGCAGGGCACGGTTGCTGGTGACCAGGTCGTTGGAGACATCCCGAGCCACGTTGATTCGGTAATCGCTGGGGATCGAGCCGGTGGTGAAGTCCCGGCTCGAACCGCTGGTCAGGGTCAGTAAATAAGATAAATATTTAGTTGTGTAGCGGGTATTCTCGCCCCCGACTGGATCGGGTAATCGCAGGCAAACCAGACCAAAGCCCGCTCGGTAAAAGCCGTACCAACCACTTAAACAGCCGCCTCGAAACAGACTTGCAAGCAAGACGTTTCCATCTTCCGCCGCAAGAGTCCGTCTGTTGCTGCTACTGCAACTTTTATCGTCGGTGCATACTTCAACCAGTGGCCGACTGAGCGTCGGATCAAACCCCGCCGCCCAGATGATGTTGTTCATACTCCCCGAATCATCGATCAGCAGCATCACGTTCGGCGTCACCGCGGCCGCGCTCAACAACGGCGAATCCGAAGGCGTGAACCCATAGACCGGGGCCGTCAGATACAGGCTGAGCAACACCCCCCACAGCATCTGTCGCCAGCCATGGCGAGCCTCAATACTTCGCATAGATGCTCTCCACCACGCTGCGCTGGTTGTCCCCCACCACCGCAACTGCCGTGATCCGGTATAGCGTCGCCGATGTCCCGTTTGGCACATTGACCGCCGCGAGTGTGGTGCCGATGTTCTGCACCCCATAGAACCCACCGGCGGCGGCGACCCAAGTGACTCCCGACGATGAATAGTACCCTGGCGCCTTCAGCGTGGCGGATTCCACAGGTGGCGCACATTGGGTCGCAGTAGTACAAACCGCCAGCGTGTAGGTTTCGACTTGCACGGCGTTCTCGCCCATTCTCAGCGCCGCCTCGGCCATCTGGAACGACTGGTTGCGCAGCATGACGCTGCTGGTCATCTTTTCCTGCAGGGTGGCGCTTTGCATCGACGACAGGCCGATCAGCGTGAGCAGCAGCAGGAAAACCAGGCTGACCAGTAATGCCATGCCATGCTGACGGTGCCCGAAGGATCTCGATCTCATCAATCGCCTCCTCACAAGAGCCGGTTGCGCAAGGCGGCAACCACGTTGAAGGTCTGGTCGCGCACGTTGTTCTTCGGATCGAAGAGCGTCAGGGTCAGGCGCACGCTGCGGATCAGTGCCGGATCAGGCGGGTTGCTGCTGTAGCTCGAGGCCGCAATATCCGTCGAGCTTCCGGCCACGCCAAAGGTCACGTTGAACGTGCGGACGTTGTCCACCAGCACCGCCAGGGTCGGATTGCCGGCCCCGGTGCCCATCGACAACTGGTTGTTGCTGAAGCTGTAGATCAACCGACGCACCGGAAACGCCAACTGCCCGGCCGCGGGAGCCCGCGCACCGGTATAGGCCGTGGCCGTGGTGCGGCAGTCGGACAGGACGGTCCAGGTCGGCACGCCGCCACTGTTGCCCACATCCGTCGTCACCAGGGTCATCTTCTGGTTGGCGTTGTCCCAGCGGATCGGCGTGATCTGACTGGCGTTGAAGTCCCCTGCCGAGGACGCGTCGGTGATGCTGCCCAGGCAACCGAACATCCCCACCATGCGAATCTCCTGGACCATCTTGCTCAGGGCAAAGCGCGCATCCTCCTGCATCACCGCCGCCGCACTCTGGCTGATGTAGGTGTTCTTGGCGGCGATGAAGATCTGCACCACGCCCAGGACCACGATGAGACTGATGACCAGCGCGATCATCAATTCGATCAGGCCGAAGCCCCGGCAGCGCTTGTTCATGGCGTCGCCACCGGATCGACAGCGGCGCGGCTGGTCAGCACGAAACTACGCCGGGCATCGGCCGCATTGCTGGTGTTGGCAGCCCGGGCATCGTCCCAGGAAATGGTGATGGTGTAGACCCGCTGGTTCAGCGCGATGGTGCCGGTGGCCGTGGCGCCGCCGAAACTGGTGATGTTGGTCTTGAAGTCGTAGAGGTCCTGGTCCCGGGTCACGTTGAGGTTGGGTGAACTGGGCGGCGCCACGGTGTAGTCGGCGCCGGAGTTGGCACGGATACGGTCCAGCATGTCGTAGGCGATGAAGCTGGCCTGGCTGGTCATGCGCGAGCTGTCGGTGTACTTCAAGGCGTTGAGCTGGATCATCGCCGCCCCCAGCAGACCCACGCCGAGAATCAGCACCGCCACCAGCACTTCAATCAGTGTCATGCCCTCCTGTGGCCTTCTACTGCAACCCTTCATCCGCAACTTCCACCCAATACGATTCGTCCATTGAGGCAAACGCTCAGCGTCCGGCTCTGCGTTCCCCGCACATAATTGAAGCTCACCGGGGTGGCCGGTGCCGATAACCCACCCAGGTTGTTGAAATCAATGTTGGTCACCTCTGAGGTTAGCGTCAGAGTCGCACCACTGCTCATTGCGGGAACAACCCGCAATACATTGGCCGGATTGCCAGTACTGTCGTACACCGTCAATTCGCCGCTCCAGACGCTGCCCTGGGCGGTGGGGCGAATGCGCGTGGTGACACCCCGGTCGATCGCCTCCATGCGGGCAAAGTTCAAGGCCCGGCGCAGATCGCCGATCTCGGTATCCGCCTTGGTGCCCTGCATCGAGCCGGTGAACGCTGGCACCGCCATGGTGATGAGGATCAGCAGTACGCCAAGGGCTACCAGGACCTCGATCAGCGTGAAACCTTTTGTACGAAGATCCATCGATGCCCTCCGTTGCCGTCGGCTATACCTGCTTCTGTAACGCTAGAACAAACCATCGGCGCTTGCCTTGTGGCGAGGGAGCTTGCTCCCGCTGGGCTGCGCAGCAGCCCCAAAAAGAACGGCCGCTACGCGCCCGAGCGGGAGCAAGCTCCCTCGCCACAATGAGCCCCCCAAGTCCTCAAGGACCGCTCCACACTCTCCAGGGAGGAGACACCATGCCCCAACAGGGTTTCAGCCTGATCGAACTGCTCATGGGACTGGCGATTGCCGCAATTGTTCTGCCATGGGCCAGTTCAAGTTTCAAAGCGCTTGTGGAAACCACTGAACGCAAAGACACCGCGCAACTATTGGCCAGCGGCCTGCGCAGTGCCCGCAGCGAAGCCATCACGCGCAATCGGACAGTGATCATTCAAGGGATAGACAACGATTGGAGCCAAGGGTGGCAGATCAGGTTGGACGACGATGGTCAGACATTGCTGGAACAGCGCAGCAATCGCACCCGGGTGGTGGGTAACTGGCCGGTGAAGCACCGGGTAAGGTTCGCCGGCCATGGCGCGGCATTGCTGCCCAGTGGCGCCTTTCAGGCGGGTACCTTGCACGTGTGTGCCCGACACCAGCCCATCAGCCATTACCAGGTGGTGCTGTCACCCACCGGCCGCGTCAGCCTGCGCAGCGAGGAAAGTGCGCAGGCCCTGTGCGAAAAGCGCTTAAAGCAGGGAACGGACGCGTAGTTCCTTGGGCATGGAGAACGTGATGTTTTCCTCCCGGCCGGCCAGCTCATCGGCACCGATGGCACCCCAGGCCTGCAACTGCTGGATCACACCACGCACCAAGACTTCCGGCGCGGAAGCACCCGCGGTAATGCCGATGTGCTCGACGCCGTCGAACCAGCCGCGCTGCATGTCCTCGGCACCGTCGATCAGGTAGGCCGGCGTTCCCATGCGTTCGGCCAGTTCACGCAGGCGATTGGAGTTGGAGCTGTTCGGGCTGCCGACCACCAACACGACATCGCACTCGTCGGCCAATTGCTTGACCGCGTCCTGGCGATTCTGGGTGGCGTAGCAGATGTCGTCCTTGCGCGGGCCGCCAATGGCTGGGAAGCGCGTACGCAACGCATCGATCACCCGGCTGGTATCGTCCATGGACAGGGTAGTCTGGGTGACGAAGGCGAGTTTTTCCGGGTTACGCACCTGCAAGGCAGCCACGTCCTCCTCGTCCTCCACCAGGTAGATCGCGCCGCCATTGCTGGCGTCGTACTGGCCCATGGTGCCTTCGACTTCCGGGTGCCCTTCGTGGCCGATCAGGATGCATTCACGTCCGTCGCGGCTGTAGCGCGCCACTTCGATGTGCACCTTGGTCACCAACGGGCAAGTCGCGTCGAACACCTTGAGACCACGCCCCGCCGCTTCGGTACGCACCGCCTGGGAAACCCCATGGGCGCTGAAGATCACGATGACGTCGTCCGGCACCTGGTCCAGTTCCTCGACGAAAATGGCCCCGCGGCTGCGCAGGTCCTCGACGACGAATTTGTTGTGGACCACTTCGTGACGCACATAGATCGGCGGCCCGAAGACTTCCAGGGCGCGGTTGACGATTTCGATCGCCCGGTCCACACCGGCGCAGAAGCCACGGGGGTTGGCGAGTTTGATTTGCATGCTGTGCCTCGTGTCTGTGGGAGCGAGCCTGCTCGCGATGCGGTGGACCAGTCGCCTCGGTAGCGATTGTGACTCAGCTATCGCGAGCAGGCTCGCTCCCACAGGTAGTGTGAGAGCAGTAATTGCCCGTTAAACCTTAAACCGCCTTGACCTCGAGGATTTCCACTTCGAAGTTCAAGGTCTTGCCCGCCAGCGGGTGATTGAAGTCCACGGTCACCTGGGCGTCGTCAAAAGCCTTCACCACACCCGGCAACTCGGTATTGGCCGCGTCGTTGAAGATCACCAGCAAGCCCTCGGACAGCTCCATGTCCTGGAACTGCGAGCGTGGCATGGTCTGCACGTTTTGCGGGTTGGGCTGACCAAAGGCGTTTTCCGGAGTCACGACCACGGTGCGCTTGTCGCCGGCCTTGAAGCCGAAGATCGCCGCCTCGAAGCCTGGCAACAGGTTACCGTCACCCACCTTGAACACGGCCGGGGCCTTGTCGAAGGTGCTGTCGACGGTGTCGCCGTTATCCAGGTGCAGGGCGAAGTGCAGCTTCACTTCGGTGTTTTGAGCGATACGCTGCTCAGTCATGGACGGCTTCTCCGGTTTTCTTGCTCTTGAACATGTCCAGGGCGAGCATGATGGCGCCCACGGTGATGGCGCTGTCGGCGAAGTTGAACGCCGGGAAATACCAGCGGTTCTGCCAATGCACCAGGATGAAATCGATCACGTGGCCCAAGGCAATGCGGTCATAGAGATTGCCCAGGGCGCCGCCGAGCACCAGCGCCAGCGCCACGGCCAGCCAGGTTTCGTCGCGGCCCAGGCGCTTGAGCCAGACCACCAGCACCGCGCTGACCACAACAGCGATCAGGGCGAACAGCCAGCGCTGCCAGCCCGAACTGTCGGCCAGGAAGCTGAACGCCGCGCCGGTGTTGTAGGCCAGGGTCCAGCTGAAGTAATCGGGGATGACCACGATCTGCTGGTACATGGTCAACGAGCCTTCGAAGTAGAACTTGCTGGCCTGGTCGATGACCAGGACCAGCACGCTCAACCAGAGCCAGCCCAGCCGTCCGAAACGGCCCGCTGCGTTAGGCATAGTGGCGAACCTCGCCGGTGCCGCTGATGTTGTCGACACAACGTCCGCAGATTTCCGGATGTTCCGGATTCACGCCGACGTCTTCGCGGCAATGCCAGCAACGGGCGCACTTGACGAAGCCCGACTTGACCACCTTGAGCTTCAGCCCGGCCACTTCGGTCACCACGGCATCGGCCGGGGCCTGCGCCAACGGCGCGACACTGGCGGTGGAGGTGATCAGCACGAAGCGCAGTTCGTTGCCCAGCCTGGCCAGGTCGCCGCTCAGGGCCTCTTCGGCGTAGAGGGTCACCTCGGCTTGCAGGTTGCCACCGACGGCCTTGGCCGCGCGCTGGATTTCCATTTCCTTGTTGACCGCAGTCTTGACCGCCATGATCCGGTCCCAGTAGGCACGGTCCAGCTCGAAGCCTTGCGGCAATTCGGTGAGGCCTTCGTACCAGGTATTGAGCATCACCGATTCGTTGCGCTCGCCCGGCAGGTACTCCCACAGCTCATCGGCGGTGAACGCCAGGATCGGCGCGATCCAGCGCACCAACGCCTCGCTGATGTGGAACAGCGCGGTCTGGCACGAGCGGCGTGCCTTGCTGTTGGCGCCGGTGGTGTACTGGCGATCCTTGATGATGTCGAGATAGAAACCACCCAGTTCCTGCACGCAGAAATTGTGGATCTTCGAGTAGACATTCCAGAAGCGGTATTCGCCGTAGTGTTCCTGCAATTCGCGTTGCAGCAGCAGGGTACGGTCCACGGCCCAGCGGTCCAGGGCCAACATGTCTTCGGCCGGCAGCAGGTCGGTGGCCGGGTTGAAACCGGTCAGGTTCGACAGCAGGAAGCGCGCGGTATTACGGATGCGCCGGTAGGCGTCCGCGCTGCGCTGCAGGATCTGCTCGGAAACCGCCATCTCGCCGGAGTAGTCGGTGGAGGCGACCCACAGGCGCATGATGTCGGCGCCCAGGGTGTCGTTGACCTTCTGCGGCGCGATCACGTTGCCCAGGGACTTGGACATCTTGCGGCCGGACTCGTCGACGGTGAAGCCGTGGGTCAGCAGCTCGCGGTACGGCGCGTGGTTGTCGATGGCGCAACCGGTCAGCAATGACGAGTGGAACCAGCCGCGATGCTGGTCCGAACCTTCCAGGTACAGGTCGGCACGCGGGCCGCTCTCGTGGCCCATCGGGTGCGAACCGCGCAGCACGTGCCAGTGGGTGGTGCCGGAGTCGAACCAGACGTCCAGGGTGTCGCTGATCTTGTCGTACAGCGGCGCTTCGTCGCCCAGCAGCTCGACGGCATCGAGCTTGAACCAGGCTTCGATGCCTTCGGCTTCGACGCGCTTGGCCACGGCTTCCATCAGTTCGACAGTACGCGGGTGCAGCTCGCCGCTTTCCTTGTTCAGGAAAAACGGGATCGGCACGCCCCAGTTGCGCTGGCGGGAGATGCACCAGTCAGGACGGTTGGCGATCATCGAGTGCAGGCGCGCCTGGCCCCAGGCCGGGACGAACTGAGTGTCCTCGATGGCCTTGAGCGAGCGCTGGCGCAGGGTGTCGCCGCTGGTTGGCTGCTTGTCCATGCCGATGAACCACTGCGCGGTGGCGCGGTAGATCAATGGGGTCTTGTGGCGCCAGCAGTGCATGTAGCTGTGTTCGATGACGGTGGTGTGCAGCAGCGCGCCGACTTCGGTCAGCTTGTCGACGATGGCCGGGTTGGCCTTGAAGATGAACTGGCCACCGAAAAACTCCAGGGATGGCGCGTACACGCCATTACTTTGAACTGGATTGAGGATGTCATCGTTGACGAGGCCGTATTTCTTGCAGATGACGAAGTCGTCCACACCATAGGCAGGCGAGCAGTGAACGATACCGGTGCCAGCGCTCAGTTCGACGTAGTCAGCCAGATAGATTGGCGACAGACGATCATAGAACGGGTGACGGAAGTTGATAAGTTCCAGCGCCGAGCCTGGCGCGGTCGCCAGCACCGAGCCTTCGAGGCCGTAGCGGGACAGGCAGGACTCGACCAGCTCTTCGGCCAGCACCAGCAGCTTGTCGCCAACGTCGACCAGGGCGTAGTTGAACTCCGGGTGGACGTTCAGCGCCTGGTTGGCCGGGATGGTCCACGGAGTGGTGGTCCAGATCACGATGGCGGCCGGCTTGGCCAGCTTGCCCAGGCCGAAAGCGGCGGCGAGCTTGTCTTCATCGGCAATCGGGAACGCCACGTCGATGGTCGACGACTTCTTGTTTTCGTACTCGACTTCCGCCTCGGCCAGGGCCGAACCGCAATCGAAGCACCAGTTCACCGGCTTGAGGCCCTTGAACACGAAGCCACCCTCGACGATTTTCGCCAGGGCACGGATTTCGCCGGCTTCGTTCTTGAAGTCCATGGTCTTGTAGGGGTTGGCGAAGTCACCCAGCACGCCGAGGCGGATGAATTCGGACTTCTGCCCTTCGATCTGCTCGGTGGCGTAGGCACGGCACAGCTCGCGGGTCTTGTCCGCGCCCAGATTCTTGCCGTGGGTCACTTCCACCTTGTGTTCGATCGGCAGGCCGTGGCAATCCCAGCCTGGGACATACGGCGCGTCAAAACCCGACAAGGTCTTGGAGCGGATGATCATGTCCTTGAGAATCTTGTTCAGCGCGTGACCGATGTGAATGGTGCCGTTGGCGTACGGAGGGCCGTCGTGCAGGACGAACTTCGGACGATCCTTGCCAATTTCGCGCAACTTTCCGTACAGGCCAATGCTGTCCCAACGCTGCAGAATCTGTGGTTCGCGCTGAGGCAGGCCGGCCTTCATCGGGAAGGCGGTGTCCGGAAGGTTTAGCGTGGCTTTATAGTCGGTCATTTAAGGCTCTTCATTAGCGATTGGCGCTGGTTGCGACAAGGGCACGGGCGGCGGCGATATCTGCATGGATCGCCGTCTTGAGCGCCTCCAGGGAGGCAAAACGCTGCTCTTCACGCAGCTTCTGGTGGAAAACCACCGTCAAACGCCGGTCATACAGATCGCCGGCAAAATCCAGAACATGTACTT
Organism: Pseudomonas sp. B21-028; assembly: GCF_024749045.1. Classification (NCBI taxonomy): domain Bacteria; kingdom Pseudomonadati; phylum Pseudomonadota; class Gammaproteobacteria; order Pseudomonadales; family Pseudomonadaceae; genus Pseudomonas; species Pseudomonas sp. B21-028. The sequence continues at coordinate 5,557,599 of NZ_CP087184.1, forward strand.
CGAGATGGGCCTTGCCATCTCCCTGGACCGTGGGGCGCACGCCGATATTGGCGACGCCGGGCCAGGCCTTGCCGTCGATCTCGACGCTCACCAGGAACACCCCGGTCAGCGGCACACGACGGCGCTTGAGCTGCACGTTGGCGGTCGGCGTACCCAATTGGCGCGCCAGCTTCTGTCCGTGCAGGATCCGCCCGGCAATCCGGTACGGACGGCCAAGCAAGCGCTCGGCCAACTCGAAGTCGGCAGCGGCCAGGGCATTGCGGACCTGGGTGCTGCTGACACGCAAGCCATCCATCTCGACGGTCTGCGCCGCTTCAACGGTAAAGCCACGGGCGAGGCCGGCCTGCTGCAAGTAGGTGAAATCCCCTGCCCTGTCGCAGCCGAAACGGAAATCGTCACCGACCTCCAGATGCTTCACGTCGAGACCGCTCACCAGGATGGTTTCGACGAACTCGGCGGCGCTGAGCTTGCTCAGGCGCTCGTTGAAAGCCAGGCACAGGACCCGGTCGACGCCTTCGGCGGCCAGCAGTTGCAGTTTGTCCCGCAAGCGGGCCAGACGGGCCGGCGCGGTCTCGGGGGCAAAGAACTCCCGGGGTTGTGGCTCGAAGATGACCACGCAACTGGGCAGGCCCAGCTCCAGCGCACGCTCGCGCAGCCGCGCCAGGATAGCCTGGTGGCCACGGTGAACACCGTCGAAGTTGCCAATGGTGGCGACACAGCCCCGATGCCGGGGACGCAGGTTGTGGAGGCCTCGAACCAGCTGCATAACGCGCTTCTTGCTCATAAAGTGGCCGATTATAACCACACCCGGCGGTCAACGACAGGCAACACCGTAACCCAAAGTGATCGAACCGACAAAACCGCTGCCCGACCCGCCCTTATCGACAGTAATCCCTCAGCTCAAGGCCTTGCGATTGAAGTCTCGCAGACGGAACCCCATCAGCAACAACATGCCGAAATACGCCACCACACCCGCGACGACCAGCACGCCCAGGCGCAGGAAACGTTCGAGCATCTGCCCGTCGCCCCAGGCCGGCATGAAATACATCGCCCCGAGCAGCACCGCCGCCATCACCCCCACGGCCACCAACAGCTTGAGGCCGAACTTGCCCCAGCCCGGCTGCGGTTGATACATCTTCTGCTTGCGCAGTTGGTAGAACAGCAACCCGGCGTTGAGGCAGGCGCCAATACTGATCGCCAACGCCAGCCCGGCGTGGGCCAGGGGACCGATCAGCAAGAGGTTGAACAATTGCGTCATCACCAGAGTGAAAATGGCGATCTTTACCGGTGTGCGGATGTTCTGCTGGGCATAGAAACCTGGCGCCAGCACCTTGATCAGGATGATCCCCAGCAACCCCACCGAGTAAGCGATCAGGGCCCGCTGGGTCATCAGGGCATCGAACGCCTTGAACTGGCCATACTGGAACAGCGAGACGGTCAAGGGCTCCGCCAGGATCCCCAAGGCCACCGCGCAAGGCAGCACCAGCACAAAGCACAGGCGCAGGCCCCAGTCGAGAATGCGCGAGTACTCCTGGCGGTCCCGGCTGGCATAGGTCTTGGCCAGGGTCGGCAACAGGATCGTGCCCAGCGCCACGCCCAGCACGCCGGACGGCAATTCCATCAAACGGTCGGCGTAGTACATCCACGACACCGAACCGGCCACCAGGAACGAAGCGAAAATAGTGTTGATGATCAGGGAAATCTGACTCACCGATACCCCGAGGATCGCCGGCAACATCTGTTTCAGCACCCGCCAGACGCCGCTGTCGCGCAGGTTCAGGCGCGGCAGTACCAGCATGCCGATCTTCTTCAGGTAGGGCAGTTGGTACAGCAGCTGCGCCAGGCCACCCACCAGCACCGCCCAACCGAGGGCCATTACCGGAGGGTTGAAGTACGGCGTCAGGAACACCGCAAACACGATCATGCTGACATTGAGCAGCGTCGGCACGAAGGCCGGCACCGAAAACCGGTTCCAGGTATTGAGAATCGCCCCGGCCAGGGACGACAGGGAAATCAGCAATATATAAGGAAAGGTCACCCGCAAGAGATCCGTGGTGAGCTGGTATTTTTCCGGAGTATCGGTAAAACCCGGCGCCGTGGCCCAGATCACCCAGGGCGCGGCGAGCATGCCCGCCGTCGTGACGAGCGCCAGCACCAGTGTCAGAAGACCAGTGACATAGGCAATGAACGTGCGGGTCGCCTCGTCGCCCTTCTGGCTTTTATATTCCGCCAGGATCGGCACGAAGGCCTGGGAAAATGCCCCTTCGGCGAAGATCCGACGCAGCAGGTTGGGCAGCTTGAAGGCGATGAAGAAGGCGTCGGTGGCCATTCCGGCGCCGAATATCCGTGCGATGAGCGTGTCACGGACAAACCCCAGGACGCGGGAAAGCATCGTGATAGAGCTGACGGCAGCCAACGATTTGAGCAGATTCATGAAAAGAGTTTCAGCCTGTCGATAAACAGCAGGCGAACAACGCGCCCACTTGTGCGATACTCCGCGCCGCTAAACAGCACAGCGCCAAAGCCCGCGAGTTTACAGGTCACACGCCGGAAAGAAATCATCCGGTGCGTTGTACCTGCCATTCAGCGGAACGCGTCACCCGCCCTTGACAAGACCTCAACTCATCGGCATGATTCGCGGCCTATTTTGTTTGCTATTTCCCAAAAAGTCTTTCGAGGAGCTCGACGGTGGCCAACTCACCTTCCGCCAAAAAACGTGCAAAACAGGCTGAGAAGCGTCGCAGCCACAACGCCAGCCTGCGTTCCATGGTTCGTACCTACATCAAAAACGTAGTTAAGGCCATCGACGCAAAAGACGCTGAAAAAGCTCAAGCTGCCTACGTTCTGGCTGTGCCTGTTATCGACCGTATGGCCGATAAAGGCATCATCCACAAGAACAAAGCTGCTCGTCATAAGAGCCGCCTGAATGGCCATGTAAAGGCCCTGAACGTTGCCGCTGCTGCCTAAGCGACGCGCTCGTTAAAAAACCGACCTCAGGGTCGGTTTTTATTGCCTGGGATTTTTCACACCACGCAAATTTATGTGGGTAATGCCGCTCACTTAAGGAAGTAGCTAAACCTGTGGCGAGGGGATTTATCCCCGCCGGGTCGCGAAGCGACCCTTAAACCTGAGCATGCGATGTGTCAGGCGGGCTGAGGGGACTGCTTCGCAGTCCAGCAGGGATAAATCCTCTCGCCACATTTAGCCCTCTCACAGGGGCTATGTGTTGATTATTGAGGACGAGCCCACGGCAGGATTGGAATCGCCGTCACCGCGTTCTGCGGACTGCCCTCGATCACGCGGTCGCTGTAGACCAGGTACACCAGCGTATTGCGCTTCTTGTCGAGGAAGCGCACCACCTGCATGGTCTTGAACACCAGCGAGGTGCGCTCGCGGAATACTTCCTCGCCGTCCTTGAGCTCACCCTTGAAGCTGATCGGCCCCACCTGACGACAGGCGATGGACGCCTCGGCACGATCCTCGGCCAGACCCAGACCACCTTTCACGCCTCCGGTCTTGGCCCGGGACAGGTAGCAGGTCACGCCATCCACCTTGGGATCGTCGAACGCCTCAACCACGATCCGGTCGTTCGGCCCGACAAACTTGAATACCGTCGATACCTGGCCAATCTCCTCGGCCGAGGCCAGCAGCGGCATCGCCAACAGCAGGCCGATCAATCCTTTTGCCAAACCCATGTAATTTCCTTAGACAAGAATCAGGTTGTCGCGGTGAACCAGCTCAGGCTCAGCCATGTAACCCAGCAGACCGACAATCGCATCAGACGATTGGCCGATGATTTTCTGTGCTTCCAGCGCGCTGTAGTTAGCCAGGCCACGAGCGATCTCGCGACCATCCGGCGCCACGCACACCACCATTTCGCCACGCCGGAAGCTACCCTGGACCAGTTTCACACCCACTGGCAGCAGGCTTTTGTTGCCCTTCGACAACGCCGTCACGGCACCCGCATCCAGCACCAGGGTGCCACGGGTTTGCAGGTGCCCGGCCAGCCACTGCTTGCGCGCCGCCAACATGCCGCGCTCAGGCGAGAGCAACGTACCAATGTGCTCGCCCGCCTTCAGGCGATCCAGCACCCGCTCCAATCGCCCACCGATGATGATGGTATGGGCACCGGAGCGCGCCGCCAGACGCGCAGCACGCAGCTTGGTCTGCATGCCACCACGCCCCAGCGCGCCGCCAGTACCGCCCGCCACCGCATCCAGAGCCGGGTCATCGGCACGGGCTTCGTAGATCAGCTTGGCATCGGGGTTGCTGCGCGGATCAGCGTCGAACATGCCATCACGATCCGTGAGAATCACCAGCAGATCGGCTTCCACCAGGTTTGCCACCAGCGCGGCCAGGGTGTCGTTGTCGCCAAAGCGGATTTCATCGGTGACCACGGTATCGTTCTCGTTGATCACCGGGATGACCTTCAGCTCTACCAGCGCTCGCAAGGTGCTGCGGGCATTGAGGTAGCGCTTGCGGTCGGAGAGGTCATCGTGGGTCAGGAGAATCTGCGCCGTATGACGGCCATGCTCGGCGAAGCTGGATTCCCAGGCCTGTACAAGACCCATCTGGCCGATGGCGGCGGCTGCCTGCAATTCGTGCATCGCGCTGGGTCGCGACGTCCAGCCCAGACGGCTCATGCCGGCTGCCACAGCCCCCGAAGAGACCAGCACCAGCTCGACGCCAGCCTCATGCAAGGCCACCATCTGCTCGACCCACACCGCCATTGCCTTGCGATCCAGGCCCTTGCCATCCGCCGTCAGCAGTGCGCTGCCGATCTTCACGACCCAGCGCCGCGCACCCGTCACCTTGCTCCGCATCATTTTCAACCTTTGCCAGCGGACGGCGCGACCCAGCGCCGTCCATGGGATTATTCGTATTTGCGTTTTGCAGACACCAAAACGCCGCTCGAATGAGCGGCGCCCTGGAAACCGGCTGGCTGCGATGATAACACCGCGCCGAGCCACTTAAACCCTGTGGGAGCGAGCCTGCTCGCGAAAGCGCTGGATCAGCAGCATGGATACTGGCTGATATAACGCATTCGCGAGCAGGCTCGCTCCCACAGGTTTCGCAGCTTAACTGACGAACATCTCAGGATCAGTCGCGAACGTAGATGATCTCCGGACCATCTTCGTCATCCACATCCTCTTCGTCCCAATCATCTTCGCCGATGTCATGGACCGACTTGACGCCACTGCGACGCAGGGCACGCTGGTCATCCAGCGCCTGCAACTGTGCACGGGCTTCGTCCTCGATGCGCTGGTCGAGCTCGGCCAGCTCTTCCTTGTAGACAGGGTCGTTGGCCAGGCGATCGGCGCGATCTTCCAGGTAGCGCATGATGTCGTGGCACAGGCGCTCGGTGCCTTCTTTGGCAATGGCGGAGATCACGTAGACCGGACCTTCCCACTCCAGGCGGTCGACGACTTCCTTGACCCGTTCCTCGTGCTCTTCTTCGAGGATCTGGTCGCACTTGTTCAGCACCAGCCAGCGATCACGCTCGGCCAGGGCCGGGCTGAACTTGGTCAGCTCGCTGACAATGACTTCGGCAGCATCGGCCGCATTGCTTTCATCCAGCGGCGCCATGTCCACGAGATGCAGCAGCAGGCGGGTGCGAGACAAGTGCTTGAGGAAGCGAATCCCCAGGCCAGCGCCATCGGAAGCACCCTCGATCAGCCCCGGGATGTCCGCAACCACGAAGCTCTTCCAGCGGTCGACACTGACCACGCCCAGGTTCGGCACCAGGGTGGTGAACGGGTAGTCCGCCACTTTCGGCTTGGCGGCCGACACCGAGCGAATGAAGGTACTTTTACCGGCGTTCGGCAAGCCCAGCAGGCCTACATCGGCCAGCACCTTCATTTCCAGCTTCAGGTCACGCTGCTCGCCCGGCTTGCCTGGCGTGGTCTGGCGTGGCGCGCGGTTGGTACTGGACTTGAAGCGGGTGTTGCCCAGGCCGTGCCAACCACCATGAGCCACCAGCAGACGCTGGCCCGGCTTGGTCAGGTCGCCAATGACTTCCTGGGTCGCGGAGTCGATCACCGTGGTACCGACCGGAACACGCAGGACCAAGTCCTCACCCTTCTTACCGGTGCAGTCGGTGCTGCCGCCGTTGGAGCCACGCTCGGCATCGAAGTGCCGGGTGTAACGGTAGTCCACCAGGGTGTTGAGGTTTTCGTCGGCGAGCATGAAGATCGAGCCGCCATCGCCGCCGTCACCACCGTTCGGACCACCGTTTTCAATGAATTTTTCCCGACGGAAACTCATGCAGCCATTGCCGCCGTCGCCGGCTTTTACTCGAATCGATACTTCATCAACAAACTTCATGACACACGCCTCTCGCCATACGGACGAGTCGAAAAAAACAAGACATAAGACTCTTGCAAAAATGAACGCAGCGACCAGATCAAGCGCACGATAGCAGCGCCGGCAGCCCATACAAACAGCTTTGCAAGAGACTCACCCCACAAACGAAAAAGCCCCGTCGCAAGACAGGGCTTCTCCAGCATCCTCGCGATTAAGCCGCGACAACGCTCACGTAACGGCGGTTGAAAGCGCCCTTTACTTCGAACTTGATCACGCCTTCGATTTTAGCGAAGAGAGTGTGATCCTTACCCATGCCTACACCGTAACCGGCGTGGAATTGGGTGCCGCGTTGACGCACGATGATGTTGCCCGGAATGATTTTCTGGCCACCATACATCTTCACGCCAAGGCGTTTGGCTTCTGAGTCGCGACCGTTACGGGTACTACCACCAGCTTTTTTGTGTGCCATGAGTTCAATTCTCCTAGTGAGGAATTAGGCTGAAATTAAGCCTGAATACCGGTGATTTTGATCTCGGTGTACCACTGGCGGTGGCCCATACGCTTCATGTGGTGCTTACGACGACGGAACTTGATGATGCGGACTTTATCGTGACGACCTTGGGAGATCACTTCAGCCACAACGGTAGCGCCAGCAACAACTGGAGCACCGATATTCACGTCATCGCCATTGGCGACCAACAGAACGCGATCAAAAGTCACGGATTCGCCGGTAGCGATTTCCAGTTTTTCGATCTTCAGGTATTCACCTGGGGCGACCTTGTATTGCTTGCCACCAGTAACGATTACTGCATAAGACATGGTATTTCTCCGATAATCCTGCTCACCCAGCGCTTTATAAGAAGAGGTATTGGCTGGCATGGCTGCATGGGCTGGAAGGCCCGGATGCAATTGCGTAAGGCAGGTGCTGCCCAGGAAGTTCAGGGTGCGCGATTGTACGCAAGCTGTCCTGGCGATGCAAGTAGCCGTCCATCGTGCCTTGACAGCCCCGGACGTGGGTCCTAGCATGCCGCGCAACCCTTCTGGAGCGCCTGTCGCTGATGCAACCCCAAGCTTTCTACCGCGCAGTGGCGGACGATTTTAGTGCCGTCGACGGCATCATCAAGAAGCAGCTGACTTCCCGAGTGCCGCTGGTGTCGAAAATCGGCGACTACATCACCTCGGCTGGCGGCAAACGCCTGCGTCCTTTATTAGTGCTCCTGTGTGGCAAGGCCCTGGGCCGCGAAGGCGACGACCTGCGCCTGCTGGCTGCCACCATCGAATTCCTGCATACCGCCACCCTGCTGCACGACGACGTGGTCGACATGTCTGGCATGCGCCGCGGCCGCTCGACCGCCAATGCCATGTGGGGCAACGCCCCGAGCGTATTGGTGGGCGACTTCCTGTATTCGCGCTCGTTCGAAATGATGGTCGAACTGGGCTCGATGCCGGTGATGAAGATCCTGTCCCAGGCCACTCGCATCATCGCTGAAGGCGAAGTACTGCAGTTGTCCAAGGTGCGTGACGCCAGCACCACGGAGGAAACCTACATGGAGGTCATCCGCGGCAAGACCGCGATGCTCTTCGAAGCCTCGACCCACAGCGCCGCCGCGCTGGCCGGCGCGACCGCCGAGCAGAGCGAAGCGCTGCGCACCTTCGGCGACCACCTGGGCGTGGCCTTCCAATTGGTGGACGACCTTTTGGACTACAAGGGCGACGCTGAGACCCTGGGCAAGAACGTCGGTGACGACCTCGCCGAAGGCAAGCCGACCCTGCCGCTGATCTACACCATGCGCGAAGGTACGCCAGAACAGGCGGCCCTGGTACGCCAAGCCATCCAGAAAGGCGGGATCGAAGACCTGGAAAGCATTCGTGAAGCGGTCGAAGCTTCCGGCTCGCTGGACTACACCGCGAAACTGGCCCAGGACTACGTCGCCCGCGCAATCAAATGCCTCGATGCCCTGCCGGCCAGCGAATACCGCGATGCCCTGGTGGAACTGAGCGAGTTTGCAGTCGCCCGTACCCACTGATCCAAGGGCTTTTGTGGCGAGGGGATTTATCCCCGTTGGGCTGCGAAGCAGCCCCAGGGCCTGAGTCCACGGTGTGTCAGATCGTTTGTTGGGGGGCTGCTTCGCAGCCCAACGGGGATAAATCCCCTCGCCACAATGCCTTCGCAGCACCACCCGCCTCGCAAAAAACCCTATACAATGTGCGCCCTTTTGTCCTCCTGATACCCAAGGAACCTTAGTGAGCACGTTGCCACCCTGCCCGAAATGCAATTCCGAATACACCTACGAAGACGGCACTCAGCTGGTCTGCCCGGAGTGCGCCCACGAATGGTCTGCCAGCGGCGAAGTCGAAGCGACGTCCGACGACACCGTGAAGAAAGACTCGGTCGGCAATGTCCTGCAGGACGGCGACACTATCACCGTGATCAAGGACCTCAAGGTCAAGGGCACGTCGCTGGTGGTCAAGGTGGGCACCAAGGTCAAGAACATCCGCCTGTGCGACGGCGATCATGACATCGACTGCAAGATCGATGGCATCGGACCGATGAAACTCAAATCCGAGTTCGTCAGAAAAGTCTGAGTCTTCTGTACCCCATCCCGCGCCTGGCGTGGGATGGTTCTTCGCCCTCCCCGCTCCAGCCCCGCTTCGCAGATGCCAGCCAAACGCCAGCCATGGTGAGCTGCGAAAACCCATCGTCAGAAAAGAAACCGGAATACAAATAGAGTCTTGCTATTCTGATAATAAGAATTATTCTCATCAAACCCATCAAGGAGATGAGAACCATGACTTATTTGATCGACGCCTGGCTGGACCGCCCACATCCCTACCTCAGGATCCTGCATCGGGAAACCGGGGAAGTCTGCGCGGTGCTTGAAGAAGAAGCCTTGAGCGAACTACAGGATCAGGGAGACCTGGACCTCAACAGCCTGAACTCAAGCGAACCACTGGTGCTCAAGGAGCTGGTGCGAAACCTGTTCCTGTTCTGCTATGCCCGGGCGTTGCGCCCGACAGGTGATTTCAATGGCAGGTTTCACGGATGAGCACACAAGCCCCGTGGGAGCGAGCCTGCTCGCGATGACGTCGTGTCAGTCACATTACTCTCGACTGACCGACCGCCATCGCGAGCAGGCTCGCTCCCACAAAGGCCTGTTACTGCCTTACAGAACGTCCAGCAGCTCGACGTCGAACACCAGAACGCTGTGCGGCGGGATGCTGCCAACGCCCTGGGCGCCGTAAGCCAGTTCGCTCGGCACGTACAGGCGCCATTTGCTGCCGGTATTCATCAGTTGCAGCGCTTCGGTCCAGCCTGGGATCACGCCGCCCACCGGGAATTCGGCTGGCTGGCCACGATCGTAGGAGCTGTCGAACACGGTGCCGTCGATCAGGGTGCCGTGGTAGTGGGTACGCACCTGGTCTTCACGGGTCGGCTTGGCGCCTTCACCCTGGGTCAGCACTTCAAATTGCAGGCCCGAAGCCAGGGTGGTGATGCCGTCGCGCTTGGCATTTTCAGCCAGGAACGCACGACCTTCGCCCGCAGCGGCTTCGGCTTTGGCGGCTGCTTCGGCCTGCATGATTTCGCGGATGACCTTGAAACTGGCGGACATTTCTTCCTGGCCCACACGGCTTGGCTTGCCGGCGAAAGCGTCGGTCAGGCCGGCCAGGATCGCGTCCAGGCTGACGCCCGGTGGCGGGTTGTCGCGCAACTGGTCGCCCAGTTGACGACCAATGCCGTAGCTGACGCGGGTTTCGTCGGTGGACAGGTTAACTTCGGACATGCTGCTGCTCCGCTGTGCGGACGGCTCGGGAATGGCCGTGCGTGACACAGCGCCTCCCGGAGCGCCCGGAACCAAAAGGGCGAGCAGACTAGCACAGATGCCATGACGGATGACCAGCGCCCACGTCAAAGTGCCTCGCCGGAAACGACAACGCCCGCCTGCCTTTCGACAGACGGGCGCTGCGCCAATGGAGGCTTCAGTGTTTAGTCAGCTTGTCCAGATAGCCCATGGCGAACGCCGACACCACGAAGGTCATGTGGATGATCACGTACCACTTCAGGTGTTCGGGATCGACATTCTTGGCGTCCATGAAAATGCGCAACAGGTGGATGGACGAAATGGCCACGATGGAAGCGGCGACTTTCATCTTCAGCGATGAAGAGTCCATGGTGCCCAGCCAGTTGAGCTTTTCCTTATCGGAATCGATGTCCAGTTGCGAGACGAAGTTCTCGTAGCCGGAAATCATCACCATCACCAGCAGGCCGCCCACCAGGGCCATGTCGATCAGCGACAGCAGCACCAGGATCAGATCGGACTCGGCCATGGTGAACACGTTGGGGATGACGTGAAAGACTTCCTGGAAGAATTTCAACGCCAGGGCCAGCAGGCCCAGGGACAGACCGAAGTAGATCGGCGCCAGCAGCCAACGGGAGGCGTACATTGCATTTTCGATAAAGCGTTCCATTGAGTCTCACACCAGGGCCAGAAAATGGCGGCGAGTATATCAGCCACGACGAGCCCCACAAACGCCAGGGCCGTCCCTGGCCGCAGCCTCTGGTGTCAGGTTGCAAGTGCCGGGATCCGGCCTTCAATGAGGTGGATGGAACTCGAAGCCGCCGGAACTGCGGCAACGACCGCCATTGATCTCGCGTAGCTGGGCCTGCATGTGCAGGCACCAGATCTGCGGGTCGTTGGCCAGTTCATAACCATGCAGGGTCAGCGCCTGGACGATGGTGTCGAGGATCGATTCGGCGGCGTTCGGGCCGGGAAACGGGCCCTGGGCCTTGAGGGCGGAAGGTTGTTCGCCGGCCATTCCGGCGGCAAAAAGCAGGGTCCACATGCCGGTATCCCCCGCCAGCGGACGGATAGCGCATTCGATACGAGTGACAAGACCCAGGCATTGACGGGTGAGGCAAAGGTTGCGCGACATGGCGGCGCCCCTCAGTGATACGGTATTCAGCCCCGGGGGGCTGTTTCGGTCCGATGATGACTCTCGTTATCCTTGAACTGAGGATAGAAGAAAAGTTCCGCTTGCAAGCCAAGCGAGACCAGAATGCGCCGAATGGTCATAGTGTGAATATTGACGCCAAATCGGCGGCGTTCTGAAGCATTTTTGAATCGGTCCCAACCAAATGTGGGAGCGAGCCTGCTCGCGAATGCGTTGGGTCAGTCAACATCAATGATGCTGATCCACCGCTTTCGCGAGCAGGCTCGCTCCCACATTCAGGTCTTCACTTCCATCAAGCCGGCTTGGCCTCCGCCAAGGCTGCTTGCGCCAGTTCCTTTTCCGCCTCCTTGATGTCGTCTTCGCTGATCATTTCCGCAATCACCCTCAACCGCTCCACCACGCGGGCGTTGACGCTGCCCTCGGGGAACTCGCCATTTTCATCCGGCTCACCGGCAGGCTCACCCACCAACAGGCTCAGGGCCTCGTCGGCCTGGCGCACGGCATAGACGTGGAACTGCCCCGCCCGGACGGCGGCCAACACCTTCTCATCGAGCATCAAAGTGGCGACGTTGGCCTGGGGAATGATCGCCCCCTGCTCGCCGGTCAGCCCACGGGCCTCACAGAGACGGAAGAAACCTTCGATCTTCTCGTTGACCCCGCCCACCGCCTGCACTTCACCGAACTGGTTGATCGAGCCGGTGATGGCGAAGCACTGCTTCAACGGTGTCTTCGACAACGCCGAAATCAGTGTGCACGCCTCACCCAGGGAAGCGCTGTCGCCGTCGACATAACCGTAGGACTGCTCCAGGGCGATACTGGCCGAGATCGCCAACGGGAATTCCTGGGCGTAGCGGCTGCCCAGGTAACCGGTCAGGATCATCACGCCCTTGGAGTGAATCGGCTGGCCGAGGTTGACCTCTCGCTCGATGTCGACGATACCGCTGCCGCCCGGGTACACCGTGGCGGAGATCCGCGCCGGCACACCGAACGCCGAGTCGCCCACCTCCAGCACCGTCAACCCGTTGCACTTGCCCACGGCCGCGCCATCGGTGTCGATCAGGATGATCCCCGCCAGCATGTCGTCGAGGATCCGCGCCGAAACCCGCCCGGTGCGGGTGGCCTTGGCCTTGAGGGCGCGCTCGATGTGGCCGGCGTCGGTCATCTCGTCACCGGCCAACTGACGGATGAAATCCGCCTCGCTGACCAACTGGAACAGATCGCCGATACGGGCCGACAAGCGTCCCTGGTGTTCGGCCAGGCGCGCACTGTAGGTGGCCAGGCGCGCCACCGCGTCGGCGGTCAGTGGCGCCATGCCTTCTTCCGAAGTACGGGTCTTGAGCAACTGAGCGAACTGCTCCAGGCTCTCGTCGCCCATCGGGATGTCTTCGTCGAAGTCCACCAGCACGCGAAACATTTCCTGGAAGTCCGAGTCCAGGTCCTGCAACGCGTAGTAGAGCTGGCGGGCGCCGATGATCACGACCTTGACCTGCAACGGGATGTGCTGCGGCGTCAGGGTCACCGTGGCCAGCCGGCCCAGTTCGCCCAGGGGTGATTCCATCTTCAGCTTGCGCGATTGCAGGGCACGCTTGAGCGCGTCCCACACGAACGGCTCACCAAGCATTTTCTCCGCTTCAAGGATCAGGAAGCCACCGTTGGCCCGATGCAAGGCACCGGGACGCAGCTGTCGATACGTGGTGTAGAGCGCGCCTTGATCCGTGCTGTACTCGATGCGCCCGAACAGGTTGTCGTAGGTCGGGTGCGGTTCGAACACCACCGGTGCGCCGCCGCTCGCCGGATGTCCCACCACCAGGCTCGGCGCATATTGCTCTTCCAGCATTTTGCGGGCGATGGCGTCGGTCTTGCTGTCGTCCACCAGTTGCTCGACCACTGTCCGGAGCAGGTTGACCTGCATCGCTTGCAGGTAACCGCAGACCGCCGCGTTCTCCGCGTACTTTTCCGACAACGGCGCCAACAGCGGTTGCAGGGCCAGGGTGATGGTTTCTTCGTTGAGTTGGCGCAACTGGTTGCTGGACTCACGCTTCCATTGCGGCAGGCTGGCGAGTTCTTCGTTCAGGCGTTCTTCCAGGCCGGAGATGTCGTCATGGAAACGCTCGCGTTCGGATTCCGGCAACTGGGCGAACTCCGCTTCATCCAGGGCCTTGCCTTCGCTCATCGGCGTGAAGGCGATGTTGCTGCTGTCGCGGTACAGCGCGACATCCTTCTCCAGGGCCAGGCGTTCGATGATATCCAGGGCGCGGTCGTAGCGCTGGTTGAAAGCCCGGTCGATGGCGCTTTTTTTCTGCTGGTAGGACGGGTGCTCGAATACCGCCGGAAAGGTCGACAGCAAGTTGTCGATCAGGCCGTTGATATCATTGATGAACGCACCGGCGGTACCCGATGGCAGCTCCAGGGCCCGGGGCTCGCGAGGCTCGTCGAAATTGTTGACGTAGACCCAGTCCGCCGGGGTCTGCAGGCGCTTGCCTTCGGCCTTGAGGTAACGTTTAACGAATGAAAACCGGCCGGTGCCGGGCTCGCCCATGACAAATACGTTGTAACCGGGGCGCGGCATGGCCACGCCGAACTGCAATGCTTCGACCGCACGCTCCTGGCCAAGCACACCGCGGAAGGGCTCCAGATCATTGGTGGTAGAGAAGCTGAACTGTTCAGCGGAAAACGGACGGGTCAGCGCTTCGGGCGCTAGACGCAAGCTGGCAGCAACAGGATCAGGCATCGGGCTTCCTTACATCAGGCGGGGCAGATAACGGCATTCTGGCGCCGCCCGTACCTGACTGGCAAGGAGCGCCTCAGGTCAAAGCATAGTCAACCGGCCAGCCCCGAACCGAAGTGGAGGCCCGTAACCGCATGACTTGCAGGATAGTTTTTGCAAAATGTCACGGAACCCTTGGATCGTGCCTAAACTCCAAACTGCGCGGCTGGAACAATAACCGGCCCACTGGCGCGAGTGGTTGAGGCCACGAAGGCGCCAGACCCTGTCCATTGGTATGCACATAAAGAGAACATAGCTATGAAACGGATTCTTCTCGGTACTCTCTTCACCGCTGTATCCCTCAACGCCATGGCTCAGGCGCCGGGCGGCCCGGATTGCGGCTGGGGCAACATGCTGTTCGAAGGTCAGCGTGGCACCCCGGCTCACTTCCTCGCTTCCACCACCAACGGCACCTCCGGCAACGCCACCTTCGGCATGACCTCTGGCACCAACGGCTGCTCGACCAACGCAGCACTGACCTACGGTGGCAAGTCCTGGCTGGCCATGAATGGAATGATGAACGAGCTGTCCGAAGACATGGCCAAGGGTCAGGGCGAAGCGCTGACCACCTATGCCGTGGTACTGGGTGTGGCACCGGAAGATCGCGCCCACTTCTCAGCTGTCACCCACGAGCACTTCCAGCAGATCTTCAGCAAGGCTGACGTGACCGCAGAAGACGTGCATACCAATACCCTGGCCGTACTGAAAAACGATCCTCGCCTGGCCAAGTACGCCACTCAAGCTTAAGCTCGACCCCACTCGCTCCCTTCGGGGGGCGGGTTTTTCTTTTTTGGGCCCATCCGGTCTTTATTTTCGACTTTCCAAGTAGCCGACTATGCTCAAACGCCTTGCCTGGCTGGCGCTCTGTGTGTGCGCCCCATTGTCCGCCGCCCCCCATGTCGACCCTCAACGTTTGCAGCAATTGGCCAATGACCGCTTCTGGATTTCCCTGGGCCACTACGAAACCGCCAAGCTCGGTGGCTGGCGCAGCTATGTCAGCGACAGGAAATTCTTCCTGGCCCCCGACGGCAACGAACACCCCGACCATGAACTGACCGCCACGCTGCAGGCCCTCTACGGCCCGGCCAGCGCCGGTCAGCAACATGCCCAGTGCGTGTACCCGGCCCGCACGCGCTGGCTCAAGGCACAGCTCAACCTGACCGATCTGCCAGCAGTCGATTGCAGCGAATTCAAGCAATGGTTCAAGGACGTCTCGCCCCATAGCGCGGTGATGATTTTTCCGGCCGCCTACCTGAACAGTCCGTCGTCTATGTTCGGCCATACCCTGTTGCGCATCGACCAGGCCGACGTGCAACGGGACAAGACCGCCCTGTTGAGCTACGCGATCAACTTCGGCGCCTACATTGAAGGGTCGGACAACAGCATCATCTACGCCTGGAAGGGCTTGATGGGCGGCTATCCCGGCCTGTTCGCCCTGGTGCCCTACCAGGAGAAGCTGTCCGAGTACCGTAGCCTGGAAAACCGCGACCTGTGGGAATACCGCCTCAACCTGAGCCAAGTGGAAACCGAGCGCATGGTCGAGCACGTCTGGGAGCTCAAGCAGATCCAGTTCGATTATTTTTTCTTCGATGAAAACTGCTCCTATCGCCTGTTGGAACTGCTGCAAGTGGCCCGTCCCAGCCTGCGCCTGACCGAACAATTTCCGCTGACGGCGATCCCCACCGACACCGTCAAGGCCGTGAAGGAAGCCGGGTTGGTGGAGAGCATCGAATATCGGCCGTCCCGCGAGCGGGAACTGCTCAGCCGCGCCGAGCCACTCACCGATGACGAACAGCAATGGGTACTGAAGGTCAGCGCCGACCAAAAGCGCTTGCAGGCCCCCGAATTCAAGGCACTGCCCCGCCAACGCCAGGCGCTTATCGTCGATGCGGCCTATCGCCTGGAGCGTTACCGCGCCAACGGCCAGGAGCGCGATCCGCAACGCGCCCAGCGCAGCTTCGAACTGTTGCGGGCGATCAACCAGAACCCCGCGCCAGAACTCGACATTCCCCAGCCGGGCCTGCCCGAGGACGGCCATGAATCGCGCACCTGGCAGGCTGGCCTCGGCACCCGGGGTGACCGGGCGTTCGGTGAATATGGCCTGCGCATGGCTTATCACGACCTCAATGACAATGCCGAAAGCTTCCCGCTGGGTGCGCAGATTGAAATCCTGCAGTTGAAGCTGCGCCAGTACGAAGGCAATGACTGGCAGGTCCAGCGCCTCGACCTGGCGACCATCCGCTCCCTGACGCCGCGCAATGAATTGCTGCAACCGCTGTCCTGGCAGGTCACCGGGGGCCTGGAACGGGTGCCGGGCAAGCACGACGATGAAAACCTGGTCAGCCACGTCAACGGCGGTGCCGGCGGCACCTGGGCGCTGAGCGAGGACGTGCTGGGGTTTGCCCTGGGCACGGTGCGGGTGGAACACAACAACGACTTCGCCCAATTCATCGCCCCGGCCACCGGGTTCAACAGTGGCGTGCTGTGGAAAAACCCGCTGGGCAATCTGAGCCTGGAAGCCAAGGGTGACTATTTCGTCAACGGTGAGGTGCGCCGGCGCCTGAGCCTGAACCAACAGTGGGAACTGTCCCGCAACCTCGGCCTGCGCCTGAGCGCCCAACGGGAATTCAGCCACCTGGCCTCGCCGGAGAACGAGGTGATGCTGGAGGTGAAGTGGTATCACTACTGATCAGGCAAAGCCCAATACAGGTCAATTAATACCTGTGGGAGCCGAGCTTGCTCGCGATGAGGGCGGGTCAATCGCCAACAATGCTGACAGGTCCGCCGCTATCGCGAGCAAGCTCGGCTCCCACAGGTGGTGCGGCGCCTGGTCCTTATCGATTGGCATCAGGTCAATGCCCCACCGGCAACACAACGAACAGATTAATCACAGCGCTTTCACACCGGCCTGACGAATCCGCTTCTAGACTTCCTGTATATGTGAATGCGGCAGGAAGGCAGGAAATGAGGCGCGCGGTAGCGGTACTGGCGGTAGTGATGTTGCTTGGCGGCTGTGA
Organism: Pseudomonas sp. B21-028; assembly: GCF_024749045.1. Taxonomy (NCBI): domain Bacteria; kingdom Pseudomonadati; phylum Pseudomonadota; class Gammaproteobacteria; order Pseudomonadales; family Pseudomonadaceae; genus Pseudomonas; species Pseudomonas sp. B21-028. The sequence goes on from NZ_CP087184.1 coordinate 5,574,636, forward strand.
AACCACCCATGAGGACCTGATCGCCCGAGGTTATCCACCGGCGTTCGCCGACGGCTTCGACGATGGCTGCAGCAGTGGCCGGCAAGCCGCCGGCGCGATCACCGGCCAGTTTCGCAAGGACGTCCCGCGCTATCTCAAGGACGCACGCTACGCCGAAGGCTGGAGCGACGGTTTCCGGCAGTGCCAGGCCATGCGCGAAAGTGAAGACCGGGACGCCTACCGCGACCGTCACTGGGATGAGCGCGAACGCGCCTGGCAACAGGAAAAGGATCGCGACGCCGCCCGGGCCTATCGCTCGCAGTGAGTCGCGTACAGACATCCGTCGAAACCAAAAGCCTGCGACCATGGCCCAAACTCCAATAGAGGAGAACACCATGAGTCGTGCCTTCGTCAACGAAGACAGCGCCGCGGCCCAGGCCGATCAACCGGTAGAACGCCAGGTCAGCGCGCAACCCAACTACGTCACACCCGCCGGGTTCGTCCAGTTGCAGGCCCGGGTCGCCGAGCTGCAGGCGCTGCACAGCCAGCAGACAGCCCGCAAAGAGCTGGCGGACAAACAGCGCATCGCGGACCTGGAACGGGATCTGCGCTATTTCAACCAGCGCCTGCAAAGCGCACAGGTCGTTACGGCAACCTCAGCGGACCAAGTGCGAATCGGACACTGGGTGACCTTTGTCGATGAGCAGGACCATGAGCAGCGCGTGCAATTGGTGGGGGAAGACCAGGCCGATGCGGCCAGCGGATTGATCAACTGGGGCTCACCGCTGGGGCGGGCGTTGCTGGGAAGCAAGGTCGGGGATGAGGTGGTCTGGAAGCGACCGCTGGGGGATATGGCGATTGAGGTGTTGGCGATAGAGCCGGAGTGACTCCTGCCTGCCGATAAACCACTGTGGGAGCGAGCCCTGCTCGCGATAGCGGTGGGTCAGGCAACATGAATGTTGGCTGGTCCGACGCTATCGCGAGCAGGGCTCGCTCCCACAGGCTCTACGGCTTACCGGCTGAAGGAATCAGGCCAGTTTCTTGTGCCGTACCCGATGCGGCTGGGCAGCGGCTTCGCCGAGGCGCTTCTTGCGATCGGCTTCGTACTCGGTGTAGTTGCCTTCGAAGAACACCGCTTGTGAGTCATCTTCATACGCCAGGATGTGGGTCGCCACGCGGTCGAGGAACCACCGATCGTGGGAGATCACAATGGCGGCGCCCGGGAAGTCCAGCAGGGCTTCTTCCAGGGAACGCAGGGTTTCGACGTCGAGGTCGTTGGACGGTTCGTCGAGCAGCAGGACGTTGCCACCCTCCTTCAGGGTCAGCGCCAGGTGCAGGCGGCCGCGCTCACCACCGGAGAGGTCCTTGACGAACTTCTGCTGGTCGCCGCCCTTGAAGTTGAAGCGACCCACGTAGGTGCGCGACGGGATTTCGTAGTTGCCGATGCGGATCTGGTCGGAACCGTCGGAGATCTGCTGGAACACGGTCTTGCTGCCGTCCAGGTCTTCGCGGCTCTGGTCGACGCAGGCCAGTTGCACGGTTTCGCCGACTTCGATGGTGCCCGAATCCGGCGTTTCCTTGCCCATCAGCATGCGGAACAGCGTGGATTTACCCGCGCCGTTACCACCGATTACACCGACGATGGCGCCCTTGGGCATGGAGAACGACAGGTTGTCGATCAACACGCGATCGCCGTAGCCCTTGGTGACGTTCTTGAATTCGATGACCTTGTCACCCAGGCGTGGACCGGCCGGGATGTAGATCTCGTTGGTTTCGCTGCGCTTCTGGAATTCCTGGGACTGCATTTCCTCAAAGCGTTGCAGACGGGCCTTGGATTTGGACTGGCGGGCCTTGGCGCCTTTGCGCACCCACTCCAGTTCTTCCTTCATGGCCTTTTCATGGGCCGACTGCTGCTTGGATTCCTGGGCCAGACGATCGGACTTGGCTTCCAGCCAGCCCGAATAGTTGCCCTCGTACGGAATGCCCGCGCCGCGGTCGAGTTCCAGGATCCAGCCGGCGACGTTGTCCAGGAAGTAACGGTCGTGGGTAATCGCCACGACGGTGCCCGGGAAATCGTGCAGGAAGTGTTCGAGCCAGGCGACGGAATCGGCGTCCAGGTGGTTGGTCGGTTCGTCGAGCAGCAGCATGTCCGGGGCGGACAGCAACAGGCGGCACAGGGCCACACGGCGCTTCTCACCGCCGGACAGGTGTTCGACCTTCGCTTCCCAGGCCGGCAGGCGCAGGGCGTCGGCAGCGACTTCCAGCTGACGCTCCAGATTATGGCCATCGCTGGCCTGCAGGATCGCTTCGAGCTTGGCCTGTTCGGCGGCGAGCTTGTCGAAGTCGGCATCCGGGTCAGCGTAGGCGGCGTAGACTTCGTCCAGGCGCGCCTGGGCGTCCTTGATCACGCTGACCGCTTCCTCGACCACTTCACGCACGGTCTTGGTCGGGTCCAGTTGAGGCTCCTGGGGCAGGTAGCCGATGTTCAGGTCCGGCATCGGGCGGGCTTCGCCGTCGAATTCGGTATCGACGCCGGCCATGATCTTCAGCAGCGTGGATTTACCCGAACCGTTGAGGCCCAGCACGCCGATCTTGGCGCCAGGGAAGAATGAGAGCGAAATGTTTTTCAGGATTTCCCGCTTCGGCGGAACAACTTTGCTCAGCCGATGCATGGTGAAGACGTATTGAGCCATGGTGAACCTAGCGTCTGTGACAGGTGAAAAGAACGAACCAGGCCATGCACGGCGCCGGCAGTTGACGGTCATCAATGCCTGCGGGGCAGATAAAGCCTGGGGATCTGGAGCTGGAACGCTCTTGTTTGACCGGCAAAGCTACCTCAACCGTCCGTCAAGGTCCAGCCACCAGGGACTGGCACTTTGCCACAAGGCAAGGCATGCTAGCCGCCCTTCGGGCGTCCGGCTTATAGTGCGTGTCGCGCCAGTCCAGCAAACCGCAGGATTACAGCTTGTCCAACGTCACGCCGACCCTGTCCCCACGCGCACCGGATACAGTGCCCAGCTCGCCCCTGCGCGGGACATTGAAGGGCGCCCTGGCCACGCTGGTGCTGCTGTTGCTCGGATTGCTCTTCTGGCAGTTGCTCGATCAACTGCGCGTCACCCAGCAGCAACAGCGCCAGTACACCATCGACTACACCGCCGACCTGGCCGCGCAAGTCAGCCTGAACATGGCCCTGAACGCGCAAATCGCCCTCAACCTGCTACCGATCGTCGAACAACCGCAGACAGCCGACGAACAGCAGGCCTTGCTGCACAAACTCCAGCAATCGCTGCCCCAGCTACGCAGCCTGGCATTGCTGAGCCCGTCCGGCATGGTGCTCAGCGACACCGATCCGGACAGCCACGATGCCGGCTACCTCAGCGAACTGGTGCACCGCAGTCATGACCAGGCACACTACTTCAGCAACGCCGACGACGGTTCCGTGGTGCATCTCCTGTTGCACCAGGCCACCGGCAATACCCGCGGTTATTGGGCCCTGCGCCTGACCCCGGGTTTCTTCTCCACGCTGATCAAACAAGTCGATACGGGTTTGCGCCCGCTGTGGCTGGTGGAGAACCGCCTCAACCAACAAGTCGTCAGCCGTGACGAGAGCCTGCCGTCGATCAGCCCCTCGCACCTGTCGCCGGACGACCAGGACAACACCGTACTGACCGTGCCGCTGAGCAGCAGCGACTGGCAACTGCGAGGCCTGTTCGACCGTCGCCAGGTGCTCGAACAACTGCTGCCGGCCTTCATCGGCAAATGCCTGCTGGGCCTGGCGTTTTCGATGCTGCCGGTGATCGCACTGCTGAACATGCGCCGGCGCCAGCGGCAACTGCACGAAGGCCGTCGGCGCTATCAGGACATTTTCGAAGGCACCGGCGTGGCCCTGTGCGTACTCGACCTCTCCAGTCTCAAGTCATTCTTTGTCCGGGCCGGCCTGCACAATGGCGATCAATTGCGGGCGTGGATGAAAGTCCCGCACCAGCTCGAGCAACTGCAACAGGAAGTGCGCATCACCGAAGTCAACCAGATGGCGTTGCGGCTGCTCAACGTCGACTCCTGTGAACAGGCCTGGCAATTGCTGGTGGGCAAGGGCCCGCAGGACAACAATCCGGTCGGCCCGCAACTGCTCGAAACGCTGCTTGACCAGCACAAGCAGCTGGAACTGGAAATCAAGCTCCAGGACGCCCACGGTCGTGACCAGCATCTCTGGCTGGTACTGCGCCTGCCGGAAAAACAGGACGACTACAACGCCGTTATCCTGAGCATTAACGACATCACCAGCCGCAAGCTGATCGAACTCTCGTTGCTCGAACGCGAAGGCTTCTGGTCCGACGTGGTGCGCACCGTGCCGGATCATCTCTACGTGCAGGACGTCATCAGCCAGCGGATGATCTTCAGCAACCACCACCTGGGCCAGACCCTGGGGTATGACCGCACCGAACTGCACCAGATGGGTGAGTACTTCTGGGAAATCCTGCTGCACAGCGACGATGCCGACCACTACCACACGTTGCGCCAGGAACAGCGGCGCGGCGGCTATGCGCACCTGTTGCAATGCCAACTGCGTTTCCGCCATCGCGATGGCAAATGGCGACGCTTTGATATCCGCGAACAGGCCCTGGCCCGGGACCGACATGACCAGGTGACGCGAATCATCGGCGTGGCGAAGGATGTCACCGAGCAGATCGAGGCCAGCGAGTCACTGCGTGACAGCGAACAGCGCTACCGGATGCTCGCCGAGAGCATCAGCGACGTGATTTTCTCCACCGACAGCAAGCTTTCGCTCAACTACGTCAGCCCGTCGGTGCAAGCGGTATTGGGCTACAACGCCGACTGGATCTTCCAGAACGGTTGGCAGTCGACCATCGCCAATCCGCAGCAACTGACAGGCATCTATACCCTGATGGACCGGGTCAGCAAGGCCCTCGACAAGCCCGGACAATTGGCCGAACTGCGCAATCAGATGCAGACCCAGCTGTTCCTGTTCGACTGCCTGCGTGCCGACGGACGCAAGATCCCCATCGAACTGCGGCTGGTACTGGTCTGGGATGATGCCGGTGGATTCGAAGGCGTGCTTGGCGTCGGCCGCGACATCAGCCAGCAACGGCGCGCCGAAAAAGACCTGCGCATGGCCGCCACGGTATTCGAGCATTCGACCTCGGCGATTCTGATCACCGACCCGGCCGGTTACATTGTCCAGGCCAACGAAGCCTTCAGCCGGGTCAGTGGCTACGCGGTATCCCAAGTGCTGGACCAGTTGCCGAGCATGCTGACCGTGGACGATCAGCAGGAAGCCCACCTGCGCTACGTGCTCAAGCAACTGCAACAGCACAGCTCCTGGGAAGGCGAGGTCTGGCTCAAGCGCCGCAACGGCGAACATTACCCGGCCTGGGTCGGCATCACCGCAGTGCTGGATGATGAAGGCGACCTGGCCAGCTACGTGTGCTTCTTCAGCGACATCAGCGAACGCAAGGCCAGCGAGCAGCGCATCCATCGCCTGGCCTATTACGACGCCCTCACCCACCTGCCCAACCGCACGCTGTTCCAGGACCGCCTGCACACCGCGCTGCAATCGGCCGAGCGGCAGAAGAACTGGGTCGTGCTGATGTTCCTCGACCTGGACCGGTTCAAACCGATCAACGACTCCCTGGGGCATGCCGCCGGCGACCGGATGCTCAAGGACATGGCGACCCGGCTGCTCGGCTGCGTCACCGACGACGACACCGTGGCGCGCATGGGCGGCGATGAGTTCACCCTGCTGCTGGAGCCGCGCTCGAGCCGGGAAATGGCGCTGAACCGGGCCATCACCGTGGCCGAGCAGATCCTCGCCAGCCTGGTCCGGCCCTTCGTGCTCGAAGGCCGCGAGTTCTTCGTCACGGCCAGTATCGGTATCGCCTTGAGTCCCCAGGACGGCAACGAACTGAGCCAGTTGATGAAGAACGCCGACACGGCGATGTATCACGCCAAGGAGCGCGGCAAGAACAACTTCCAGTTCTATCAGGCCGACATGAACGCCAGCGCCCTGGAACGACTGGAACTGGAAAGCGACCTGCGCCACGCCCTCGAGCAGAACGAGTTCGTGTTGTATTACCAGCCGCAGTTCAGTGGCGACGGCAAACGCTTGACCGGCGCCGAGGCCCTGCTGCGCTGGCGCCATCCGCGACGCGGGCTGGTGCCGCCAGGGGACTTCATCCCGGTGCTGGAGGAACTGGGCCTGGTGGTGGACGTCGGCGACTGGGTCATCGACGAAGCCTGCCGGCAGCTCAAGACCTGGCACCAGGCCAAGGTCCGGGTGCCGAAAGTCTCGGTCAACATCTCGGCCCGGCAGTTCTCCGATGGCCAGTTGGGTACGCGAATCGCCAATATCCTGCGCAGCACCGGCCTGTCACCGGCCTGCCTGGAACTGGAGTTGACGGAAAGTATCCTGATGCGCGAAGTCAGCGAGGCGATGCAAATCCTGGCCGGGTTGAAAAACCTGGGCCTGAGCATCGCCGTGGATGACTTCGGCACCGGTTATTCGTCGCTCAACTACCTCAAGCAATTCCCCATCGACGTGCTGAAGATCGACCGCACCTTCGTTGACGGCCTGCCGTCCGGCGAACAGGACGCGCAGATCGCCCGGGCGATCATCGCCATGGCCCACAGCCTCAACCTGGCGGTGATCGCCGAAGGCGTCGAGACCCACGAGCAACTCGACTTCCTGCGCGAACACGGTTGCGACGAAGTCCAGGGCTACCTGTTCGGCCGCCCGATGCCCGCCCACCGGTTCGAAGCGCAGTTCAGCAATGATGCGCTGTTCATGCTCGACTGAAGGCCTTGCAGCGCCTGGGCGGGCCTCATCGCGAGCAGGCTCGCTCCCACATTTGGAATGCATTCCCTTGTGGGAGCGAGCCTGCTCGCAATGAGGTCAGTCCGGGCAACGCCGGTCCTGGGTGAATCCCATTCGTCCACCACATGACGTCCTTTCATACCCCTTCCAAAACAGGTTGGGGTAGAATGCCTCCCTTTTCTGCCCCGATCCTTGAGGACCGCCATGTTCAGCCGTGATTTGACTATTGCCAAGTACGACGCCGATCTCTTTGCCGCCATGGAGCAAGAAGCTCAGCGCCAGGAAGAGCACATTGAGCTGATCGCTTCGGAAAACTACACCAGCCCAGCGGTGATGGAAGCTCAAGGCTCGGTACTGACCAACAAGTACGCCGAAGGCTACCCGGGCAAGCGCTACTACGGTGGTTGCGAATACGTCGACGTGGTCGAGCAACTGGCCATCGACCGCGCCAAGGAGCTGTTCGGCGCCGATTACGCCAACGTCCAGCCCCACGCCGGTTCCCAGGCCAACGCCGCCGTCTACCTGGCGCTGCTGTCGGCTGGCGACACCATTCTGGGCATGAGCCTGGCCCACGGCGGTCACCTGACCCACGGTGCCAGCGTTTCGTCCTCCGGCAAGCTGTACAACGCCGTCCAGTACGGCATCGACGGCAACGGCCTGATCGACTACGACGAAGTCGAACGCCTGGCCCTCGAGCACAAGCCGAAAATGATCGTGGCCGGTTTCTCCGCCTACTCCCAGGTCCTCGATTTCCCGCGTTTCCGCGCCATCGCCGACAAGGTCGGTGCCTACCTGTTCGTGGACATGGCCCACGTCGCCGGTCTGGTCGCCGCTGGCGTCTACCCGAACCCGGTGCCATTCGCCGACGTGGTCACCACCACTACCCACAAGACCCTGCGCGGTCCACGTGGCGGCCTGATCCTGGCCCGCGCCAACGCCGACATCGAGAAGAAGCTGAACTCCGCCGTGTTCCCGGGCGCCCAGGGCGGCCCGCTGGAGCACGTCATCGCCGCCAAGGCCATCTGCTTCAAGGAAGCCCTGCAACCTGAGTTCAAGGCTTACCAGCAACAGGTCGTGAAAAACGCCAAGGCCATGGCCGGCGTGTTCATCGAGCGTGGCTTCGACGTGGTGTCCGGCGGTACCGAGAACCACCTGTTCCTGCTGTCGCTGATCAAGCAGGACATCTCCGGCAAAGACGCCGACGCGGCGCTGGGCAAGGCGTTCATCACCGTGAACAAGAACTCGGTGCCAAACGACCCACGCTCCCCGTTCGTCACCTCCGGCCTGCGCTTCGGCACCCCGGCCGTGACCACCCGTGGTTTCAAGGAAGCCGAGTGCAAGGAACTGGCCGGCTGGATCTGCGACATCCTGGCTGACCTGAACAACGAAGCGGTGATCGACGCCGTTCGCGAGAAGGTCAAGGCGATCTGCAAGAAGCTGCCGGTGTACGGCGCCTGATCAGCCCGTTTGAGTAACAGCGAAAGGCCCACATCGAAAGATGTGGGCCTTTTTATTTGTGCTGTCAAAAGACGGAGACGCCGATCAACCCAGCCGATCCAGCCAATGAACTTCCAGGCGACACTTCAATCCTTGAAACAGCCCGCTCCACACAAAGCTTCCATAACCCCCTAACATTGATTTTCATCATTCAAGGCAATTCATAACTCCCAATAAAGGATGCAATCGTTACATGGACAGTAAATTATCTTTTACCGCTGCCATCAGCCTGCCCGACAAAAATATTAATTTGCTCGGAACATTGCATGGAAAACCCGCACTGGCGACCATTAGTGCATTCAGCGGCGGCTTTTTCAGCGGAAAAGCACACACTTACGATCATTCAAGCTTGCTGGGTATACGTACCAGAACCCAGGACGCGCCCCTTTCCCCACTGAAGTTGCACTTTCGCCACACCGCCGGCGGCTACACCCTGTCGATAAAAAACCAGGGGGAATACCACAACAGATTCATCGGCAGAAGCTGGTTTGAGGTATTAGGCGCAAAACACACGGCTTCACCCTCCGTCTTTACGCTGGTCGACGAGCAGAACAAAGCGATTACGCTGCAGAACATAACCGCCAAGCACTCCCCACTGTCGTTCAAGACGAAGAACAATAAATATGTAGGAGGATTACGCATGCGGGGTTCGCCTTATGTTTATCTGGCAGAAACAGAAGAACGCTCCAAGCTGACTTTTATACTCACCCTCATTTGAACAGCAACGTTCCCGCACCTTCGATCAGCGTGTAGCGCTGCTTGCCAGGATGGCGAGGACAAGGACCCTCGCCACTGGCGCGCAGTTTTTTTGACTGGGACAAAGGGCTCAAGCACAAGGGTTCCACCCCCAACTGGTAAGACCGGTCAATCAAAATCTCGAAAATCTCCTTGCGGATTCCGAAAAATCGCGCCTAGACTGCGCCTGCACTGGACAAACCGGTAAGACCACAATAATTAAGTCCCGACGCCTGCTACCCACGCCGGCGAATAAGGACACCGAACCAGGAATCCTTCCCATGCTCAGATGGTGCTCGCGTTCGATCTTCCTTCAAGTTGTCCTCGGATTGGTGCTCGGCATCGTCTGTGGGCTGACCCTTCCCGAATATTCCGCACAACTCAAACCCCTCGGCGACGGCTTTATCAAGCTGATCAAGATGCTCATCGGCCTGATCGTGTTCTGCGTGGTGGTCAGTGGCATTTCCGGCGCTGGCGACCTCAAGAAGGTCGGGCGCATCGGCCTCAAGTCAGTCATCTACTTTGAAGTGCTGACCACCATCGCCCTGGTGATCGGCCTGGTACTGGCCTTCAGCACCGGCATCGGCAGTGGCGCGAACATCCACCTGGAGCAGTACTCCAGCGCAGACGTGGGTGACATTGCCCAACGTGGCCAGCACCTGGTGACCACCACGCAGTTCCTGATGAACCTGATCCCGACCTCGGTGCTCGGTGCCTTCGCGGATAACAACATCCTGCAAGTGTTGCTGTTCTCGGTCCTGTTCGGCAGTGCGCTGAACCTGGTGGGCGACGCAGCCTCCGGCATCTCCCGGCTGATCAACGAACTCAGCCACGTGATCTTCCGCATCATGGGCATGGTCGTGCGCCTGGCCCCCATCGGCGTCTTCGGCGCCATTGCCTTCACCACCAGCAAATATGGGCTGGACTCGCTGCAACACTTGGGCAGCCTGGTCGGCCTGTTCTACCTGACCTGCATCGCCTTCGTTGCCCTGGTCCTGGGCCTGGTGATGCGCGCGTCGGGCCTGCCGATGCTGCCGTTCCTCAAATACTTGCGCGAAGAACTGCTCATCGTGCTCGGCACCGCTTCTTCCGACGCCGTGCTGCCACAAGTCATGCGCAAGCTCGAACACCTGGGGATCGGCAGTTCCACCGTGGGGCTGGTCATCCCGACCGGTTACTCGTTCAACCTGGACGGTTTCTCGATCTACCTGACCCTGGCCATCGTCTTCATCGCCAACGCCACCGGTACGCCCCTGGCCATGACCGACCTGCTGACCATCTTGCTGGTGTCGCTGATTACCTCCAAGGGAGCCCATGGAATTCCCGGCTCGGCATTGGTGATCCTGGCCGCCACGCTGACGGCGATCCCGGCGATTCCGGTGGTCGGCCTGGTGCTGGTACTGGCGGTCGACTGGTTCATGGGCATCGGTCGCGCCCTGACCAACCTGATCGGCAACTGCGTGGCCACCGTGGCAATCGCCCGTTGGGAAAAAGACATCGATGTCCCGCGTGCGCGCAAAGTACTGTCCGGCCAACAGGGCTATACCTTCCAACCGAGAAAACCGGCGGGCAGCGCCCATCAGCAGCAATTCTGAAAGACCGCGATGCCGGCCCCCGAGCCGGCATCGCCTGATTGATTTTTGAAGGAGCACCGTGTGATCAGTTCATCAACCGTCGTCAATTCCGTGGTGGAGAAACTACGCGCCGCCCTGGCCCGGGGCCAGTGGCGCTCGGGCGACATGCTGCCGGGCCAGCGGGAGCTGGCCGAACAACTGGGCATCAGCCGGCCAAGCCTGCGCGAAGCGGTCATCGTGCTGGAAACCCTCGGGCTTGTACGCTCGATGCCCGGCAAAGGCGTGGTGGTGCTGGAGGCCAGCGCCGGCGATACCCATGAAAGCAGCGCGGTAGCCGGTGCGAGCCTGGAGGACGTGCTGCAACTGCGCTACACCCTGGAACCCTTCATCGTCGGGCTGGTGGCCCAGTCCATCAACAGCAAGGAAGTCGGACAGTTGCGTCTGACCCTCATGGACATGCGCGAAGCCCTGGAAGCCAATGACAACGATGCCTGCGCCAGCGCCTACATCGCGTTCCACGAGGAACTGTTTGCCCTGACGTCCAACCCGATCTTCCACAGTGTGGTGCAGCAGACCAGCAATGCCCTCAAGCAAAGCGCCAATGTGTTGCGCAACTCCCCCGAACACCTGGCCGAACGGCTGGAAGAGAACGAGGCCGTGGTACGCGCCATTCGGGGCAAGAACAGCGCCCAGGCCAGTGCAGAAATGCGCCGGCATATCCTCAGGGAGGGCCAGCGCATGGGCATCGAACTGAATATTCCGGACGACAACCTCGGTACCTGAGCCACGCCTTGCGGAGACCGTCATGAACAACGCCATGTCCCATCAACAGCAACGCAATGTGCTTGCCGCCCTGCCTTTGCCCGGCGCTGTCGGCAAGCCGTCGGTGGACGATATCTATCCGCGGATCTTCGACGCCATCCTCGAACAACGCATTGCGCCCGCCAGCCGCTTCACCGAGGAAGGCCTCGGGGATGTGTTCGGCGTCAGCCGCAGCATCATTCGTCGGGTACTGGCGCGCCTGTCCCATCAGCAAGTGGTGATCCTGCGTCCCAACCACCGGCCGCAAGTCGCGGCACCGGACCTGGAGCAGACCCGGCAGATCCTGCACGCCCGCCGGCTGACCGAACAGACATTGGTGCACTTGGCCTGCAAGGCTCCGCACCCCAGGGACCTGCAGCATCTGCGCGATCTGGTGGCGCGGGAGCAGCAGTGCCTGGACCGCGGCGAACGCGGCCCGGCGATACGTCTCTCCGGCGAGTTTCACCTGCATCTCGCCTCCATGGCCGGCAACGCGCCGTTGGCGCAGTTTCTCGGCAGCCTGGTGCCCCTGACGTCGCTGGCCCTGGCCCGACACGCGATCAAGTCCCGCCGGCATTGCGCCTGGCAGGAACATCTGGCAATCGTGGACGCGGTGGAAAACCGCAACAGGGAGGAAGCGGTGCGCCTGATGGATGAGCACCTCGACCATCTTGAGCAACGGCTGTTGATGGTCGCAGGCACGGCATCGTCAAGCTAAAGCAGCCTCGAATCCCGCACGGATCTTCTCTTCGGGCAGCTCGTCGGCGATAAACACGATCACGCTTTCCCGGGCCTCATCGGGGGCCCATTCGGTGTCCCAATCGAAGCCATACAACTTGAGCACGCCCTGGAACACCAGTCGCCGGGGTTCGCCGGCGATGTTCAGCACCCCTTTGTAGCGCAGCAACTGTTTGCCGTGGTCTTCCAGCAACTGGTTCATGAACTCGCTGAGCTTGTCGATATCCAGCGGTTTGTCGGTGCGTAGCACAAGGCTGCTGATGCGGTCGCCCGAGGCTGCCTTGGTGACCGGGCGCAGGCTGAACCCCGCGCCCAGGTCTGCATTGAGGTTGAAGCCGCGGATATCGAGCAGTTCAGCCAGGTCGATCTGGCCATGTTCCACGATCCGGATCGGGGCTCGCCGGTTGATGCGGGTCAGCCGCTCGCCAAGGGCCTCGACCTGGGCCGCGTCCACCAGGTCGGTCTTGCTCACCAGAAGGCGATCGGCAAATCCGACCTGGGCCTGGGCGATGGCTTGTGTCAGGTGGAGCTCGGCGTGGGCGGCGTCCACCAAAGTCAGGATGCCGTCGAGAATGTAGCGCTCGCGCAGTTCCTCGTCGATGAAAAAGGTCTGGGCCACCGGGGCCGGATCGGCCAGGCCGGTGCACTCGATCACCAGACGATCGAAGGCGATCTCACCGCTGTCCAGCCGTTCGAGCAGCAGGTACAGAGCCTTGGTCAAGTCGGTATGGATGGTGCAGCACACGCAGCCGTTGGCCAGGGTCATGACCTGCACCGGCTCGTCGCCCAGCAGTTGCGTGTCGATGCCCGCGTCACTGAATTCATTCTCGATCACGGCTATTTTCAGGCCGTGCTCGGCCTTGAGCAGATGGCGCAGCAGCGTGGTCTTGCCGGCACCGAGGAAACCGCTGAGGATCGTCACAGGAATGGGAGCGGACAAACAGAATCTCCTTGATGCGGATTTTTTTGTGGGAGCGAGCTTGCTCGCGATAGCAGTGGTTCAGCCACTATCAATGTCGGCTGATAGTACGCCATCGCGAGCAGGCTCGCTCCCACAGGGAATCGGTGGCGAACGCAAAGCCTGAGGCTACCCAAAAATAACTGTGGGAGCGAGGCTTGCCCGCAATGGCGGTGGGTCAGTCGACATCTCATCAACTGACCCGACGCCTTCGCGGGCAAGCCCGCTCCCACAGGGAATCGGTGGCGGACACAAAACCTGAGGCTACCCAAAAACAATTGTGGGAGCGAGCCTGCTCGCGATAGCGGTGGGTCAGCCACTCTAGATATCGACTGACACCACGCCAATCGCGAGCAGGCTCGCTCCCACAGGGAATCGGTGGCGAACACAGAGCCTGAGGCTACCCAAAAATAACTGTGGGAGCGAGGCTTGCCCGCGATGGCGGTGGGTCAGTCGACATCTCATCAACTGACCCGACGCCATCGCGAGCAGGCTCGCTCCCACAGGGAATCGGTGGCGGACACAGAACCTGAGGCTACCCAAAAATAACTGTGGGAGCGAGGCTTGCCCGCGATGCAGGCGCCTCGGTCTACAGTGATACCGAGGCGATGCTATCGCGGGCAAGCCTTGCTCCCACAGGCTCGTTCCCACAGAGGGTTTACCTCAGGGCTGCGGTCAACAGCACTTCGGCCCACCCTTGCCACCGTAACGGGCCTCCTGGCGTTCGCGGAAGAACGCCTCGTAGTCCATCAGCGGTTTGTCCGGGTGCTTGGTCTGCATGTGCTCGACGTAGTTGTCGTAGTCGGGCATGCCGACCATCAGGCGGGCGGCCTGACCGAGGTATTTACCGAGGCGACTCAAGTCATTGAACATCGTTGCAATCCTCGTTTCAGGCGTCCGGCAGGGCCTGGAAAGGTGCTTCCTTATCCGTGCGCTCTTTCGTGCCCCAGGCGGCAACGCCGACCTTGAGCGCGTAGAACAGGATGCTGAGCACCACGAACAGGAACAGTGCCGTCAGCGTGGCGTTGGTGTAGGCATTGAACACCACGTGCTGCATCTGCTCGATGCTCTTGGCCGGGGCCAGGACCTGGCCGGCCGCCAGGGCATCGTTGTATTTGCGCGCCAGGGCCAGGAAGCCGATCGCAGGATTCGCGTCGAACAGCTTGATCAGACCCGCCGTGGTGGTGCAGATCAGCAGCCAGGCCGCCGGCAGCAGCGTGACCCAGATGTAGCGCTGGCGCTTCATCTTGATCAGCACCACGGTGGCGAGCATCAGGGCGATACCGGCCAGCATCTGGTTGGAGATGCCGAACAGCGGCCACAAGGTGTTGATGCCGCCCAGCGGATCGATCACGCCCTGGTACAGCAGATAACCCCACAGCGCCACGCAACCGGCGGTGGCGATCAGGTTGGCGGTCCAGGAATCGGTGCGCTTGAGCGACGGTACGAACGAACCCAGCAGGTCCTGCAGCATGAACCGCCCGGCACGGGTGCCGGCGTCCACCGCGGTGAGGATGAACAGCGCTTCGAACAGGATCGCGAAGTGGTACCAGAACGCCATGGTGTTCTCACCCGGCAGCACCGAATGCAGGATCTGCGCGATACCGACCGCCAGGGTCGGCGCGCCGCCGGCACGGGCCAGGACGGTGGTTTCACCGATGTCCCGGGCCACCGCCTGCAAGGCATCAGGGGTGATGGCAAAGCCCCAGCCGCTGATGGTCTGGGCCACGGCCACGACGTCACCGCCGACCACCGCCGCCGGGCTGTTCATGGCGAAGTACACGCCCGGCTCGATCACCGACGCGGCGACCATCGCCATGATCGCCACGAAGGACTCCATCAGCATGCCGCCATAGCCGATGTAGCGGGCGTTGGTTTCGTTGTCCAGCAGCTTGGGCGTGGTGCCCGAGGAGATCAGCGCATGGAAGCCCGAGACCGCGCCGCAGGCGATGGTGATGAACAGGAACGGGAACAGCCCGCCCTTCCACACCGGGCCCAGGCCGTTGGTGAACTGGGTCAGCGCCGGCATTTTCAGCTCGGGCATGGTGATCAGGATGCCGATCGCCAGGGCGACGATGGTGCCGATCTTGAGGAAGGTCGACAGGTAGTCCCGCGGGGCCAGGATCAGCCACACCGGCAGCACCGCCGCGACGAAACCGTAGCCGATCAGCATCCAGGTGATCTGGATCCCGGTGAAGCTGAAGGCCTTGGCCCAGACCGGGTCAGCGGCGATCTGCCCACCCAGCCAGATCGAACCCAGCAGCAACAGCACGCCGATGAGCGAAATTTCACCGATGCGGCCCGGGCGGATGTAGCGCATGTAGATGCCCATGAACATCGCGATCGGGATGGTCGCCATCACCGTGAAGATCCCCCACGGGCTCTCGGCCAGGGCCTTGACCACGATCAGCGCCAGCACCGCGAGGATGATGATCATGATCAGGAAGCAGCCGAACAGCGCGATGGTGCCGGGGATGCGGCCCATTTCCTCGCGGACCATGTCGCCCAGGGAGCGACCGTTGCGACGGGTGGACAGGAACAGGATCATGAAGTCCTGCACGGCCCCGGCCAGCACCACGCCGGCAATCAGCCAGAGCGTGCCGGGCAAGTAGCCCATCTGTGCCGCCAGCACCGGCCCGACCAGCGGCCCCGCGCCGGCAATGGCGGCGAAGTGGTGACCGAAGAGGATGTGCTTGTTGGTCGGGACGAAGTCCAGGCCATCGTTGTTGAGCACGGCAGGGGTGGCCCGGCGCGCATCGAGTTGCATCACGTTGTTGGCGATGAAGAGGCTGTAGTAGCGGTAGGCGACCAGGTAGATGGCCACGGCTGCGACGACGATCCAGAGGGCGTTGATCGCCTCGCCTCGGCGCAAGGCCACGACGCCCAGGGCGCATGCTCCTACAACGGCCAGCAGGAGCCAGGGTATATGGCGCAGCAGGCTATTATTGTTGTTCATTTTTTTATTCCAGCCAGAAGTGGACAAAAAAGACAGCCACCGAAGTTTAGCTCTAACGACAGTAAAGGCCATACCCGACATTCATCTGTCGCCGACCGAACGGTGACGAAGACGCGCAGGTTGGGTCTATAGTCAATGAATCTTCACAGAGGACGGGTCATGAGCGAACGCCGCCGCTTCGTACGAATCGAGTTTCATGCCAGGACAGAACTGAGCCAGGGTCCCTTCATCTGGCCAGTGGAATTGCTGGACCTGTCCCTCAAGGGCCTGCTGATCAAAAAGCCCGAGCCCTGGCTCGGCAATCCGGAGGAACCCTTCGTGGCCGATATCCACCTGAGCAATGAGGTGGAGGTGCGGATGGAGGTCCGATTGGCCCACGACGACCACGGCCACTTGGGCTTCGTCTGCGAGCACATCGACCTGGACTCCATCGCCCACCTGCGTCGGTTGGTGGAGTTGAATCTGGCCGATCACGATGAGCTGGAACGGGAATTGGCAGCGTTGATCCAGATCTGACAGGTACGTAGCCCCTCGCCACAAGGATCACAGGCGCAGCACTACTCGAACAACGCATCCAGCGCCTGTTCCAAACGCGTCACGGCAATGATTCGCAAACCTGCCGGCGCTTCCTTCGGCGCATTGCCCTTGGGCACGATCGCGCGCTTGAAGCCATGCTTGGCCGCCTCCTTGAGTCGCTCCTGCCCACTGGGCACCGGTCGAACTTCGCCCGACAGGCCGACTTCACCGAACACCAGCAAATCATGGGGCAACGGCCGATTGCGCAGGCTGGACATGACCGCTGCCATCAACGCCAGGTCGGACGCGGTTTCCAGCACCTTCACGCCGCCCACCACATTGAGGAAAACGTCCTGGTCGTGGGTAGGAATACCACCGTGTCGATGCAGTACGGCCAGCAACATGGCGAGCCGGTTCTGATCCAGCCCCAGGGTGACCCGGCGCGGGTTCGCCAGGTGGCTGTCGTCCACCAGCGCCTGCACCTCCACCAACATCGGTCGCGTCCCTTCCCAGGTCGCCATGACCACGCTGCCCGGTACTTCTTCCTGGGCACGTGTCAGAAAGATCGCCGAAGGATTGGAGACTTCTTTCAAGCCCCTGTCGGTCATGCCGAACACACCCAGCTCATTCACGGCGCCAAAGCGATTCTTCACCGCCCGCAACAAACGCAGGCGACCATCGGACTCGCCCTCGAAATACAGCACGGTATCGACCATGTGCTCCAACACCCGCGGCCCCGCCAACGCGCCTTCCTTGGTGACATGGCCCACCAGGAAAATCGCCGTGCCGCTCTGCTTGGCGTAACGCACCAGCAACGCCGCGCTTTCGCGGACCTGGGACACACCGCCCGGCGCCGATTGCAACTGCTCGGTGAAAATTGTCTGGATCGAGTCGATCACCATCACCTTGGGTTTTTCCAGGCGCGCCGTGGCAATGATGGTCTCGATGCAGGTCTCAGTCATGACCCGCAACTGATCCTGGGGCAGCCCCAGGCGGCGGGCGCGCATGGCGACTTGCTGCTGGGACTCTTCGCCAGTGACGTACAGCGCTGGCATGCGCGTGGCGATGTTGCACAAGGTTTGCAGCAGGATGGTGGATTTACCGATCCCTGGGTCACCGCCGATCAAGACCACCGAGCCGTCCACCAGACCGCCACCCAGCACGCGGTCCAGTTCACCGGACGCGGTGGAAAATCGTGGGATCTCCTCGACGCTGACTTCGGCCAGGGTCTTGATCTGTGCCTGCTGTCCGGCCCACCCGGTGCGTCCGGTGGGCGCCGCGGCACCGCCACTTTCCACCATGGTTTCGGTCAAGGTGTTCCAGGCGCCACACTCACCGCACTGGCCGGCCCATTTGGGAAAGGTCGAGCCGCACTCGGTGCAGCCGTACATGCGCTTTGCCTTGGCCATCTGAACTCCGGGGAAAAACCGCGATGATAGCCCAGGCGAGGGTCAGCGCGGGGCCGGCGTTCTGATTTCACCGCTGGCCAGATTCGCCGCCGTATTGCCCAACGGGTCCGCAGCGTCCATGTCGGCACCCTTGGCCTTCAAGGCATCGAGCAGTTCGACACGTTTGAACAGGCCTGCGTACATGGCGGCGGTCTGCCCGGCGCCGTTACGCTGGTCGGGGCTGCAATCGGTGGATAACAGACGTCGCGCGATCTGCACTTCCCCCTTGAAAATGGCGCCCATCAACGCCGTGTTGCCGCGCTTGTCCTGGACACAGGCATCGGCCCCCGCGGCCAGTAGCCGTTCCACCGCAGGGCCGTGACCGTGATAAGCCGCCAGGATCAGGGCGGTGTAGCCCTTCTCGTCCTGGGTATCGAGTGAATAATGAGCGTCGATAAAAGCATCGAGCATAGACACATCACCCCGACGGGCGGCGTCGAAATAATAGGTTTGCAACTCTTCTTGTACAGCTGCCGGGTCGGTCGGCAGGGGCTGATCGGCCAACGCGGCCAATGACCAGATGGCAAGCAACGAACACAGGAAATAACGCATCACGGGGCCTCCTTTTGACACAAGACTGTGGGAGCAAGCCTTGCTCCCACAGGGCATGTACCTGACCTATGGATCAGTCGGTCAGTTTTGCCGCCAGGGCCTTGACTCGGGCCAGGTCACCCTTGGCGACACGGGCCACGCCGGTGCCGTATTCCGGATCGGATTTGTAGAGGAACGACAGGATGATGTGCTTGCTCTCGTCATCGGTGGTCGCCAGCGACCCACCGAAGCTTTCGATCAGGTCATTGCGTTCCTTCTGGTTGAAGGAGCGGTACAGGTCGCCGGCCTGCTTGAAGTTCTGCTCGCGCTGGATCTTCGCCTGTTGGGTGTTGCCGCTCAGCGCGGTCTGGCTGTAGCGCGCCGATTGCAGCTCCTCACGGGGCATCAGGCGGCTCGGCTGATAATTCACGCCAGTGCTGGTGCTCCCCGGGTTCATCGCGCCGTCCTGGTTACCGGTATTCACCGCCACCTTGGGAGCGTTGATCGGCAATTGCAGGGCATTGGCGCCTATCCGGTACATCTGCGTATCGGCGTAGGAGAACACCCGCCCCTGCAACAGACGATCTTCCGAAGGCTCGATGCCCGGAACCAGATTGGCCGGTGCCATCGCCACCTGCTCGGTTTCCTGGAAGACATTGGCCGGGTTGCGGTTCAAGACCATTTGCCCGACTTTACGCTCAGGCACGCCCGGCCAGATCTTGGTTGCATCCAGCGGGTCGAAATCAAACTTGGACAAGTCCTGCGGCTTCAGTACCTGGACATATAAGTCCCACTTCGGAAAGTCGCCCTTATTGATATGACTGACCAAGTCGTTGGTCAAATGGCTGTAATCCTGTCCTTGAACCTTCACAACTTCTTTCGGATCGAGATTTTTCAGACCCTGCAAACTTTTCCAATGAAACTTGACGTAATGGACTTCACCCTTGGCATTCACCAACTTGTAGGCGTGCACGCCATTACCGTCCATTTGCCGGTAACTGGCCGGAGTGCCGGCGTTGGAATACAGCTCGGTCAGTGTCCGGGTTGCTTCCGGTACATGGGAGAAGAAGTCGAAACGACGTGAGTCGTCGTCCAGGTTGGTCCGTGGATCGGGTTTGAACGCGTGGACCATGTCTGGAAACTTGATGGCGTCGCGAATGAAAAAGGTCGGGAAGTTGTTCCCCACCAGATCCCAGTTACCGTCGGCCGTGTAGAACTTGGTGGCAAAGCCACGGGGGTCGCGCAGGGTTTCCGGCGAATGATTGCCATGCACCACGGCAGAAAAACGCACGAATACGGGGGTGGCCTGCCCTGCCGCAAAGACCTTTGCCTTGGTCAAGTCACTGAGGTCGTTGGACACCGTGAAGGTGCCATGGGCGCCGGTGCCACGAGCATGCACCACGCGCTCGGGGATGCGCTCACGGTCAAAACGCTGGAGTTTCTGGATCAGCTGCACGTCCTGCAGCAAGGTCGGCCCATTGGGGCCTGCCGTTTGCGAGTTCTGGTTGTCGCCGACGGCCGCTCCGTTGTCGCGGGTCAGGGTGGCGGCGTTGACAGAAAAGGACAGCAGGCCGGCGGTCAGCACAAAAAGGGCGCGACGTTGGGGAAAAGTCCCGCCGCCAAGGGAAGTGTTCATAGAATTTCCTCTGATGTTATAGAGCGCATCCATGTGCGCTTGTCAGAGGCTAGTGCTCGAAAAAGCAAAACCTAAATAGAAATGCCATACCGCACTGATAGAAAAAACCTTGTAGGGAGACCGCTTGAAACCGCGTATCACGCGCGATTGATGGCACTTTGTAAACTTTTAGAGGGGAGCCAGGTCGATAGCTCGGAAGCTTTGTAAGTAGACGTGTCGAGCGAGGTGCGTTTGACTGAATTACACTGCCATTCAACTCATTTGTCACAAGGAAGCATTCATGGGCATGTTAAGCGAGTTCAAGGCCTTCGCGGTCAAAGGCAATGTCGTCGACATGGCCGTCGGGATCATCATCGGCGCCGCTTTCGGCAAAATCGTTTCGTCATTTGTAGGCGACGTGGTCATGCCTCCAATTGGCCTGCTGATTGGCGGGGTCGACTTCAGTGACCTGGCCATCACCCTCAAGGCTGCCCAAGGTGACGCACCGGCGGTGGTATTGGCCTACGGCAAGTTCATCCAGAGCACCATCGATTTCATCATCGTCGCGTTCGCCATCTTCATGGGCGTCAAGGCGATCAACCGTCTCAAGCGTGAAGAGGCCGTCGCCCCGAGTGCGCCACCGGTTCCGAGCAAGGAAGAACTGCTGCTGAGCGAGATTCGCGATCTGCTCAAGGCCCAGAACGAAAGGCCCTGAGCGCTATTTGCTGGAGTGGTTCGTCACGCAACGCTGAGGCAGCCCTGATTAGGGCTGCCATGCTGTCCAGCGGGAGCAAGTTCCCTTGCCACAAGATTCCTGCCGGGCGCTACGCCACTCGCCTACCAATAGTTTTCAACCGCCACCTGGCCCGGCCGCCGGGAAAGGCTCAGTTGCAGGCCCCTGGCCTTGAGCAGCTTGCGCGTGTCGTCGATCATCTGCGGATTGCCGCACAACATGACCCGCGAATGCTCCGGCGTCAGTGCGACCCCGGCCGCTCGCTCCAACTCGCCATTTTCAAGCAACGTCGTGATGCGTCCGTTCAGTGCCCCGGGGTGCTGCTCTCGGGTCACGGTCGGAATAAACCGGAACTTATGGGCATGCTCGGCCAGGTAATCGCGTCGGCCCAGCCCATCGATCAGTTCCTGATACGCCAGCTCCTTGGCCTCCCGGACGCTGTACACGAGGATGATCCGCTCGAATCTTTCCCACACCTCGAAATCCTGAAGAATCGAAAGAAACGGCGCCACCCCCGTGCCGGTGGACAGCAGCCATAAATCCCGTCCGTCAACAAAGCGGTCCAGCGTCAGGTAACCAAATGCCTGGCGATCCACCAACAGACTGTCATCCGGTTTCAAGCGGCTGAGTTCACTGGTGAACTCGCCATCCGGAACGACGATGGAAAAAAACTCGAGAAACTCATCGAACGGCGAGGACACCATGGAATAGGCCCTCCAGACGGTATCACCGTTCGCCTTTAGCACCCCCAACCGGGCAAACTGGCCCGCCCGGAAACGAAAGCCACGATCCCGGGTGGTACGCAAGGTAAACAGATGGGAGGTCAATGGCTGCACGTCCAGCAGGCTCTGGCGGGTGAACTTCTCTGCGCTGTCGGTCATGTGCCACTCCAAAGGGACGAGGACCACAGTGTCCCGCAAAGTGAGCGTCTTAACCACCGACAAAGAGTAGTGGCATTTTAATTACAACTGCCCCCCATTACCTGCCTGGAATATCTACCAAAGTTATACAAATATAAAAATCCTGTAACAGGGCCAACTCTACGGTGTATTTCGTAAATACTGACCGTAGTCCGTGATATTAAAAATATCTAACTACCGCGTAGGAAAAGTCCTACACTGTCCTTTCGCACCAGATTGGATCCACGCAGTTGAACGTCAATCCAGGAGAAGACGATGGACAAGTGGAAGGACTTACAGTTAAGGAAGTTATCTTGCGAAAAAGACCTGCAGACAGCCTATCGCCTGGTCCTTAATTTCTTTAATAATCAAGGATTTGAATTTTGCGCATTTGCGTCTTATCTCGGTAGCCCGGATAAACATGCCAGCAAGGTGAATCTGAATAACTACCCTTATGGGTGGGACAGGCTATATGAACAGAATGGTTATGCCTCCTGCGACCCAGTAATAGCACACTGCAATCAATCTCCTCTTCCCATTCTTTGGGATGAGAGCCTCTTTGCCCAGGCACCCAAGTTATGGCTCGAGCTGAATCGACAAGGCCTCAGATATGGTTGGACACAAGCCGTTCATGACGACCATGGAACCTATTACAGCCTGTTCAGCCTCGCTCGGACCCACTCCCCTATCGATATCGAGGAACATTACGGGAATCTCGGCTACGCCATCTTCGCCAGTCAACGACTGCATGCGCTGGCGAGCAAGAAAATGGCCGACACCGCTGCAACCACACAGAAATGCCATTTGTCACCGAGGGAAATCGAAGTCCTGCGATGGTCTGCCGAAGGAAAGACCGCATCGGAGGTCGGCAGGATCTTGTGTCTTTCCGAGCGTACAGTGAACTTCCATGTCTGCAGCTGCATGCGAAAATTGAACGTCAGCAACAAGATTTCAGCCGTGGCCAAGGCGGCTCACATTCACGTGATCTGATACGGACCGGCCTTGTCGACGTTGAAAACCCTCGGGTAATGCGCAGCAAAAAAAAGTACCATCACGGCCCCACTTGAATGATGTCGCCCTCAGCACCCGACGCAGTTCATTCAGGCGGCCCGCTGAAACACCTGCCCCAGGGCAGCGGGACATTCGTCGATTGCCAGAGTCCCCACCATGCCTTTGCTTGCCAGCCCCTTCGCCCAACTCGATCTGATCCGCCAACCCGAACAGCCGAACGAACCGCTGCAAGCTTTCGATGCGGCCGATGAGTACCTGCTCGCCCATCTGGCCGAACAGCAACCGGCTGCAAGTACGCGGGTCCTGGTGCTCAATGACGGCTTCGGCGCACTCGCCGCCAGCCTGGCCGGCCAGGTTGAAATAATCAGTAGCAGCGACTCGTTCCTCGCCTTGCAAGCATTGCAGAAGAACCTGGTCCGTAACGGACGCCCCTTCGATGCGGTGCCGACGCTACCGGCCAGTGAACCGTTGACCGGGCCCTTCGACCACGTCCTGATCAAAGTGCCGAAGACCCTGGCCCTGCTGGAAGAACAACTGATTCGCCTGCAAGGCCAACTGGCCCCCGGTGCCCAAGTGGTGGCGGGCGCGATGATCAAGCACCTGCCCCGGGCGGCTGGCGACCTCTTGGAACGTTACATCGGCCCGGTGCAGGCCTCGCTGGCAGTGAAAAAGGCTCGATTACTGATCGCCACGCCGCACACCATCACGCCAGCAACCCACGTATCGCCCTACCCCACGCGCTACTGGCTGGACGAGCCGAAGATTGAATTGCTCAACCACGCCAATGTGTTCTGCCGCGAAGGACTGGACATCGGCACCCGGGCGTTCCTGCCGCATCTGCCAACAAACCTGGGGACAGCCCAGGTCGCGGACCTGGGGTGCGGCAACGGCGTGCTGGCCATTGCCAGCGCCCTGCGCAACCCCGACGCCCGCTACACGTTGGTGGATGAGTCCTTCATGGCCGTGCAATCGGCCGCCCAGAACTGGCAAGCCGCTTTGGGCGAGCGCGAGGTCACCGTACGGGCCGGCGATGGCCTGGCCGGGCAACAAGCGCAGTCGCTGGACGTGGTGCTGTGCAATCCACCGTTCCATCAACAGCAAGTGGTGGGCGATTTCCTCGCCTGGCGGATGTTCCAGCAGGCCCGTGAAGCGCTGGTGGTCGGTGGCGCGCTGTACATCGTCGGCAACCGGCACCTGGGCTATCACAGCAAACTGGCGCGGCTGTTCCGCAGTGTCGAGCAAGTGGCCGCTACACCGAAGTTCGTGATTCTCAAGGCTCGGAAATAATTTGCCATCGTTGTTTGAGGGCAAGGAACTGGGTCTCAAACGAAATATGCTAGAGTCCAGAGCATATAGGGGGATACAGCGTGAACAAACCAGCTCAACGGAAAACTACGCGGCTCGCAGCGGGCAAGAAAACGTCGATTACCATCCGGGACAAGGACGGTAAGGTGACGGCTTTCCTGTCAAATGCTGATGCCGTGGTTGAGCGGCATGCCACCCAAAGCCTCGCAGGTCGAATACTGGAGCATGGGATACCCAAGGGGCGCTCAGTACGTGCGCTTCACTTGTCGGACGTTGAGCGCGAGCTGGCAGAACTCAAGAGGGTAGTTGCTGCATTGGCCGTCCGCTCTGTTGCGCATGAAGAAAAGGCTCTTGATTTTGACGTCGAGGGGATGACCCGGCTTGATGCCGACACAGCATATCAACTGCTCGACAACCCTCCAGAGCCCACTGAGGCACTTCGCAATCTGCTTACCTTGCGGTAAGGGCTTTCAATGGATTTCATCACCGTCGACTTCGACAGGTCGATTGATCGCTCTGCGTTTGACTGCGAAGTACACCCCGCTTTAAACACATATATCGCCCAACATGCTGGGCAAGACGAGAAGCGCAATATCTCACGCACATTCATGTACGTCGAAGACAGAGTATTGCGAGGCTACTATAGCTTGGCGAATACCTCTGTGGCCCTCAGTGAACTCAACGAAGAGCAAAGAAAGAAGGTGCCTCGGTACCCCATGCCGGCGGTGCTGCTGAGTCGCCTCGCTGTTGACAAGAGTATGAGAAGAAAAGGACTTGGCCAGCGGTTGATGTCTGATTTCTTCCGACGCGTGTACGCGGTTTCCAAGCAATCAGGTGTGGCGTTTATTGTTGTCGACGCCAAAGACCTGAATGCCGCCGATTACTACCAGAACAAGCTTGGTTTCGTACCATCGACAAATAGTCCGCTGCGACTGCTCCTTTCCACCGCAACCCTGATTCAGGCGTTCAAGCAGGGCTGACTTCAGTCCAAACACCCAATCAATAACGCCGCTGCGCACACGACTACCCCCTCAGTGGCTAGTCAGCCCCGCGGCATTCATGAACATCCGCATCAGGCTGGCGACGATGAACAGCGCCAGCACACTGCCCACCCAGATCCCCGCCAGCCAACCGAGACGCTGCCAGAGCGGCTTGCGCTCGGCGGCTTCGATGTCCTTCAAGTCCGGTTTGGCCATTTCAATACCCCGCAGCTCGATCAATGATAACCGTCGTCATGAGTGACCTTGCCCCGGAACACGTAGTAGCTCCAGAAGGTGTACACCAGGATCAACGGAATGATGAACAGCGTGCCCACCAACATGAACCCCTGGCTCTGGGGCGGTGAGGCGGCGTCCCAGATCGAGATGGATGGCGGCACGATGTTCGGCCAGAGGCTGATGCCCAGGCCGCTGTAGCCGAGGAAGATCAGCACCAGCGTCAGGATGAATGGCGTGTAGTGCGCGTTGCGGGCAACCGCGCGGAATAATCCGTACATGGTCACCAGTACCAGGATCGGCACCGGCAAGAACCAGAACAGGTTCGGCAGGGTAAACCAGCGCGCGGCGATATCGGCGTGGGCCAGCGGTGTCCAGAGGCTGACGATGCCGATCACCGCCAGCACCACGAATGCCAGCGGCCGGGCGAGGTCGTGCATCTGCTCCTGCAATTTGCCCTCGGTCTTCATGATCAGCCAGGTACACCCGAGCAAGGCATAGGCTGCGATCAAGGCCAGGCCGCAGAACATCGTGAATGGCGTGAACCAGTCCAGGGAACCGCCGGCGAACTGGCGATTGACCACCTGGAACCCGTCGATGAACGCGCCCAGCGCCACGCCCTGGAAGAAGGTGGCCGTCAGCGATCCGCCAATGAACGCCTTGTCCCAGAGATGCCGCTTCTCGGCCCTGGCCTTGAAGCGGAACTCGAAGGCGACACCGCGAAAAATCAGGCCGATGAGCATCAGGATCAACGGCAGGTACAGCGCCGACAGCACCACCGAGTAGGCCAGCGGAAACGCCCCGAACAGGCCTGCACCGCCCAACACCAGCCAGGTTTCATTACCGTCCCAGACCGGTGCCACGGTATTCATCATCACGTCGCGGTCGCGCTCGCCCTTGATGAAGGGGAAGAGGATGCCGATCCCCAGGTCGAAACCGTCCATGATCACGTACATCATGATGCCGAAGATGATGACCACGGCCCAGATCAGCGGAAGATCAATACCCATGACTCAATTCCCCTTGTTCGAGCGGTCGTTGTGGTCCATCTCTTCGTCGCCCTCGTTGGCGGCCGACAATGGCCGCGCCGGAGTACGTTTCTGGCCCGGGCCGCCATCGGTGGGCTCGGCCTCGTGGGCCACCGGTCCCTTGCGCACCAGGCGCATCATGTAGCTCAAGCCGGCACCGAACAGCGCGAAATAGACCACGACGAACAACACCAGGGTGATACTCATCTGAGCGAAGCTATGCCCGGACGACGCATCGGCCGTGCGCATCAGGCCGTAGACCACCCACGGCTGGCGACCGATCTCGGTGGTGAACCAGCCGGCCAGGATCGCGACCAGGCCGGACGGGCCCATCCACAACACCAGGTGGAGGAACGGCCGCGATTGATAGAGCCGGTCGTTGCGGCGCAACCAGAGGCTGCACAGGCCGGTGAAAATCATCAACAGCCCCAGGCCCACCATGACCCGGAACGACCAGAACACGATGGTCGAATTCGGTCGGTCCTCAGGCGGGAACTCCTTGAGGGCCGGCACCTGCTTGTCCAGGCTGTGGGTCAGGATCAGGCTGCCCAGGTAAGGAATCTCCACGGCAAAGCGGGTCTTCTCCGCCTTCATGTCCGGCAGGCCGAACAGGATCAGCGGCGTGGGTTCGTTGCCGACGTTTTCCCAATGGCCTTCGATGGCCGCGATCTTCGCCGGTTGATGCTTGAGGGTATTGAGACCATGGAAGTCGCCGATTACCGCCTGTATCGGCGCCACCAGCAAGGCCATCCACATCGCCATCGACAGCATCCGGCGGATGGCCGGGGTGTCGCGCCCGCGCAACAAATGCCAGGCCGCCGATGAACCGACAAAGAACGCCGTGGCGACAAACGCCGCGGTGGACATGTGCAGCAGGCGATAGGGAAACGAAGGGTTGAAGACCACCGCCAGCCAGTCCACCGGGATCACCCGACCATCGACGATTTCATAGCCCTGGGGCGTCTGCATCCAGCTGTTGGAGGACAGGATCCAGAATGTCGAGATCAGCGTGCCGATCGCCACCATGACCGTGGAAAAGAAGTGCAGGCCTCGGCCGACCCGACTCCAGCCGAACAGCATCACGCCGAGGAAACCCGCTTCGAGGAAGAACGCCGTAAGCACCTCGTAGGTCAGGAGCGGTCCGGTGACGGCACCGGCGAAGTCCGAGAAACGGCTCCAGTTGGTGCCGAACTGATAGGCCATGACCAACCCGGACACCACCCCCATGCCGAAGTTGACGGCAAATATCTTCGACCAGAAGTGGTACAGATCGCGGTAGGTATCGTCGCGGGTCTTGAGCCACAAGCCTTCGAGCACCGCCAGGTAACTCGCCAGGCCAATGGTGATAGCCGGGAACAGGATGTGGAACGAGATCGTGAATGCGAACTGGATCCGGGCGAGATCGAGCGCCTCCAAACCGAACATAAGTCTTCCTCTGTCAGGTAAAACCGGCTGCGGGTGGGGCCTGCATCACGCCCCCTCGGATATGGAGTGCGATGCCTTTCAAATCGTTCTTTTTAAAACCGTCACAACGCAGAAACCTGGCCGGATGGCCACCAGATCGACGCCCCAAGCGAAGTTGATCTGGATCAAGCAATGTTCAAAGAGTAGTCGCATTCTCGCCGATGAACGGCGTGGTCTTTTGTCGCGTGACAGGTTGCCTCAGTGGCTGGCAACGCTGTTGCAGCTTGGCTGTGCTCAAATCTGTGGGAGCATGGCTTGCCCGCGATGCAGGCACCTCGGTCTCGGGGGATACTTCGAACAGCATCGCGAGCAAGCTTTGCTCCCACAAGAAATTCGGTGTTCCACCCATAGATCGATGTCTGGCTAACTATTTTTTCGCTGGTCGCAACTTCCAGTTACAGCTCGGTGATAATCTCGATGCCTTCATCAGTGGACCCGTCATCGATGCCCAGCCAAGCGCCCACGCTGCTCCGCCACCACCGCCCCTTCATCGCCTTCTGGCTGGCCCGGGTCTTCACCGCCAGCGGTTTTCAGATGCTCACCGTGGCCATCGGCTGGAACCTCTACCAACTGACCGGCAACGTCCTGGACCTGGGCCTTGTCGGGTTGGTGGAATTCGCGCCGCGAGTGCTGTTCATGTTGCACACCGGGCATGTAGCGGACCGCTATGACCGGCGCAAGGTCGCGGCAATCTGCCAGTCGTTGCAGGCGATGATCGCCCTGGCCCTGGTGATCGGCAGCGCCACCGCCAACGTCACGCGAGAGATGATCTTCATCCTCGCCTTCCTGCTCGGCGCCGCCCGCTCCTTTGAGATGCCGACCACCCAGGCACTGTTGCCGAGCATCGTGCCCGCCGCGCTGTTTCCCCGTGCCGTGGCCGCCGCGCAATCGGCCCAGCAATCGGCGACCATCGTCGCCCCGGCCCTCGGCGGCCTGCTGTATGCCTTCGGCAGCGTCTGGGTCTATGGGCCGA
Organism: Pseudomonas sp. B21-028; assembly: GCF_024749045.1. Lineage (NCBI taxonomy): Bacteria > Pseudomonadati > Pseudomonadota > Gammaproteobacteria > Pseudomonadales > Pseudomonadaceae > Pseudomonas > Pseudomonas sp. B21-028. The sequence goes on from NZ_CP087184.1 coordinate 5,603,443, forward strand.
CCGTGGTGCTCTACCTCATCGCCTGCTGCCTGATGCTCAACCTGCCCGCTCGCCAGACTCCGCTGAACAAAGGCAAGGCGACCCTGGATTCGTTGCTGGCCGGAATCCGCTTCATCCGCAGCCGCCCGGACATTCTCGGCGCCATTTCCCTGGATCTGTTCGCGGTCCTGCTGGGCGGCGCGACGGCGCTGCTGCCTGTGTTCGCCAAGGACATCCTGCTCACCGGTCCCTGGGGTCTGGGCCTGTTGCGCTCGGCCCCGGCGGTGGGTGCCCTGCTGATGTCGCTGTGGCTGGCGCGGTTCGCCGTGGAGCGCAAGGTGGGCCGGGTGATGTTCACCGCCGTGGGCGTGTTCGGCGTCGCCACCATTGCGTTCGGCCTCTCCACGTCGTTTTGGTTTTCCCTGGCGGTGCTGGTGGTGCTGGGCGCGGCGGACATGATCAGCATGGTGATCCGCGCATCCTTCGTGCAGTTGGAAACACCGGATGAGATGCGCGGCCGGGTCAGCGCGGTGAACGGGCTGTTCATCGGCGCGTCGAACCAGCTGGGCGAATTCGAATCCGGCCTGACCGCCCACTGGTTCGGCACGGTACCGGCGGTGGTCATGGGCGGCGTCGGTACGCTGCTGGTAACCGGGGCCTGGATCAAACTGTTCCCGACCCTGGCCAACCGCGACCGGATGCACGAGCCGGTGGACGACGCTAAAGCAACTTATCCAGGGTGATGGGGAAGTCCCGCACCCGTTTGCCGGTGGCGTGATAAATCGCATTGGCCACCGCCGCCGCCACGCCGACGATACCGATTTCACCGACGCCCTTGGAACCCAGTGCATTCACGATGTCGTCCGGCTCTTCGACGAACACCACATCGATGTCACCGATATCGGCATTCACCGGCACGTGGTACTCGGCCAGGTTGTGGTTCATGTGGCGACCCAGGGCATGGTCGGTCAGGGTCTCTTCGTGCAGGGCCATGCCGACACCCCAGACCACGCCGCCGAGGATCTGGCTGCGGGCCGTTTTCGGGTTGATCACCCGTCCCGCCGCAATGGCGCTGACCACCCGATTGACCTTCACCGTCCCCAAGTCCTCGTCCACCCACACTTCGACGAATACCGCAGAGTGCGTGGCCGTGGCATAGGCCTGGCGTTTCTTGTCCGGCTCGGCGGTCACCTGGACCTGTAACGGCGTTTCACCACTGTTCTGCGCCAACTCCGCCAACGACACGCAGGCATCGCCCAAACGCAACTCACCGTCGGCAAATGTCACCTGCTCAAGAGTCGCGCCGCTGAAGGCCGGACAAGTCTGTCGGGCCACGGCCAGCAGTTTCTCCTTGAGGGCCTCGCACGCCTGCTGCACCGCCGTGCCCACCGACGAGACGGTGAACGAGCCACCTTGCAACGGTGCGGTAGGCAGGGATGAATCGCCGAGGATGAAACGGACATTTTCCAGCGCAACCCCTGACGCCTCGGCGGCGATCTGAGTCATGACCGTGTAGGTGCCGGTGCCGATGTCCGTGGTGGCGCTGCTGACGGTCAGCTTGCCATCCGCCGCCAGCGAAGCCTGGGCACTGGCCTTCTGCTGCATGGCTTCCCAGACACCGCCCGCCATGCCCCAGCCCACCAGTTGCCGGCCTGTGCGCATGCTGCGCGGTTCCGGATTGCGCTTGTCCCAGCCGAAACGGCGGGCACCTTCGGCATAGCATTCGCGCAACGCCTTGCTGGAATACGGCTTGCCTTCGTTCTCGTTACGCTCGGCATAGTTGATCAACCGCAACTGGAGCGGATCGATCGCCAGGGCACAGGCCAGCTCGTCCATGGCGCACTCCAGGCCGATCAACCCGAGGGCTGCGCCGGGCGCACGCATGTCCAGCGGCGTGTAGACGTCCAACGGCACCAGTTTGTAGGTCAGTTCCACGTTGTCGCAGTGATAGAGCATGCCGCTCCACTCCACCACGTGCTCGGTGAAGTCTTCGAAACGCGAGGTCTGGCCGATGGCGGTGTGGGCCACGGCCAGCAACCGTCCATTGGCCGCGGCACCCAGTTGCAGGCGCTGGAAGGTCCGCGGCCGATAACCGAAGGTGAACATTTGCTGGCGCGTCAGGCTGACCCGTATCGAACGCTTGAGCGCCAGCGCGGCCATCACCGCCAGGGGCAGTTGATATTGCGGTCTCAGCCCGGAGCCGAAGGCTCCGCCGACAAACGCGGCGAACACGCGCACCTGTTCTTTCTCGAGCCCGAACACCTTTTGCACGTAGGCCTGGCAGTTTTGCGTGCCCTGGGTCTTGTCATGGATGTGCAGGCTGCCGTCAGGTTGATACAGCACGGTACTGGCGTGGGGCTCCATCGGGTTGTGATGTTCCACGGGGGTGCTGTAGGACACATCCACATTGATCGCAGAACTGGCGTACTCACCCTGAAAGTTCCCACGTGGCTTGGGCAGTTCGGCCGGTGCCGGATGGGCTTCGTTTTGCAGGATGGTCAGATCGGTCTGATGGTCTTGGGCTTCATATTCGATTTCAATGAGTGAACCGGCGTAACGGGCCAGTTCGAGATTCTCCGCAACCACCAGGGCCAGCGGCTGGCCACTGTAGAGCACCTGGTCGTTGTACAACGGCCGGAACGGCGAACCATCCGCCGCGTCGGCATCCTGGTAGGGCTCGTCATAGCTGGCGATCCTTGGCCGGTTGGTGTGGTCGATCACCGCGACCACGCCGGGCAGCGCCAGGGCTCGGGAGGCATCGATGCGCACTACCCGGCCACGGGCAACAGTGCCGGACACGACGCTGCCGTGCAGCAAGCCTGCCTCGGGGTATTCGCCCGCATAACGGGCCTGGCCGGTCACCTTGAGCACGCCATCGACCCGGTCCAGCGGCTGCCCCATGGGTTTGTTCGGTGCATTCATCTGGTTTGTCCTCCCAGTGCGGCATCGCTCAAGGCGCGAACGATCGCCCGGCGCGCCAGCCTGACCTTGAAGCCGTTGTGTGCCAACGGCTCGGCGTTCTGCAGCAGCGCATCGGCAGCGGCCGTGAAGGTTTCGCGGCTGACGGTCTGGCCCGCCAGCCAACTCTCCACGGCCCGGTCGCGCCAGGGTTTGTGGGCCACGCCACCCAGGGCCAGGCGCGCCTGGCGGATGACCGGCCCCTCCAGCTCCAGCGCCGCCGCGACGGAAACCAGCGCAAACGCGTAGGAGGCCCTGTCCCGAATCTTCAGGTAATGGCTGTGTTCGGCAAAACCGGCGGCAGGCAACTCGATGGCGGTGATCAGCTCATCATCGGCCAGCTGATTGTCCCGCTCCGGTGCATCGCCGGGCAGGCGGTGGAAGTCGGCGAACTCGATGGTCCGCGCCCCGCCTCGACCGAGGACATGGACTACCGCCTCAAGGGCGGCCAGCGCGACACACATGTCGGAAGGATGGGTCGCAACGCAATGATCGCTGGCGCCGAAAATCGCATGGATCCGGTTCAATCCGTCCCGCGCCGGACAGCCACTGCCGGGCCGGCGCTTGTTGCAGGACACGTTGGCGTCATAGAAGTAATAACAGCGGGTCCGTTGCAACAGGTTGCCGCCGGTACTGGCCATGTTGCGCAGCTGCGGCGAGGCGCCCGCCAGGATCGCCTGGGACAACAGCGGATAACGACGCTCGATCCACGGATGCCAGGCCAGGTCGGCATTGCTCACCAGGGCGCCGATCATCACGCCGCCGGAAGGGGTTTCACTGAGGTCCGCCAGGGGCAGGCCGGTAATGTCGATCAGGTGTGCCGGGCGCGTGAGGTTTTCTTTCATCAGGTCCAGCAGGTTGGTACCGCCGGCGATGAAGCGTGATGTGGGGCTCGACAAGTCGATGGCCGCCTGCACGGTGTCGGGCTTGCTGTAATGGAAGGGGTTCATTGGTCGTCCCCCTGCTGCTGGCACTGCGGCAGTGCCTCTTCGATGGCGTCACGGATGTTGTTGTAGGCACCGCATCGACAAAGATTGCCACTCATCAGCTCGCTGATCTGGCCGCTCGTCTGTGCCCTCCCCTCGTTGACCAGCCCCACCGCCGAACAGATCTGCCCGGGGGTGCAATAACCGCACTGGAAGGCGTCGTGCCTGATGAACGCCTGCTGCATGGGATGCAGTCGGTCACCGTCGGCCAAGCCTTCAATGGTAGTCAGCTCGACGCCGTCGCACATCACCGCCAAGGTCAGGCAGGCGTTGATGCGCTTGCCATCGCGCAGCACGGTACAGGCACCGCATTGGCCGTGGTCACAGCCTTTCTTGCTGCCCACCAGGTCCAACTGCTCGCGCAACAGGTCCAGCAGTGTGGTCCAGGGCAACACCTGCAACTCACGCACTTGCCCATTGAGTGTCAGACGGATCGGATGGCGGACGAAGGACGCCTGCGGCGCTTCGGACAGGGTCGCGCTCATGGAACACCTCACGGTTGGTCGTACACGCGGCGTTTTGGAAAACCGCCGTCATAAGGGGTACGACTTCGGGGTGAGGTGAGTGTTCAAGGTAATTGCGCAGGCCTGAAAGACATTGCCCAATGTCAGTCAGGCCAGCATTTCCGCCGCCACCACGGCGCGCACGCCTTTGCCACTGAGCTGTTCCACCAGCGTCAGGGCAAACGCCAGGGCGGCCGCCGAGCCCTGAGCGGTGATGCAGTTGCCATCCACCACCACGGGTTGATCGACGAAACTGCAACCGGACAGTTGCTGGCTGACGGCGGGCAGGCAGGTCATGCGCCGCTGGCGCAGGACGCCGAACGCCTGCAGTGCCAGTGCCGGCGCTTCGGCGATGGCGGCGAAGAAACGTCCGGCGGCGGCCTGGTCCTTGACCAACTGTTGCAGGGGCTGATGGGCCGCCAGGTGCTGGGCGCCGATGATGCCGCCGGGCAGGACGATCAGGTCAAAGTCCTGCACGAGCATGTCCACCAACATGCCATCGGCCGTCAGGCGTGTACCCCGGGCACAGGTCAGCATCCGTCGCCCCTCGATACTCGCCACGACGACTTCGATCTGGGCCCGGCGCAACACATCGATCAAGGTGACGGCCTGCAAGTCGTCGACACCTTCGGCGACGGCGATCAGGGCCCTGGGGATCTTGGTTCCAGGAATCATGGCGACTCTCCGCTGAGTGATTACTGGAAGCCTAGTCAGGTTTGCCGGATTGCGTGCCAAGCATCGCGTGGGCTATTTGATGTACAGCTGGGTCGCCATGCGATTGCCCGGGGCGTTGATCGAGGTATTGCTGAAACTGAAGGTGCCTTCCTGCTTGCCCTTCAGATCGAAGATATACAGATAGCCAACCACTTTGGTCCGGGCGGAACAATCATTGAGATTGCCATTGCTGAACGCACACACCGGCGAACGGGTGCCGTCGACTTCGAAACCGTCGAGCGTGACATGGGGCTGGTGCCCGTAGCCAACTTCCAGCACGTAGACCTTGATATTCGGACCGCTGTGATCACAGCGGGTCTGGGCCTGCCCTTCGGTGATGTCTTCGAAGCCACAGGCCGGCGACTCGACCTTGAGCACCTTGACCTGGCTCAAGGGCGGAGCCGATGCGGCGTTGACGACCTGTCCGGGCAACCACAGGCCCACTGCGCATGCCACTGCCAGCAGATTTCTTTTCATTGGACACCTATCGACCTCCGGGAACCGCGCGCAGTATGGCCCTCTTTTTGCTTCGGTAAAACATCGACGACGATCGCAGTCACATCGCCACGCTGCTGGTATGATGCGCGGCTTTTTCCGACCCGCAGAAAACTCCCGGACGCCAACGGCCGTCTGTGCTTTGCTGTTGAGGTCGATACATTCACGGCGCCCGGAGCGCCACGGGGAGCAGACATGCTGGAAAGGCTGTTTCAACTCAAGGCACACAACACCAACGTGCGGACCGAGATCCTGGCGGGCGTCACGACATTCCTGGCCATGGCCTACATCCTGTTCGTCAACCCGAGCATTCTCGGCGAGACCGGCATGGACAAGGGCGCGGTGTTCGTCGCCACCTGCCTGGCGGCGGCCATTGGTTCCACGGTCATGGGCCTGATCGCCAACTACCCGATCGCCCTCGCACCGGGTATGGGCCTGAACGCCTTCTTCACCTACACCGTGGTCCTGCACATGGGCCATACCTGGCAAGTGGCGCTGGGTGCGGTGTTCGTCTCTGCCGTATTGTTCTTCCTGCTGTCGATCTTTCGCATCCGCGAATGGATCATCAACAGCATCCCCCTGCCCCTGCGCTCGGCCATCGCCGCCGGCATCGGCCTGTTCCTGGCGCTGATCGCCCTGGGCAACGCTGGGATCGTGGTGAAGAATCCGGCCACCATGGTCGGCCTTGGCGACTTGAAGCACCCGGCACCGATTCTGGCCACGCTCGGCTTCGTCCTGATCGTCGCCCTCGAAGCACTGAAAGTGCGCGGGGCCGTGCTGATCGGCATCCTCACGGTGACCATCGTCTCGATCCTGATGGGCTTCACGCCGTTCGGCGGCGTGATGTCGATGCCGCCATCCCTGGCCCCGACTTTCCTGCAACTGGACATCAAAGGCGCCCTGGACATCGGTCTGGTCAGCGTGATCTTCGCTTTCCTCTTCGTCGACCTGTTCGACAACTCCGGCACCCTGATCGGCGTCGCCAAGCGCGCCGGGCTGATGGGCAAGGACGGTCATATGCCGAAGATGGGCCGTGCGCTGATCGCCGACAGCACCGCCGCCATGGCCGGCTCGCTGCTGGGCACCTCCACCACCACCAGCTACATCGAATCGGCGGCGGGCGTCAGCGCCGGTGGCCGCACCGGGCTGACCGCCATCGTCGTGGCGATCCTGTTCCTGCTGGCGCTGTTCTTCTCCCCACTGGCGGCCAGCGTGCCAGCCTTTGCCACCGCTCCGGCCTTGCTGTTCGTGGCCGTGCTGATGATGTCGGGTCTGGCGGAAATCGACTGGGACGACATCACCGTCGCCGCCCCGGTCGTGATTACCGCACTGGCGATGCCATTCACCTACTCCATCGCCAACGGCATTGCCTTCGGTTTCATCGCCTGGACCGCCATCAAACTGGTGTCCGGCCGTGGCCGTGAGCTGAACCCGGCGCTGGTCATCCTGTCGATTCTGTTCGTGATCAAGTTGGGTTGGTTCAACGCATGACTTTTGATACCCAGGCCTACACCGCCCAGCTCCAGGACAAGGTCGCCCGTTTGCGCGACCTGCTGGCCCCGTTCGATGCACCGGAGCCGGCCGTGTTCGACTCGCCGTTGCAGAATTTCCGTCTGCGCGCCGAATTCCGCCTCTGGCGCGAGGCCGGCGAACGGCATTACGCGATGTTCTCCCAGGATGACAAGCGCACGCCGATCCTCATCGAAGCGTTTCCCATCGCCAGCCTGCGCATCAACCAGTTGATGCCGCAGCTCAAGGCAGCCTGGCAGACCAGCGCGCCCCTGAGCCACAAGCTGTTCCAGGTGGAGTTCCTGACCACCCTGGCGGGCGACGCGATGATCACCCTGTGTTATCACCGCCCCCTGGATGAGCACTGGCACGCAGCGGCCTCGAAGCTGGCGAGCGACCTGGGCGTCAGCATCATTGGTCGCTCCAAGGGCAAGCGGGAAGTGATCGGCCACGACTACGTGGTGGAAAAACTGGACGTGGGCGGTCGCACCTTCAGTTACCGCCAGCCCGAAGGCGCCTTCACCCAGCCCAACGGCACCGTGAACCAGAAGATGCTCAACTGGGCTTATGAAGCCTTGGGCGATCGCAGCGACGACCTGCTGGAGTTGTACTGCGGCAACGGCAACTTCACCCTGCCCCTGGCGACCCGTGTGCGCAAAGTGCTGGCCACTGAAATCAGCAAGACTTCGGTGAACGCGGCGCTGAGCAACCTCAGTGAAAACGCGGTGGACAACGTGACACTGGTACGCCTGTCGGCCGAAGAACTGACCGAAGCCTTGAACGAAGTCCGGCCGTTCCGTCGCCTGCACGGTATCGACCTGAAAAGCTACGCATTCGGCAGCGTCTTCGTCGACCCGCCCCGCGCCGGCATGGACCCGGACACGTGCGAGCTGACCCGGCGCTTTGACAACATCCTGTACATCTCCTGCAACCCGGAAACCCTCGCCGCCAACATCGCACAACTGCACGACACTCACCGCATCACGCGCTGCGCCTTGTTCGATCAATTCCCCTGGACCCACCACATGGAATCCGGGGTGTTGTTGACCCGGCGTTGAGCCAAATCCCTTGGCAAAGGGGGGATTTATCTGTGACGAGGGGATTTATCCCCGCTCGACTGCGCAGCAGTCGCAAACCGCCCAACACGGTTTGCCTGTCACAGCGCAGTGCCTGATATTGGGCTGCTTCGCAGCCCAGCGGGGATAAATCCCCTCGCCACAAATAACCCTCGCCACAAACCCATCCCTGCCTGATTAAGAGCTGGTGTCCGATCATCGAACACTTATTGATCAACAACGGCGGCTTCGTTTGACCAAATTAACCATCTAGTACAATTTATCTCCACCGGTTGAAACCCGACCGAAGCCAACAATAAAAAGTGGAGAAACTGTAATGCCTCCGATCGTTCTGGTGCTTAACGGCCCGAACCTGAACCTGCTCGGCACCCGCGAGCCCGCGACCTATGGCCATGAAACCCTGGCGGATATCTCGGCGCTGTGCGGCCGTGCCGCTGAAGAATTCGGTCTGGCGGTGGAGTTTCGCCAGACCAACCAGGAAAGCGAGCTGCTGGACTGGATTCACGGTGCCCGTGGCCGCTGTGCCGGTATCGTGATCAACCCGGCAGCCTGGACCCACACGTCGGTGGCGATCCGCGATGCGCTGGTCGCCAGCGAAGTGCCGGTGATCGAAGTCCACCTGTCCAACATCCACGCCCGGGAAACGTTCCGCCACCACTCCTTCGTTTCATCCGTCGCTATCGGTGTGATGTGCGGCTTTGGCAGCCATGGCTATCGCCTGGCCCTGGACCATTTCAGTCAGCGGTTGAAAGGTTGAAGCGCATGTCGAATAGCACCGTACTGGCTGGCCTGATCGGCGCAAGTATCCAGGCATCTCGAACTCCCGCGCTCCATGAGCACGAAGGCGATGCCCAAGGCATGCGTTATCTCTATCGATTGATCGACCTTGACGCGTTGAAACTCGACAGCAGTGCCCTGCCCGATCTGCTGACGGCTGCCGAGCGCATGAACTTCACCGGGCTGAACATTACCTTCCCCTGCAAACAGGCGATCATCCCGCTGCTCGATGACCTCTCGGCCGAGGCCCGCGGCATTGGCGCGGTGAACACCGTAGTGTTCAAGGACGGCAAGCGCATCGGCCACAACACCGACTGCCTCGGGTTTGCCGAGGGTTTTCGCCGCGGCCTCGGGGCGGTCCTGCGTCGACACGTGGTGCAGATGGGTGCCGGAGGCGCCGGCGCGGCCGTTGCCCATGCGCTGCTGACGGAAGGTGTCCAGACGCTGAGTATCTTTGACGTCGAATTCAGCCGTGCCGAAGCCCTGGCCAACAATCTGAACCAGCACTTCGGCGCTGGCCGCGCCCGTGCCGGGCACGATTTGCCCACGGCCATCGCCGAGGCGAACGGCTTGGTCAACACCACTCCGATGGGCATGGCGAAACTCCCTGGCATGCCGGTGCCGGTCGAGTTGTTGCGGGGCGAACTGTGGGTCGCCGAAATCGTCTACTTCCCGCTGGAAACCGAACTGCTGCGCCACGCCCGCGCCCTGGGTTGCCGCACGCTGGATGGGGGAACCATGGCGGTGTTCCAGGCCGTCAAGGCGTTCGAACTGTTCAGCGGCATCGCGCCAGATGCGCAGCGGATGCTGGAGCATTTCCAAAGCATGAATCACTGAAGAACCTGTGGGAGCGAGCCTGCTCGCGATAGCGGTGTGTCAGTCACTTATATTTCGACTGACACACCGCTATCGCGAGCAGGCTCGCTCCCACAATGGATTCGGCGTCAGGCTTGCAGATAGCGCAACACCGACTCGCAAATCATCTGGCGATGACGCTGCTTGATGACCTCGTCCGCCAGATCGATCTGGAAAATCTCGCCGAAGGTGTGACGGTTGGACACCCGATGGAAACAGAACGAACTGATCAGCAGATGCACATCCTGCGGTTCGAGGCCGGTACGGAACACGCCCTCTTCGGCGCCGCGCCGCAGGATCAGGTCCAGGGCGTCGAGGATGCTGCTGTTCATCGCCTTGATCACGCTTGATTGCTTGACGTATTCGGCGTTGTGGATGTTCTCGATAGAGACGATGCGCACGAAATCCACATTGCGGTCGTGGTGGTCGAAGGTGAACTCCACCAGGCGCCGGATCGCGTCGACCGGTGCCAGCTCCGCCAGGTGCAGGCGGCTCTCGGTGCTGCGGATATCACCGTAGAGTTTTTCCAGCACTTCGATATACAACTGCTCCTTGCTGTTGAAGTAGTAGTAGATCATCCGCTTGGACGTGTGGATGCGCTCAGCGATGGCATCGACCCGGGCGCCGGCCAGGCCCTGCTGGACAAACTCGACGATGGCTTCCTGAAGAATATTTTCCCGGGTCTTTTCCGGGTTGTTCTTGCGACTCTTGCGCGGCGCGACGAGGGGCTCGTCGAGGGCATCGGACAGCTCTGGATTCATAGTCATTGCGGGCTCACGGCCATCACTGCACAAGCTGGCGATTATGGGCTGCACCGTGCAGTGAAGGAAGGCACGGGATTGCCGTTTTACTGTCGCGTTTACGATTTCCCTACAACTTGGCGTGCCGCAGGCCACCGCTGCGGGACTTGGCCATGGCCGCCAGCCGCACCGCGACGTTGGCCGCGCCATACCCGGCATAACCGTTCTTGCGCTGGATGATTTCAAAGAAGAATCGCCCTTCGAACGGTTCGGTGTAGACATGAAACAGTTCACCGCCCTGGGCATCACGGTCGTACAACACGTTGAAATACGCCAGTTCGCTGAGAAACTCCTCGTCGAAATCGAAACGTGCCGCCAGGTCGTCATAGTAGTTGAGTGGAATATCCAGCAACGGCACGCCGGCCTCCTTGGCGCGGCTGACCTGGGCGAAAATATCATCGCAGTCGAAGGCGATGTGATGCACGCCGGAACCGCGATAGCTCGACAGCGCATGCGAGATCGCGGTGTTGCGGTTTTCGGAAATGTTCAGGGGCAAGCGGATCGAACTGCAGCGACTGCGCAAGGCCCGGCTCTTCACCAGGCCATAGGGGTCGGGCAACACCACTTCGTCATCGGCTTCGAAATCCAGCAGGCTCTTGTAGAACAGCACCCAGCTGTCGAGGCTGTCGGCCGGCAGCGCCATCGCCATGTGGTCGATGCGCTTGAGCCCGGCCCCGATGACCGCACCCGGTTGCAGGTTGAAATCCGTTCCGTAGACGTCCGCCTCCCGGTCCACCAGGTAGATCAGGCTGCCGTCCGGCGCGCGGACCGCCGCCAGCTCCAATTCGTTGGGTCCCACCAGGCCGCGATAGGGCTGCCCTTTGTAATCCACGGCCCGCTTCAGGGCGCTGGCACTGTCCTTGACCCGCACGGCGGTGGCGCACAGCGACGGTCCGTGGGCTTCGAAAAAGCTGTGGGCAAAGGAGTACGGCTCACAGTTGAGAATCAGGTTGATATCGCCCTGGCGCAGCAGGCTCACATTCTTGGAGCGATGCTGGCCGGCCTTGACGAACCCCAACCGTTCCAGCCAGTGGCACAGCTTGGCGCCGAGGTTATCGTCCACGGCAAATTCGAGAAACTCGATGCCGTCGTATTCGCTGGCCGATGGCGGCGCAAACAATGTATCAAGGTTGGCCACCGGCGCAGCTTCCGCGGCCAGGCGCTGGCGGGTCTTCTCCTCCAGGTACAGCAACGAACGCAGGCCATCGGCGGCATTGGCCCGTGGCGGTGCGGCGCGGAAACCGTCGTTGAAGATTTCCAGCGACAGTGGCCCGGTATAGCCACTCTTGATGATCGGCGCCAGGAACCCCGGCAGATCGAATTCGCCCTGCCCCGGGAAGCAACGGAAATGCCGGCTCCATTCCAGCACGTCCATCGCCAGGATCGGCGCGTCGGCCATCTGCACGAAGAAAATCTTCTCGCCAGGGATCTCGGCGATGGCACTCGGGTCGCCCTTGAGGGATAAGGTATGGAAGCTGTCGAGCAGCACACCCAGGTTGGGGTGATCAGCCTGACGCACAATGTTCCAGACCTGTTGATAAGTGTTCACGTGCCGACCCCAGGCCAGCGCCTCATAACCGATGCGCAAGCCCCGTGCACCGGCCCGCTCGGCGAGCAGCCGCAGGTCATCCACCAGCATTCGCTCGTCCCCCAGGCTATCGGCCGCGGCGTTGCTGCACACCAGCACCAGATCGGTACCGAGCTCCTGCATCAGGTCGAACTTGCGCTCGGCGCGCTCCAGGTTGCGGGCCAGGCGATCACGGCGACAACCTTCGAAGTCACGAAATGGCTGGAACAGCGTGATCGCGATGCCCAGGTCAGCGCACATCTGCCGGATTTCCCGAGGGCTGCCGTCGTAATAGAGCAGGTCGTTCTCGAAGATCTCCACCCCGTCGAAACCGGCGGCGGCAATGGCTTCGAGCTTTTCCGGCAGGGTACCGCTCAAGGATACGGTGGCAATGGAACGCTGCATGGGTCGGGCTCCCGGGACAGGCATCGGCTACAGAAGATTCGCCGCTTTTGAAAGAGTGAACAGATTATTGAGGCGCCAATCCCTTTCAGCAATTTAATATGTACCACCCAGTTAGTTTTATGGGCGATTATCGAACAAAATGCCCTGGGGCGAATTGACGATTTTTCGTCCACTGCGCACCATCGGTTCCACATTGCTGCAGGCCTAAACGCCGACATCAATGGATGAAACCCCGATCACCCCATAAGAATTTCAAAAACGGGTAAACCCTATGAATCCTTCTCAAAGTTCCCCCCTGAGCCCAGGCATGGGTGTCACGACCGGCGGCATCGGTGACAAGATCCGCGGCGCCCTGGCCGTGGGCAAGACCCGTTGGGGCATGCTCGCACTGGTGTTTTTCGCCACCACGCTGAACTACATCGACCGCGCCGCCCTGGGTGTGATGCAGCCCATTCTTGCCAAGGAAATGAGCTGGACGGCGATGGATTACGCCAACATCAACTTCTGGTTCCAGGTCGGCTATGCGGTCGGCTTCATATTGCAGGGCCGGTTGATCGACCGGATCGGCGTCAAGCGCGTGTTCTTCTTCGCCGTGCTGCTCTGGAGCCTGGCGACCGGCGCCCATGGCCTGGCGACTTCCGCGGCGGGCTTCATGGTCTGCCGTTTCATCCTGGGCCTCACCGAAGCGGCCAACTACCCCGCCTGTGTGAAGACCACCCGGCTATGGTTCCCGGCGGGCGAACGGGCCGTGGCCACCGGCATCTTCAACGCCGGGACCAACGTCGGCGCCATGTTCACGCCGATGCTGCTACCGCTGGTCCTGCAAGTGTGGGGCTGGCAGGCCGCGTTCCTGTGCATGGCGGCATTGGGCGGGATCTGGCTGCTGTTCTGGGGCCTGAAATACTTCAACCCGGAAGACCACCCCAGCGTCAAACAATCGGAACTGGACTACATCCAAGGTGAAAGCGAACCAGAGCAGGTCCGCGTGCCCTTCTCCCGCATCCTGCGCATGCGCGGTACCTGGGCGTTCGCCCTGGCCTACTCGATCACGGCACCGGTGTTCTGGTTCTACCTTTACTGGCTGCCACCGTTCCTGAACCAGCAATACAGCCTGGGCATCAATGTGACGCAGATGGGCATCCCACTGATCATCATCTACCTCACCGCCGACTTCGGCAGCGTGGGCGGCGGCATCCTCTCTTCGTTCCTGATCGGTCGCGGGCTGAATCCGATCAAGGCACGACTGGTCTCCATGCTGCTGTTCGCCTGCTGCATCGTCGGCGTGATCATGGCCGCCGGCGCCACCAACCTGTGGATGGCGGTGTTCGCCATTTCCCTGGCCATTGGCGCGCACCAGGCCTGGACCGCCAACATCTGGAGCCTGGTGATGGACTACACCCCCAAGCACATGATGAGCACGGTGTTCGGCTTCGGCGGCATGTGCGCGGCCATCGGCGGGATGTTCATGACCCAGTTGGTAGGACACATCCTGACGGTGACCAATAACAATTACACCGTGTTGTTCACCCTGATCCCGGCGATGTACTTCACGGCCCTGATCTGGCTGTACTTCATGGCACCGCGCAAGATTCCGACGCTGGAAAACTGATTCACGCGGTGAAGAGAGATCCCAGAGAAATCTGTGGGAGCAAAGCTTGTGGGAGCAAAGCTTGCTCGCGACGAAAACACCTCGATTTACAGATCGTGTTTCCGCTCATCGCGAGCAAGCTTTGCTCTCACAAGACTCCTTCGCCACAGGTCCGGATCATCTGCGTCGCTGCTGCCACGCCGCGGCCAATCCACTGAGACAGATCAGCACAATACCCAGCACCGTGGTCAGCGTCGGCGTGTGGTTGAACAGCAGCCACCCCAGCAGGCCGGCGAACACGATCTGGCAATAGCTGAAGGGCGCCAGCAGCGCCGGGGCGGCGACGCGGAAGGCCTGGGTCAGCATCAGGTGCGCTGTCATCCCACAAGCGCCCAGCGCCAGCATCATTGCCCCATGCAACAGGCTCGGCACCTGCCAGAAGAACGGCACCAGTGCGCTCATCACCAACGTGTTGCACAGGCCGGCGAAAAAGTTGCTGGTGGTAGGGCTGTCGATTTCGCTGAGCTTGCGCGTGAGCAACTGATAGAAGCAGAAGAACAGCGCCGAACAGAACGGCAACAGCACCGCCGGCGTGAACAGGTCTCCGCCAGGATGGACAATGATCAGCACCCCGATGAAGCCGAAAATCACCGCCACCCATTGACCGCGTGTCACCCGTTCACCCAGCAGCGGCACCGACAACGCGGTGACCAGCACGGGGGCCAGGAAGTTGACCGCCGTCGCCTCGGCCAACGGGATGTACAGCAGCGACGTGGTGAAGAACAGACTGGTGCCCAGCAGGCACAACGCCCGCGCCAACTGCCACAACGGGCGCTTCGTGCGCAGCACCCGCAACCCCGAGCGCGGCAGGAAGATGCCCGCCATCAACAGGGTATGCACCACATAGCGGGCCCACACCACCATGATGATCGGATAGAAACCCGAGAGGTATTTCGACAGGGCGTCATGGCTGGAAAACAGGAACGTCGCGAAGACAATCAGCAGGATGCCCTTGAAGGCCTGATTGACACCGGAAAGCGGGGTGCTGACGGTCATGGAGTGATCCTGAGTTACGTAATGTAGGGGCCCATCTCTGCAAGTATCAGCTGAACAGCTCCGACGCCTGGCTCGCTTGCGACAACTCCTCGGCAAACGCCAGCAAGGTCGGGGCCAATTCATGCAGCCGTACCCGCGTCATCCGCGCACTGGGCCCGGCAACGCTGAGTACGCCGACGACCCGGCCGTCCTGCGGATGACGCACCACGGCGGCAATGGCTGATGTGCCGACCGCCGAACTCTCTTCGACACAGGCATATCCCTGTTCGCGGGCCGCACGCAGGTATTCGAGCAATTCATGGGTGCTGTGGGGCGCGTTTGGCCCCACATCCGCGGGTACCTGCGCAGCCTGGCGCTCGACCAGCGCCAGCGCCTCGGCATCGCTCATGTACGCCAGCCAGGCATGGCCCGACGCCGTATAGAACAGCGGCGTCTCGCGGCCCATGTCCGGGTCGTAGCGCAAACCGGAGCGGGCCCCCTGGGACTTGGCGATCCAGGTCTGGCGTTCCCCTTCGATGACACCCAGGCGCACCAGTTCCCCTGTTTCCCGGGCCAGACGGTCCAGCACCGGCTGCACGATGTCGGCGCCGCTGCGCGAGAGATAGCGGAACCCCAGGGCGATCAACCGGGTGGACATGTGATAGCGCAGGTTCTCGGGGTTCTGGCGCACGTAACCCAGGCGCATCAGTTCGGCGAGCAAGCGGTGCGTGGCACTCTTGGGAATCTTCAGTTGCTCGGCCAGCCCTTGGAGTGGCCAGCCACGAGGTTCGCTGGCGAGACTTTCCAGCACATCGAAAACCCGTTCAATTTGACTTCCAGCCATGGGACCCCGACGCAATGTTATCGATTCCAGAATATTGAAAGCTTAATGCAGATTCTGGAACCAAGTACACTTTCATCGGCTGATGCTGTCTCTCTGTGGGAGCGAGCCTGCTCGCGACGGCGACGGTACACTCAGCCTTGATGCAAGCTGATTCACCGCAATCGCGAGCAGGCTCGCTCCCACAGGGTGCTTATGTCAGAAATCTGTTAGTAAACTGGCGTCATTCCCACTCAACGGCAACACTGTCCACACGGGCAATCAGAGGACTCCCACATGCTATGGAAAAAAGGTCGCCGCAGTGACAACGTGGTGGACGCCCGTGGCGATGGTGACGGCGGTGGCGGGATGCGCTTTGGCGGGGGCAAGGGACTGAGCCTGACGGCCATTCTCCTGATCGTCGGCATCGGCTGGATCACCGGCCAGGACCCGATGCAGATCCTCGGGCAACTGACCGGGCAGATGGATCAGTCTCCGCCCTCCTCTTCTCAAACCCGCCAGGCGCCACCGGCCAACGATGAGCAGGCCGAGTTCGTGCGTTCGATCCTCGGTGACACCGAAGACACCTGGGGCCAGGTCTTCCAGCAGGCCGGACGCCAATACCAGCAACCCAAACTGGTGCTGTTCAGCGGTCGGGTCAACTCGGCGTGCGGCCTCGCCTCGTCGGCGACCGGCCCGTTCTACTGCCCGGTGGATCGGCAGGTGTACCTGGACATGAGCTTCTTCAAGGAGATGTCCCAGCGCTTCTCCGCCGCCGGGGACTTCGCCCAGGCCTACGTCATCGCCCATGAAGTCGGCCACCATGTGCAGACGTTGCTCGGCGTGTCGGCGAAGATCCAGGAAGCTCGCCAGCAAGGTCGGCAGATGGAAGGCGACGGTGGGTTGCTGGTGCGTCAGGAATTGCAGGCCGATTGCCTGGCCGGCGTCTGGGCCAACCATGCGCAGAAGCGCCTGAACTGGCTGGAGCCTGGAGACGTTGAAGAAGCCTTGAACGCCGCCAACGCCATCGGTGACGACCGTTTGCAGCAACAAGGCCAGGGGCGCGTGGTGCCGGACTCCTTTACCCACGGCACCTCAGCGCAACGGGTGCGCTGGTTCAAGGCCGGGTTCGCCCAGGGCCAGGTCAGCCAATGCGACACTTTCGCGGCGAAAAACCTGTAGATGAAATGTGCCGCATCGATCGCACTGGTGCTGTGCAGCCTCTTCGCCCAGGCTGACGAACACGCTGTGAGCACAGTGGCGCAAGGGCGGTTGCAGCTCAAGGGCGGCAGCATGGTCGTCGCGGTCAGCCCACCCCCGACGTCTATCCAGCGCGTGCTGATTATCCTCCATGGACGGCTGCGCAATGCCGACACCTACCTGCACAGCGCCGAGCAAGCCGCCGGCAAGGCCGGACAACTGACCACCACGCTGATCATCGCCCCGCAGTTTCTCAACGAGCAGGACGTCGCCCGCCATCAACTCCCCAACGACCTGCTGCGCTGGCAAGGTGACGACTGGATGACCGGTGCCTTATCCACAGGACCGAGTCCGGTCAGTTCCTTCCAGGTTCTCGACGACATCGTTGCGCGGGTCAGCGACCGGCAGCAATTTCCCGATGTGAAGGAAATCGTCATCGCCGGTCATTCCGGCGGCGCCCAGATGGTCCAGCGCTATGCCCTGCTCACCCATGGGCAGTACCGGATCGCCCCACGCTTCGTCATCGCCAACCCATCGTCCTACGCCTACTTCGATACACAGCGGCCCATGGCGTTCGACCCTGGCGGTTGCCCCGGTTTCAATCGCTGGAAATATGGCCTGCACAATCTCCCCGCCTACGCCGCCGGGCAAATAGCCGCCGAGTTGGAGGAGAATTACATCAAGCACGACATCACCTACCTGCTCGGGCAACAGGACGTCGAACCGGAGCATCCGGCGCTGGATAAGAGCTGTGAGGCACAGACCCAAGGGCCGTATCGGTTGCTGCGCGGGCGTTTCTTTTTCGACTACCTGACCCGACGCCACCCCGAGGGGCTGAACCAGCGACTGATCGAAGTGCCCGGCGTGGGGCATGACGGGGATGGGATGTTCAATTCGGCTGAGGGGCTGAGGGCTTTGTTCGGGCAGTAAAGGCCTCATCGCGAGCAGGCTCGCTCCCACAAGCGAACGCTGATCTTGTAACCGACACCGATCTGCTGTGGGAGCGAGCCTGCTCGCGATAGCGGTTGGCCTGTAGGCCAATTTCTCAAGCCGAAATCATCCGCCGCAACTCACCACAATCCCGGGCATGCCAATCCGTCAGCTCCGGCCACGGATTGTCCGGCAGGTTCACCAGCACGGTCCGCGTGCCGGCCGCACGGCCACAGTCCAGGTCGAAGCGATAATCGCCGACCATGACCATGTCCGCCGGTGCCACGCTCCAGGCTTCGGCCAGTTTCAACAAGCCACCCGGGTGCGGCTTGGGCGGTGCTTCGTCACGACCCAGCACGTCCTCCTCGGCGAAACAATCGGCCAGACCAATGGCCTCGAGTGTCACATGGGCCAGTTCCCGGGCGTTGCGGGTCAGGATCCCCAGGCGATAGCCACGCCCGGCCAGGTCACGTACCAACTCGACCGCTCCCGGCGCCGGTTTGGAGCCCAGCGCCAGGTCCCGCTCGTGCTCCAGCAGCCAGGCATGCTTGGCCGCGGCCTCATCCGCCGGCAAGGCCGCCAGGTGAGTGAGGATGTCGTCTTCGGCCGGAATCGCCAGGGCCACGCGGATGGCCGCGAAATCATGCACGGCAATGGTCAGTGTGCCATCCATGTCGAACACCCAGTGCCGTACATCGACCAGGCTCATGCCCAGTCCTTGCGATGCCGGATCAGGCCTTCCTGGGTCACCGACGCCACCAGTTGCCCGGCTCGGTTGAACACGCTGCCACGGGAAAACCCACGGGAGTTGCCGGCCCAAGGGCTGTCCATGGCGTAGAGCAACCAGTCATCGGCACGCAGGTCGGCATGGAACCACAAGGCGTGGTCGAGACTGGCGACCTGCATGTCCTTCTGCCACACCGACTTGCCATGGGGCAGCATCGACGTGGTCAGCAGGCCGAAGTCCGAAGCGTAGGCCAGCAGGTATTTGTGCAACGCCGGCGAATCCGCCAGGGCGCCATCGGCGCGGAACCACACGTATTTGACTGGATCGGCCGGCTGCGGGTTGTAGGGGTCTTTTTCCGTAACCGGGCGTACTTCGATCGGCTTGGGGCACAGCAGTTTTTCCCGCATGTGCTCGGGCAACAGGTGCGCCCGCTGCTGGGTCAGTTCCAGTTCGGAGGGCAGGTTTTCCGGGCCGACGACCTGGGGCATGGTGCTCTGGTGCTCGAAACCCTGCTCGTCGTACTGGAACGACGCACTGCAGGTGAAGATCGGATGGCCTTTCTGGATCGCCGTCACCCGGCGGGTGCTGAAGCTGCCGCCGTCGCGTACCCGGTCCACCTGGTACACCACCGGCAACGCCGCGTCGCCCGGACGCAGGAAATAGCCGTGCATGGAATGCACATGGCGCGCCTCTTCCACCGTCTGGCTGGCCGCCGACAACGACTGGCCCAGCACCTGGCCGCCGAACAACTGGCGGAACCCCAGGTCCTGGCTGCGACCGCGGAACAGGTTTTCTTCGATCGGTTCCAGGGTCAACAGGTCGACCAGATCTTCCAACACGTGGCTCATTAGACTTCCTCACACAGCACACCGCGCAGTCTGCGCCGCGACGGTGGATCAATTGTTGCCCATTCTGGCGGGCAGTGTAGTAGACGTCCGTGTCGGTTAACCGTGCAGGGTCTGCAGCCACTGCTCGCGGTTGATGCGATAGAGCACATGGTGACGCAATGGATGATCGACCGCGAGTCTTGGATGTTCGAAATCGTCAGCCGGGTCATGGTGCATGCCGATCGCCTGCATGACCTTTTGCGACGGCAGGTTATCGGTCGAGGTAAATGCCACCACTTCGTCCAGCCCCAGGCGGTCAAACCCACAGCGCAGCGCCGTCCAGGCGGCCTCGCTGGCGTAACCCAGGCCCCAGTGCTCCCGGGCCAGGCGCCAGCCGATCTCGACTGCCGGCGTGAAGTGCGCGTCGAACCCCACCACACCCAGCCCGGTAAAACCGATGAAGGCGCCGGTGTCCTTGCGCTCCAGCGCCCACAAGCCAAAGCCATGTTCGGCAAAATGTCCGCGCACGCGTCCGATCAGCGCGGCACTTTCAAGGCGGCTCAGGGGCGCCGGGAAATAACGCATCACCTGAGGATCGGCAGACATGGCCGCGAACGCCGGCAAATCTTCATCGTGCCACTGCCGCATGAGCAACCGCGCACTTTCCAGTTCCAGTATCGGCTCCATCTTCACTCCCTTTCCATGCCCGGTGGCTTGTACGGTAATTCGAGTACACGAATGAGCCACACAGGCCACTAGAGTCTACATCGCTGGTAGGATCCGTCATTCAATCACCGCTGAAAACACCATGCCGCTGCCGCTTATCTACCATGAAGACTACAGTCCCGAATTCCCGGCGGAACACCGTTTCCCCATGGACAAATTCCGCCTGCTGCGCGACCACCTGGTGGACAGCGGGCTGACTCGCGACGCGGATCTGCTGCGTCCGTCGCTGTGCCCGCCCGAGATCCTCGCCCTGGCCCATGATCGCGTCTATATCGAACGCTACATGAGTGGCGAGTTGTCCCGCGAAGACCAACGGCGGCTCGGCCTGCCCTGGAGCGACGCCCTGGCCCGGCGAACGGTACGCGCCGTGGGCGGTTCGCTGCTGGCGGCCGAGCAGGCTCTCGAACACGGGCTGGCCTGTCATCTGGCCGGAGGCACCCACCATGCCCACTACGACCACCCTGCCGGTTTTTGCATTTTCAATGACCTGGCGGTGATCAGCCGCTATTTCCTCGCCAGTGGCCGCGTCTCGCGGGTGTTGATTTTCGACTGTGACGTGCATCAGGGCGATGGCACCGCCCGAATACTCCATGACACCCCGGACGCAGTGACAGTTTCCTTGCACTGCGAAAAGAATTTTCCCGCACGCAAGGCCCAGAGCGACTGGGACATTCCGTTACCGATGGGCATGGAAGACTCGGCGTACCTGAAGGTGGTAGACGATGCCCTCAACTACCTGCTGCCGCTCTACCAGCCCGACCTGGTGCTGTACGACGCCGGCGTCGATGTGCACAAGGATGACGCCCTCGGTTACCTGAAGCTGACAGACGAAGGGCTCGCCGCCCGGGACGAGAGCGTCATGCGTCATTGCCTCGGGCGCGACATCCCGGTGGTCGGGGTGATCGGCGGCGGCTACAGCAAGGACCGCAGGGCTCTGGCCCGGCGCCATGGGATCCTGCATCACAGCGCACAAAAGGTCTGGACGTCATCAGGGTGTCATTGAAATCTGGGTGCGTTACCCACAATGCCTGTGGAGCGGCCTGTGGATAACCTGAGCGAAACGACCTACAGGCTATGCCGGGTATAGCTTGCAGAGGCCTGGTTGTTTTTTGAGCACATTTCAGCAACACCCTCATCCCCTGTGGGAGCGAGCCTGCTCGCGATAGCGGTCCACCATCCAACATTGATGTCGCTGATCTACCGCAATCGCGAGCAGGCTCGCTCCCACAGGATTTTCGTGCTGATAGAATGCCGCGCTTATTCCCATCTCTGCAGTCCACGCCATGACCTCGACCGCCCCATCCACCACCCCAACCATCGCCATCATCGGCGGCGGCCCTGCCGGACTGATGGCGGCCGAGGTGTTGAGCCAGGCCGGCATCCACGTCGACCTGTACGACGGTATGCCCTCGGTGGGCAGGAAGTTTCTGCTGGCCGGCGTCGGCGGTATGAACATCACCCATTCGGAAGCCTTCCCGGCATTTTTGTCCCGCTACGCTGAACGCGCCGCGAATATCGCCCCATTGCTGCGGGCATTCGGCGCAGATGAGCTGTGCACCTGGATTCACGGGCTGGGCATCGACACCTTTGTCGGCAGTTCCGGGCGGGTGTTTCCCACCGACATGAAAGCCGCCCCGCTGCTGCGTGCCTGGCTCAAGCGCCTGCGCGACGCCGGCGTGGCGATCCACACCCGCCATCGCTGGCTCGGCTGGAACCCCGACAACAGCCTGCGAATAGCCGGCCCGGAAGGTGAAAAGACGCTCCAGCCCGACGCCACGCTGCTGGCGCTGGGCGGAGGCAGCTGGTCACGCCTGGGCTCCGACGGTGCCTGGATGCTGGCGCTGGAGCAGCGCAGCGTCGCCCTTGCGCCATTGCAACCCAGCAACTGCGGCTTCGACGTGCAGGCCTGGAGCGACCTGATGGTCAGCAAATTCGCCGGCGCCCCACTGAAAAACATCGCCATCGGCCTGAACGACGACGTCCCCCGCCTCGGTGAGTGCGTGATCACCGCCACCGGTCTCGAAGGCAGCCTGATCTATGCCCTGTCGGCACCGATTCGCGAGGCCATCAATCGCCATGGCAGCGCGACGATC
Source organism: Pseudomonas sp. B21-028 (assembly GCF_024749045.1). Classification (NCBI taxonomy): domain Bacteria; kingdom Pseudomonadati; phylum Pseudomonadota; class Gammaproteobacteria; order Pseudomonadales; family Pseudomonadaceae; genus Pseudomonas; species Pseudomonas sp. B21-028. Next base: position 5,626,013 of record NZ_CP087184.1, read on the forward strand.
CATCTGGACCTGCTGCCGGGCCGGCCTGTGGATAAAGTGCTCCAGGCCTTGAGCAAACCGCGCGGTTCACGCTCGATGGCCAAGCACCTGCACAGTCAGTTGGGGATCGATGGGGTCAAGGCTGGGTTGCTACGCGAACTCACACCGGCCGATGGCTTCGCCGACCCGGCACGCCTGGCCCAGGCCATCAAGGCGCTGCCCATCACCCTGGTCAGAACCCGTCCCTTGGACGAAGCCATCAGCAGCGCCGGTGGCGTGACATTCGACGCCGTGGATGAAAACCTGATGCTCAAGCGGATACCTGGCGTGTTCTGCGCGGGGGAAATGCTCGACTGGGAGGCGCCGACTGGGGGTTATCTGCTGACGGCGTGCTTTGCCAGCGGGCGGGCGGCGGGGTTGGGGATGCTGGAGTGGTTGCAGCGCAAGCGTTGAAACCGAGGCGTTCCTATCGCGAGCAGGCTCGCTCCCACATTAGATCCGGTTCCTTCAGAAAGAACGCGATCGAATGTGGGAGCGAGCCTGCTCGCGATAGGGGCTGATCAGACGCCACAAACCATCAAGGCTTGCGTTTACGCGGCCCGGTATTGAACACCGGCACTTTGCGCACCGGCTTGACCGAAGGTTCCACCGGCGCCGAGTCCCCGCTGTCCACCCACTTGCCGAGGTTGCGCTTGCCGCCACCGCCCGACGTCTTTGGCTTCTTCGGCTTTTTCGGTTTCTTGATCACCTGGCCACTGGCGTCGGTATCCGGCACCCGGTGTTCAGGCTCGAAGTCCTGCTCCATCTGGCGAGTCAGGGTCTGGCGGGTCAACATCTCAATGGCTGACAGCAGGTTCACTTCATCGGCGCACACCAGGGAAATCGCTTGCCCCGTGGCGCCCGCTCGGCCAGTACGGCCGATGCGATGGATGTAGTCTTCGGCGACGATCGGCAAATCGAAATTCACCACCAGCGGCAAGTCTTCGATATCCAGCCCACGGGCGGCGACGTCGGTGGCCACCAGGATCTGGATTTCACCGAGCTTGAAACGGTCCAGCGCGCGCTGACGGGTGGCCTGCGGTTTGTCGCCGTGGATGCCATCGGCGTTGACGCCCAGACCCTGGAGCTTTTCCACCAACGCATCGACGCCGTTACGGGTCTTGGCGAACACCAGCACCTGTTTCCACTTGTTCTTGCGCAGCAGGTGCACGAACAATTCCGGCTTGCGCTTCTTGTCCACCGTCACCACCCATTGCTTGACGGTGTTGGCGGCGACGTTGCGCGGGCTCACTTCGATGCTCAGCGGATCGTTGAGCATTTGCCCGGCCAGCAAACGGATCGCGTCGGAAAAGGTCGCCGAGAACAGCAATGTCTGACGCTTCTTCGGCAACGCCTTGTAGATATTCGCCAGTTCTTCGGAGAAGCCCAGGTCAAGCATGCGGTCGGCTTCGTCCAGCACCAGGGTCTGCAACTGGTTGAACTTCAGCGCGTTCTGCCGGAACAGATCGAGCAGGCGTCCCGGCGTGGCGACCAGCAGGTCGACGCCCTTGCGCAGCTTCATCATCTGCGGGTTGATGCTGACGCCACCGTACACGGCGTAGGTGCTCAACGGCAGGTTCTGCGCGTACTGGCGCACGCTTTCATGGACCTGCTCGGCCAATTCGCGGGTCGGCACCAGGATCAGCGCCCGCACCGAGTTGGCGGCCACTTTCGGCCCTTCGGTGGTCAGCAACTGCAACAGCGGCACGGCGAAACCGGCGGTCTTGCCGGTACCGGTCTGGGCCGCGGCCATCAGGTCGCGACCGGCCAGCACCGCCGGCATGGCCTGGGCCTGCACCGGGGTCGGGGTCTGGTAGCCGAGCGTCTCGAGGGCGCGCAACAAAGGTTCGATCAGGCCAAGGGTGGCGAAAGTCATGGAAGTACCGTAGGAAAAATCAGCGCAGGGTGTGCAATGCGCGGCAGTTTACCTTAATTCAGGATTCAACCGGCGCAGGCTTGGGCTTGCGCCACTGGGGCAGCCCGATCAACACCACGGCACTGATGATCACCAGCATCGCCAGGGACTCCTCGACGCCGATGCTTTCGCCGGCAAACACGATTCCCAGCAGCACCGCCACTGCCGGGTTGACGTAGGCATAACTGGTGGCCGCCGCCGGCCGTACATGCTTGAGCAGGTACATGTAGGCGTTGAAGGCAATGATCGAACCGAAGAAGGTCAGGTAGGCCAGCGCGAACCAGCCTTCGAACGGCGGGATGCGCTCCAGGTGTTCGCCACTGGCGAAACTGCCGATCAACAGCACCACGCCGCCCACCAGCATTTCCACGGCACTGGCCATCGCCCCCGCCGGCAAGGGCAGATGTTTGCTCAGCACCGAGCCGAAGGCCCACGACGCCGCCGCGAACACCAGCAAGGTTGCCCCCAGGGGACTGGATTGCAGGTTGGAACCGAGGTTGAGCATGGCGATGCCGATCAGCCCCAGCACGATGCCCGCCCATTCCAGGCGCGTGTTACGCGCGCCCCAGAAATACCCGCAAAGCAGGGTGAACAAAGGCACCGTCGCCACGGCCAACGCCGCCACCCCGGACGCCACGCCGGTGTGCTCGGCGACACTGACCGCGCCGTTGCCGAAACTGAGCAGCAGCACGCCGATGATCGCCCCGGCCTTCCACTGCGCCCAGGTCGGTGCCGGTGCCCCGCGCCAGCGCAGGAAGCCATACATGAGCGAGCCGGCCAGCACGAAACGAATCCCGGCCAGCAACAGCGGCGGCCAATGCTCCACACCGATGCGAATCACCAGGTAGGTCGATCCCCAGATGACATACAGGGCGAAGAAGGCAGCGATCAGCGGCAGTGGAAAACGGCGTGGGCCCGGCATGGTCAGCTCGAAGTCAGGACTATGAGAGACGCTATTCTAGAAAGGCGACGAACGGAAAATAAGCTACAAAACCTGTTTATCCAACCCATACACTTTTCAAACAACGGAGATCAGCGCTATAAACCGTGCTTTCGAAAGTCATGTCACCTGGAAGCCAAACCGTGGATAAATACGACCGCATGCTGCTCAGCGCCCTGTTGGAAAATGGTCGTGCGTCCTATGCCGAACTGGCCCGCAAAGTGAACCTCTCGGCCCCTGCCGTGGCCGAGCGCGTCGGCAAGCTGGAAGCCAGCGGGATCATTACCGGCTACCAGGCCAAGGTCGACATGGCCAAGATCGGCCTGCCGGTGCAGTGCGTGATCGAATTGCGGATGAACCAGCACGGCAACCAGAAGGCCTACGATGACTTGTGCAAGATTCCCCAATTGACCGAATGCCACCGGGTGACCGGCGACCCCTGCGTGATCATGCAAGCGGCGGTCGGCTCGATGCCGGAGCTGGAAGACCTGATCAACCGGATCGCCAAGTTCGGCTTCAGCAAGACCTCGATCGTGCTGTCCAGTGCCATTGAAAAGCGAGTGCCGCTGGGGCAATTGGAAGGCAACGGGAAGTAGCCGCCCCCACACTGGGTTACCGGGTGTACGCAGCTTTTTCATACGCCACCAGACCCTGTGGGAGCGAGCCTGCTCGCGATAGCGTCAGGTCAGCCAATATCTGCACTGACTGACACACCGCCATCGCGAGCAGGCTCGCTCCCACATATGGATGGCGGTGGTCCTAGAACCCGCGATGACGCTTGAGATGCTCATTGATCTTCGCCGCCGGGACTTTCTGCAAACTGCACAACAGATCATGGGACAACTCCCGCAGCCCATGCTTCTGCCGCAATTGCGACGCCAGGTGCGCGGTGAGGTTGGCGGCCATTTCGGCGTCGGCCATGGCCCGGTGGGCCTGGCCGGTATGGGGCAGGCCGGCGAAGGCGTTGAGGGTGCCGAGCTTGTGGTTCGGCGCGGCCGGCATCAAGCGTCGGGCGAGCAGCAGCGAACAGGCAAAATTCTGCAGGCGGGTGCGCTTGATCCGTCCCAGTTCGAAGTCCCAGAACTTCTGGTCGAACGCAGCGTTATGAGCCAGCAGCGGCGTGATGCCGACGAACTCATTGACCTCGTTCATCACCCGCTCGGCCGACGGTGCGCTACGCAGCATGGCATTGCTGATGCCGGTCAGCTGCTCGATGAAGGCCGGCACCCGCACGCCGGCATTCATCAGGCTCTGGTAGCGGTCGACGATCCGGCCTTGCTCGAGCATCACCACGGCGATTTCCGTGGCTCGGCAACTGCTGCTCGGGGTGATCCCGGTGGTTTCAAAGTCGATGACTGCGATGCGTTCCAAACCTGTCTGAACTCCGTAACGATCAATTCTTGAGCAGCAGCGCGCCTTCGATGGGCACGTAGCGACTGGCGGCGCGGATCAACGAGTTGGCCGTCAACCCCGGCACGCCGTACGCCACCGCCTGCACACCGTGCTTGCTGATGATGCGCTCGAGCAGCATGTCGAAGTCGCCGTCACCCGAGGCCAGTACCACCTCGTCGACATGGTCGGCGGCGTCCATGATGTCGAGCGTGATGCCCACGTCCCAATCGCCCTTGGCCGAGCCGTCGCTGCGCTGGATGTAGGGCTTGAGCTTCACGGTGAAACCCAGGTTGCGCAGGATCTGCTGGAATTGCTGTTGCTTGCTGTCACCGCGATCGATCGCATAGGCATAGGCCTCGACGATCTGCCCCTGTTTGCTGACATCGGCCCATAGAGCGGCGTAGTTGAAGTGACAACCATAGGCCTGGCGCACGGTGTAGTAGAGGTTCTGGACATCGGCGAACACTGCGATTTTCTTCACCGCGGTTCCTCTTGAATGCACAAGCGCACAGGCTCTGGGTCAGGCATCGGGCCCGAAAAGGCGCACAGTATGCCAGCCCGAAGGAGGATTCCGCGAATAATCGGTCCGAGGCGCGTGGGCACCCCGGACGAATGGCAGGTCAGACGAAGGAGTCGTCGTCGCCAAAGAAGGAGGAGTCGTCGCTGTAATCCGCGTCGCTGAAACCGCCCTGGTCGTTGCCGTAGCCATCGTTATCGGCCATGCGCTGGTCGTCGCCCCAACCGTTGTCGCCGCTGTTACCAACGTCATTGACCGGTTGGGCCGGCTCTTCCTTGATGATCTCGACGATCTCCTGGGGCTGCTGACCGCTGTGGAACAGACTGCTGATACCTTGTGCCAGCATCACGCCACCAGCCACGCCGGCCGCCGTTTTCAGGGCGCCACCCAGGAAGCTGCTCGCCGCCGGGGCTTGTTGCTGCGCAGCGCCATAGCCTGCTGGCGGCGCACCGAAGCCCTGCTGAGCCGGGGCATTGTTGAAGGCTGGCCGCGCCGGTTCGCGCCAGCCGCCACCGCCGGTTGCCGGAGCGCTTGGAGTGGGAGCCGGCCGCGAATCGCGACTGCCGCCACCAAAAATACTTGAGAGGAAACCACCACCGCCGCTGGGTGCCGAAGCCTGGCTGCGGGCGCTCTGCAGGTCTGCCTGCAGTTGCTGGACTTGCTCGGCCAGTTGCCTGTTCTGCTCATCGAGGCGCTTGATTGCCGCCTCTTGCACCAGAATCGCCTGGGCCATGAAATAGCCGGCCGCGGGCTGGCTGGCCAGGTGCTCCTTGATCCGCGCCTCGGCCTGGGCGTCGCGCGGGGCTGAATCCTTTTCGGCCTGTTGCAGCCGTGAAAACAGTCCATCGATCAGGGTTTGTTCTTCGCTGTTCATGGCGACCTCATCAGATTGCCGGGTAGAAAACCAAGCCGGTTCCGCAGAACCGGTGCCCACCAGTAATGGGGCTCGCCACGAAGGTTTCAATGGTCTTTACCTGATGTTTACGTTTGCTTGTGCAGGTGCCTGATCGGTTAAAGTGTCAGACCGCTTCTGGACCTGCGATCCCGACTCATGAATCCGTTTGACGTGCTGCGCGACTCTTTGTATTTCTTCAAGCGCCATCTGGGCCGGATCGCCCAGCTGTGCCTGCCGCTGGTGATACTTGAGGCGGTGCTGCAACAAGCCGTCGACAGCGCTCTCGGCCCGGATGGTTTTCCGGGCTACAGCGTGATCGTCGGGCTGCTGGTGTATCCGGTGTACACCGCTGCGCTGATCCTGTTTCTCGACGCCCGCAGCCGAGGCGAATCGCCGCACATTCGTGATCTTCTCGCCGCGGCCCTGACCCTCTGGCCGCGCTTCGCGTTGCTGACCGCCCTCAACACGCTGCTGATCCTCTTGGGTATCTCGTTGTACATCCTGCCGGGCCTGTGGCTGATGGTGACCCTGGCGTTCAGCGAATACCTGCTGGTGCTCCGGGGCCTGGCGCCGTTGGCGGCGATGAAGGAAAGCCTGCGCATGAGCCGTGGCCAGTTCTGGCGGATCCTGTTGTGCATCATGGGCGTGATGGCCCCGCTGTGGCTGCTCAAGGGCGCCAGCGTCTCGGTGTACCCGCCGCCCCAGAACCCCTGGCTCGGCCTGTTGATCGACAGTGTTCACAGCTTCCTGCAACTGTTCACCAGCGTGGTGCTGTTCCGGATATTCATGCTGGTGGGGGAAAAACCCGAGCCATGACCCGTCTCCTGCGTTACACCCTGTTGGGTCTGCTATCGGTCCTTTGCCTGGCCGCCCTGTCAATCTACGGCCTGACCTGGCGCCCACATGCCCGGGAAACGCTGCCGGTCAGTTGTACCGCCAGCGCCACACCGCTGATGCCCGGCCAGGCGATAAAAGTGATGACCTGGAACGTCCAGTTCCTGGCCGGCAAGCGCTACGTGTTCTGGCACGACCTGGCCCAGGGCGACGACGAAAGCCCGACCCTGGAAGACATGGCTTTCAGCCTCGACGAAGTGGCACGGGTCATCCGTGACGAGCAGCCCGGCATCGTCCTGCTGCAGGAACTGGACAACGGCGCCAAGGCCAGCGACTACCAGGACCAGCTCAAGTTGTTGCAGGAGCGGCTTGCCGACCTTTACCCCTGCAGCACCAGCGCCTTCGACTGGAAGGCCGACTTCATTCCCGCCCCCCATATCTTCGGCAGCGTCGGCCGACAACTGGCCACGCTGAGCCGCTACCGCATCGATCACGCCGAACGGGTGCAACTGCCGGTGGCCGAGACCAACTTCATCAGCCGCCAGTTCCAACCGAAGAATGCGCTGCTGGTGAGCTATATGCCGCTGAGCGATGGCAGCCAACTGGCCGTGCTCAACACGCATCTGGAGCGGGCCACGCAGCCGGACGACACCCTGCCCAGGCAGGTCACTGCCGTGGCCAAGGCCCTGGACAAGTTCGAATCGCGAGGCATGCCCTGGCTGATCGGCGGTGACTTCAACCTGCTGCCCCTGGGGCAGTACCTGCGCCTGCCGCCCGAACAGCGCACCCCCTACTCCGCCGACAGCCCGTTGCACCTGCTGTGGGACAAATACCCGATGATTCCCACCAACAACGAGGCCAGCGGCATCGACCGTGCACACTGGCTGACCCACTACCCGAACGACCCCGGCCTCAACGGCCCGGACCGCACCGTCGACTACCTGTTCTACAGCCCACGCATCAAACGGGTCGAGGCCCAGGTACGGCAGGACGACACCTTGCGCATCTCCGATCACCTGCCGGTGATCGCGCGGTTTCTGTTACCGACGGCGCCCTAGCGGACACCTTGGAAGCGATCCTGCTCGCGAATGTGATGTGTCAGCCAACTTCCATGTCGACTGACAGACCGCTATCGCGAGCAGGCTCGCTCCCACAGGATTCTGATGACGGATAGCGATCGTGCGGCCAGCCCGGAGCCAATGTGGGAGATTTGGTTCTTCAACAGGGCAAATACCGCTCGGATTAACGTCTGTTCACTTGCGCGGCTTGACCCGCGCCGTCGCCTCCGCCACCAACGGATCGTCCGGCCAGTAATGCTTGGGGTAACGCCCCTTGAGGTCTTTCTTCACCTCGGCGTAGGTGCTGCGCCAGAAGTTCGCCAGGTCCTGGGTCACCTGCACCGGCCGGCGTGCCGGTGACAGCAGGTGCAGCTTGACCACCTGGCGTCCGCCGGCGATGCGCGGGGTGTCGGCCAGGCCGAACAGTTCCTGCAAGCGCACCGCCAGGATCGGCGGATGTTCGCTGTAGTCCAGGCGGATCGACGAGCCCGAGGGCACGCTCAGGTGATGGGGTGCCAGCTCGTCCAGCCGCTGCGGCAACGGCCAAGGCAGCAAGTTGTGAACGATGCTCGACAAGTCCAGGTTGGCAAAATGGCTGAGGCGCGAGACTCGGCCCAGGTACGGCATCAGCCAATGTTCAAGACTGTCGAGCAGCGCTTTGTCGCTGACGTCGGGCCATTCGCTTTCGCCCTTGGCGTCCAGGTCCAGTCGACGCAGCAGTGCCACCCGCGCCTGCCATTGCCGCAGTTCCGGGGTCCAGGGCAATAATTCCAGGCCCTTGCGCCGCACCAGGTTCACCAGGGCCTGGCTACGGGCGGACTCATCCAGGCCAGTCAATGGCTCGCGACTGAGCACCAGTTCGCCGACCTTGCGCTGGCGCTCGGCCCGCAATACGCCTTCGCGCTCGTCCCAGTCCAGCTGATCCACCGTGCGCACCTGCTCGGCCAATACCGAATCGAACAGCGTCGGGTCGAAATCCGTTGCCAGGTAGATTCGTTCTTCCCGCTGGCCCTGGCGACTGCCCAGGTCGGCGATCACCAGCCACGCCTGTTTCATCAGGCTGTCAGCCTCGGCAAACAGCGCCGCACGACCGTTGGCCAGACGATATTCCGCGCCGCCGGGCCGACGCTGTTGGGCGACCCGATCCGGATAGGCCAACGCCAGCAACGCGCCGAGCCAACGCGGGTGATCGGGATCGGCCACGGCTTCTTCGGCCTTGCCCCGCAAATAGCCGCGATACTGCCGGGCCAGTTGCCGTGCCCGTGTCACGCCGCCTTGCGCGCCCCGCGCCGCCCGCTCTTCGCCAGACAGCAGGGCCAGGCGACTGTGCAGATCCGCGCCGGCGCCACGCAGAATATCGCGCTCGCCCAACAGCGCAGCGACGTTGCAGGCCATGTCCGCCAACCCCAGCGCCTGGCCGCGCAACAACAGATGAGCGATACGCGGGTGAGCCGGCAGTTCGGCCATGGCCTGACCGTGGCGGGTCAGTTGCTCGCCGTCCAGCGCGCCCAGGCGTTGCAGCAGGTCCTGGGCCTGGGCGTAGGCGGCGCTGGGCGGCACGTCGAGCCAGATCAATTGCTGCGGCGTCACGCCCCAGCGTCCCAGTTGCAAGGCCAACCCGGCCAGGTCCGCCGAAAGGATCTCCGCACTGCCGTAGGCGGCCAGTTGCTCGTGCTGGTCTTCGGACCACAACCGGTAACACACCCCCGGCTCCAGACGCCCGGCCCGACCGGCCCGCTGGGTAGCGCTGGCCCGGGAAATGCGCTGGGTGTCGAGACGGGTCATGCCGCTGCCCGGGTCGAAACGTGGAACCCGGGCCAGCCCGGCATCGACCACCACCCGCACGCCGTTGATGGTCAGGCTGGTTTCGGCGATGTTGGTCGCCAGCACCACTTTGCGCAGGCCAGGAGGCGCCGGGTCAATGGCGGCGCGCTGGGCCGCAAGATCCAGTTCACCGTGCAACGGACAGAGCAATACGTTGCCGCCCTCGCCCAGGGCCTCGACCAGTTGCTGGTGGACCCGACGGATTTCCGCCTGACCGGGCAAGAACACCAGCACGCTGCCGGTTTCATCGTGCAGGGCTTCGAGCACGGTCTGCACCAGCCGCGGCTCGATGAACTCGCCAGGCTGGAACGGACGCCCCCAACGCACGACCACCGGGAACATCCGCCCTTCACTGCGCAGGATCGGTGCGTCGTCCAGCAACCCGGCCAGGCGCTCGCCTTCCAGGGTCGCGGACATCAACAGGATCTTCAGCGGCTGGTCTTCGCGAAACAGCTCCCGGCCGTTGAGGCTCAAGGCCAGAGCCAAGTCGGCGTCGAGGCTACGCTCGTGGAATTCATCGAATATCAACAATCCGACGCCTTCCAATGCCGGATCATCCTGCAGACGACGGGTGAGAATCCCTTCGGTGACCACTTCAATCCGGGTCCTCGGGCCAACCTTGCTGTCCAGACGAATCCGGTAGCCGACGGTTTCACCGACCTTTTCACCCAGTTCACTGGCCAATCGCTCCGCCGCCGCCCGTGCCGCCAGGCGTCGGGGTTCGAGCATCAGGATGGTCTGTCCGGCCAGCCACGGCTCGTTCAACAGGGCCAAGGGAACACGGGTGGTTTTACCGGCACCGGGCGGTGCTTCGAGCACAGCTTCATGGCGTGATGCCAAGGCTTGACGCAGGGCGGGTAAAACTTCATCAATCGGCAAAGAAATCATGCTGGCTCCAAAACAGAGGGCCGAGTATAACGGCGAACTGTTTGGCGTGGTCTGGACTCAAACCAACAACGCCCTTACCTACTCAGGAGATTGTTATGCGTATTCCCTTTCGCGTGATCGGTGGCGTCCTGGCCGCCACCCTGCTGACCCAGGTCAGTGCCTGCGGCTCGATCTTCTACCCTGACCGTCGCGGCCAGATCGACGGCAAGATCGACCCGGCCATTGCCGCGCTCGACGCCGTCGGACTGCTGTTCTACATCATCCCCGGCCTGATCGCCTTCGCAGTGGACTTCGCCACCGGCGCCATTTACTTCGAGCCGGGCAAGACCGCCCAGGTCGCGCCGGAAAAACTCAAGCAGGCCGTCAACCCTGACGGCAGCGTCGACAACCATAAACTGCAGGCCATCCTGGAAAGCGAACTGGGCCGCAGCTTCCCCCTCGACGATCCACGGCTGATCCAGCACAAGGGCAGCGCGCAACAACTGGCCGCCCTCGGACTCAAGCCGGCCGCATAACGGGCGCCACTGAAGGAACGACCGCTCCATGACCACCAGCACCGAACACGCTCGCCTGCTACGCCTGGCCACCCGCGCCTCGGTGGCCGTGGCGTTGATCCTGATTATCGCCAAGGCACTGGCCTGGTGGCTGAGCGGTTCGGTGAGCATGCTTGCCGGCCTGACCGACTCGGCTTTGGACGGCGTCACCTCGCTGCTCAACCTGCTGGCGGTGCATTACGCCTTGCGTCCCGCCGATGCCGATCATCGCTACGGTCATGGCAAGGCCGAGTCCCTGGCCGGCATGGCCCAGGCGCTGTTCATCGGCGGCAGCGCCGTGTTGATTGCCCTGCAGGCATTCGAGCGCCTGAAAAACCCGGTCCCGGTGGAGGCGCCCTGGCTCAGTGTCGGCGTGATCGTGTTTTCCCTGGCACTGACCCTGGCGCTGCTGGCATTGCAGCATCGGGTCATCCGCGCCACCGGCTCCAATGCCGTGCGCGCCGACTCGCTGCATTACCGTTCCGACCTGTTGCTCAACGGCAGCATCCTGGTGGCGCTGGTGCTGGCCGGGTTCGGCTGGTACCAACTCGACGCCTGGTTCGGCCTGGGCATCGCCGCCTACATTCTCTGGAGCGCCATCCAGATCGCCCGGGAAAGTTTCTCCGTGCTGATGGACGAAGAACTGCCACCCGACGTCAGCCAGCACATGCTGGAACTGGCCTGCGCCGTGCCCGGCGTACTCGGTGCCCATGACCTGCGCACGCGGATTTCCGGCAACCACTGGTTCGTGCAACTGCACCTGGAATTGCCCGGGGAGCTGACCTTGTCAGTGGCCCACGGCCTCAGCGACCAGGCCGCCGATGCCATCCACCGGGCCTATCCGAAGGCCGAGGTGCTGGTGCATGCCGACCCGTCGGAAGTGGTGAAAGCCACCAGCGCCTGATGTCTGCAGGAGTCATTGTGGCGAGGGGATTTATCCCCGCTGGGCTGCAAAGCAGCCCTGAAACCTGAGACCTCGGTTTGGCTGACGAGTTGAATTGCAAGTTTTGGGACTGCTTCGCAGCCCAGCGGGGATAAATCCCCTCGCCACAGGGGGACTGCATTCCAGGCTGAGTGCTCAGTAACTCACCTGATACCCACGGCTGCTCAGGCAATTCCCCTGGGCCTGCCGATAGGTCTGCACCACTTCCGGCGCGGGCGGATAGGTGTAGTTGCGCGGATCGAAACCGCTCTGCTGCACCGCCCAGCGATAGCACTCATAGCCGTCCTGGTTGACCTGCTCGGGTGACTGACCGTTGGCTGGATACGCCACCACGTCATAGCTGTTGCCTTGGGGTTGAGGCTGCGGGTTGGCGACTGGGGCGTCGACCACGACGTAGTCCCGGGTGTTGGCTTCGTAAATGTAATAGGCGCCGGCGGCGAGGAAGAACAGCGAGCTGCCGATCCAGACTTCCCGGGCATAATCGGGCAGGTAGCGGGTGCGAATGCCCCGTGGCGGCTGCACCACCACATAGCGTGGTCCTTGCGGGCGATACCAATAGCCGCCCGAGAAGAAATAGTCCTGGCCACGATAGGGCACACGGTAGTTGCGATCCGGGAAGCGGTCGATGACATAACCGGGACGATACTGCGGCCCCGGGCCCCACCCATTGCCATGCCCATCCGGGCGACCGGCCCAGTGCTGGTCGGGGCGATTGTCATGCTCGGGGCGTGGCCGATTGCTCGGATAGCCGTCGCTGCGACGGGGGATATCGCGGTAGTAACCCGGTTGCGGCTCCCGGGTCTGAGTCACGCTGTCGGGCCGCCCCTGAATCGGCAGGTTATTGCTCGGCTGCTGGTGTTGCTGCGGCGCACGGCCATGACCGTTGGGGTCCTGGGGCGATCGTTCATAGGATGGACCACCCTGGCGCTGAGCGCCGGGTTCGAACTGGCGACTGTTGTCGCCACGGATGATTTCGTTGTTCCGGGGCCGGGGTTGCTCAACATGGCCCTGGCTGTTGCCACCGCGCTGGTCGTGGTCACGACCGCCGTCCGGGCCGCCACGGCTTTGCTGATCATCGGCCATCCCTTGCGCACTGACACTTGCCCACAACAGACCAACACCTGCCAGACGCCAGATGCGCGACTTCATGTTATTCCTCACAACGGTTCAGGGCCTGATGATAAGACTGAGAAAAGCCCAGGCCGGTTCTGCACCAGATTATCAGGCGCGCGTTTTATTTCGCAGGCATTAAAAAAGGGAGACCCGTCGGCCTCCCCTTGAGAACTTCGTCCGTGCTCGACGCTTTTGACGTCGGCTCACCTCACGCCGTCTTCTGGACAGTGTGTAGCTCGGGGGTCATGAATGGCCTGTGTGGCTAATTCGAGCACCGGTGGGTGCCGCGACCGCAGCCGGCCTGCTTGGGCGGGCTGCATTGGACTGTTTGTCCGAGCAGTGATCTTGGTGATAAGAATAGGCCCGGGCCGGCGACAGATGATTGCGAAGATTGCTCAATTAAACATCGCTTGCGCAATTTTTACCTCCGGATAGATAATCCCACGCAATTATCAAGATAAAGGCCCGACCGATGAGCAAACTCGACCGTTACGACCTGAGCATTCTGGCGGAATTGCAGCGCGACGCGCGCATCTCCAACCAGGAACTGGCCGAACGCATCGGCCTGTCACCCTCGCCCTGTTCGCGGCGGGTCAAGCAGTTGGAAGACGACGGCTACATTACCCGCCAGGTCGCGCTGCTCGACCGCAAGATGCTCGGCCTGAGCCTGACCGCCTATGTGTTGATCGGCATGGACCGTCACACGCCCGAACGCTTCGAAAACTTCGAAGCCGCGATTCGCAACCTGCCGCAAGTGCTGGAGTGCAGCCTGGTGACCGGCATGGATGCGGACTACCAGCTCAAGGTGGTGGTACCGGACATGGACCACTACCAGAAACTGCTGCTGGGCCACCTGACCCGGATCGACGGCGTCACCAGCGTGCGCTCGAGTTTCGTGCTGAACCAGGTGCTCAGCAGTACCGAGTTGCCGTTGACCCATCTGCGCAGCTGAATCCGCCACAACCCTGTGGGAGCCGAGCTTGCTCGCGATGGCGGCATTACAGTCGACAATGATTTGGCTGATCCACCGCCATCGCGAGCAAGCTCGGCTCCCACAGGATCAGGGCAGTCACACCGTCGGGAAGGCGATGAACAGCTGCGACACACCGCCGCATGCCAATCCATTGCCCCGCCCCCATGCCGTATACTTGCCCCGTCTTTTCAACCCCGCCCACGCCGGAGTGTTTCGATGGATCCTGCTGTTTTCGAAGAGTGGATGATGACCGGCCTGGTCAGCATCCTGATCATTTTCATGGGTTTCATCGTCTGGGATCTGGCGAAGAAGTCCAAGGCCGGGCGTTTCGGTTCGTTCATCCTGTTTTTCGTGCTGGGGCTCGGCGTGGCGGCGTTCGTCATCAAGAGCGTGGTGATCGGCCTGATCGAGTCCGGGGCGCTATAAGCGCGCCGGGACCTCTCTCCACTGCCCCTGATCAAGCCCTTCGATCGTCCAGTCGCCGATCCTGACCCGCACCAGCCGTAGCGTCGGCAAACCCACGGCGGCGGTCATGCGCCGCACCTGCCGGTTGCGCCCCTCACGGATCACCAGCTCCAGCCAGCTCGTAGGCACGCTTTTGCGAAAGCGCACCGGCGGGTTGCGCGGCCATAGCGGCGGCTCGTCCAGCGGTCGCGCCTCGGCGGGCAGCGTCATGCCGTCGTTCAACTCCACACCATCACGCAGGCGCTGTAGCTGTTCAGCGCTCGGCTCGCCTTCCACCTGCACCCAGTAGGTCTTGGCCAGTTTGTGTTTAGGGTCGGCGATACGCGCCTGCAATTGCCCGTCGTTGGTGAGCAACAACAGCCCTTCGCTGTCGCGATCCAGCCGCCCGGCCGGGTAGATGCCCGGGATATCGATAAAATCCTTGAGCGTCGCCCGCCCCTCGCCGTCGCTGAATTGGGTCAGCACATCGAAAGGTTTGTTGAACAGGATCAGCTTGGGCTCGGCCGGAGGCGCCTTGGCCACACGACGCGGCGCGGCGGCTGGAGGCTTCGCGCCAGGGCGACGGGAAGCAGGGCGTGGAGGACGAGGCATGGCGAATACAACATCTAACGGTCAGGGCCGCTAATGCTAGTGGCCTGACCGCTAAATAACCACCGCCGTATCAGCGGAACGGCGGCTCGTCGAAGCTGCGCAGTTTGCGCGAATGCAATGAGTTGAGCTGGTTGCGCAACAGATCCAATGCCTCGATACCGATTTTCAGGTGCTGATTGACCGCCCGTTCATAGAATGCGTTGGCCGAGCCCGGCAGCTTGATCTCGCTGTGCAGCGGTTTGTCCGAGACGCAAAGCAACGTGCCATAAGGCACCCGCAGGCGATAACCCTGGGCGGCGATCGTGCCGCTCTCCATGTCCACCGCCACCGCGCGGGACAGGTTGATCAGCGGACGTTCCTGGGCCCAGCGCAGCTCCCAGTTGCGGTCGTCGTAGGTCAGCACGGTGCCGGTACGCAGGCGTTTCTTCAGCTCATCGCCCTTTTCACCGGTGATGTTCGCCGCGGCCTGCTGCAGCGCCAACTGCACTTCCGCCAGTGCAGGGATCGGAATGTTCGGAGGTACCACCCGGTCGAGGATGCCATCACGGCGCATGTAGGCGTGGGCCAGCACGTAGTCGCCGATGGTCTGGGACTGCCGCAAACCGCCGCAGTGGCCGATCATCAGCCAGCAGTGCGGTCGCAGCACGGCCAGGTGGTCGGTGATGTTCTTGGCATTGGAAGGTCCGACACCGATGTTCACCAGGGTCACGCCATGGCCGTCGTTGGCCTGCAAGTGATAAGCCGGCATCTGGTAGCGATGCCAGACCACGCCGGCGGCGATGGCCGAGGCTTCGCTGTGGTCCATGTTCTTGTCGATGATCACATTGCCTGGCAGAACCATGCGCACGAAGCGCGGGTCGCTGCGCAACTGTTCCAGGCCATGGACGATGAACTGGTCGACATAGCGATGGTAGTTGGTCAGCAGGATCCACGGTTGCACATGGCGCCAATCACTGCCGGTGTAATGCACGAGACGGCGCAGGGAGAAATCCACGCGGGCGGCGTCGAACAGCGACAGGGGCAGCGGGTCGGTGTTTTCCCAGTCATAGAGGCCGTCGGCGATACCATCGGTGGCGGCCGACAGGTCGGTGCTGGGGAATACCCGCGCCAGCACCGCCGCCGTTACACCGGAACCGGCCAGTTCATCGCCCTGCTCCACTACATACGGGTAGGGAATGTTCTGCTCGCTGACGCCCACTTCCACGGTGACGGTAAAGTCATGCATCAGCGGAACGAGTTGTTCGAGCAGGTATTTACGAAACGCGGCAGGATGGGTGACGGTGACGCTGTAGGTGCCCGGCAACTGGACCTTGGCATAGGCGCGGGTGGTTTGCGGAACCTCACCGTGGCAGTGGTAGGTCAGGCGCAGCGCCGGATAGCGGAACAGCGCTCGTTGCTCGGCATCCGGCTCGACGCGGTCCTTGAGGTAGCGCATCAACGCCTGGTTCAACGCGGTGGTCGCACGCTCGTGCAGGGCCGCCAGACGATCCACGGCTTGTTCGGCGGTTTGAACGACAATAAACGCTTCGGTCACGATCAGCTTCCTGTGTTCTGACTTGCAGGCCTTCATCTTGCCTGCATCGTCGTCTTACGGGAACAGTGGCGTGTTGGACACCGTCGACCATCCACCGAAGACCCAATGTGGGAGCGAGCCTTGCTCGCGATTGCGGTGGGTCAGCTTGCATAGATGCTGGATGTGCCGGCGCCATCGCGAGCAGGCTCGCTCCCACCCTGACCGAAGGCACCCGCAGCCTCTCGCGCACACCATCTCCCACAAGGGATAGGAGCCTGTCGCAGGCATCTCAAAACCCTTGCGGGGTAGAACGCGTCACGATGGCCTCCACATTCAGGCCTCGCGGCAAGGCGCCGTAGACCCGGCCAGTCGAGCCCAGGCGGCTGGCGATGAAGGCGTCGCTGACGTCGCTGTTGCCCGCCTCGAGCAGCAACCGAGCTTGCAGGCCCACGGCGATGTCTTCGGTCAATTGCCGGGCGCGGTACTGGATGTCGTTGGTGTCCTTGAACGCCTCATGCAGTTGATCGATATGGGCCGCCAGGCGTTTATCGCCATGACCGTCGCCCAATTCGCTGAACAGCACCTCAAGCACCCCGGGCTCCTTGGACAGAGCCCGCAATACGTCGAGGCATTGCACATTGCCGGAGCCTTCCCACGTCGAATTGACCGGCGCCTCCCGGTACAGGCGCGGCAGGATGCTGTCTTCGACATAACCGGCACCACCCATGCACTCGGCGGCCTCATTGATCATCGCGGGGGCACGCTTGCAGATCCAGTATTTGCCCACCGCCGTCACCAGCCGGGCGAACTTGGCTTCGTGCTCGTCACTCAAGTGATCCAGCGCCCGGCCCATGCGCAGGCTCAAGGCCAACGCGGACTCGCTTTCCAGCGCCAGGTCCGCCAGCACATTCTGCATCAAGGGCTGCTCACTCAGCAGCCTGCCGCCGACCGTGCGATGGGCACAGTGATGACTGGCCTGGGTCAGCGCCTGGCGCATCAGGGCGCTGGAGCCGACCATGCAATCGAAGCGGGTCATGGCGACCATCTCGATGATGGTCGGCACGCCGCGCCCTTCTTCACCGACCATCCAGGCCAGGGCACCGCGGAACTCGACTTCGCTGGAAGCATTGGAACAGTTGCCCAGCTTGTTTTTCAGCCGCTGGATGTAGAACTGGTTGCGGGTGTCGTCCGGGCGATGGCGCGGCAACAGGAAACAGGTCAGGCCCTTGTCGGTCTGGGCCAGGGTCAGGAAGGCATCGCACATCGGCGCCGAACAGAACCACTTGTGCCCCACCAGCTCATAGGCCTGGCCCGGCCCCCGGGCGCCCACCGGGAAGGCCTTGGTGGTGTTGGCCCGCACATCGGTACCGCCCTGCTTCTCGGTCATGGCCATGCCAAGGGTGACCCCGGCCTTGTGGGCCATGCCGACATTGCGCGGGTCATACTCGGTGGCGAGCACTTTCGGCAGCCAGCGCTCGGCCAGATCCGGTTGCAGGCGCAGCGCCGGGACGCTGGCAAAGGTCATGGTCAGCGGACAGCCCGTGCCGGCTTCGGCCTGGCTGTGCAGATACGTCATCGACGCCCGGGCCACATGAGCACCGGGTTGCGGATGGGCCCAGGGCAGGCTGGGCAGGCCATGTTCGATAGCGGTCCGCATCAGTTGGTGATAAGCGGGATGGAACTCCACCAGATCGATGCGATGACCATAGCGGTCATGGCTGGAGAACACCGGTTGGTTCTGGTTGGCCAGGAACCCCGCCTCCATCAGCGGCCCGCCGGCCAACCCACCGTACTCATCGATCCGTGCCTGGGCCCAGCCGGCACCGAAACGCTGTGACCATTGCTGCAGCGGCAAGTCGATGCGATACAGGTTGGCGCCGTCCAGGGAGGGCGGCTGATTCGTGACGTCGTGGGTTTCGGCGAACTGGTGCAGGTTCATGACGGGGCTCCTCGGTCGGCCAGCAGGAACCAGTTAAGCACCGCCTCCAGGCTGAACAAAGTGTCATACCCGCCTAAATGTCGGCGCTTTCACCCTGCCCAGGACACAGCACGCGACGTTGCAAAATCGCCTGCAGTACCTCGAATTTCACCGGCTTGCCCAGGTAATCAACCAACGCGCCCGCCAGGCAAGCATTCGGGTCCAGGTTCGAGCCGACTACCAGCACGGGCAAATCCTCACAGCCGGCCAGGGTACGGATCTGGCAGCAGACCGACACACCGTCCAGGGGTGGCAACTGGCAATCGAGCACCACGGCGTCGAAACTCTCGTCCCGCAACATCTCCAGCGCCCCATGGCCACTGTCGACGGTACGCACCCGGTAGCCCAGCTTGAGCAGCATGCCGCGCATGACCAGTTGATCGATGCTGTCGTCATCGGCCAGCAGCACCGTGCAGTCCTGGGGTTGACGGGTACCGTGCCTTCTGCGGAACGGAAATGGCGTGGGACCCGCCATCGGCAAGGCCATTTCAAACTCGATGTCCAACTGGAAACGGCTGCCGCGCCCGGGCTCGGAGGAATGGGTCAAGCGTCCGCCCATCAACCCCACCAGCTGTCGACAAATCGCCAGGCCCACGCCCAAGCCGCCGTATTCCCGGGTCATGGAACCGTCGAGCTGGAAGAAACGCTGGTACAAGGTCGCCTCGCCCAGGTCGGTGAAGCCGATCCCCGTGTCGATCACCGCGAAGGACAGCCCCCAGCGATCATGCGCCATCGGCTTGCCGCTGACTCGCAGCGCCAGGCCGCCCATCCGGGTGAACTTGATGGCGTTGTCCAACAGGCACTCCAGGCACTGGGTCAGTTTGCAGCTATCACCGAGCAACCGATCCGCGATACCCGGCGCCACATCGACCTTGAAATCCAGGCCCTTGGCCTGGGCATTGGCCGCGAACTGTACCTGCAAGACATCGAGCATTCCGCGCAAGCTGAACGGCGCCGGATTGACTTTGAGCTTGCCGGCCTGCAACTCCGTGAGAGTCAGCATGCCGTTGACCATACGCATCATGTCCCGCGCCGAACCGGCGGCGGTCTGTTGGTATTGGCTCAATTCCTCGTCCATCTCGACGGTTTCCATCAACTCCAGCGAGCCGATTACGCCATTCATGGGCGTGCGCAGTTCATGGGTCAGGGTCGCGAGAAATTCGTCCTTGAGCTTGTTGCCGTGGGCCAGTTGCTGGTTGAGCACTTCCAGCTTCTGCCCGGCATCCAGCAGGGTCTGGGCCTGTTGCTCGCGCATGGCATTGATGCGGTCGGCCAGGGCCAGGGACAGCAATGCCACTTCGATGGCCGAGCCGATCTGGCTGGCGTACATGGTCAGGAACACGTTCGGCAGATAACCAAGCACCATCAGGGTGTTGACGATGCCTCCCAGCAAAAAGGCCGACCAGGCAATGATGAAGTAACGCGCCACCCTCAGCCCACGCCACCAGGCGAACAGGCCGGCGGCAAAAATCACCACCGTGAACACCAGCGCCAACGCCGTCGCCAGGCGCAGTGCCAAGGCGTAGCTGGCCATCAGCGACAGGCCCACCACCACCGCGCTGAAGACGATCAACGCCAACAGCAGACGATCGAGCCAGCGGCTGTGTTGGCCGGTTTGCAGGAAGCTGCGGGCAAACTGACTGCCGAACAGGCCCGCGCAGCCGATGAAGAACGGTGTCGCGGCGTTGGTCCACCAGGGGTTGTCCGGCCAGAAATACTCGGCGGCGGCACCGTTGACCGACAATTGGTACAGGCCGAACGAGGCGATATAGACGATGTAATAGAGGTAGCTGGTGTCCCGCACACTCAGGTAGATGAACAGGTTGTACACCAGCATGCCCAGCAGCACGCCATAGATAATACCCAGCACATACAAGCGCACCGGCTGCTGTTCGAGATAAGCAGTGCTGGACCACAGGATCAGCGGCGCCTGGATCGATCCCTGACTCTGCAGGCGCAAATACACGGTCTGGTGCTGGTCGGGGACAAAATCCAGGCTGAACAGGTAGCTGTTCTGACGAATTTCCCGGGCGCCGAACGGCAGCGCATCGCCGGTCTGGCGGACCAGGCGATAGACGCCGCTGGCGTCAGGCAGATACAGATCAAGGTGATCCAACGGCGGATAGGCCAGTTCCAGCAACCAGGTGCGCTGGGCATTCACATTACGGGGGCGGTAGTGGAGGTCGATTTTCAGCCAGAACGCCGACCGCGAGTAACCGGCATTCAGCGTGTCCTTGTCATGGGGTTTGAAGCGACCGGCTGCGGCCTCGGCCTGCACGTCGTCGATGGTGGCGGTGCCGTTTGCGTCTTCGAATACTTGCAGCGCCTGGCCCAGCGGCAGGCTTTGGGTGAACTCGTCGAATTCGAGGGCGCTTGCCAAGGGGGACAAGCACAGCAGCAACATCAGCAAATAGCGCATTTAAGCCCCAGCGTGGCCTGTCCGGTTGAGTCAGGAAGCCCCCCATTCCCTGAGTAGACGTAAAACCGGCATTACCTGTTATTGAGTTGGATCCATCCTTAGCATAGCCGTTGATGGCCAACTTGCACCATTGAAATTTCTCTGGCAAAAGGCTCTAGAACGGGCGTTCCAGAGCAAAGCATTGAGATAGAGCTGTTGCTTTGGCCAAGTTGCCATGCGGCGTCGGAACATCGCTCACGCAATGGCAGGGAAATTTATCGGTGGCGCCGACCGAAGGGGTTTGGTGGTAAGCTCGCGCACCATGAATATCTACAGCTCTCGCCCCGTTGTCCTCTGTCTCTCCGGCCACGACCCCAGTGGTGGCGCCGGCTTGCAGGCAGATATCGAAGCCCTGCTCGCCCAGGGTTGCCATGCCGCCCCGGCCGTTACCGCGCTGACCGTGCAAGACACGGTGAACGTGAGCGACTTCCGCGTACTCGATCGCGAGTGGGTCCTGGCGCAAGCCAATGCCGTGCTCAACGATTCGCAGGTCGCCGCGGTCAAGCTGGGCATGCTCGGCTCCCTGGAAATGGTCGACACCGTGGTCGAACTGCTCCAGGCGCACCCGCACCTGCCCATGGTCTGCGACCCGGTGCTGCGCGCTGGCGGCGGTGGACGCCTGGGCAAGGATGAAGTCGGCTACGCCATGCGCGAACGCTTGCTGCCCCTGGCGATCATCGCCACCCCGAACCTGCCGGAAGCCCGCATTCTCGCCGAACTGCCCGAGGGCAGCGCCGATGAGTGCGCCGAAAAACTGCTGCCCTTCGTCAAGCACCTGTTGATCACCGGCGGACATGGCGACGAACATGAAGTCCATAATCGCCTGTACAGCCGTGACGGTCGCCGCGAGACGTTTACCTGCCAGCGCTTGCCCGGTAGCTACCATGGTTCCGGCTGCACCCTGGCCAGCGCCCTGGCCGGTCGACTGGCCCAGGGCGAACAGCTCGCCAGCGCCGTGCGCACCGCCCTGGATTACACCTGGCGCACCCTGCGCGACGCCGAACAGTTGGGCAAAGGCCAGTTCGTGCCACGTCGCCTGCCGCTGGATTTCTGCTCGTAACATTTTTGCCAGTCACATTTTTTGCCAGAAACAGAGGGCAGTGGAATGAAATTACGTGGCCTCTATGCCATCACTGATAGCCAGCTGCTGGCCGGTAAATTCCTCGCCTATGTAGAAGCGGCACTGGAAGGTGGCGTCACCCTGCTGCAATACCGCGATAAAAGCAGTGACGAGGCCCGGCGCCTGCGCGAAGCCGAAGCCCTGCGCGACCTGTGCGAGCGCTACAAGACCCAACTGATCATCAACGACGACGCCGAACTGGCCGCGCGCCTGGGCGTCGGCGTGCACCTGGGACAGACCGACGGGCCGTTGGCGCCGGTACGAGCATTGCTCGGGCACAAGGCGATTATCGGGTCGACCTGCCACGCCAGCCTGGAACTGGCTGCGCAGGCCGCCGCCGAAGGCGCGAGCTACGTCGCCTTCGGCCGCTTCTTCAATTCCAACACCAAGCCCGGCGCGCCCAGCGCAAACCTTGAACTGCTCGAACAAGCCCGCCTCAAACTGCATGTACCGGTATGCGCCATCGGCGGCATTACCCTGGAGAACGCCGCCCCGCTGGTGGCCCACGGTGTCGACCTGCTGGCAGTGGTGCATGGCCTGTTCGGCGCAGACAGCACTCATGAAGTGACGCGCCGCGCCCGCGCATTCAACGATCTGTTGAAGATCAACTAATTTCCGTTTTCGAGAGACCGACCATGTCCCGTTCCGAAACCCTGTTTGCCAACGCCCAGAAACATATCCCCGGCGGCGTGAACTCCCCCGTGCGTGCGTTCAAGAGCGTCGGCGGTACCCCGTTGTTCTTCAAACACGCCGAAGGCGCTTATGTAACGGACGAAGACGACAAGCGCTATGTGGATTACGTGGGTTCCTGGGGGCCGATGATCCTGGGCCACAGCCACCCGGACGTGCTGGACGCCGTGCGCAAGCAGCTGGAACACGGCCTCTCCTATGGCGCCCCGACCGCCATGGAAACCGAAATGGCCGACCTGGTCTGCACCATCGTGCCGTCGATGGAGATGGTGCGCATGGTCAGCTCCGGCACCGAGGCGACCATGAGCGCGATCCGCCTGGCACGGGGCTACACCGGTCGCGACAGCATCATCAAGTTCGAAGGTTGCTACCACGGTCACTCCGACAGCCTGTTGGTCAAGGCCGGTTCCGGCGCACTGACCCAGGGCGTGCCGAGTTCCGCCGGTGTACCGGCGGCGTTCGCCAGACACACCCTGACCCTGCCGTTCAATGACCTTGAAGAAGTCGAAAAGATGCTCGCCGACGTCGGTCAGGAAGTGGCCTGCATCATCGTCGAGCCGGTGGCCGGCAACATGAACTGCGTACCGCCGGCACCGGGCTTCCTCGAAGGCTTGCGCAGCCTGTGCGACAAACACGGCGTGGTCTTGATCTTCGACGAAGTGATGACCGGTTTCCGTGTCGCCCTCGGCGGCGCCCAGGCCCATTATGGCGTGACGCCGGACCTGAGCACCTTCGGCAAGATCATCGGCGGTGGCATGCCGGTGGGCTGCTTCGGCGGCAAGCGCGCCATCATGGAATACATCGCACCACTGGGCCCGGTCTACCAGGCCGGCACGCTGTCGGGCAATCCGCTGGCCATGGCCGCCGGCCTGACCACCCTGCGCCTGATCAGCCGGCCGGGCTTCCATGCCGAGCTGACCGACTTCACCACCCGCCTGCTCGACGGCCTGCAGATTCGCGCCGACGCGGCCGGCATCCCGTTCGTGACCACCCAGGCCGGCGGCATGTTCGGCCTGTATTTCAGTGGCGCCGACGACATCGTGACGTTCGAAGACGTGATGGCCAGCGACGCGGATCGCTTCAAGCGCTTCTTCCACCTGATGCTCGAGGGCGGCGTGTACCTGGCGCCGAGCGCATTCGAAGCCGGCTTCACCTCCATCGCCCATGGCGAGGCCGAGTTGAAGATCACTCTCGACGCAGCAGAGCGGGCCTTCGCCGCCATGAAATAAGCCTGTGGATAACTGACGCTGGCTGACACCGGCGTCAGTGATTACCGACAAGCTTCGCCTCTTTTCCTACGTATTGATCTATAAAGCAGTCATCGACATGCTCTGGCAGCAGAAAAACGAGTAAAGACTTTGTAAGGATGGCCCTGCTTATTTCATAATGCGCGCTTATTGGATCCCCCGGAGGGTCCGCGCGCCCCTCAGAGGTAAGTCGATTCCCATGAACCGCACCGGCCGCACCCTTGCCCTGGGCTGCCTGTTGCTCCTTCAGCCGCTGCTCGCGAATGCACAAGCAGGCGGCAACTCGTTGTTGATCCCGGCGGTGGGCCGTTGCACGCTCAATACCCAGCCACAAGATCTCGCACAGGCACTCGACGCCTGTCAAAAAGCGGCGGACGCAGGCGATGCGCAAGCGCAATACGAGTTGGGCGAGTTCTACTACGAAGGCAAGGCCGCGCCGCGCGACCTCAAGCAAGCCCTCAACTATTTCGAAAAAGCCTCGCTGCAGGGCCATGCCCAGGCGCAATTCAAGCTGGGTGGCATGTTCTTCCATGGCGAAGGCGTACCTGCCAATAACGTCCAGGCCTACATCGTGCTGAAGATGGCGGCGGTCAACGGCGCCGAAGATGCCCTGGACACCGCCGACGAAGTCGCCGAGCAGATGCCTCGTGACGAACTGGAAGTGGCGACCCAGGTGCTGGGGCAGATTTTCCGCAAGTACCTGATGGAACTGCAGAATGCCGACGGGCGCACGCCCTTCTCGCCCCTACCCTGAACCCAAGGTCCCCTGTGGCGAGGGGATTTATCCCCGCTGGGGCGCGGAGCGGCCCTAAAACCTGACACCTCGGTATAGAGGTTAATTGAGGTGATTGCCTTGGGGCTGCTGCGCAGCCCAGCGGGGATAAATCCCCTCGCCACAAAGGCCAGATTTACTTCTCAGGCATCGGCATCGGAAACGGCATCACATTGCCGACCGCGCCCCGGGCTTCGCTGATCTTCGGGGTACCCAGGCGTTCGACTTCGTCGATGCGCACGATCGAATGCATCGGCACGAAGCTGCGCACCACGCCTTCGAACTGGGCCTTGAGCTTTTCTTCGCTGGGGTCGACGACCACTTGCGTGCGCTCGCCAAAGACGAACTCTTCCACCTCCAGGAAGCCCCACAGATCACTTTGATAGATCTGCTTGGCGTACATTTCGAACACCTGGCCCTGGTTGAGGAAAATCACCTTGTAGATTGGAGCTTCACGTTTGGTCATGGCGGGCGAAACACATCGGCAGGTAAAAATGAGGGCGCGAACTATAGCATAGCCACTGCTCGCACAGCGGTAGGAACCGGGGGACTTGTTCCCTATAATGCGCGGTTCTTTGAATCACGTGATGACTCCCTCCATGGCCAAGAAGCTTTACATCGAAACCCACGGTTGCCAGATGAACGAGTACGACAGCTCGCGCATGGTCGACCTGCTGGGCGAGCACCAGGCCCTGGAAGTCACCGCACGCGCCGAAGACGCCGACGTGATCCTGCTCAACACCTGTTCGATCCGCGAGCGCGCCCAGGACCGGGTCTATTCCCAGCTCGGCCGCTGGCGCGAACTGAAGCTGGCCAATCCGGAAATGGTCATCGCCGTGGGCGGTTGCGTGGCCAGCCAGGAAGGCGCCGCCATTCGTGACCGTGCCCCCTACGTGGATGTGGTCTTTGGCCCGCAGACCCTGCACCGCCTGCCGGAGATGATCGACGCGGCCCGTGTCACCAAGCTGCCGCAGGTGGACGTTTCGTTCCCGGAAATCGAGAAATTCGACCACCTGCCCGAGCCGCGCATCGATGGCCCGAGCGCCTATGTCTCGGTCATGGAAGGCTGTAGCAAGTACTGCACGTTCTGCGTGGTGCCCTATACCCGGGGCGAAGAAGTCAGCCGCCCTTTCGACGACGTGATCGCCGAGATCATCCACCTGGCGGAAAACGGCGTGCGGGAAGTGACGCTGCTGGGGCAGAACGTCAACGGCTATCGCGGCCTGACCCACGACGGACGGTTGGCGGATCTCGCCGAATTGATCCGCGTCGTGGCGGCGGTGGACGGCATCGACCGCATCCGCTACACCACCTCCCATCCGCTGGAGTTCTCCGACAGCCTGATCCTCGCCCACGCCGAGGTCCCCGAGCTGGTCAAGCACCTGCACCTGCCGGTGCAGTCGGGCTCCGACCGGATCCTGGCGGCCATGAAGCGCAACCACACGGCGCTCGAATACAAGTCCAAGCTGCGCAAGCTGCGGGCGGCGGTGCCGGGGATCTGCATCAGTTCGGACTTCATCGTGGGCTTTCCCGGCGAAACCGAGAAAGACTTCCAACAGACTATGAAGCTGATCGAGGACGTGGGGTTCGACTTCTCCTACTCGTTCGTCTACAGCCAGCGCCCCGGCACCCCGGCGGCCGACCTGGCGGACGACACCCCCGAAGAACTGAAAAAGGAACGGCTCAACGCCTTGCAACACCGCCTGAACCAGCAGGGTTTCGAGATCAGCCGACAAATGGTCGGTTCCGTCCAGCGGATTCTGGTCACCGATTATTCGAAAAAAGACCCGGGCGAACTGCAAGGCCGGACCGAAAACAATCGCATCGTCAATTTCCGCTGCGACACCCCGGCCCTGATCGGCCAGTTCGCCGACGTGCACATCGACTCCGCGCAACCCCACTCCCTGCGCGGTTCGCTGGTTCAGTAAGCACAATTCCCTGTGGGAGCGAGCCTGCTCGCGATATGGGCATATCAGTCGACATCCATGTTGAATGACACACCGATATCGCGAGCAGGCTCGCTCCCACAAATCACTTCCACACAGACCGCGTCGGTCGCTGGAATGGGTTTACCCCGCTTAAGAGCTTTCGCACCCAGCCTACTGGCGTTATCCTTGATTTCATCTCAATTGCCCCCGGGCGGCTAAAAACGACCTTGAACGCACCCATCGAACCCCATCGTTTCATTCTCGAGCCCTTTGAGGCTCGCCGCTTCGCCAATCTGTGCGGGCAATTCGACGAGCATCTGCGCTTGATCGAACAGCGCCTGGCCATCGAGATCCGCAACCGCGGAAACCAGTTCGAGCTGATCGGCGAACCCAAGCACACCACCTCCGCGGAAAACCTGCTGCGCCGCCTCTACCGGGAAACCAAGGGGAGCGAGCTGTCGCCGGACACTGTCCACCTGTTCCTGCAGGAGTCGGCCGTCGAAGAGCTCGACAACCACGCCCCGGCGGAACCTGCCGTGGCCCTGCGCACGAAGAAAGGCATGATTCGCCCTCGCGGCTTGAATCAGCAGCGCTACGTGAAGGAAATCCTCGGCAACGACATCAATTTCGGTATCGGCCCGGCCGGTACGGGCAAGACCTACCTGGCGGTAGCTTGCGCGGTCGATGCCCTGGAGCGCGAACAGGTTCGGCGCATCCTGCTGGTGCGCCCGGCGGTCGAAGCCGGGGAAAAACTCGGTTTCCTGCCCGGCGACCTGGCCCAGAAAATCGACCCGTACCTGCGCCCACTCTATGACGCGCTGTACGAAATGCTCGGCTTCGAATACGTCGCCAAGCTGATCGAGCGCCAGGTCATCGAAGTCGCGCCGCTGGCCTACATGCGTGGCCGGACCCTGAACAACAGCTTCATCATCCTCGACGAAAGCCAGAACACCACGGTCGAGCAAATGAAGATGTTCCTGACCCGGATCGGCTTCGGCTCCACCGCCGTCATCACCGGGGACATCACCCAGGTCGACCTGCCCCGCGGCACCAAGTCCGGGCTGAACCACGTGATCCAAGTGCTCAAGGACGTGCCGGGCATCAGCTTCACGCATTTCCTGCCCAAGGACGTCGTGCGCCATCCATTGGTGCAGCGCATCGTCGAAGCCTACGAGCGCTTCGAGCAGCGCGCCGAGGACCTGCACGAAAGCAAAGGCAGCCGCCAGGATGCTTGAACTTGACCTGCAACTGGCCAGCGCACATGCCGTCCCCAGCGAAGTCCAGTTCCGCCAGTGGTGCGAACTGGCCCTGCGTCAGCGCAGCGCCGACTCGGAGTTGACGATTCGCCTGGTGGACGAACCCGAAGGCCGGGAACTGAACCATACCTGGCGGCAGAAAGACTACGCGACCAACGTGCTGTCCTTTCCCGCCGACGTGCCCGACGAACTGCTCGACATCCCGCTGCTGGGGGACCTGGTGATCTGCGTCCCGGTGGTGGAGCGCGAAGCCACGGAACAGGGCAAGCCTTCCGAGGCGCACTGGGCCCATCTGGTCATTCACGGCTGCTTGCATCTGCTTGGTTACGACCATATTGAAGATGACGAAGCCGAAGAAATGGAAGCACTGGAACGAACGTTGCTTGCAGAGCTGGGTCATGCCGACCCCTACGCCGGCGACGAGCACTGATACATCAACCTGTAACGACAAAGGATTCAGAGTAATCGCTATGAGCGAAGATCGATCGAGCAACGGGCAGAAGTCATGGCTGGGCAAGCTCACCCAGGCTTTTGCCCATGAGCCGAAAAACCGCCAGGAGCTGCTGGAGCTGCTGCGCGATGCACACCAGAACAAACTGCTGGACAGCGAAGCGCTGGCCATCGTCGAAGGCGCCATCCAGGTCGCTGACCTGCAGGTACGGGACATCATGGTCCCACGCTCGCAGATGGTCAGCATCAAGGCGACCCAGACCCCCCGCGAATTCCTGCCGGCCGTGGTCGACTCTGCCCATTCGCGCTACCCGGTGATTGGTGAGAGCCATGACGACGTCATGGGCGTGTTGCTGGCCAAGGATCTGCTGCCGCTGATCCTCCAGGAGAACGGCGACAGCTTCAATATCAAGGACTTGCTGCGCCCGGCCACCTTCGTGCCCGAGTCCAAGCGCCTGAACGTGCTGCTGCGTGAATTCCGCGCCAACCACAACCACATGGCCATCGTCATCGACGAGTACGGCGGTGTGGCCGGATTGGTCACCATCGAGGACGTGCTCGAGCAGATCGTCGGCGACATCGAGGACGAGCACGATGTCGAGGAAGACAGCTACATCAAGCCGTTGCCCAGCGGCGACTTCCTGATCAAGGCCCTGACGCCGATCGAGAACTTCAACGAATTCTTCGACAGCCAATTCTCCGACGACGAGTTCGACACCGTCGGCGGCCTGGTGATGAGCGCATTCGGCCACCTGCCCAAGCGCAACGAAACCACGGAAATCGGCTCCTGGCGCTTCCGCATCCTGAACGCCGACAGCCGCCGGATCCACCTGCTGCGCCTGTCACCCATTGGCCGATAACCCCTGCGAGACCCGCTAAGGACACACATGCGCTGGATAACCCGCCCCGGCTGGCCCGGTAACCTGCTGGCCATGGCGGCCGGTGCGATCACCACCCTGGCCCTGGCGCCGTTCGACATCTGGCCACTGGCATTGCTGGCGGTCGGGCTGTTCTATGCCGGGTTGCGCGAACTCTCGCCGCGCCAGGCCCTGGGCCGGGGCTGGTGCTTCGGTTTTGGCCTGTTCGGCGCCGGCACCAGTTGGATCTACGTCAGCATCCATAACTTCGGCGGCGCCTCGGTGCTGCTTGCCGGGCTGTTGATGCTGCTGTTCGTGGCCGCCATCGCCTGGTTCTTCGCCCTGCCCGCCTGGCTTTGGGCTCGCTGGTTGCGGCGCAATGAAGCGCCGTTGGCCGACGCCCTGGCGTTCGCCGCGCTGTGGTTGGGCCAGGAAGCCTTTCGCGGCTGGTTCCTCACCGGCTTCCCATGGCTCTACTCCGGCTATAGCCAGCTCGACGGTCCCTTGGCCGGTCTCGCGCCGGTGGGTGGGATGTGGTTGATTTCCTTCACTCTGGCCCTGACCGCCGCACTGCTCTACAACCTCCCCCGCTTGATCCGCGGCGGACGCAAGGGCTTTATCGCGGCGGGCGTGGTCCTGTTGATCGGCCCGTGGCTAGCCGGCATGACGCTCAAGGGCCATGCCTGGACCAGCCCCTCGGGCGACCCGCTCAGCGTTGCCGCCATCCAGGGCAACATCGAACAAAGCATGAAGTGGGATCCGCAGCAGCTCAACGCGCAACTGGCGCTGTACCGCGACATGAGCTTTACCTCCAAGCGCGTCGACTTGCTGGTCTGGCCGGAAACCGCGGTCCCGGTGCTCAAGGACTCTGCCCAGGGCTACCTGGACATGATGGGCAGTTTCGCTGCCGAGCGGCATTCGGCGTTGATCACCGGCGTACCGATTCGCCAATTGGTCCATCATGAGAAACGCTACTTCAACGGCATCACCGTGACCGGCGAAGGCGACGGTACTTACCTGAAGCAGAAACTGGTGCCGTTCGGCGAGTACGTGCCCTTGCAGGAGCTGTTGCGCGGGCTGATCGCTTTCTTCGACCTGCCCATGTCGGACTTCGCCCGGGGGCCGGCCGATCAGCCGTTGTTGCAAGCCAAGGGTTACCAGATCGCACCATTCATCTGTTATGAAGTGGTGTACCCGGAATTTGCCGCCGGCCTCTCGGCCCGCAGCGACCTGCTGCTGACCATCAGCAACGACACCTGGTTCGGCACCTCGATCGGCCCGCTGCAGCACCTGCAAATGGCCCAGATGCGCGCCCTGGAAGCCGGCCGCTGGATGATTCGCGCCACCAACAATGGCGTGACCGGCCTGATCAACCCCTTCGGCCAGATCACTGCCCGGATCCCGCAATTCGAACGCGGCATCCTGTACGGCGAAGTGGTGCCGATGCACGACCTGACGCCGTACCTGCAATGGCGCTCATGGCCATTGATCATCCTGTGCGTGTTACTGCTGGGTTGGGCGTTGGTGACCAGCCGGATCGCCAAGACCGTCTGAGGCTCATCCCGGTCTTGAGCGAACCCCTTGTGGCGAGGGGATTTATCCCCGCTGGGGCGCGAAGCGCCCCCAATCCAAACTGTCTGACACACCGCAGTGTCAGCTTTTTAGGGCTGCTTCGCAGCCCAGCGGGGCGGTGCGACGTTTCGCTAAATCCCCTCGCCACAGAGACAGCCTCGCTGCTGAGCTACTCAGCGGTAAAACAACCAATACCCCACCAACCCCGCCGCCTCATTCATCAACTGCCCCGACTGCCAGATCGACTTGAACTCTGGCATCCAGCCGCCCAGGGGCCGGGCGTTGTCCTGCCCCAGGAAGCCCACCGGCGCAGGAACCACTTCGAACCCGGAGCGCTGGAAACTCCAGACAGCCCGCGGCATATGCCATGCCTGGGTCACCACCACGACGCGACGGATCCCTTCCGGGTGCAGGATTCCGGCGCTCATTTGCGCGTTCTCCCAGGTGGTGCGGCTGAGTCCCTCTTGCCAGCGTACGGCGACGCCAAAATCGTCCAGCATGGAATCGGCCATCAGCTTTGCCTCGCTGGGCGGCGTGCCGTAATGCAAGCCGCCGGAGGTCAGCACGGGCAATCCAGACGCCTTGGCCAGCCGCGCCGCATAACGCTGGCGCTCCAGCCCGACCCCGGTGGGCTGGTCGGTGCCCCAGGCTGGGTCACCGCGCTCGCGGCCCGAGCCCAATACCACGATGGCATCGGCTCGCTGGGCCAGGGTCGCCCATTCATCGCGAGACAGCGGCGGCTCACGCTCCAGCGCCTTGGCACTCCACTGCACCACCACGGGCAGGCTCAACAGCCAGAAACCGCCCAACCCCGCGATAAAACATGCGCGCGCCAGGCGCGGCCGGGAATTACGCCACCACCAGGCAAGCGCCAGCAGCAGCAAAAGAATGCCGGGCGGCAGTAACAGTTGTTTGATGAAATAGCGAAATGGCATCGGGCATCTCCATAGATGCCCGAAGCCTAGGTGGGTTGACGCAAAGCGACAACAGATTCGAAACAAACCTGAATCAAAAGCTTGGACCAAAAAAGCGCAACGCGTGAATCCGGCTTTACTTGAACTGCAGCGACCGGACTTTTACAGCATCCTTGTCGGGCGTCCGATCCTTGAGCCAGACAACCTTGGCCGAACGGGGCGCATCAAGACGCTGGAGTACCTGGGCCCCGCTTGTGCGGGCCTGATGTCCGACCTGTTCGAGGTAAGCCTTGACCAGTTCGAACTCCGCGGGGCTCAAGCCTCGCAGTTCCAGCTCTGCCGGACGTTCATTACGCAAGCGTCCGGCGGTTCTTGCAGCGTCCAGGGCCACCCCGAGACGATCGATCAGCTTTTCATACAACTCCGGTGTAGCGACTTCTCGTTGTGATTCAACCATCCCTCACCTCATTGAAGATAAGACTCACTCCCCACTGAGAAGCTTAGCTTCGCTGGGCAAACCGACAGGACGCCGCGACCAACGGCCCTGAACGCCCGGCGCCGCCGGCTGTCGACACTGTCCGACACGCAATCAGGGTTTCCCTCCGCAGAGTGCGGTCATGTATGCTACGGCGCTTCCTGTAACTCCACTTCCAGCTCCGCTGGGCATCGAAAGCGCCGCATTCGGCGTCGTCTGCGTCCAGCATGGCAACGAAGAGGATTGGGCCACCCCATTCAGTACAAAAGTAGCCATGCACGAACACTATCAGCCCCGTGAAATCGAAGCCGCCGCCCAGTCGTTCTGGGACGAGCAAAAGTCCTTTGAAGTCAGTGAACAGCCAGGCAAGGAAACCTACTATTGCCTGTCGATGTTCCCTTATCCCAGCGGCAAGCTGCACATGGGGCACGTGCGCAACTACACCATCGGCGACGTGATTTCCCGCTATCAGCGCATGCAAGGCAAGAACGTCCTGCAACCCATGGGTTGGGATGCCTTCGGCATGCCGGCGGAAAACGCCGCGATGAAGAACAACGTGGCGCCCGCCAAGTGGACCTACGAAAACATCGCCTACATGAAGTCCCAGCTGCGCAGCCTGGGCCTGGCGGTGGACTGGTCCCGGGAAGTCACCACCTGCAAGCCCGACTATTACCGCTGGGAACAATGGCTGTTCACCCGCCTGTTCGAAAAAGGCGTGATCTACCGCAAGAACGGCACCGTGAACTGGGACCCGGTGGACCAGACCGTACTGGCCAACGAGCAAGTGATCGACGGTCGCGGCTGGCGTTCCGGCGCGCTGATCGAAAAGCGCGAAATCCCGATGTACTACTTCAAGATCACCGCCTATGCGGATGAACTGCTGGAGAGCCTCGACGAACTGACCGGCTGGCCCGAGCAGGTCAAGACCATGCAGCGCAACTGGATCGGCAAGTCCCGGGGCATGGAAGTGCAGTTCCCCTACGACGTCGCCTCCATCGGCGAAGCCGGCACCCTGAAGGTCTTCACCACCCGTCCGGACACGCTGATGGGCGCCACCTATGTGGCCGTGGCCGCCGAGCACCCGCTGGCGACCCTGGCGGCCCGGAACGATCCCGCACTGCAGGCGTTCATTGCCGAATGCAAGGGCGGCAGCGTCGCCGAAGCCGACGTCGCCACCCAGGAAAAGAAAGGCCTGCCGACCTCGCTGTTCGTCGAGCACCCGCTGACTGGTGAAAAACTCCCGGTGTGGGTCGCCAACTACGTGCTGATGCACTACGGCGATGGCGCCGTCATGGCGGTACCGGCCCACGACGAGCGCGATTTCGAGTTCGCCCACAAGTACAACCTGCCGGTCAAGACCGTGGTCCGCACCAGCGCCGGTGACCAGACCCCGGCCCCCTGGCAGGACGCCTATGGCGAACACGGCGAGCTGATCAACTCCGGCGAGTTCGACGGCCTGGATTTCGCCGGCGCGTTCGACGCCATCGAAGTCGCCCTGATCAAGAAGAACCTGGGCGCCTCCCGCACCCAGTTCCGCCTGCGCGACTGGGGCATCAGCCGCCAGCGCTACTGGGGCTGCCCGATTCCGATCGTGCACTGCGCGACCTGCGGTGACGTACCGGTACCGGAAGATCAACTGCCCGTGGTCCTGCCGGAAGACGTCGTACCCGACGGTGCCGGTTCGCCCCTGGCGCGCATGCCCGAGTTCTACGAGTGCAACTGCCCGAAATGCGGCGCACCGGCCAAGCGTGAAACCGACACCATGGACACCTTCGTCGAGTCCTCGTGGTATTACGCCCGCTACGCCTCGCCGCACTATGAAGGTGGCCTGGTGGAAAAATCCGCCGCCGACCACTGGTTGCCGGTGGATCAGTACATCGGCGGCATCGAACACGCCATTCTCCACCTGCTGTATGCGCGCTTCTTCCACAAGCTGATGCGTGACGAAGGCCTGGTGAGCTCCAACGAGCCGTTCAAGAACCTGCTGACCCAGGGCATGGTGGTCGCCGAGACCTACTACCGCCGCGAAGCCAACGGTGCCTACACCTGGTTCAATCCGGCCGATGTCGAACTCGAACGCGACAGCAAAGCCAAGGTCATCAGCGCCAAATTGATCGCTGACGGCCTGCCGGTGGAAATCGGCGGTACCGAGAAGATGGCCAAGTCGAAGAACAACGGCGTCGACCCACAGTCGATGATCGACCAGTTCGGCGCGGACACCTGCCGCCTGTTCATGATGTTCGCCTCGCCACCCGACATGAGCGCGGAGTGGTCCGACTCCGGTGTCGAGGGTTCGCACCGTTTCCTCAAGCGCGTCTGGCGCCTGGCCCAGGCTCACGTCGCCCAGGGCCTGCCGGGCAAACTGGACGTCGCGGGCCTCAACGACGAACAAAAGGTCATTCGCCGTTCGATCCACCTGGCCATCAAGCAGGCCAGCCATGACGTCGGCCAGAACCACAAGTTCAACACCGCCATCGCCCAGGTGATGACACTGATGAATGTGCTGGAAAAAGCCGCGCAGGCCACCGGACAGGATCGCGCACTGCTTCACGAAGGCCTGGAAGCCGTGACGCTGTTGCTCGCGCCGATCACGCCGCACATCAGCCACGAGCTGTGGAACCAACTGGGCCACGCTACTCCGGTGATCGACGCCAGCTGGCCAGTGGTGGACGAAAGCGCGCTGGTGCAGGACAGCCTGACCCTGGTCATCCAGGTCAACGGCAAGCTGCGCGGCCAGATCGACATGCCGGCCACCGCGACACGCGAAGAAGTCGAAGCGGCCGCACGGACCAATGAGAACGTGCTGCGCTTCGTCGATGGCCTGACGATCCGTAAAGTGATCGTCGTGCCCGGCAAACTGGTCAACATCGTCGCAAGCTAATTGGATCGGGCGCAGGGTCTTGGACCCGGCGCCGAATATGACCTGCCGGGGCCGCACTGCCGGCCCATAGGTTTCAAGGGGAGCAACAAGATGATGAAACGTAATCTGCTGGTCATGTGCCTGACGGTCCTGCTGAGCGCCTGCGGCTTCCAGCTGCGCGGCACCGGCACCACCGAGCTGGCCATCAATGAACTGGACCTCAGCGCACGTGACGCCTATGGCAACACTGTGAAGATGCTGCGCGAGACGCTGGAAAACAGCGGGGTGAAAGTCTATAGCGGTGCGCCCTACAAGCTGGTGTTGACCCGTGAACTGCAAAGCCAGCGCAGCCTGAGCTACGCCGGCGCCGGTCGTTCGGCCGAGTACGAGCTGAACAACGTGCTGAGCTATGAGATCCGCGGCCAGAACAACCTGTTGTTGCTGGAAGACAAGCTCCAGGTGCAGAAGGTCTACCTGCACGACGGCAACAACATCACCGGTTCCGACCAGGAGTCGACCGAGGTACGCGAAGAAATGCGTCGCGACCTGGTCCAGCGCATGATGCTGCGCCTGCAACAGCTGAGCCCGAGCCAGCTGGAACAGCTGCAACAGACCGCCGACGCCAAAGCCAAGGCTGACGCCGAGGCGCTGGAAGCGGCACGCAAGGCTGAGGCGGAAACCCCGCAGCAGTCGCCTATGCAAATCCCGGCTGAATAAGCTTCGTGGGGCGCTCCGGCGCCCCGCATGCCTTCTCTTATGAAGCTCGCCCCCGCCCAACTCGGCAAACACCTGCAAGGCGCCCTCGCACCGGTCTATGTCATCAGTGGCGATGACCCGCTGTTGTGCCAGGAAGCCGCCGACGCCATTCGCTCCGCTGCCCGCCAGCAAGGCTTTGACGAACGCCAGGTGTTCGCCGCCGACGCCAGTTTCGATTGGGGCACGTTGTTGCAGGCCGGGGCGAGCATGTCGCTGTTCGCCGAAAAGCGTCTGCTGGAACTGCGCTTGCCCTCGGGCAAACCCGGTGACAAGGGCGCCGCCGCGCTGATCGAGTACTGCTCGAGGCCGGCCGAGGACACGGTGTTGCTCATCAGCCTGCCGAAACTCGACGGCAGCGCGCAAAAGACCAAATGGGGCAAGGCGCTGGTCGAAGGCCCGCAGACCCAGTTCGTACAGATCTGGCCGGTGGACGTCAGCCAATTGCCGAGCTGGATCCGCCAACGCCTGTCCCAGGCCGGGCTGTCGGCCAGCCAGGATGCGGTGGAACTGATCGCCGCCCGGGTCGAAGGCAACCTGCTGGCTGCCGCCCAGGAAATCGAGAAGCTCAAGCTGATG
The DNA here is from genome assembly GCF_024749045.1 of Pseudomonas sp. B21-028. Classification (NCBI taxonomy): domain Bacteria; kingdom Pseudomonadati; phylum Pseudomonadota; class Gammaproteobacteria; order Pseudomonadales; family Pseudomonadaceae; genus Pseudomonas; species Pseudomonas sp. B21-028. The sequence goes on from NZ_CP087184.1 coordinate 5,662,334, forward strand.
GCCGAGGGCGGCCAGATCACCGTGGAAACGGTACAGGCCGCCGTGGCCGACAGCGCACGTTTCGACGTCTTCGGCCTGACCGATGCGATCCTCAACGGCGAAGCCGCCCACGCCCTGCGCATGCTTGAAGGCCTGCGTGGCGAAGGCGTCGAACCGCCGGTGATCCTCTGGGCCCTGGCCCGGGAGCTGCGCCTGCTGGCGAACCTGTCATTGCAATACAGCCAGGGCGTGCCGCTGGACAAGGCCTTCAGCCAGGCCCGTCCGCCCGTGTGGGACAAACGCAAGCCGCTGATGAGCAAGGCGCTGCAACGCTACTCGGCGCCGCGCTGGGCGCAATTGCTGCTGGAGGCCCAGCGCATCGACGCACAAATCAAGGGCCAGGCCGCCGGATCGCCGTGGATGAGCCTCAGTCGCCTGTCCCTGCTGATGGCCGGCCAGCGACTGGCGCTGCCTGCCGAATAACCCACCGCTCTGCCAGATACCTTTGTGGCGAGGGGATTTATCCCCGCTGGGACGCGAAGCGTCCCCATTCAAACGGTCTGATGCACCGCAGTGGCAGGTTTCGGGTCTGCTGCGCAGCCCAGCGGGGATAAATCCCCTCGCCACAACTTTGTCCGATTTGCTGACAATTGAAGCACGCCACCGGGACTGGACAACACCCCAGCCCTGCCCCATGATTTGCCCCGCAAAACCCACCCCCACAAGAGATCCAAGCATGAGCAAAAAGCCATCCAAGCATGGCCCCAACAAGGCCAAGTCCATCATCGCCCAGCCCCTGTTCCGCAGCCGTCAGGAACGGCCCGCCAAGGGCAAAGGCAGCTACCGCCGCGAAGCCTTCCAGTCTGACAACTGGGAGGCTTCTTGCTTTATGGCGGCTTGAAACATCCGGACAAGCCCTTTGCACCCTGCCCATGATAAGGTCAGCACCTGATTTGCATTTCTGGACCCCTGCATGCCCTTTTGTCTTACCCGCCGCTGGCCACTGCGCCAATTGATGGCCGCCACAAGCTTCGCGCTGCTTGTCGCCTGCGCAGAAAAACCCACCGCCGCCGATGCCCAACCGCTCCAAGCCGCTCCTGCCGTGACCGCCCCGGCCATGGTGCCGCCTGTGGTTCCGACCGGTGAGAACCTGGACATCGTCCCGACCCAGACCTTCGCCGAATGGCAGGCCGGTTTTCGCAAGGAAGCACTGGCCGCCGGTATCCGCGCCGACCTGTTCGATCGCGCCTTTATCGACGTGAGCCCCGACATGAGCGTGATCAAGGCCGATCGCAGCCAGCCGGAATTCACCCGGCCCGTGTGGGAATACCTCGATGGCGCGCTGTCGCCGCTGCGGGTGCGCAAGGGCCAGAACCTGATCCAGGAACATGCCGAGATCCTGCAAGGCATCGAACAGCGCTACGGCGTCGATCGCCAGGCACTGGTGGCGGTGTGGGGCATGGAGAGCAATTTCGGCCAGTTCCAGGGCACCAAATCCGTCATCAACTCCCTGGCGACCCTGGCCTATGAAGGCCGGCGCCCGGGCTTTGCCCACGCGCAACTGATCGCCGCCCTGCAAATTCTGCAACAGGGCGATATTGCACCGGAAAAAATGCTCGGCTCCTGGGCGGGTGCCATGGGCCAGACCCAGTTCATCCCCACCACCTACAACACCCATGCGGTGGATTTCGATGGCGATGGCCGCCGCGACATCTGGGGCAGCTCCACCGATGCCCTGGCCTCGACCGCGCATTACCTGCAAAGCTCCGGCTGGCAACGCGGTCAGCCATGGGGAGTCGAAGTAGAGCTCAAAGAAGGGTTCGACTACGCCCTGGCCGACGGCACGATCCGCAAGCCGCTCTCCGAATGGATGCAGTTGGGCGTATCCACCTACGACGGCATGCCGACTCCTCCGGGTGACCGGCAGCTGCCGGCAGCGCTGCTGCTACCGGCTGGCCACCGTGGCCCGGCGTTCCTGGTGTTCGACAACTTCCGCGCCATCCTCAAGTACAACAACTCGTCATCCTACGCATTGGCGGTCGGGCTGTTGTCGGAGCGCTTCGGCGGCGGCGGGCTGGTCTATGGCCAGTGGCCCAAGGACGACCTGCCATTGAGCCGCACCGAGCGCATAGAGCTGCAGACGCTGCTGGCTCAGCATCAATACGATGCCGGCACCCCCGACGGCATCATCGGTGCCAACACCCGAAAAGCGATTCGCAGCGCCCAGCAGTCACTCGGCTGGCCGGCGGATGGGTACCCGACGCACCAATTGCTGGAAAACCTGCGCAAGCGTTGAGTCGGGGTATGGCGACTGGCGCTTCGCGAGCAGGCTCGCTCCCACAGGAAATTGCATTTCAATGTGGGAGCGAGCCTGCTCGCGAAGACTGACTTCCAATCAACGCCGCACTACCGACCTACTACCACATCCTGCTCCAACACCAACCTCTTCTCCCCCGCATCCAGCCTTACCAACGCCCCCATGGGCAAGGTCAGGTTCGGATCGCAGTGACCACTGCGCCAGCCGGACAGCACCGGTATCCGCAACGGCTCGAAGGTCTGCTTGAGCAACCGGTTCAGCGCCTCGCCATCCACCCCGGCGACGTCGCCCACCAGCACCCCGCGCAACTGCTGCAACGTGCCGGCCAACCGTAGCTGGGTCAGCAATCGGTCGATCCGATACAGCGGCTCGTTGATGTCTTCGATGAACAGGATCACGCCTTCGGCGTCGATCTGAAAAGGCGTGCCCATGGTCGCCGCAATGATCGACAGATTACCCCCCAACAGACGCCCATGGGCGATGCCAGGCCCGACGGTGGTCAAGGGATAAGCCTCGGGGTGGCTCAGCACACTGCCCGCCTTCAACTGCCCCCGCAGCAGGCTGAAAAACGAGGTGACCGTCGACGGCTCCTTGCCGCCCAGAAGGTCGGCATTGAGCAGCGGCCCATGAAAGGTGACAAACCCCGCGTAACGGCTGATAGCCAGATGCAGCGCGGTGATATCGCTATAACCGACAAAAGGCTTGGCGTTGCGCCGCAAGAGCTCGAAGTCGATACGATCCAGCAGACGTGGCGTGCCATAGCCGCCGCGCAGGCAGATGATTGCGTTGACCTCCGGATCGGCGAAGGCTTCGTGCAAGTCGTTGAGCCGCGTATCGTCGCTGCCGGCCAGGTAGCCGTCCTTCTCGTAAACGCCCGGGAATATCCGCAGCTCGTGACCACGGGCACGCATCCACTGCACCGCCTTGTCCGTGTCCAACGGGGCCGGGCCGGCGGGTGCAATCACGCCGATCAGCCCTTCGGATGGCAAGGCCGGGACAGGTTGGTGGGGGCACAGGGTCTGGATGGGGTGAAGGGGCATACGTGGGGTTCCCTGTGGGGGTCAGATTCGTTTGCAGATCCGTTGCTTCATGCAAACTGAGCCACCGCTATCGCGAGCAGGCTCGCTCCCACAGGGGGAGTGTGTACGCCTCAAAGACAGATCGCCTGTAAAACCGCTTTGCTTTTGCTTTTGCTTCTGCTTTTGATCTTAGGGCCCCGTTAACCACGACGGCCGAACGCAGGTATTGCGTAGTGGGCAACCCGGCATGGATGCCGGGTTAGCCGCGCTGGGCCATGGATGGCCCTTCGCGGCGGGCCCACGGAGCAATGCCGGAGTGAGGGCATGCCGAGCCCAGGCGAGGCACCGAGTGGTGGGGCCAAGACCTTTTGGTTACTTTTGGGGCGTTTGCCAAAAGTAACCCGCCGTAAGGGCGGAACCGCCAGCCGCCATCACCGCAGCAACGGATATACACCCATACGGTCCAACCCAAATCAGGAGCCCAACAACTCCGCCTTGACCAACTTAGCCTGCTCATCAGCATGATACGAAGACCGCACCAACGGCCCCGAAGCCACGTTCTTGAAGCCCATCTTGTACCCCTCCTCCGCAAACCAGGCAAAGGTATCCGGATGCACAAACCGCTGCACCGGCAAGTGACTACGCGAAGGCTGCAGATACTGCCCCAGGGTCAACATATCAATGTCATGCTCACGCATGCGCTTCATGACCTCGATGACTTCCTCATCGGTCTCGCCCAGGCCCAACATCAGACCAGACTTGGTCGGAATGTGCGGCATCATCTGCTTGAAACGCTGCAGCAAGGTCAACGACCACTGGTAGTCCGAACCCGGACGCGCAGCCTTGTACAGGCGCGGCACGGTTTCCAGGTTGTGGTTGAACACATCCGGCGGCTCGGCGGCGGTGATCTCCAGGGCGATGTCCATGCGACCACGGTAGTCCGGCACCAGCGTCTCGAGTTGCACGTTCGGCGACAGCTTGCGGATTTCACGGATGCAATCGGCAAAGTGCTGGGCACCGCCGTCACGCAGGTCGTCGCGGTCCACCGAGGTGATGACCACATACTTGAGCTTCAGGTCGGCAATGGCGATGGCCAGGCTTTCCGGTTCATTGACGTCCAGTGGTTTCGGCCGGCCATGGCCGACGTCGCAGAACGGGCAGCGACGGGTGCAGATGTCGCCCATGATCATGAAGGTCGCGGTACCGCCGGAGAAGCACTCGCCCAGGTTCGGGCAGGACGCTTCTTCGCAGACGCTGTGCAGCTTGTGCTTGCGCAGCAGGGCCTTGATACGGTCGACTTCCGGGGACACCGGGATACGCACGCGGATCCAGTCCGGCTTCTTCGGCAATTCGGTGGTCGGGATGATCTTGACCGGGATGCGCGCAACCTTCTCGGCGCCGCGCAGCTTGACGCCGGCCTCGACCTTGGCACGTGGGGCCGGACGCTCGGTAACGTCCTGCGTCGGGATCATGGTTTGCACTGCATCAGTAGTCATATCAGTCGATTCCGCCCGTAAGGGTCGTCTGCTCAGCATAGTCGAGGTGTTTGACGAGCTGCGCGCGCAGCCGGGCACTTACCTCGGCAAATTCAATCGATCCTGTGTGATCGCGCAGCTGGGTCATCGCCAGCCCCGCGTAGCCACAGGGATTAATCCGTCGAAACGGCGAAAGGTCCATGTCTACGTTCAACGCCAGGCCGTGAAACGAACAACCGTGGCGGATCCGCAGGCCCAGGGAGGCGATTTTCGCCCCGTCGACGTAGACCCCCGGCGCATCCGGCTTGGCCTGCGCCGTGACACCATAGCTGGCCAGCAGCTCGATCAGGCAGGTTTCCATGCGCGTCACCAGCTCGCGCACGCCGAACCCCAGCTTGCGCACGTCCAGCAGCAGGTAGGCCACCAACTGGCCGGGGCCATGGTAAGTCACCTGCCCGCCCCGGTCGACCTTCACCACCGGGATATCCCCCGGCAGCAACAGGTGCTCGGCCTTGCCGGCCTGCCCCTGAGTGAACACCGGCGGATGTTCCACCAGCCAGACTTCGTCTTCGGCGGTGTTGCCCCGTTCGTTGGTGAAGCGCTGCATGGCATGCCAGACCGGCTCGTAAGCCATCTGACCCAGCTCGCGAAAGCCCAGCGTGCCCGGCATCACAACACCATGTGCACGACGCCGGTCGCCCGCAGCTCGCTATTGATGTCGTACAGCTGCTCCTGGCCGGTAGCAACGATGTGCAACTGGATCGTCGTGTACTTGCCGTTGCTGCTCTGGCGCTCGGCCAGGGTCAGGAGATCGACCGTGGCGTGTTTTTCCAGAATGGCAACGACCTTGTCCTTGAAGCCCACTCCGGTGTCGCCAATCACTTTGATCGGATAGTCCTTGCAGGGAAACTCGATCTTTGGCGCCTTTACTTCTGAGTCTGTCATGGCGTAACGGCCTCGTAGACGTGATAACGAACAAGGCCCCGCACCGGACAGGAACGGGGCCATGCAGTCAACCTTCGATTCAGTTGAACAAGCCGTAGAAGAATAGCCGGATGCTATCCCACATGCGGCGGAAGATGCCACCTTCCTCGACGGCGTCCAGCGCGATCAAGTCGGCGCTGTGCACCACTTTGTCTTCCAGTTTGACTTCAACCTTACCGATCACGTCGCCCTTGGCGATGGGGGCGGTCAGTTGCGGGTTCAGGGTCATGCTGGCAGCGAGTTTCTTGAGCTGGCCTTTTGGCAGGGTCATGGTCAGGTCTTCGGCCAGGCCGGCTTTGACCTGGTTGTTGGTGCCTTTCCAGACCTGAGCCTGGGCCAGTTCGGTGCCTTTCTGGTAGAACGTCTGGGTTTCGAAGAAGCGGAAACCGTAGGTCAGCAGCTTCTGGGTTTCAGCGGCACGGGCCACTTCGCTGTTGGTGCCGAACACCACGGCGATCAGGCGCATGCCATCACGCACCGCCGAGGACACCATGCAATAGCCGGCCTCTTCGGTATGGCCGGTCTTCAGGCCGTCGACGGTCTTGTCGCGCCATAGCAGCAGGTTGCGGTTGGGCTGCTTGATACCGTTCCAGAAGAATTCTTTCTGGGAATAGATGGCGTAGTGCGCCGGGTCTTCGTGGATGATCGCCCGGGCCAGGACCGCCATGTCGTGCGCCGATGAGTAGTGCTCGGGGTTCGGCAGGCCGGTCGGGTTCATGAAGTGGCTGTTGGTCATGCCCAGGTCGACGGCCGTCTTGTTCATCATGTCGGCGAACGCGTCTTCGCTGCCGGCGATATGCTCGGCCAGGGCGACACTGGCGTCGTTGCCGGACTGGATGATGATGCCATGCAGCAGGTCGCTGACGGTCACCTGCGAGCCGACCTTGATGAACATCCGCGAACCGCCGGTGCGCCAGGCGTTTTCGCTGACGGTCACCGGATCGTTCTCACCGATCTGGCCGCGACGGATTTCCAGGGTCGCGATGTAGGCGGTCATCAGCTTGGTCAGGCTGGCCGGTGGCAGACGCTGGTCACCGTTGTCCTCTACCAGCACCTCGCCACTGCTGGCATCCATGAGCACAAAGGACTTGGCGGCCAATTGAGGGGGCGCCGGCATCATCTCGACCGCGAACGCGGCAGGTGAAAGAAGCAGTGGGACCAGCAGGCAAAGGCGTTTGGCAAAGGTGGTAATGTTCATCCGTCTCTCGAAATCGCTAATGGACTGCCCGGAGGCAATACTAAACAGGCAGCCTTCTTGACGGGCCACCGCGTATTAGGTTGCTCACTCACATCCCTTGCCGGGCTTTTGTTATTCATGGAGCCAACAACCGGACTCGCTCGAACCGCAAGCGGGCCTTCAATCAATCATTCGGCGCTGACCAGGCTCGGCGAACCGAGATTGGCCAGGCGCACGCTGTTCTGCACCTGCTGGACTTCACCCGGAGAACCGATCGGCCCCAGGCGCACCCGATGCAGTGTCTGCTGGTTGCGCACGATCGAGCTGATGAACACCGGAGCGCTCACCATCGAGCTGAGCTTCGACCGGAGCAGCTCGGCAGCGTCCGGGTTGGCGAACGCGCCCACTTGCAGATACTGGCCAGACGCTGTTGCAGAAGCGTTTTTTTTTGCATCCAGCTGCACAGGCACTACGGCCGCGGCGTGTTGCTGCGGCGGTGGTGTCCATTGCTCGACCTTGCCGGTGGACGCCGTCACGGTCGGCGCGGCATTTTGCGCCACTTTTGGCTCGTTGAGCATCAAAGGCGCCGGACGGCCACGCTGGGCCCACCATTCCTGCGGGTCGATACCCTCGACCTTGACCCGCGCGGTGCCGATTTCAGCGTAACCGAGTTTTTTCGCCGCCGCATACGACAGGTCGATGATACGGTCGGAATAGAACGGCCCACGGTCATTGACCCGCAGGATCACGCTCTTGTTGTTGTCCAGGTTGGTCACCCGCACGTAACTGGGCAACGGCAAGGTCTTGTGGGCCGCGCTCATGCCGTACAGGTCATACACCTCGCCATTGGCGGTGTTCTGGCCATGAAACTTGGTGCCGTACCAGGACGCTGTGCCCGAAGCAACGTAGGACTTGGAGTCGGCCATCGGGAAATAGGTCTTGCCCAGCACCGTATACGGGTTGGCCTTGTAGGGGCCGGTGTGCAGGGTCGGGGTGGCGTCGGGAATGCGCGAGACATCCACGTCCCACCACGGCGCGCCGTCCTTGTGGGCACGGTTGATGTCCAGGCCCGGCATGGCGCGCACGGCAGTGGTGTTTTTCTGGGTCGGCGCGCGACTGGTCGAACAGCTGACGACCAACAGCGACAGCGCAGCCAGTGCCACGAACTTCAGGGGCCTGGCTTTCAGGGGTTGATAGGTAGGCAATGCCTGCATTATTTGACGCCCCGTGCTTTGACCAGCTCTTCAGACAGTTGATGCACAGCCATGGCGTACATCACACTGCGGTTATAACGCGTAATTGCGTAGAAATTCTTCAGGCCCATCCAGTATTCAGGGCCCTGCTCGCCTTCCAGGCGGATGGCGGTGACGGGCATGTCGTCACGCAGCGCATCATGACTCGACCAGCCCAGCGCCCGCAACTCCCCAACGGTTTTCGTCGGCTCGATGCCCTCGCTCAGGCCTTCGTCCACCTGCTCGCCACGCACGTCGGCACGGCTGACCACCGGTTGACCGGCTTCCCAGCCGTGGCGCTTGAAATAGCTGGCAACACTGCCGATGGCATCGGTCGGGTTGGTCCAGATATTGATGTGGCCATCGCCATCGAAATCCACCGCATAGGCGCGGAAACTGCTGGGCATGAATTGCGGCAGGCCCATGGCCCCGGCATAGGAACCCTTGAGGGTCAGCGGGTCGACCTGCTCTTCGCGGGCCAGCAACAGGAATTCACGCAGTTCCTTGCGGAAGAACTCGGCGCGCGGCGGGTAATCGAAGCCCAGGGTCGACAGGGCGTCGATCACCCGGAAATTCCCGGTGTTGCGGCCAAAGAAGGTTTCGACGCCGATGATGGACACGATGACCTGGGCCGGCACGCCGTATTCCTGCTCGGCGCGGACCAGGGCGGCCTCGTGCTGGCGCCAGAAGTCCACACCCCGGGCGATGCGCGCCTCGGTGATGAACATTGGCCGGTACTCGCTCCACTGCTTGACCCGCTCGGCGGGCCGGGAGATCGCGTCGAGGATCGATTGCTTGCGCTCAGCCTCGCGGAACACCCCCATCAGTTGTTCACCGGCGAAGCCGTAGTCGCGGGTCATTTCACCGACGAATTCGGCCACCTGCGGCGAGCCTTCGTACTCACCGGCCAAGGCGTGCGACGCACCGCCCAGGAAGCTGATCAGGCCGACCCACGCATGTCGCGCCGACCAGCCACGCATTGCTTGCATTGAACTCTTCACCTTATTCAAACCTGCGCGATCCACTTGCGGTGGGTATGGATCGACATCAAGACCCCAAACGCTGACAGTAGCGTCACCAGCGAAGTTCCTCCGTAGCTGATGAAGGGCAGCGGCACTCCCACGACCGGCAACAAGCCACTGACCATACCGATGTTGACGAAAACGTAAACAAAAAACGTCATGGTCAGGCTGCCCGCCAACAATTTGCCGAACAGGGTCTGGGCCTGGGCGGTGATGACCAGCCCCCGGCCAATCAGCAACAAGTAGATCAGCAGCAGCAGGCAGATCCCCACCAGGCCGAACTCCTCGCCCATTACCGCAATGATGAAGTCGGTGTGGCTTTCCGGCAGGAAGTCCAGGTGCGACTGAGTGCCCATCAGCCAGCCTTTGCCGAATACTCCGCCGGAGCCGATGGCGGCCTTGGACTGGATGATGTTCCAGCCGGTGCCCAATGGGTCGCTTTCCGGGTCGAGGAAGGTCAGGATGCGCTGCTTCTGGTAGTCGTGCATCACGAAGTACCACATGGCGATCGACACCGGTATCGCGATGGCGATCACGCTCAGGATCCAGCGCCAGCGCAGCCCGCCCATGAACAGCACGAAGGCGCCACCGGCCAGGATCAGCAATGAGGTGCCGAGGTCCGGCTGGCGCACGATCAGGACGAACGGGATGCCGATCAGCAACAGGCTGATGCACACGTGCTTGAGCTGCGGCGGCAAGGTGCGCTTGGACAAGTACCAGGCGATGGTCGCCGGCATGATGATCTTCAGGAATTCCGAAGGCTGGAAGCGGATCACCCCGGGGATGTTGATCCAGCGCGTGGCCCCCATGGCGTTATGGCCCATCACGTCCACCACCACCAACAGGCTCACGCCCACCACATAGGCCAGCGGCACCCAGCGCGCCATGAAGCGGGGTTCGAGCTGGGCAATGACAATCATCGACACCAGCCCGATGCCGAACGAGGTGGCCTGCTTGGCCAGCAGGTCCCAGCTCTTGCCGCTGGCCGAATACAACACGAACAGGCTGCCCGCGGCCAGGATCAGCAGCAGGACCAGCAGCGGACCGTCGATGTGCATGCGCTGCAACAGCGTGGCGCGACGGCGCATCACATCTTCGCTGGAGAGGATCCGGTCGAAATTATTCTTCACGGGCCGTAGCCTCCGCAGTGGTGGGGCTTGCGTACTCGGGCTTGAGCTGGCCGTGCTCATCCAGCAGCCAGGCATCCATGACCTGGCGCACCACTGGCGCAGCGACACCGGAGCCCGACTCACCGTTCTCAACCATCACCGCCACGACGATCTTCGGGTTGTCGGCCGGGGCGAAGCCGACGAACAGGGCGTGGTCGCGGTGGCGCTCCTGGACCTTGGAGCGGTCGTACTTCTCGCCCTGCTTGATCGCGACCACCTGGGCCGTACCGCTCTTGCCGGCGATGCGATAAGGCGAGCCGATTGCCGCCTTGCGCGCCGTCCCCCGGGCACCGTGCATCACTTGCTGCATGCCGTTATTGACCTTCTGCCAGTCCGATGGATTGTGCAGGATGATGTCCGGCATCGGGTTCAAGTCCACGGGAGGCTGGCCTTCGATGGTCTTGGCCAGGTGCGGGCGATGCCACTTGCCCTTGCTCGCCACCAGCGCCGTGGCCTGGGCCAGTTGCAAAGGCGTTGCCTGCATGTAGCCCTGGCCGATCCCCAGGATCAGGGTTTCACCGGGGAACCACGCCTGGCGACGGGTCGCCCGCTTCCATTCCCGGGACGGCATCAGGCCGGGCGATTCCTCGAACATGTCCAGGGAGACTTTCTGGCCGATGCCGAACTTGCCCAGGTAGGACGCCAGCCGATCGATCCCCAGCTTGTGGGCCAGGTCATAGAAGTAGGTGTCGTTGGAGCGCATGATCGCCGTTTCCAGGTCCACATAGCCGTCGCCGGTACGGTTCCAGTTGCGGTACTTGTGGTCGTAGTTGGGCAGCATGTAATAGCCGGGGTCGAAGACCCGGCTCGAGGCGGTCACCACACCGGAGTCGAGCCCGGCAATCGCCACGGCCGGCTTGATGGTCGAGCCCGGCGGGTAGAGGCCGCGCAGCACACGGTTGAACAGGGGCCGGTCGATGGAATCGCGCAACTCGGCATAGGCCTTGAAGCTGATGCCGGTGACAAACAGGTTCGGGTCGAAACTCGGCTGGCTGACCATCGCCAGGACCTCGCCGGTGGCCGGGTCCAGCGCCACCACGGCGCCCCGTCGTCCGCCCAGGGCCGCTTCGGCGGCTTCCTGCAACTTGATGTCCAGGCTCAGGACAATGTCCTTGCCGGGAATCGGGTCAGTGCGCTTGAGCACCCGCAATACGCGACCTCGAGCGTTGGTCTCGACTTCTTCGTAACCCACCTGGCCGTGCAGCTCGGGCTCGTAGAAGCGCTCGATGCCGGTCTTGCCGATGTGGTGGGTGCCGCTGTAGTTGACCGGATCGAGGCTCTTGAGCTCTTTCTCGTTGATTCGCCCCATGTAGCCGACCGAGTGGGCAAAATGCGCACCCAGGGGATAATGGCGCACCAACTGCGCCACCACCTCGACGCCCGGCAGGCGGAACTGGTTCACCGCGATCAGGGCAATCTGCTCTTCGGTCAACTCGAACAGGATCGGCACCGGCTCGAACGGCCGACGCCCCTGGCGCATGCGTTTTTCGAAGATGGCCCGGTCCTCGGGCGTCAATTGCAACACTTCGACGATGACATCCAGCACCTGCTGCCAGTCGCCGGCCCGCTCGCGGGTCATGCTCAGGCTGAAGCTGGGCCGGTTGTCGGCCACCACCACGCCATTGCGGTCGAAGATCAAGCCGCGGGTCGGCGGGATCGGCTGTACATGCACACGGTTGTTTTCCGACAGGGTCGAGTGGTACTCGTACTGGATCACCTGGAGGAAATAGAGCCGCGCGATCAGCACGCCGATCAGCGTCACCACCGTGATGGCACCGAACACGACGCGACTGCGCACCAGGCGGGCGTCTTTTTCGTGGTCCTTGATGCGGATCGGCTGAGGCATGAGGGCAGGATTACTTGTGGTAAGGGTGCCCGGACAGGACTGTCCAGGCACGATACAACTGTTCACCGATCAGGATCCGCACCAACGGGTGCGGCAGCGTCAGGGGCGACAACGACCAGCGCTGGTCGGCCCGGGCACAGACTTCCGGCGCCAGCCCTTCCGGGCCGCCGACCATGAAGTTCACCGTGCGTGAGTCCAGCCGCCAGCGATCGAGCTCGACCGCCAGTTGCTCGGTGCTCCAGGGCTTGCCGTGGACCTCGAGGGTGACGACGCGCTCGTTCGGCCCGACCTTGGCCAGCATGGCTTCGCCTTCCTGGCGAATGAAGCGCGCCACGTCAGCGTTCTTCCCACGGGTGTTGAGCGGAATTTCCACCAGTTCCAGGGCCAGCTCGGAAGGAAGACGCTTGGCATATTCGTGCCAGCCTTCTTCCACCCACTTGGGCATGCGGGAACCGACGGCGATCAGGCGCAGTCGCACAGCGATCCCTTACTGCTGGTCTTTGTTGAGCTTGGTGAAGTGCTCATGGGTGTTTTCAGGGCTGTGGTGACGGGCATCCGCCGCACGGCTCTGCTCGGCACCGGCCCACAGGCGCTCCAGGTCGTAGAACTGACGTGCCGAGGCAGTCATCATGTGCACGATGACATCGTCCATGTCCAGCAGGACCCAGTCGCTGTCGCCCTTGCCTTCTTCACCCAGCGGCTTGACGCCCTGGGCCTTGACCGCTTCGCGGACCTTGTCCAGCATCGCGCCGATCTGGCGGTTGGAGGTACCGGTGGCGATGATCATGAAGTCCGTGATGCTCTGCTTTTCACGAACGTCGATCACCTGGATGTCCTGGGCCTTGACGTCTTCCAGGGCCGCAACGGCCACCTTGACCAGCTCCTCGCCGGCCAGTACGGCACCGGTATGGGCCTCCACCGGCAGCGGGGCGCTCTTGAAGGTGCCCTTGCGCTTTACTTTGTTTACGTCTTTGTCAGTCATATAAAACTCGTTTTGCTCGTATATTCGGGCGCTTCGCTACACGCATTCACGTGCCTTGAAGCAGCCTCGTTCAGTTCGACGCACGGTACAGCCCGTGCGCATCGATGTAGGCCAGGACCGCGTCGGGCACCAGGAAACGTACCGACTTACCGCTGGCCAGCAGTTGACGGATCTGGGTGGCGGATACCGCGAGCGGTGTCTGCCAGACGAATGCAATCTGTCCGCTCGGCCCGTTGAGGGCCAGCGGGTCGCTCACCGAGCGTGCCGCCAGCAGGTTGCGCAAGGCATCCGGCGGCTCGCTGTCGGCATCCGGGCGTTGCAGCACCAGGATGTGGCAATGCTGGAGCAACTCTTCCCAGCGGTGCCAAGTGGGCAGGCCGCAAAATGCGTCCCAGCCCAGAAGCAGGAAAACCTGGGCGTCTGCGGGCATTTCGGCGCGCATCAGCTCCAGGGTATCAATGGAGTAGGACGGTTTGTCCCGCTGCAATTCGCGGGCGTCCACCACCAGCGGCGGCACTCCGGCCACCGCGCACTCGACCATCGCCAGACGGTCCTGCGCCGACACCTGCGGCGTATCCCGGTGAGGCGGCCTGGCGTTGGGCGTCAGGCGCAGCTCATCGAGGCCCAGGGCGTCGGCGACTTCCAGCGCACCGCGCAAATGGCCGATGTGCACCGGGTCGAACGTGCCGCCCAGGATACCGATGCGCCGGGGCGGGGCTGTCGTCGTCACAGCGGCTGACGGGTCGAGGTCGCCCAAGTCAGACCGGCTCCTGTCCGCGCAACTGGCCATCACCGACCACGATGTACTTCTCGCAGGTCAGGCCTTCGAGGCCCACCGGGCCACGGGCGTGCAGCTTATCAGTAGAAATGCCGATCTCGGCGCCCAATCCGTATTCAAAGCCGTCGGCGAAGCAAGTCGGGGTGTTGATCATTACCGACGCCGAGTCCACTTCAGCCACGAAGCGCCGGGTTTCGCCCTGGTGCTCGCTGACGATGGCGTCGGTGTGGTGGGAGCCATGACGATTGATATGTTCGATGGCCTGGTCCAGCCCGTCGACCACGCGGATAGACAGGATCGGCGCCAGGTATTCGGTGTTCCAGTCCTCTTCGGTGGCCTCTGCCGCCTCGATGATCGCCCGGGTGCGTTCGCAACCCCGCAGTTCGACGCCTTTTTCGCGGAACTGGGCAGCCATCGCCGGCAGGAAGTCCTGGGCAACGGCCTGGTCCACCAGCAGGGTTTCCATGGCGCCGCAGATGCCGTAACGATAGGTCTTGGCGTTGAAGGCAATACGCTGGGCCTTCGGCAGCTCGGCGTGGGCGCTGACGTAGACGTGGCAGATGCCGTCCAGGTGCTTGATCACCGGTACGCGGGCATCGCGGCTGACCCGTTCGATCAGGCCCTTGCCGCCACGCGGCACGATGACATCGACGAATTCGGGCATGGTGATCAGCGCGCCGACAGCGGCGCGGTCGGTGGTTTCCACCACTTGCACCACGGCGGCCGGCAGACCGGCCTCGGCCAGGCCGCGCTGGATGCAGGCGGCAATGGCGCGATTGGAATGAATCGCCTCGGAACCGCCGCGCAGGATGGTCGCGTTACCGGACTTCAGGCACAGGCTCGCGGCGTCGATGGTCACGTTCGGCCGCGACTCGTAGATGATCCCGACCACGCCCAGGGGCACGCGCATCTTGCCGACCTGGATACCCGATGGCCGGTAGCTCATGTCGCGGATCGCCCCGACCGGGTCCGGCAGGGCCGCCACCTGGCGCAGACCGACAATCATGCCGTCGATGCGCGCCGGGGTCAGCGCCAGGCGCTCGAGCATGGCCGGTTCGAGGCCATTGGCCCGGCCAGCGGCCAGGTCCAGCTCGTTGGCAGCGGACAACTCGGCGCGAGCGGCGTCCAGCGCATTGGCGGCGGCTTGCAGGGCGCGGTTTTTCTGCGCGGTGCTGGCACGACCGATGATGCGCGACGCTTCGCGAGCGGCGCGACCCAGGCGGGTCATGTAGTCAAGAACGGACTCAGTCATGGTCTGTGTGGTCTTGGCGAAGAGGAAAGCGGCAGATTATAGCTGTCGTAACCCTCGACTAACAGCATGGACTCACAGTGGTGACCGGCGGAGGCACAAAACTGTCAGGAATTTCACCTGTTCAGCGGCGATTAAGATTTCCGTTGCTATCATCGCCCTTCCTTTGGCCTCAGTTCGTCTACTGCCATGACCGATTCGCCTCATACGCCAAACGCCCTGCCCCACGCCTTTTTTGACCGCGACGCTCAGGTGCTCGCCAGGGACCTGCTGGGCAAAGTCATTCGCCACAAGGTCGGTGACCTGTGGCTCAGCGCCCGAATCATCGAGACCGAAGCCTATTATTTCGCCGAAAAGGGCAGCCACGCCTCCCTGGGCTATACGGAAAAACGCAAGGCCCTGTTCCTCGACGGCGGCCACATCTATATGTACTACGCCCGAGGCGGCGACTCGCTGAACTTCAGCGCCCAAGGCCCGGGCAATGCGGTGCTGATCAAATCGGCGTACCCCTGGGTCGACGCTATCTCCGGTCCGGAGAGTCTGGCGCAGATGCTGCTGAACAACCCCGACGCCCAGGGCCGCCCTCGTACGCCGCAGAAGCTCTGCGCCGGCCAGACGTTGCTGTGCAAGGCCCTGGGGCTGAAGGTGCCGGAATGGGACGCCAAGCGCTTCGATCCCGAGCGGTTGCTGGTGGAAGACGTGGAAGTGCCGACGGTCAATGTGATCCAGACCACCCGCCTGGGCATCCCATTAGGACGCGACGAGCATCTGCCCTATCGTTTCGTCGATGCCGCCTACGCACCGTGGTGCACCCGCAACCCGTTGCGGCGTGGACAGGTCGAGGGGCGCGATTATTTTTTGCTGCCTTGAGCGATGCAGCACAATTTCCTGTGGGAGCCGAGCTTGCTCGCGATGACGTCTGCACATTCAATGTTGATGTTGACTGACACACCGCCATCGCGAGCAAGCTCGGCTCCCACAAAGAACCTGTGCGAACCAGGATTTTTGCTTCACAACAGCCCCCTGTGGGAGCGAGCCTGCTCGCGATGGCGTCAATACATTCAATGCTGATATTGACTGACACACCGCCATCGCGAGCAAGCTCGGCTCCCACAAAGAACCTGTGCGAACCAGATTTTTTGCTTCACAACAGCCCCCCTGTGGGAGCGAGCCTGCTCGCGATGGCGTCAGTACATTCAATGCTGATATTGACTGACACACCGCCATCGCGAGCCTGCTCGCCCCCACAGTAAAAATGTACCTTCAATGGAGTTGTATGTATGGGCCCATGGCTCGATAGCATCACTGGCTGGTTGGCTGCCAACCCGCAATGGCTGGCGGTGGCGGTGTTCATCGTGGCGTGCGTGGAATGCCTGGCGATTGCCGGATTGATCGTACCGGGCACCGTTCTGCTGTTTGCCGTGGCGGTGCTGGCCGGCAGTGGCGCGTTGTCCTTGGGCGAGACGCTGTTGCTGGGTTTGCTCGGTGGCTTGCTCGGAGACCTGGTGTCGTATTTTCTCGGCCGGCACTTCCACCAGAACATCCGACGCTTGCCGGGATTGCGTCACCACCCGGAATGGATGAATTCGGCGGAAAGCTATTTCCAGCGCTACGGCATCGCCAGCCTGCTGGTGGGTCGCTTTATCGGTCCGCTGCGACCGATGCTGCCGATGGTGGCCGGGATGTGCGACATGCCCTTCCCCCGCTTTGCCGCCGTCAGCCTGCTGGCCGCGTCGGGCTGGAGCGTGGCGTATCTGTTGCCGGGCTGGGCCACCGGAGCGGCGATTCGTCTGCCGTTGCCCGACGGTTTCTGGCTACAGGCCGGCATCGTCATCGGCAGCATCGCGGTGATGATCGGGTTGAGTGTCAACAGCAGCCTGCGGCGGCATCGACACGCCACGGCGCTGATTGCCGGTCTGGGTCTGGTGATCCTGCTCGGCCTGTTCATCGGTTTCCGCTACCTGACGGCCTTCGACCAAGGGTTGATGGCCCTGGTCCAGGAACATCGCAGCCCGACGCTGGACGAAATCGCCGTGACCTTCACCCTGATCGGCGAATTCCGTTTCATGCTGATCTTCAGCGCCCTGCTGACAGGTTTGCTGTTGCTGGCCCGCCAATGGCGACAGGCCATTTTCGCCGGCGCCACCATGCTGTTCACCGCCCTGGCCAATACCGGCTTCAAGCACTTCTTCGCCCGCGTGCGTCCGGAAATCCTCACCGACCCACTGACCAGCTACAGCATGCCCAGCGGCCATGCCTCTGGTTCGTTCGCGCTGTTCCTGGCGCTCGCCGTCCTGGCCGGTCGCGGACAACCGCCACGCCTGCGCCTGACCTGGCTGCTGCTGGGCTGTCTGCCGGCGCTGGCGATTGCCTTGTCCCGGGTGTATCTGGGCGCCCACTGGCCCAGCGACATCCTCGCCGGCGCCATGCTCGCCGCCTGCGTCTGCGCCGCCGTCCTCTGGCTGAGCCAACGCCAGACCGCACTGCCCGCCATGCCGCCGAAAATCTGGTGGCTGATCCTGCCGGCGCTGGTGGCAGCGCTCAGCTTCTTCGCCTTGCGGCACTTGCCTCATGGGATGCTGCGGTATGCCTATTGAAACACTGAACCGGTAGACACAGAGGAACCCTGTGGGAGCGAGCCTGCTCGCGATGGCGGTGCATCAGCCAACACCTGCTTCGCTGATACGCCGCCATCGCGAGCAGGCTCGCTCCCACAGTGATTTGCGGTGACAGTCTCAGGCGAACAGCTCACCCTGCAACTCATCGAGCAGCGCCTGGATCGCATCCAGGCGCTGTTGCGGATCATCCAGTTGCAGCAGGTCGATCTTGTCCAGTTCATTGAACGGCAACAGGTAAGCCAGTTGATTGGCCAGTGACTGTTGGCCGGTCGCCTCGGTGCCCATGTTCAGGGCCTCGACCATCGGGTGCTCGGCCAAGGCCTGGAGCAGCGCCACCAGGTCGGCGTCCTCGTCCTGCAGCGGTTGCTCCGGTTCATCCTCCAGCCACTCGACGTCGGCCACGGTGAGCTGGTCGAACTGGACACTGCTGCCATGCACGATAAAGCGGCGCCCACCCTGCACGCGAATGCCCAGCAGGCCGTTGTCCTGCTGGGAAAAGTCGGTGATCAGCGCCTCACAGCCGACCCGTGCATAGCCTTGCGGCGCAATGCCGACTTCCTGCCCGTCCAGGATGCACACTATCCCGAACCCTTCGCCCTTCTTCATGCAGCGCCCAATCATGTCGAGGTAGCGCGCCTCGAATATCTGCAAATCGAGGATGCAGCCAGGGAAAAGCACAGTGTTCAACGGAAAAAGCGGCAAATTCATAACTGTTTCCTAGACCGTCATCGACACCACCAGCGGTAGCAGCACTGCCGTGGCCACGCCCATCAGACTCATCGCCAGCGCCGCAAAGGCGCCGGACTCTTCGCTTTCCTGCAACGCCACCGACGTCCCCACCGCGTGAGCCGTCAGGCCCAGGGCCATGCCCCGGGCTTCAGGGCTGTGGACGCCCAGCCGGTTCAGGATGCTCGGGCCCAGGATCGCCCCGAGCACCCCGGTGATCAAGACGAACACCGCCGCCATGGCCGCCACGCCGCCGATCTGCTCGGCTACCAGCATGGCGATCGGCGAGGTCACCGACTTGGGCGCCATGGTCATCAGGATCATGTGCTCGGCGCCGAACACCCAGCCCAGCAACACCGCAGAACCGGTGGCGAACACCCCGCCTATCACCAGCGTAGTAAAGATCGGCCAGAACAATTGCCGGATCCGTCGCAGGTTCAGGTACAGCGGCACCGCCAGCGCGACCGTGGCCGGCCCCAGCAGGATGCTGAGGATCTCGGTGCTCTTGCGGTATTCGGCGTAGGTGATGCCGCAGCTGACCAGCACACCGATCAGCACCACCATCGACATCAGCACCGGTTGCAGGAACACCCAGCGGGTCTTCTCGAATGCCGCCAGTACCAGTTGATAGGCCCCCAGGGTAATGCCGATGCCGAACAGCGGATGATGGATCACCGAAGCCCAGGCGCCCTGCCAGTCGAGGATCATGGGGTGTCCTCCTCCACGGCAGCGACGTGACGCCGGCCGAGGCGCTGCATCAGCACCCCGGTGAACGCCATGGACAGGACCAGCGACAACACCAGCGCACCGACGATGGCCCAGAAATCGGCGGCGATGGCCCGGGCATAGACCATCACCCCCACCGCTGGCGGCACCAGCAGCAACGGCAGGTAACGCAGCAGGCTGCCGGCGGCCAGGCTCAATGGCTCGGCGACTTCGCCACGGACGATCAAATAGCCCAGCAACAGCAGCAGGCCGATGATCGGCCCCGGCAGCACCGGCAAGAACAAATGATTGATGGCGGTGCCCAGCAATTGAAACAGCACCAGCCAGGTCAGGCCCCGTAACAACATCCGTCCTCTCCCCTGCAACCTCTACCCAATGAAAGCGCCCGCATTATAAGCACGCCCAGGCTATGGACCGGCATTCGTAAAAAGCATGGTCAGTGACCTTCCCTGTGCGTCATGTTGATCTACAGTGGTTCCCCGGGGCCACCTACCCCGTACCAAAGATAGAACCGTTGAACCAAGGAGAGTCTCAATGCCCTATGTTCCCGTTGCAGCGCTCAAAGATTATGTCGGCAAGGAACTCGGACGTTCCGACTGGCTGACCATCGATCAGGATCGTATCAACCTGTTCGCCGAAGCCACAGGCGACTTTCAGTTCATCCACGTCGATCCGGTCAAGGCCGCACAGACGCCATTCGGCAGCACCATTGCCCACGGTTTCCTGTCGCTGTCGCTGATGCCCAAGCTGATGGAAGACATCCTGATCCTGCCCGAAGGCGTGAAAATGGTCGTCAACTACGGACTGGACAGCGTGCGCTTCATCCAGCCAGTGAAGGTCGACTCCAAAGTTCGGCTCAAGGTCGACCTGGTGGACGCCACCGAGAAAAAACCCGGCCAATGGCTGCTCAAGGCCACCGCCACGCTGGAGATCGAAGGCTCGGACAAACCGGCCTACATCGCCGACCCCCTGTCGCTCTGCTTCGTGTAACCCTTCGCGCATGCGAAACCGCTCAGGCAGTTTCGCACCGCTTCTCTAGTTCTATCGCGCATAGCTGCGGCATACTCGTCGCCTGATTACCTGGATCCTGTTATGCGCTTACTTTTCCCCCTGGCTTTGACCCTCTTGCTGGCCGCCTGCGGCGATGGCGATTCCCTGTTGCCGCCTGACGCACGCCTGCCCGATGGCGGACGCTATCGCGGCGACCTGGTGAACGGGCTGCTGCAGGGCCAGGGACGCATCGACTATCCCAACGGCAGTTGGTATGCCGGACAGTTCGACAAAGGCCAATGGCATGGCACCGGGGAATGGCACGGCAGCAATGGCGAGGTCTATCGCGGCCAGTTCCAGCAGGGCCTGTTCCACGGCCAGGGCAGCCTCGACACGCCCACCAGCAGCTACACCGGCGGCTTCAAGCTGGGGCGGCGGGACGGCGAAGGCACGCTCAAGGAAAACGGCGTCACCTACCGTGGCGAATTCAAGGCCGACCGCTATTCGGGCCTCGGCCGCCTGGAGCTCGCCGATGGCAGCCAATACCAGGGCCCGTTCGTCAATGGCAAGCCCAACGGCGATGGCCAGCGCTTCGATGCCGCCGGCAACCAGTTCACCGGGCATTTCGTCGATGGTCAGTTGCAGGGCAAAGGCACGTTCAACAGCGCCGAAGGCGACGTCTATGTCGGCAGTTTCAAGAACAACCAGCTCAACGGCCGAGGCCGCTACGAAAATGCCGACGGCGATGTCTGGATCGGCCAGTTCAAGGACGGCGCACTCACCGGCAAGGGCGAGCTGATCGGCGCCGATGGCAGCCATTACCTCGGCCGGTTCAATGAATGGCGCTTTAGCGGCCAGGGTCGTTTGAACCTGCCCGACGGCAGTTTTTACATCGGTGAGTTCGAAAACGACGGTTACCACGGCCGCGGCACCCTGGTGCTGACTGATGGCACGGTGCAAAGCGGCACCTGGGCCAATGGCCAGCGGGTGCGCGACGCGGATGGCAAACTGTTGCCGGATGTACTCGAACTCGGCCTGCTGTCCCAGGGCCGCCTGCTGGATGATGCCCTGGCCCAGGTCCCCGCTTCGACACCGGCGGTGGAGCTGTACAGTCTGACCCTGGGCGGCGACGGCAAGCAAAGCGTGTTCCTGCGCGAATCCGACTATGTCGCCAACATGCTCGCCAGCCGTTTCGGCGCGGTCGGCCAGATCCGCCTGGTCAATCATCGCGATCACCTGGGCGACCGCCCCATGGCGACCCGCGAAAGCCTGCGCCGCGCCGCCAACACCCTGGCCGAACGCAGCGGTCCGGAAGACCTGATTTTCATCTACCTGACCAGCCATGGCACCAGCGAACATGAATTGGTGCTCGACCAGCCGCGCATGGAACTGGCCGACCTGCCCGCCGACGAACTGGCGGTGGTGCTGGCACCGCTGAAGAACCGCGACAAGATCGTGGTGATCTCGGCCTGCTACTCCGGTGGCTTCATCCCGGCGCTCAAAGATGAACGCACCTTGGTCATGACCGCTTCACGGGCCGACCGGGTGTCCTTCGGTTGCTCCGAGGAAGCCAACTTCACCTATTTCGGCGATGCCTTGTTCGCCCAGGCGCTGAACCAGACCGACGATCTGGAACAGGCCTTCAAGCTGGCCAAGGCCACCGTGGCCGAACGGGAGCAGGCGGATAATTTCGAGGCGTCCGAGCCACAGATCTGGGCTCCCAGGACGGTCCTTTCCCACTGGCAACTGTTGCGCAAACTACAAGCGCGAAAAGCATTGCAAAGTGCTGCACTGAACGACGATGTCAAAAAGAGCAACTAAGCTGAACCGTATCAAGGGGGAAACACTATGTACTTGACGCCTCAGCATGTTTTGCTCGCCGGCGCTACCGGATTGACCGGGGAACACCTGCTGGACCGGCTGCTCAACGAGCCGACCATCAGCCGGGTCCTGGCGCCCTCCCGCCGGCCACTGGCCGAGCATCCGCATCTGGAAAACCCGGTTGGGGAACCGACCGACGTACTGCCACGCCTCAGCGGCCAGGTCGACATCGCTTTCTGCTGCCTCGGCACCACCATCAAGAAGGCCGGTTCGGAACAAGCCTTTCGCGCGGTGGACCTGGACCTGGTCGTGGCTTTTGCCAAGCGCGCCCGGGAGCTGGGCGCACGGCACCTGGTCGTGATCAGCGCCCTGGGGGCCGACGCGAAATCATCGGTCTTCTACAACCGGGTCAAAGGCGAAATGGAAGCCGCGCTCAAGGCCCAGGACTGGCCGCAACTGACCATCTGCCGTCCCTCCCTGCTGTTGGGCGAGCGCGTCGAACCCCGCTTGGCCGAGCAACTGGCCGGGCCCTTGTCGAAGCTGATTCCCGGCAAGTATCACGGCATCGAAGCCTGCCAACTGGCCCGCGCCATGTGGCGCCTGGCGTTGGAAGAGCAGGATGGGGTACGGGTGGTGGAGTCGGATGAGTTGCGTAGGTTGGGTAAGTAAGGCTGAGGGCTGCCGGGGCGCCCTTGTGGCGAGGGGATTTATCCCCGCTGGGGTGCAAAGCGCCCCCAAAGCCTGAACCTGCGGTGTATCAGACAGATCGAGGGGGGGGACTGCTTCGCAGTCCAGCGGGGATAAATCCCCTCGCCACAGAGATCCCGTCGCCACAGGGTTCACGGTGTTACAACCCACCAGTCGCCTGGAACCCCACCCCCATCGCGGTAAACAACGACAACGGCAGCAGCAAGGTGTCGAGCAACGCACTGCCCGGCAGGTCGACGCCAGGGTAGCTCGGCGCTTCGGCGCCAAAGCGATCCTTGGCGCAGCAGCCACCGTTGAGGGCGTAAAGATCCAGGCGAGTACCCGCATACACCACCGGCGCGCCAGGCTTGGCGGCGTCGAGGGTGCGGGCGGTGGCGCAGCCGGTCAGTTGCAGCGCCAGCAGCACGATCAGCAGCTTATTCATCACTGCTCAAATGGTGCTCACCCCAGCGCGGCAACATGTCCTGGGGAATATTCAGCAGGTTGAGGATCCGCGCGACCACGAAATCGATCAGGTCGTCGATAGTCTGCGGCTGATGATAAAAGCCCGGCGAGGCCGGCAGAATGGTCACGCCCATGTTCGACAGCTTGAGCATGTGTTCCAGGTGAATGCTCGAATACGGCGCCTCCCGCGGCACGAGGATCAACTGGCGACGCTCCTTGAGCGTCACGTCCGCGGCCCGCTCGATCAGGTTGTTGCAGGCCCCGGTGGCAATCGCCGACAGCGTGCCGGTGGAACACGGCACCACCACCATGGCCGCTGGCGAGCCGGAGCCCGACGCCACCGGCGACATCCAGTCTTCCTTGCCATACACCCGGATCTGCCCCGACGCCGCCCCGGTGTATTCAGTGAGGAAGGCCTGCATCATCTGGGTCTTGGCCGGCAGGGTCACGTCGGTTTCCGTGGCCATTACCAACTGCGCGGCCTTGGAAATGAGGAAATGCACCTCACGGTCTTCCCGCACCAGGCAATCGAGCAGGCGCAAGCCGTACTGGGCGCCGGACGCACCGGTCATCGCCAGCGTGATGCGCTCCGGACCATTGCTCTCGAAGCGAGTGTTCATTGCAGCGCCTCAGCCAGTTTGCCGTGCAGGCCGCCGAAGCCGCCGTTGCTCATGATCACCACGTGAGTGCCGGGCTGGGCCTGACTCTTCACGCGCTCGATGATGCCCTCCAGGGAATCGCTGACAATCGACGGCACCGTGCACAAGGCGGCCGTGGCGCCCAGGTCCCAACCCAGGTTGGCCGGCGCATACCAGATCACCTGGTCGGCATCGACCACGCTTTCCGGCAGGCCATCGCGGTGGGCGCCGAGCTTCATCGAGTTGGAGCGCGGCTCGATGATCGCGATCAACGGCGCATCGCCAATACGTTTGCGCAGACCGTCGAGGGTGGTGGCAATGGCGGTCGGATGGTGGGCGAAATCGTCATAGATGGTGATGCCGCGCACTTCGGCGACCTTTTCCATGCGCCGCTTGACGTTCTTGAACGCACTCAGCGCGGCGATGCCCATCGACGGCACCACGCCTACATGACGCGCCGCCGCCAAGGTAGCCAGGGCGTTGGCGACGTTGTGCTGGCCGGTCAGTTCCCACTCCACGACGCCTTGGGACTGGCCCTCGAACATCACTTCGAACTGCGAACCGTCGTCCTTCAGCAACTTCACCTGCCACTGTCCGCCCGCGCCGGTGGTCTGCACCGGGGTCCAGCAGCCCATCTCGATGACCCGCTGCAATGCCGGCTCGGTGGTCGGGTGAATCACCAGACCTTCGCTCGGGATGATACGGACCAAATGGTGAAATTGCCGCTCGATAGCCGCCAGATCAGGGAAGATGTCCGCATGATCGAATTCCAGGTTATTCAGGATCGCCGTGCGCGGGCGGTAGTGGACGAATTTCGAACGCTTGTCGAAAAACGCACTGTCGTATTCATCGGCCTCAATCACAAAGAACGGCGTACCGCCCAGGCGCGCCGACACCGAGAAATTCTGCGGCACGCCGCCGATCAGGAAGCCCGGGCTCATGCCCGCGTGCTCCAGCACCCAGGCGAGCATGCTGCTGGTGGTGGTTTTCCCGTGAGTACCGGCCACGGCCAGGACCCAACGGCCCTGCAACACGTGATCGGCCAGCCACTGCGGCCCGGACACATACGGCAGGCCCTTGTTGAGCACGTATTCCACCGCCGGGTTGCCACGGGACATGGCGTTGCCGATGACTACCAGATCCGGCGCCGGGTCCAGTTGCGCCGGGTCATAGCCTTGGGTCAGCTCGATGCCCTGGGCCTCTAGCTGCGTGCTCATCGGCGGGTAGACGTTGGCGTCGGAACCGGTCACATGATGGCCCAGCTCCTTGGCCAGGACCGCCATCGAACCCATGAAAGTGCCGCAAATACCGAGAATATGGATGTGCATAGTCGACCTCGTAAAACATGGCCGCAGGTTAGCGTAGGGAGGGGGAAATCGCACCTTGTCTTTCTAGTTGTGGGAGCAAGGCTTGCCCGCGATGAACGATGACGCGGACTTCCATGGAATCGTGTCGAGGCTATCGCGGGCAAGCCTTGCTCCCACAGGGCTTCGGTGCCTGGGGGAGTGGTGGTCAGCGAGCGATCGCGTGTTTACGCAGCTTCCGGTAGAGGGTGTTGCGGCTGATACCCAGTTGCTCGGCCGTGTTGGTCATGTGCCAGCGGGTCTGCTCCAGCGCGTTGAGCAAGGCCAGCCGTTCCGCATCCTCCAGCGGATGTTCGGATGCCGGTGTGTCCTCCAACGCCGGCCGTGCCTGGCGAATCATCGCTGGCAAGTCCTCCAGCCCGATCCTGCCACCCTCGCACAACGCGGCGAGGGTACGCAGCACGTTGCGCATCTGCCGCACGTTGCCCGGCCAGTCAAACGCCAGGAGCGCCCGGCGCGCCGGCTCGTCGATGAACACCGCCTCGGTGCCGCTTTCTTCGGCCAGCAGAAAGTCCAGCAACTGCGATTTGTCGCTGCGCTCGCGCAACGCCGGCAAAGGGATTTCCAGGCCGTTGAGCCGGTAGTACAGGTCTTCGCGGAAGCTGCCGTCCTGCACACGGTCGAGCAATTGTCGGTGGGTGGCGCTGATGATGCGCACGTTTACCGTCTCGGGTTCGCCGCCGATGGGCACCACCTGGCGATCCTCCAGCACCCGCAGCAAGCGGGTCTGCAAGGCCAGGGGCATGTCGCCGATTTCATCCAGGAACAGGGTGCCGCCGTCGGCCTGTTGCAGCTTGCCGCGCATGCCCTCCTTGCGGGCCCCGGTAAAACTGCCGCCGCGATAGCCGAACAGCTCGCTCTCGATCAGGCTTTCGGGGATGGCCGCGCAGTTGAGGGCGACGAAGTTTTTCCCGGCGCGCTGGCTGGCCTGATGCACGGCCTTGGCGAAGGCTTCCTTGCCACAACCGGTTTCACCGTTGATCAGCAGCGGTACATCACGCTCGAATACCCGCAGCGCCTTGCGGAAATGCTCC
The DNA here is from genome assembly GCF_024749045.1 of Pseudomonas sp. B21-028. Taxonomy (NCBI): domain Bacteria; kingdom Pseudomonadati; phylum Pseudomonadota; class Gammaproteobacteria; order Pseudomonadales; family Pseudomonadaceae; genus Pseudomonas; species Pseudomonas sp. B21-028. The sequence continues at coordinate 5,688,632 of NZ_CP087184.1, forward strand.
TGCAGCTGCGCATCCCCCAGGCAGATGCCTGACAGTCGCGCAGGCTCCATGGCTTTGGGCGCCGGGACGAGCGGAACCGGAATGCTGCGAGGCTGACCACGCAGCACCGCGAACAAATGCCGACCGTCACGGGTGCGCAACGGCCAACTGGCGTTGGCATGAGCACTGGCCCGGCCCAGTAACTCGTCCAGTGAACAATCGAAAAACGCTTCTACCGGCTGGCCCAACAAGCCGCCACGAATATGCCCCAGCAGGTTGAGCGCGCTCTGGTTGACGGCGCAGATCCGTCCTTCGCCGTCGAACGCCAGCAAGCCTTCACTGAACAACCCCACGGACTCGGCCTGCAAATGAAAGCGCAGCAGCCATTGATTGTCGAAGCAGCGCAGGAAATAGCAGCTCTCGATCATCTTCGCCGAGAGATTGACCAGTGCCATGGTGTGGAACTGGCTCTGGCGCGACACGTCTGGCCGGGCCGAGGACACGTCGAGCACCGCCAGCAGTTCGCCATGAGGGTCAAATACCGGGCTGGCCGAGCAGGTCAGGCCGGTGTGGCGACCGCGAAAATGTTCTTCCTGGTGGATGGTCAGCGCCTGGCGCTCCACCAGGCAAGTGCCGATACCATTGGTGCCTTCGCAGGCTTCGCTCCAGTCAGCCCCGAGCCAGAGCCCGGCTCGTTCGAAGATCTTCCGTTCGCTGGGAGCGGTGACACAGTTGAGGATCACGCCCCGGGCGTCGGTGAGCAGCACCGCGTGGCCGGCGCCGGACAGTTGCTGATGCAGGCTGGTCATTTCGGAGCCGGCGATATGCAGCACCTGTTGCAGACGCTCCCGGCTCTCCAGCACCCGGCCATGCTCGAGCACCGTCGGCGCCAGGTTCTGGGCCGGGTCGAGGTGATAGTCCTCGAGGCAGCGCAGCCAGGATCGGGCAATCGACGGATCGCTGCCAGGCCCCTGCAAATGGGCCTTGCCCTGGGTGACCGTCAGGACCTGCTGGGCGTGGCGACTCAAATGGTTGCTGTGCATTTCTTATTATTCTCCCCGAAGGTTGCGGCCTTGCTGGAGCAACGGTTTAACACTGGACCTGAGTTGACACTCAACTTGTGGCGAGGGGATTTATCCCCGCTGGGGTGCGCAGCAGCCCTAAAGCAGCCAACTCGGTGAGGTCTGATGCACCGTGTGTTCAGGTTTTGGGGCTGCTTCGCACCCCAGCGGGGATAAATCCCCTCGCCACAGATAAGTCCCCTCGCCACAATTGTGCTTGGCAGACCATCTGGGCGAACCCAGCATCCTCCAGCCACAAGCGCTTTGCAATGCTGGCGCGACCCACCAGTCACCGGCCGTTTCAGAAATGGCACAAAGTGTCACGCGCCCTGTATCGCAATCGTCACGCAGCCCCTCCGCTCGTCCGACGCTTTCCTCCTAAAGTCTTGATTTCCGGGCCCTGCACGGCAATGGCCCGACCTTTGCTCTAGGCTTAATTACCGGCGCTCAATTTGCGCGGCCTCCCGTATAAGCACAAAAGCCAAGGAGAACTCATCATGCGTTACGCTCACCCCGGTACTGAAGGCGCTATCGTTTCGTTCAAGAGCAAATACGGTAACTACATCGGCGGCGAGTTCGTCGCGCCTGTCAAAGGTCAGTACTTCACCAATACTTCCCCGGTCAATGGCCAGCCCATTGCCGAATTCCCGCGCTCCACGGCCGAAGACATCGAAAAAGCCCTGGACGCCGCCCACGCCGCTGCCGATGCCTGGGGCGCCACGTCGGCCCAGGCCCGTTCGCTGATCCTGTTGAAAATCGCCGACCGCATCGAACAGAACCTCGAAACCCTGGCGATCACCGAATCCTGGGACAACGGCAAGGCCGTGCGCGAAACCCTCAACGCCGACATCCCCCTGGCCGCCGACCACTTCCGCTACTTCGCCGGTTGCCTGCGCGCCCAGGAAGGCAGCGCCGCCGAGATCGATGGGAACACCGTGGCCTACCATATCCACGAGCCACTGGGCGTGGTCGGGCAGATCATCCCGTGGAACTTCCCGCTGTTGATGGCCGCCTGGAAACTCGCCCCGGCCCTGGCCGCCGGCAACTGCGTGGTGCTCAAGCCCGCCGAGCAAACCCCACTGGGCATCTGCGTGCTCATGGAACTGATCGGTGACCTGCTGCCGCCCGGCGTGCTGAACGTGGTGCAGGGCTTCGGCAAGGAAGCCGGCGAAGCCCTGGCGACCAGCAAGCGCATCGCCAAGATCGCCTTCACCGGCTCGACCCCGGTCGGCTCGCACATCATGAAATGCGCCGCCGAGAACATCATCCCGTCCACCGTGGAGCTGGGCGGGAAGTCGCCGAACATCTTCTTCGAAGACATCATGCAGGCCGAGCCGAGCTTCATCGAAAAGGCGGCCGAAGGCCTGGTGCTGGCGTTCTTCAACCAGGGCGAAGTCTGCACCTGCCCATCCCGCGCCCTGGTACAGGAATCGATCTACGACGAATTCATGCAAGTGGTGATGAAGAAGATCGAGCAGATCAAACGCGGCGACCCGCTGGACACCGACACCATGGTCGGCGCCCAGGCGTCCGAACAGCAGTTCGACAAGATCCTCTCGTACCTGGAAATCGCCAAGGGCGAAGGCGCCCAGTTGCTGACCGGTGGCCAAGTGGAAAAACTCGAAGGCAACCTTGCCAGCGGGTATTACATCCAGCCGACCCTGCTCAAGGGCACCAACAAAATGCGAGTGTTCCAGGAAGAAATCTTCGGCCCGGTGGTGAGCATCACCACCTTCAAGGATGAAGCCGAAGCCCTGGCCATTGCCAACGACACCGAGTTCGGCCTCGGCGCCGGCCTGTGGACCCGCGACATCAACCGCGCCTACCGCATGGGCCGGGCGATCAAGGCCGGTCGCGTCTGGACCAACTGCTACCACCTGTACCCGGCACACGCCGCGTTCGGTGGCTACAAGAAGTCCGGCGTGGGTCGTGAAACCCACAAGATGATGCTCGACCACTACCAGCAGACCAAGAACCTGCTGGTGAGCTACGACATCAATCCGCTGGGCTTCTTCTAAGCCTCGGGGGCGATGCAGGTCATCCTGCATCGCCCTTTAGATAGCTATCGCGAACAGGCTCCCACAGGGACTGTGGAGCAACACATATCCCCTGTGGGAGCGAGCCTGCTCGCGATGGCGTCATCACCAACACCAAGAAACAAGAAATGAATGCCCTGTCGCTGGCATGAGCTTTGCGTACCCGCTCCACACCTCCCAACCGAAAGTCCAACAGATCAAAAAGAACAGCGAGGACTTATGACAACTACCACCCAACTCAAACCCACACTCGGCACACTCCATTTATGGGGCATTGCCGTCGGCTTGGTGATCTCCGGTGAATACTTCGGCTGGAGTTACGGCTGGGGCACCGCAGGCACCCTCGGGTTTCTGGTCACCGCGCTGATGGTGGCGCTGATGTACACCTGTTTCATCTTCAGTTTCACCGAACTGACCACCGCGATCCCCCACGCGGGCGGGCCGTTCGCCTACAGCCGACGGGCCTTTGGTGAGAAAGGCGGCCTGATCGCCGGGATCGCCACGCTGATCGAATTCGTCTTCGCGCCACCGGCCATCGCCATGGCCATCGGTGCTTACCTGAACGTGCAGTTTCCGGAGCTGGACCCCAAGATCGCGGCGGTCGGCGCCTACATCGTGTTCATGACTCTCAACATCCTCGGCGTCAGCATCGCCGCGGCGTTCGAGCTGGTGGTCACCGTGCTGGCGGTGGCCGAGCTACTGGTGTTCATGGGCGTGGTCGCACCGGGCTTCAGCTTCAGTAACTTCGTGCTCAACGGCTGGTCTGGTGCAAACGAGTTCAGCCTCGCTTCAATTCCGGGCATTTTTGCGGCGATCCCCTTCGCGATCTGGTTCTTCCTCGCCATCGAAGGCGCGGCCATGGCCGCCGAAGAAGCCAAGGACCCGAAACGCACGATTCCCCGTGCCTATGTCAGCGGCATCCTGACCCTGGTGTTCCTGGCCATCGGCGTGATGATCATGGCCGGCGGCGTGGGCGACTGGCGCCAGCTGTCGAACATCAACGACCCGCTGCCCCAGGCCATGAAGGCCGTGGTCGGCAATAACTCCACCTGGATGCACATGCTGGTGTGGATCGGTCTGTTCGGCCTGGTGGCGAGCTTCCACGGCATCATCCTCGGCTACTCGCGGCAGTTCTTCGCCCTCGCCCGGGCCGGCTACCTGCCACGGGGCCTGGCGAAACTGTCGCGCTTCCAGACCCCGCACCGGGCGATCCTGGCCGGCGGCGTCATCGGCATCGCGGCGATCTACAGCGATGGTTTGGTGAACCTGCAAGGCATGAGCCTGACGGCGGCGATGATCACCATGTCGGTGTTCGGCGCCATCGTGATGTACATCATCAGCATGCTCAGCCTGTTCCGGCTGCGTAAGGTCGAGCCGAACCTGGAACGCACCTTCCGCGCCCCGGGCTACCCCATCGTGCCGGGCATCGCGCTGTTCCTGGCCGTGGTGTGCCTGGTGGCGATGGCCTGGTTCAATACCCTGATCGGCCTGGTGTTCCTCGCCTTCATGATCGTTGGCTATCTGTACTTCCAACTGACCGCCAAGCAACGCTCCGATGCCCCGGCAGACGCTATGCTCACAGGTATCTGACATCGCATCGGCGCCGGGCCCCATGGCCGGCGCCAGCCTTATGGAAGTGCACGCAGAGCCTGCTGGGGGACTGAGTTCGTTGTCTGAACGCAAGTCCCCCTGTGGGAGCGAGCCTGCTCGCGATAGCGGTGTATCAGTCGACCAGTGTTTTACTGACACTCCGCTATCGCGAGCAGGTTCGCTCCCACAGGGTTCGGTGGCGTGCTTGAGTTAATGAAAAACCAGGAGGACACCGCCCATGGCCGCATTCGCCCATTCCGTCGGCGCCCAGACCTGTCGTTTCGACAGCCTCAAAGAGCTGATGGCCAAAGCCAGCCCGGCGCGTTCCGGGGATTTCCTCGCCGGTGTCGCAGCACTCAACGACGGCGAGCGCGTGGCCGCGCAAATGGCCCTGGCTGACTTGCCCCTCAGCCATTTCCTGCAAGAAATGCTGATCCCTTATGAGGCCGACGAAGTCACCCGGCTGATCGTCGATACCCACGACAAACACGCCTTCGCCGTGGTCAGCCACCTCACGGTCGGCGGCTTTCGCGACTGGCTACTCAGCGACGCCGCCGACGAACACAGCCTGCGGGCGCTGGCCCCCGGCCTGACCCCGGAAATGGTCGCGGCCGTGTCCAAGATCATGCGCGTCCAGGACCTGGTGCTGGTGGCGCAGAAAATCCGCGTGGTGACGAAATTCCGCGGCACCCTCGGCCTGCGCGGACGCCTGTCCACGCGCCTGCAACCCAACCATCCCACCGACGAACCGGCCGGGATTGCCGCGAGCATCCTCGACGGCCTGCTCTACGGCAACGGCGACGCCATGATCGGCATCAACCCGGCCACCGACAGCACGGCCTCGATTTGCGCCATGCTGGAAATGCTCGACGCGATCATCCAGCGCTACGACATCCCAACCCAGGGCTGCGTGCTGACCCATGTCACCACCTCCATCGAAGCGGCCAACCGTGGCGTGCCCCTGGACCTGGTGTTCCAGTCCATCGCCGGCACCGAAGCGGCCAATGCCAGTTTCGGCATCAACCTCAACGTGTTGAAAGAAGGCTACGACGCCGGGCTCAGCCTCAAGCGCGGTACCCTGGGCAACAACCTGATGTATTTCGAAACCGGCCAAGGCAGCGCCCTGTCGGCCAACGCCCACCATGGCGTGGATCAACAGACCTGCGAGACCCGGGCCTACGCCGTGGCGCGACATTTCAACCCATTCCTGGTCAACACCGTTGTAGGCTTCATCGGCCCGGAATACCTGTACAACGGCAAACAGATCATCCGCGCCGGCCTCGAAGACCACTTCTGCGGCAAGCTGCTGGGTGTGCCGATGGGTTGCGACATCTGCTACACCAACCACGCCGAAGCCGACCAGGACGACATGGACACCCTGCTGACCCTGTTGGGCGTGGCCGGGATCAACTTCATCATGGGTATTCCCGGCTCCGACGACATCATGCTCAACTACCAGACCACCTCGTTCCACGACGCCCTCTACGCCCGCCAGACCCTGGGCCTGAAGCCGGCGCCGGAGTTCGAACAATGGCTGGCGAACATGGGCATCTTCACCCAGGCCGACGGCCGGGTGCGGTTCGGCGACAACCTGCCTCCGGCGTTTCGTCACGCCCTGGCGCACTTGGGATGAGTGACCTGCCCATGGACAAAAACCCTGTCGATTCGCAAAACCCCTGGCTGGAACTGCGCCGCCTGACCCCGGCGCGCATCGCCCTGGGCCGCACCGGCACCAGCCTGCCGACACAAGCACAACTGGACTTCCAATATGCCCACGCCCAGGCGCGGGATGCGGTGCATCTGGCGTTCGACCACCAGGGCATTCGCACACAACTGGCCGAGCGCGGCCGCGAGAGCCTGTTGCTCCACAGCGCCGCCAGCGACCGCAACAGTTATCTGCAGCGCCCGGACCTGGGTCGACGCCTGGATGAGCCCTCTGCGCAGGCGCTGGACGATTACGCGGCGGCCCATCCCGGCGGCGTGGACCTTGCCATTGTGGTGGCCGACGGCCTGTCGGCACTGGCGGTGCATCGCCATACCTTGCCGTTCCTGGCGCGCCTGGAGGAACAGATCGCCGCGGATGGCTGGTCGGTTTCACCGGTCATCCTGGTGGAACAGGGCCGGGTCGCGGTGGCCGATGAAGTGGCAGAACGCCTTGGGGCAAAAATGTCGGTGATCCTGATCGGCGAACGTCCCGGCCTCAGCTCGCCCGACAGCCTGGGCTTGTATTTCACCTACAACCCCAAGGTCGGCCTGACCGACGCCTATCGCAACTGCATCTCCAATGTCCGGCTCGAAGGCTTGAGCTACGGCATGGCGGCCCATCGCCTGGCCTACCTGATGCGCGAGGCCTGTCGCCGACAGCTTTCGGGGGTCAACCTGAAGGACGAGGCACAGGTTCACACTCTAGAGTCGGAAAACGGTGCCGATATGAAAGGTAATTTCCTACTGATGCCGCCCCAAAGCTGATCCGTAGATCCAATTGCGTTTTTGATCCGCTTTCAGGCAGCATCAAAAGCACGGCAGCGCGCCGTTGTTGTCAGACTTTGTGTCGACCTTTGTAAACGGGACCTGCCATGCGGATTATTCAAGCGACCCTGGAACACCTGGACCTGCTGACCCCATTGTTCGTCAAATACCGGGAATTCTATGGCTCGCTGCCATACCCGGATTCATCCCGGGCCTTTCTCGAAAAGCGCCTGCGCCGCAAGGAATCGGTGATCTACCTGGCCCTGCCCGATGACGACGACAGCAAGCTGCTGGGCTTCTGCCAGCTCTATCCGAGCTTCTCGTCGCTGTCCCTCAAGCGCGTGTGGATCCTCAACGACATCTACGTCGCCGAAGACGCCCGCCGCCAACTGGTGGCCGACCACCTGATCCGCACCGCGAAAAAAATGGCCAAGGAAACCAACGCCGTCCGCATGCGCGTCTCCACCAGCAGCAACAACGAAGTGGCGCAGAAGACCTACGAATCCATCGGTTTCAAGGAAGACACCGAGTTCAAGAACTACGTGTTGCCGATTGGCGAGGACTTCACCTGAATGCCTCGTAGCCAGGGGATTGGGCGAACGATTCCCTGGCACACAGCCTCCCCTGTGGCGAGGGGATTTATCCCCGCTGGGGTGCGAAGCAGCCCCAAAACCTAACACCCAGTGCTTCAGATTCACCGAATTGGCCTTTTTAGGGGCGCTCCGCACCCCAGCGGGGATAAATCCCCTCGCCACAAGGATACTTCTCAACCTGCCGCAAAAACCGAAATCCCCCGCAACAAACTCAACACGCCTATCACACGCCTGCCCGTATAATCCCGATCTTCCCGGCGTGTAAGAAAAAGCTACAACCCAGTAGCCCTACCCAAAGCCAGGCCCAAAAGCCCGCCCAACCCGGCCGTTCTCACAGGTGTATTGCATGGATTTCAATCCCCTCGACCTCATTCTGCATCTCGATGTGTACCTCGACATGCTGGTGACCAACTACGGCACGTGGGTCTACGCCATCCTCTTCCTGGTGATCTTCTGTGAAACCGGTCTGGTGGTCACCCCGTTCCTGCCAGGGGATTCGCTGCTGTTCATAGCCGGCGCCGTGGCCGCAGGCGGCGCCATGGACCCACTCCTGCTGGCCGGCCTGCTGATGCTGGCGGCAATCCTCGGCGACAGCACCAACTACCTCATCGGCCGCACCGCGGGCGAGAAGCTGTTCAGCAATCCCAACTCGAAAATCTTCCGCCGCGACTACCTGCAGCAAACCCACGATTTCTACGACAAGCACGGCGGCAAGACCGTGACCCTGGCGCGCTTCCTGCCGATCATCCGCACCTTCGCGCCCTTCGTCGCCGGCGTGGGGAAAATGCCCTATGCGCGCTTCTTCGGCTTCAGCGTCCTTGGCACCGTCCTGTGGGTCGGCGGCCTGGTCACCCTCGGCTACTTCTTCGGCAACGTGCCCTTCATCAAGCAGAACCTGTCGCTGCTGGTGGTGGGCATCATCCTGGTATCGCTGTTGCCGATGATCATCAGCCTGGTCCGCAGCAAAATGGGCCAGCGTGCTTCGAAAGCCTGACCGCCCATGTGGTCCCTGAGCAACTGGCGCCGCCAACGCACCCTCGCCAAACATCCCGTGGCCGAGGACACCTGGCAGCGCGTGCGTCATCACCTGAGCTTCCTCGACGGCATCAATGCCGCCGAGGACCAGTGGTTGCGTGAGGCCTGCGTACTGTTCCTGCAGGACAAACACCTGACCGCCCTGCCCGGCGTCGAACTGCATCAGGAACAACGCCTGTTGCTCGCCGCCCAGGCCCAATTGCCGCTGATGCACCTGGGCGAGCTGAACTGGTACCAGGGCTTCCACGAGATCGTCCTCTACCCCGACGACTTCCTCAGCCCCCAGCGTTACCGCGACGCCAGCGGCATCGAACACGAATGGGACGGCGAACACAGCGGCGAAGCCTGGCCCCAAGGTCCGATCATCCTGGCCTGGGACGGCGTGCTCGCCAGCGGTGGCTGGGACGGCTACAACCTGGTGATCCACGAACTGGCGCACAAGCTCGACATGCTCAACGGCGACGCCAACGGCCTGCCACCGCTGCACGCCGACATGCGAGTCAGCGACTGGGCCGAAACCATGCAGCAAGCCTTCGACGACCTCAACCGGCAACTGGACCAAGACCCGGACGCCGACACCCTCATCGACCCCTACGCGGCGGAAAACCCGGCGGAGTTCTTCGCCGTCACCAGCGAATACCTCTTCAGCGCCCCGGACCTGCTGCACCAGGCGTACCCACGCGTTTATGAGCAGCTCAAGGCGTTTTACCGCCAGGACCCTTTGGCGCGGCTGCGGCAACTTCAGGCCGAAGATCCGGTCTATCAGGCGTCATACTAAGGTCTCTAAGACCCTGGTAACGTGGCATCGATGGCTGAATATGCCTATAATCGCCGCCACTTTTGGTCAATCCGACCAGCCTTTTGGTCAACTAACGGGGACACCGCCCAATGAGTTACAGCAAGATTCCGGCTGGCAAAGACCTGCCGAACGACATCTACGTTGCGATCGAAATTCCGGCCAACCACGCCCCGATCAAATACGAAATCGACAAGGACAGCGATTGCCTGTTCGTTGACCGCTTCATGGCCACCCCGATGTTCTACCCGGCCAACTACGGTTACATCCCCAATACCCTGGCCGACGACGGTGACCCCCTCGACGTGCTGGTCGTGACCCCTTACCCAGTGGCTCCTGGCTCGGTCATCCGCGCCCGTCCAGTCGGCATCCTGAACATGACCGACGACGGCGGCGGCGATGCCAAAGTCATCGCAGTGCCACACGACAAACTGTCGCAACTGTACGTCAACGTGAAGGAATACACCGACCTGCCGCCACTGCTGATCCAGCAGATCGAACACTTCTTCGAGAACTACAAAGACCTCGAAAAAGGCAAGTGGGTCAAGATCGAAGGCTGGGCCGGCGCTGACGCCGCCCGCGAAGCGATCACCAAGTCGGTTGCCGCCTACAAGGGCTGAAACTGATTTAAAGAAGACCCCGGTTTGCACCGGGGTTTTTTTATGCCTTAATAGCGCTTAATACGAAACTGTATTAACAGTGTTTAACTGCGTTTATCCCGCCGCTTTCAAATCCTGCAAACGGAAAGATCGTCTTATAAATTTGAACGACTTGTTTATTGCTCAAAACACAGTCGCTCCTAAACTTTCCGTTTATGAAAAAGACCTCCAGTGGCGACCGCTTCAGAGCCCTTCTCAAAGAAGCACAAATCCGATCCGCCGACTTCGCGAAGTTATACGGCGTTAAATCGCAGCACGTGAACAACTGGTTCAACCGCGGCATCCCGCCAGGTCGAATCCACAGTATCGCCGGGCTGCTGACCGTCAGCCCGCAATGGCTCGCCCACGGCGAAGGCCCACAAACCCCGTTGGGCCTCGGCCCCGGCACCACCTATGAAGCCGCCGAGGTCCAAGGCGTCTACAGCGTGGTGGAAACCCAGGACATCGAACTGCCCTTCTACACAGAAGCCCCTATCGCGACGGGCAGCAACAAAACCCACATCACCGAAATCCCCGACCAATCCATCCGCCTGCCCCGCAGCCACCTCGAATCCCTGGAAATAAACCCCAACGACGCCATCTGCACCACCATGGTCGGCGACAGCATGGCCGAACGCATCGAAGACGGCTCCATTCTCGCCATCGACCGCGGCCTCACTCAAGTCATCGACGGCCAGATCTACGCCCTCGAACACGACGGCATGCTGCGCATCAAATACCTCCACCGAATCCCCGGCAACCGCCTGCGCCTACGCAGCCACAACAGCGCCGCCTACCCGGACGAAGTCTTCAGCGCTGAACAGATCGAGGCGCAAAACATCAGGGTATTGGGCTGGGTATTCTGGTGGTCAACCCTCAACAAGCAGCGACCGCAGGTGTTCGATTGAGCCTGCGGACTAAAGGACAGTAGCCTGCGCTCCCTGCCTCAAGGAGATTACTGTCCCAAGGAGATCCTTCTGTGGCGAGGGGATTCATCCCCGCTGGGCTGCAAAGCAGCCCCCCGCTTTTCCTTTGAATCACAGGTAACCCAATGATTCCACACCACTTACCACTGGGCTTCCGAAGAAAACCCGCGTATCCTGCGCCCCACATTTGCGAGCCCACGCCTCGCACCGACAAGGCAGATCACTTTCTGACCAAGTCCCACAGCCGGCCGCAAGAGCCGGATGTACGTTTTGAAGGCTGGTAAGGTTTGTCAAAAACGAGCTGAGTCAGTCAACGAGAAGCCGGCCATAAGCCGGCTTTTTTATTGTCCAAAATAATCCTTCCCATCCGAGTCCTCCTGATAGCCTGGCCATTCCGGGCGTTTCAGGCATCCCCCTGTCCGATGGCGTTCAACGCTATTTGAACTCATCCGACGATGAGCACTTAGACAATCTGTTGAGTCGCGCTGAAAAGAAAGGCTCGGAACGCGAACACTTACCACACCGGCGGTCTTGGCTACTCAACTCTTGATCATGACCAGCGCACACGCGCACATGGTGAGGTTTGCACGCGGAATAAGTTGTAATCCCGCTTGCCGAGGAAGTCGTAAAGCTGCTTGGCAAACTACAGGCTTTATAAATCAAGCAACGAGACATCGTCTTCAACAAGAGCAGAGCTATCATCATCGCTGTAGTTAAACTCAACTTTGCTTTGAACCATAATCTCATCCATCACATCACGAAGCCGCCCTGCCTTTACAACCTCCTCGAAAGCAATTACAAGATCTTTAACATTGATGATCTCTTCAACAGCACTCATATAAGAGTTCACGACAGAATCTATTTTGTATCGTGCCACTGCTTGCGTGCGAATTGCTTCTAAGATTTGTGCTGCATCATCCGTTGATTTCACTACAAACGTAATTGGAAAACGCTGCACCTTATCAATATCGAGAAAATATTTTTTTACATCGATTGTTTCGGTAACCTGAAAAAAACGGCCTAATGGCTTCATAACGAAGTCAATACCGCCATCATTAGCATTAGTCCTACCTGTCTTATAAAGCACTAAACCTTCTTCAGCAACATTCTCCTTGGCCTCGCCAACCCAAACGGTTCTTTGCCCATAACTTGCTTTTAACACTGCATAACTGACTATTTCAAAAACACGAGCATCTACATTTGACTGGAGCTGACCAATAACAAAGTCAATTGCTTGCTGCGGCTCCTTCTCCCCAATTTTAGAAATCTCACGGCATGTTTCAATAAACATCTCAAAAGCAGCCAACTTAACCGCCACATACTTATCAATCACCTCAATAATAGCAGGTGCAATATTGTATATTGCATCATCACCGTCTTTTCTTCTTACTGACACCTGTAAAAGATCTTCATGAATCCAGTAGCGCTGAGTGCTGACATCGCGGACAATTGGCTGAATCCCGACTGCCGGATAGAATTTTTTGAATTCATCATTTAATCGAGAATTTAAAGCGTGATTCTGAAGCTTCGACCCAAAGGGTAGTTCGCGCTGTCGTGCAAACAAATCAGAGAACCGTGCCCCCTCATACTCCTTGTAAGACTTTGACTGATCTTCAAGAAACCCGTTTTTTATATAGTCATCAATTACCACATAAAGCGCATAGTGATTCGCAAAGGAGCCGCGGGCTTTTGATCCGCGATTGGCCGATTTGGTTTTACTATTAAGATAACCCAGCAACGGACTAGACTCGAACACATCCAGCGCATAATCCCCAAAATATTTTTTTAAAATATCAATTATAGATTCAGTAAAAGAGTGCTCTGCTATCACATATTTATTTAACATCATAGAATCCATCCGCCGACTAAATAACACTATTTAACTTGAAATTGTTGAGGTTCCGTTGACAGACACTCACCGTCAGGCCTCAGCTCTCCCGATGGTGAAATCAATCTATAGAGTGTTTGGCGGGATATTCCAAGCTCCACACACAGATCACCAATTTTTACTTCTGGTTTTTTCATTGCTTCTATTGCCATACGCAGAGGTGCTGGCGTTAAGGTAGCAGGTCGCCCAATCTTACGGGCTGTGGCATAGAATCTTCGAAATCCAGGGTCAACTCGGGATTTTGGGGCTGGCCTTGTTCCGCGACTTCGCCCTTCTTACTAAAAGTTTTCTCTAACGGCTTCAACTTTTCACCACGAAAATGATCACTTATATTTAGTCGACGAAGACCAATTTTTATATACTCATCCTGCATTTCTATCCCGACAGAGCGACGCCCCAAGCGCTGAGCAACTGCACACGTAGTGAATGTCCCACTGAATGGATCGAGAACGGTATCACCCGCATTGCTGCTAGCTTTTATTATGCGCTCCAATAGTGCCTCTGGCTTCTGACTTGGATGTTCTTCATACTCCGGCATACGATAGCGCACACGCGGCATATACCACGTATTACCAGGAACCTTTTTAGTATTATAAGGAGCCGGAATCTCCTTCCTATAATCTATCAACTTCCGCACGGCTCCGGTTTTTGCTTCAACCTCTATATCCGAAGCATTAAATGTATATTTTTTTGGATTTTTTGCAGCAAAAATAATCGGCTCATACATTGAACCGTAATATTTTTTTGCTTGCACGCCGGAGCTATCGTAATGCCATACAATACGAGACATAATAGTCAATCGCTCACGCAGCCATAAATCAATATATGGCATAGCCTGCGTGCTGGTCATCACATAAATACTGCCTGTTGGAGAGAGCTTCTTAATGCACATCTCCAGCCACTCGTAACACCACTCAGCATACTTGGCGTCAGACGGCCAAGAATCTTTAAAATCACCAAACTTCTTGCCAATATTGTACGGAGGATCAGCGAAAATCAGGTCAATAGTTCCATCAGGAATCACTTGCAAAACATCAAAACAGCTACCTTTATAGATAGTGCAATTATCACTACTGAATTTTTCTATACCACTTAAAATACTAAAATTTTCTTGCTGAGTCATTGCCAGCCCTTTTGATTGATACTTACACTCTATATCAAGGTACACTTCAAACTAGCAGATACTAAAAAATGCAGCCACTCACTGAGATTTTTACAAAAAATAAATCTTCATATATGTTAACAGCCCGAGCCATATTTTCCATCGAGTTTTTCCTCACCGCTGCCAAATCGCCCTGTTTTCAGACGGATCGCACTATCGCTCCAAGGGAGCGTTTTTATCAACGTCTCACCCATCTGAACGATAAGATCGGCGGTCGTAAAACTGAGTACACCACCGTACCGAAAAGGTCAGGAATAGCCCCTGGGCCCTAAACGAACTCAGCATCGAAGATGCGCGACACCCCCTCTCGGCCGAGCCCAAGGCTTTAGTCAGCGAAGGAGAGCAAGCTACCCCCCATGAGCCATTGGCGGATGATCTGCTGGCCCAAGTGCGCGCCGCCTCGCCGACCTTTTTCGAGCAACTGGTGGTCGATCTGATGATCGCCATGGTTACGGGGGGCGCGCAGGGAAGCAGGCCAAGCGCTGGCCTCACACCGTACACCGCCCGGAGATCGACAAGTTCATCGGAGCCCTTACCCGCCAGCGCGCCCGCAAGGGTGTATTCATCACCACTTCGGACTTTTCCAGCGGCGCCCGCGACGCGGCAATGAGCCTGGATATAAAAGTGGTGCTGATTGATGGTCTGGAGTTGGCGCGGTTGATGGTCGAAAACAATTCTGGTTGCAGCGTGAAAACAGATTTACGAAGTGAGGCAGCTTGATAGCGATTACTTCTTAGAGGACTGACCAACACAGTGCTCCGGTCTCGTCTTGATCGGGGCCAATTGTGCAACGGGTTGTTGCACAACTATGAGCTCATCCAGCTAGATGTCATGCCTGGACGGTTACAGTGATAACCTGCAATTTCCCCTATAAATAATATTGGATCAGTCATGAAAAGCTGTCTGAGGACACTCGGAACCAGCCTCGTTAACAGTATGGTGATCCCCGCCGCCTGGTTATCTGGCCTTACCACGATAGCACTCGTGTGGGGCGTGATTGTGTATTGGCCCGATAAGCTTTCCGCCGAAGGACGCCAGCTCTTCCTGGCTTCTGTTTCTATTTCTTGCCTCGCCATATGGCACTTGATACGGCGCAGGAGACGAGCAAAGGCACTTGTAGCATCCATCAACCTGAAAGAAGGTTTGAGCCTTGACGATACTCAGCGGCTCGGCTTTCCAAGCCCCCTATTTTTTGTCTTTGACCCCTTCAGCAAGAAACTCGCTCAATGCCAAAGCGCCACCGGCGATTATCAAATTCGAGACTTCACGTGGGTAACAGGCTGGCACTTTGAGTGGCGACGGATTGACAGCAAGGTATCGGGCGGGGTTCTTCGAATAGTCGACGGGGCAGGCATGAGCATTCCAGCCGACGAGATTCGGCGTAGATTCATAGGGTTCTCACTGGTTTTGACGGTTGCCGATACAAGTCATCCTCCCTTCCGTTTTCCAATGAACCGGAGCGCAGCTGAAGGGTGGTGTACCCGATGCAATATGCTTTTCAACGGCTAAACACAAAGCCACAACGCCTAATGCCAGTCAGTTAAGGATCAAACGGCGCAACGCCTGTGGGAGCAAAGCTTGCTCGCGATAGCGATGGACCCGTCAACATTGTTGCTGGCTGACTTACCGCAATCGCGAGCAAGCTTTGCTCCCACGGGTTTGTGGCTTAACTGACTGGCATTAGCCACAACGCCCCTCCTATTGCAGTCCCTCAAAGCCCAGCTCAGACACGAATGCGCCCGGTATCATTTCGGGCTCTCGGATACGAAAAAAGGTCTTGCCCAGCAAGACCTTTTTTTACGTCAAGAGGGCCGCGAACTCCCTGCCCTACCTCACCTCAACAATATCCAAAGCCCGATTAGCCAGCAGTTCACTCAACTCGATCACCTGCAAAATCCCCAACGCCACATGTCGTCTTGACCCATCCAGATCAAACGCCAAATCACTGATCATGGCATTCGCCGAAGCCAGGTTCTCACTGAGGTTCGCAAGCAAACATTCAGAATCAACATCAGGCGCGATAAGAAACAGCGGGTGAGCGTTGTCGGACGTTTCTTTTTCAGGCGTGGGCTTCAGGTAGAAGTCCAAGGCTCGCGCAGCAGCGTCGTCGAGTTTCTTGTTTCGGGCCGATTGGGCGCGGGAGGCGGTTTCGTCTGTGGCTGGGGGATTCGGAGTAACTTTTGCCATTGTCTTGCTTCCTGTAGTTGGAGCCATCACCCGCTCGCGACTAAACGATGGGAGGCAGCTGTACGCAGGTTAGTCGACCGGGGAAACAAGAAACCGGCGCGTCCGAGGACGCCCTGCGCACAGCCACCATCGAGTGCAGGATGGGAATCCTGACTGGATGACGCCTTGCACAACCTGTTTCATCCTGGGCGACTAAACCCGATCACTGATGAGCAGTGACAGAACTCAAACTACCGACGCGACCCAGGGCGCACAAGCCGGCGGATTCTGGCGTAGTTGTAGGCAATGGCGCAAGGCGGTGTCGGCTGTAGGGGCGGTGTCGTGTTTTTCGTTATGGGGAAAGGCGATGGGGCAGTTGGTTGGATGCTGGCTGATGGATCGCTTCGCGAGCAGGCTCGCTCCCACAGGGGATTGAGCCTGGACCAGATGGTGGGCGAGCCGCCAGCGAGTGCCTGTCTTCGATCGTCCGATCCCGTCTTTGGGCTGCTGCTATAAACGCCGAGCCATCAGGCATTGCTCTTTCCCCCAGGCCTCGAAGCGCTCCAACACTTCCCAGCCCAGCCTGGCGTAGTAATGACTTTGACTATGGGTGTGCAGGTACAAAGTGGTGAATCCAGCCTCTCTCGCATGTTGGCAAATGCCTTCGATCAACTGCGCGGCGAGCCCCCTGCGTCTAGCTTCTGGCGCGATGTAGACGCATGCCAACCATGGCCCCAGTTCTGGCCGGTCGGGCAGGTCGTTGTCGGCAAGTGAGGCACCGCCCAGTAGTTGGCCTTGTTCTGTGGCTATCAAGCATTTCCACTGACCATTGTGCTGTCCTGCCGAGAATTCGTGCTGCCAACTGGCGAGGGGTTGTTGTGTGAATTCGTAGCTGAATTCCTGATGAAGCCATTCGGCCATCTGGTCGCATTTGTCCATGTGGTTGGTGAGCCAGTCCATTTGCGGCATGTGGAACGTTCCTTGTGTGTTCACTGGTGTTACTGATGGGTTGTGGCGACGTGGCTCAAGGCGCACAGCTCGGCGGATTCTGGCGTGATTGGGAGTGATGGCACAAGGCAGTGCGAGGAGGTTTGGGTTGTCATGTCGTCGAAAGTCGATTTTTGAGTACATTTTTCATCGTTATGTCGTCGGTATCGACATGAGAATGGGATAAGCCGCTGGGTTAGCTTGCATCAATATTGGCTGGTCTGGCGCTATCGCGAGCAAGCTTTGCTCCCACAGGTTTTTGCAGTGCTCACGGAAATAGTGTTCACCGCCAATCCATTGTGGGTTGGCTTGGGGTCAGTTATCGACGCGTGGGGCTATTTGTAGCTGTAGGTATGCGAGCCATGCTTATCGACGTAATCCAGGACGGTGTCGGGCTCCCAGCGCTTTACTCGAAAGGTGGTGGCATCGGCGTTGATCGCTACGCCATCCAGGAACACGGTCTTGTTGTTACGCGCAATGACGTGCTTGCCCTGCCTGCATGAGGAACCGCTGCCATAGGGTTTGGATGCGATGATCCGGAATCCTTTTGCCGAACCGACAATCTTGCCTCGGTGATAGAGGTTACGAATATCCATCAGCAGATACTCGTCCACAACTTTCAGCGATGCGATGTCTAACGGCGCAGCAGTGGTGTTGTTATCGGTCCGTTCGCCATCGTAGTAGAGGCTTTCATTATCAGCCGCGAAGGTCATTCCCGCGAACGGCTGCACGAAACTGGCGGCATGCACCGCCGGTGTGCCTGCGGGATTCTGGAGTTGGGTTCCCTTGTAGTAAACATTGTGGCCATCGGTGTAGTAACTGGGGCGTTGAAGAGGACCGCCGTCACGCCACGGGCCGGTGTTGTCGGTTTGAACGGGCGTATGAGGGCTCGCCAGGTGGAAACGGGAGACATCGACGCCCTCGACGTTATTGATCAATGTGGCCTCCATCGCTCCCGCCCTTCCGGCAGTCACCCACTGGTAGACCAGTTGCCCATTGACCAGGGCGTATTGCTGTTCAACTGGCGCAGGGCTGCAGGCTTGAGCCAGATGGCAGGACAGCAACCAGGTTGCAGCGACGTAGCGAATGCGTGTCATCGTTGGTCTGTTCCTGCCTTTGAGATGCTGCTTATAAACCCCGAGCCATCAGACATTGCTCTTTCCCCCAGGCCTCGAAGCGCTCCAACACTTCCCAGCCCAGCTTGGCGTAGTAATGACTCTGGCTGTGGGTGTGCAGGTACAAGATGGAAAATCCAGCCTCTCTCGCATGAGTACAAATGCCCTCGATCAACTGCGCGGCGAGCCCTCTGCGTCGGGCTTCTGGTGCGATGTAGACGCACGCCAGCCATGGCCCCAGTTCTGGTCGGTCGGGCAGGTCGTTGTCGGCCAGTGAGGCGCCGCCCAGTAGTTGGCCTTGTTCCGTGGCAATCAGGCATTTCCAGCGACCATCGCGTTGCCCGGCCGAGAATTCGTGCTGCCAACTGGCGAGGGATTGTTGTGCGAATTCGTAGCTGAATTCCTGATGAAGCCATTCGGCCATCTGGTTGCATTTGTCCATGTGGTTATCTAGCCAATCCATTTGCAGCATCTGGAACGTTCCTGGTTGTAGCTGCGTGGCTCAAGGCGCACAAGTCGGCGGATTCTGGCGTGGTTGGGAGTGGTGGCGCAAGCCGGTGCGAGGGAGGTTTGGATTGTCATGTCGTCAAAAGTCGATTTTGAGTACATGTTTCATCGTCATGTCGTCGGCATCGACATGAGAATGGGAGGTGCCGCTGGGTCAGCTTGCATCAATATTGGCTGGTCTGGCGCTATCGCGAGCAAGCTTTGCTCCCACAGGTCTTGCGTCGTTTGATTCTTAACTGACTGGTATTGAGGCAAGCCCGGCTCCTACAGGTTTTTGTGGTGTCCAGAAGCGGCGTTCACCGCCAATCCCTGTGGGAGCGAGCCATCAACCCAACGTATTCAAACAAACCACCTTCGGCTGGGTCATTTCCTCATAGGCAAACCGCACCCCTTCCCGCCCCAGGCTGCCGTATTTGGAGCCGCCGAACGGCATGGCGTCGAAGCGGAAGTCGGAGGAGTCGTTGATCATTACGCCTCCGGCCTCGATTCGGCGGGCGGCGCTCATGGCGGTGGCGAGGTCGTTGGTGAAGATGCCGGCGTGGAGGCTGTAGTCGGGTTCGTTGGCCAGAGCGATGGCTTCGTCGAAGGTGTCGAAGGGCTGCAATACCACCACCGGGGCGAAGACTTCGTTGCGCCAGAGGCGACTGGCGTGGTCGACGTTTTCCAGGACGGTGGCGGCGTAGCAGGCGCCTTGGCGGCGGTGGCCGCAGAGTAAGGTGGCGCCTTCTTGCAGGGCTTCGTTCACCACCTGCTCGGCGTTTTGTGCGGCTTGGGGGGTGATCATCGGGCCGATGTCGGTGTCGGCCAGCAAGGGATTGCCCACCACCAACGCCTGGGCCTGGCGGACGAAACGTTCGCGGAAGGCTGCGTAGATCGGTGCCTGGATCAGCAGGCGTTGGCTGCCGATGCAGTTCTGGCCGGCGGCCCAGAAGGCGCCGGACAGGCAACTTTCAACGGCCGCGTCGAGGTCGCAATCGCCCATGACGATGACCGGTGCGTTGCCGCCTAGGTCCATGGCGAGTTTCTTCAGGCCGGCGGTGCGGGCGATTTGTTCGCCGGTGACGAAGCCGCCGGTGAAGGAGATCATGCGCACCTCGCGGGCGGCGACCAGGGCCTTGCCCAGTTCGGCGCCGCCAGTAGCGACGGTGACCACGGTTTCAGGCAAGCCCGCCGAGACCAGGTATGAGACCAGTTTGAGGGCCGACAACGGCGTCAGCTCGGACGGTTTGAGAATCACCGCGTTGCCGCCGGCAATGGCCGGGCCGAGTTTGTGGGCCACCAGGTTCAGCGGGTCGTTATAGGGCGTGATCGCGACGATCAGGCCCAGGGGCTCGCGGGAGAACCAGCCCTGGCGCGACTCGGCGCCGTCATAGGCGTCGAACGGCACCACTTCTCCGGCGTTGCGCCGGGCTTCTTCGGCGGACAACTTGAGGGTGTTGATACAGCGTTTGACTTCCTTTTCGGCCTGTTTGAGGGTTTTGCCGGCCTCGTCGACGATCAGCCGAGCAAACGCCTGGGCGTCGCGCTGGATGTTCGATGCCGCCTGCTCGAGGATGCTGGCGCGGCGATGACGGGGTAGCGCGGCGCAGGTGCGTGCGCCGCTGCGGCCGGTCGCCAGCAACTGCGGGACCTGGGAGGCGCAGACATCCGCCACGGTGCCGACGACGCTGCCGTCAAAGGGGTTGAGGACGTCGATGTGCGCTTGCGTCATGGCCAGGGCCAGTCGAGATACGTTCATGGGTTACTCCTGGTTGCGCACGGCAGACTGGTGGATGGCGATGATGTCCGAGAGCAGCGCAAACGCCGTTTCCATACGCCCTGCGCCAGGGCCGGACACCGTCACGGCGCCGAGCAGTTCGGAGCTGAACGACACGGCGTTGGTGGCGCCGCTCACGCCGGCGAGCGGATGATCGTGACTCAACAGGCGCGGTTCGACGCTGGCGCTGATCGAGCCGTTGGCGTGTCGGCTGGCGGCGCCGATGAGTTTCCAGCGGGCGCCGTCCTGGCGGGCTTTTTCGATGTCGCCGAGGTCGAGGGAGGAAATTCCTTTGCAACTGACATCGCTGACGTTCAGCTTGGCGTCGAGCAGTTCGTTCGCCAGGATCACCACTTTGAGGCGCACGTCGTGCCCTTCGACATCCGCAGTCGGATCGGCTTCGGCATAGCCCAGCGCTTGGGCCTTGCCGACCGCTTCGGCAAAGCCCAGTCCGTTTTCCATGCAGGTGAGGACGAAGTTGGAGGTGCCATTGAGGATGCCTTCGAACCCCGTCATCGCGCTGCCGGCCAGCGCCTGCTTGGCGACGCGAATGACCGGCGTGCCGCTCATCACCGAGCCCTCGTATTCAAAGGCGACGTTGTTGCGCCGGGCCAGTGCTTTGAGCTCGGCGCCATGCAGGGCAATCGGTCCCTTGTTGGTGGTGACGACGTGCTTGCCGCCTTCCAGGGCCCAGCGGCAGAACGACGTAGCGGGCTCGCCGTCTACCGGGTTGGTGAAGGTGGCTTCAGCGATGATGTCCGCGCCGCTCTCCTTGATCACGGCTTCATTGAGGGCTTCGGCGTTGCCACCCGGCCATTGCGCGAAGGCACCCTTGGTCGCCGGCAGCTTGGCCAGCAGCGCGGCGTCCAGGCCTTCGCGCCCCATGACCGAGCCAAGGAACAGGTCGGTCACGCCGACGATTGTCAGGGTGAAACCCAGTTCGGTTTTCCAGCGTTCGTTACGCTCGGCGATCAATTGCGCCAATGCCCGGTTCACACCGCCGAAGCCGACCAGCGCCAGTTTGTATTCAGTCATTTTTGTTGTGTCCCTTGATCCGGGTGATGAGGTGGTTGGATCTAGGTTAGGGGGGTGGGTCGGGCAGTGAAATATGCCAATTTGCTCTATTTCATGGGCGTTTTGACCAGGGGTTGGGCGAAGCGGCAGACATAAAAAAAACCAACAGGGGTTGGCTTGGTAGCTTGGCTTGACGAGGACCGTTTGTGGCGAGGGGATTTATCCCCGCTGGGCTGCGAAGCAGCCCTGAAGCCTGACACCCCAATGTATCAGGCAGATTGAGTTGGGCGCTCTTGGGGCTGCTGCGCAGCCCAACGGGGATAAATCCCCTCGCCACAGGAGGGTGCTTATGGGCGGAGAGCGTGCCCTTCCAGACCCTGTGCACCCGCTTCGGGCTAGACCTTCGCCGCCAGCTCGGCTTGATGAGGACCGTTTGTGGCGAGGGGATTTATCCCCGCTGGGTTGCGAAGCAGCCCTGAAGCCTGGCACTTCAATGTATCAGGCAGATTGAGCTGGGCGCTCTTGGGGCTGCTGCGCAACCCAACGGGGATAAATCCCCTCGCCACAGGAGGGTGCTTTATGGGCGGAGAGCGTGCCCTTCCAGACCCTGTGCACCCGCTTCGGGCTCGACCTTCACCGCCAGCTCGGCTTGACGAGGACCGTTTGTGGCGAGGGGATTTATCCCCGCTGGGCTGCGAAGCAGCCCTGAAGCCTGACACCTCAATGTATCAGGCAGATTGAGTTGGGGCTCTTGGGGCTGCTGCACAGCCCAACGGGGATAAATCCCCTCGCCACAGGAGGGTGCTTTATGGGCGGAGAGCGTGCCCTTCCAGACCCTGTGCACCCGCTTCGGGCTCAACCTTCACCGCCAGTTCGGCTTGATAAGGACCGTTTGTGGCGAGGGGATTTATCCCCGCTGGGCTGCGAAGCAGCCCTGAAGCCTGACACCTCAATGTATCAGGCAGATTGAGCTGGGCGCTCTTGGGGCTGCTGCGCAGCCCAACGGGGATAAATCCCCTCGCCACAGGAGGGTGCTTTATGGGCGGAGAGCGTGCCCTTCCAGACCCTGTGCACCCGCTTCGGGCTCAACCTTCGTCGCCAGCTCGGCTTGATGAGGATCGTCTGTGGCGAGGGGATTTATCCCCGCTGGGCTGCGAAGCAGCCCTGAAGCCTGGCACCTCAATGTATCAGGCAGATTGAGTTGGGCGCTCTTGGGGCTGCTGCGCAACCCAACGGGGATAAATCCCCTCGCCACAGGAGGGTGCTTTATGGGCGGAGAGCGTGCTCTTCCAGCCCCTGTGCACCCGCTTCGGGCTCAACCTTCGTCGCCAGCTCGGCTTGATGAGGATCGTCTGTGGCGAGGGGATTTATCCCCGCTGGGCTGCGAAGCAGCCCTGAAGCCTGGCACCTCAATGTATCAGGCAGATTGAGTTGGGCGCTCTTGGGGCTGCTGCGCAGCCCAACGGGGATAAATCCCCTCGCCACAGGAGGGTGCTCTATGGGCGGAGAGCGTGCCTAGACCACCGACGACAACACAAACGATGTCACTGTATTTTCCACCCCAGACAACGCCGAGATTTCCTTCCAGACTCTGTGCACCCGCTCCGGGCTCGCCGCGCCGACCCGCAGCATCAGGTCGAATTCGCCACTCATCACGTCGCACTGAAGCACTTCCGGCATGGCTTGCAACGCCTGCAACACTTCCGCGCCGCGCATGCGGTCGTAGCGGTAGACGAAGATCACCGCATTGATGTTTGACGCTGCCGAAAGTCCCTCCCCCGTCCGCACCGTATACCCCTGGATCGCCCCGTCGCGTTCCAGCCGTTCGATGCGCTGGCGCACGGCGTTGCGCGACAAGTTGACCTTCGCCGCCAGCTCGGCGTGAGCAGCCCGGGCGTTGAGGCGTAGTTCGGCGATGATGCGTTCGTCGAGCGGGTCGAGAATTCGCTTCACGGCGCCTCCTTACAGCGTGCCGAGCAGTTGATGGAGGGTGTCGAGGTCGTCCGGCTGGATCCGATGGATCTGCACCGGGCCGTGTTCCGCGAGCGGGTGATGCAGCGGCGAAACACTGATCCCCAGCTCGCCAAGCATCGCCGCCGATTTGGCCGGTGAGATTTCCCCCAGGGTCACCATCGGCGCCACCAGGCTGCGCCGGTACAACCTGGCCGCAAGCACGCCGGTGGCGGTGTGGGGGTCGATGACGTAGCCGGTGTCGCGGTACAGCGAGGTGATTTCTTCCAGGGTCTGTTCATCGCTGACGGCATAGGAGTCGATGATCATCCGCGCCTGCAGCCAGAACTCGTTGGCGATGGTCATCTCGCCGCTGCTTTCGAAGTGTTCCATCAGCGCGCTCACGGCCTGGTCGTCATGCCCATAGAGCTCCCAGAGAAAGCGCTCCAGGTTGGAAAAGATCGACAGGTCCATGGCCGGCGACAAGGTCTTGTTGGCGCGCAACCGGGAATAGTGGTTCTTCAAGAACAACTGGTGCAGCGCGTCGTTCTGGTTGGTCGCCACGATCATCTGGGTGATCGGCAAGCCCATCTTCTGCGCAATGTAGCCGGCATAGACCTCGGCAAAACTCGCCGCCGGCACGCTGAAACCGATGGGCCGCTGGCCGCCGCCCAGTTGCAGTACGGCGTGGAAATAGAACACCAGTTGCGCCAGCACCCCCACCCAGTTGCTGGAGTTGAAACTGATCGCTTCGTGCCGGGTCCACGGCCACTGGCGGAACAACCGACTGACCAGGGTCTGGCACTCGTCGAAGCTGCCATTGACGGCGAACTGGTGGACCCGCGGATGCGCCACCGCTTGGAGGTGCTGGAGCTGGTCTTGGGGTACCCCCGCTTCCGGGTAGACCACGACCACCACGGTTTCCTCGCAGTGCTTGAAGGCTTCGATGGCCGCCAGCCCGGTATCGCCATTGGTGGCGCCGATCACCACGGCGCGGCGGTCGCGTTTGCGCAGGAAATATTGCACCAGCCGAGCCTGGAGCTGGGCGGCAAAATCCTTCGAGGAGCGGGTCGGGCCATGGAACAGTTCCAGGACCCATTCGTTGCGATCCACCTGATGCAGAGGCGCCAGGGAGCGATGGCTGAATTGGCTGCCCGCCTCCTTGAGCATGCGCTTGAGGTCCGCCTCGGGAATCGTCGCGCCCACAAACGGGCTCATCACTCGATAAGCCAGTTCGTCATAGGACAAGGTCGACCAGTTGGCAATCTCCTGGGCTTCGAACAGCGGCAGCTCCAGCGGCACGAACAACCCACCGTCGGGGGCCACGCCCGATAACACGACCTTTTCGAAATCGACCTGCACGGCCGAGTTTCGGGTACTTACATAGCGCATGGTTGGCTCCGGCCATTCATTTGAATCGATGTGCCTGCTCGACCAGCCAGGTGGCGAACATGACGGCGTCGGGGTGCTGCTCGGTCCCGGAACCGCGTACCAGGTAGAACGACTCGCTGGCTTCGATGCGCTGGGTGAAGGGTTCGATCAGGCGTCCATCCTCAAGCAGGTCAGCGACCATCGACGACCGGGCCAGGGCGATCCCCTGCCCCAGTTCGGCCATGCGCAAGGTGCAGACCAGCGTGTCGAACTGCATGCCCGTCGACGAGTCGACGCTGTCGGCACCGACCATGTTCAGCCAGTAACCCCAACCCTCTTCGTAACCCAATACATGCAGCAGCGGATGCTTCGCCACGTCCGCCGGTTCATTCAGCGGCGAACGCGCCATCAGCGCTGGCGAGCAGACGGGGAACAAGGTGTCCCAAGTCAGCCGCTGTGACACTAGGCCAGACCACTGACCATGGCCCCAGCGAATCTCCAGGTCGTCCTCGCCGTCCAGTTCCTTGACCCAGATATTGCTGATGTAGCGGATGTCGACCTGGGGATGGGCCTGGCGAAAATCCACCAGCTTCGGCGCCAACCAGTGCACGAAAAACGCCAGGCTGCCGCGGACCTTGATCGGCCGGCGCTTGTGCTGGCCGAAAATCTCGTTGGTTCCCACCGCCAGGCGCGTGATCGCATCCTGCACCACCGGCAGGTAGGACTGGCCTTCCTCCGTCAGCCCCAAGCCACGGGGCAGACGTTTGAAAAGCGCCACCCCCAGGTGGCTTTCCAGCTGACGGATCTGCTGGCTCACCGCGCCTTGGGTCAGGCACAACTCCTCGGCGGCGTGGGTGAAGTTCAGGCAGCGGGCCGACACTTCGAATGCCCGCAGCCAGTTCAACGGGGGTAACGGTTTCTGCTTCATGATCCTGCCTCATTGACGCCCTCCCCCCGGCACCGCCTAGATTGCATCGGACGGCTGCGCCAACGGGTTCACCAGCAAGCGTTGCTCGCGGCTTTTGCGGGTAATGAAGTACACGAAATAGCACCAGGCGATGAATGGCAAGCCGAAGTACAGCGCCACCCGCTGTTCCGGATCGAAAGCAATCCCGACACACGCCAGCCCGCAGGACACCAACGCTCCCAGCGGCACCCACGGATAGCCACGGACGCGAAACTTGAGGTTGCGCACATCACCGCCATTGGCGACGTAATGACGACGGAAAGCAATCTGGCTGGCGGCGATGCTCATCCACACCACCACCACGGCCAACCCGGAGATCGACACCAGCGCCAGGTAAATGGTGTCGGCGGCAAAGACGCTGCTGAGCAACGAGGCGGCACCGCCGGCCATGCTGACGATGATCGCGTTGAGGGGCGTGCCCATCCGGGTCAGGGCCGAGAACTGCTTGGGCAGGTGCCCTTGGTCGCTCAGGGTCCAAAGCATCCGCGAGGCAGCGTACAAGCCGGAGTTGGCGGCCGACAGCAAGGCGCTGATGATCACGAAGTTCATGATGTCGGCGGAGTACGGAATGCCGATGTAGGTGAACACGGTGACGAAGGGACTCTCGACGATCCCGGCCTGTTCGCGGGGCAACAAGGTCGACAGGACGAAGATGGTCCCGACGAAGAAAATCGCCAGACGCAGCACGGTGGTGCGGATGGCGCGAGGCACATTACGCTGGGGATCCTTGGTTTCACCGGCGGCGATACCGATCAGCTCCGTGCCGGAGAAGGCAAACGAAACCGCCAGCAGCGTCATGGCAATCGGCATGAAGCCAGTGGGGAAAAGCCCTTCGCGGGTGAAGTTGCTCAAGCCGATGCTGTGGGCCTGATCGATGTGCAGCAGGCCGAGAATCGCGCCGCCGCCGATCAGCAGGAACGCCACCACGGTCGCGACCTTGACCAGGGACAACCAGAACTCGGTTTCGGCGAACAATCGCACCGAGACCACGTTGCTCAGGAACACCACGCAGGCGAACAGCGCACTCCAGATCCACACCGGTGTGTCCGGAAACCAGCGCGCCATCAGGATACCGGCGGCGGTGAATTCAGAACCGATGGCCACAGTCCAGGTCAGCCAGTACAGCCAGGCCACGGTATAACCGGTGCCTGGGCCGAGAAAGCGTGTGGCGTAGGTGCTGAACGATCCGGTTTCCGGCATCTGCACCGCCAGTTCACCGAGGCACATCATCACCATGTACACCATCAAGGCGCCGATGATGTAAGCGATCACCGCACCCAACGGGCCGGCCTGGTTCACCGTGTAGCCGGACGTGAGGAAAAGCCCGGTGCCGATCACGCCACCCAAGGCCAGCATGACGATATGGCGTGTTTGCATTTCTTGCTTGAAGCCGACCTGCGTACTGAGTTGTTCTTGTTTTATGGACATGGTTGTTCTCATGAAAGTCGTGAGGACACGCCCCGACCTCTGCGCGCAGTGACGGCGCAGAGGCAACACGGGTCGTCATCCGGTTTTATTATTTTCCTATTCATGAACACCCCAGTGACCGCCTTGTCGCGGGGGTCTGACGCTGTCATTTCAACGGCTGGTTTCGGCGCACGCTTCCAGGGTTGAAGCGTGCGTATTCGTTTGCGTCCGCTGTTCCCGCGAAGCCCGGACAAAGGCGAAGGCCTGCTTCAAGTCGTCGAGCAAATCGTCGGTGTCTTCGATGCCCACCGAGACCCGCACCAACCCCTCGGAGATGCCCAGGGCCAGCCGTTCCTCCAGGGTGTTTTCGACATGGCTGGTGGTGCGCGCCGGGCCATAGATGGTTTCCACCGCGCCCAGGTTGCCCGCGCAATGGGCGAAGCGCAGACGCGGCAGCAGCGCCGTGACGGTGTCCATGCCACCGACCAGGACGAAACTGACGATGGCGCCAAAGCCGACCATTTGCGCACACGCCACGGCATGGTTCGGGTGGCTGGGCAGACCGGGATAGTTGACCGATTCCACCAGCGGCTCGGTGCACAGGAACTCCGCCAGAGCACGCGCGCTGGCTTGCTGCTGACGCATGCGCAGCACCAGGGTTTTCATGCCACGGATGATCATGAAGGCCGAGAACGGATCCAGTGCCGCACCGTTGATTTCCCGGTAATGCCGCACCTTGGCCATCAGGGCTTCGCGGCCACAGACCAGGCCGCCGAGCACATCGCCATGGCCACTGAGGAACTTGGTCGCGCTGTGGATCACCACGTCCACGCCCAATGCCAGGGGGTTCTGATTGAGCGGCGTGGCGAAGGTGTTATCCGCCACCACCACGGCGCCGACCCGCTTGGCCGCCGCCACCAGACGCTGGATATCGAGGATTTTCAGGGTCGGGTTGGTCGGGGTTTCCAGGTACACCACCTGGCAGCCCTTGGCGATTTCCCGCTCGATCTCATCGTGATCGACGGTCTCGCACAAGGTCGCCTCCACCCCCATGCGCGGCAGGAATTCTTCGAAAATCTTGTTGGTGCCGCCGTAGCTGTCCTTGGTGGACACCACCCGATCGCCCTGGGCCAGGAAGGTGTAGAGCACACTGCTGATCGCGGCCATGCCGGTGCTGAATGCTACGGCGGACTCGGCCATTTCCAGTTCACGGATCTTGGCTTCGAGGGTCTCGACGGTGGGGTTGCTCATGCGGCTGTAGATAAAGCCCGGCGCCTTGCCCAAGGCGACGTCGTACCAGGCGTCGATATCGTCATAACCGTACGCGGCGCTGACCACGATGGGGGTTTGCGTGGCGTTGTAGGGATGCCTGACCTGCTCGCCACCCCAGACCGCCCGGGTTCCCGCTCCTGCGTTATCAAGCCCTGCGCTGTCAGGTTTGTCATTCATTGAGGCTACTCGCACTTAGGGGGTGAATGCTGAGTCATTCAGCGGATCTGGCAGCCAATATAGGGAAAAGAAAACCGCCCGAGAAACGATGTTATCGATGCCAAAGGTCTGCTTTTTTTAATGGCTGAGTGCGAAGATGCGGCGGGGAATCGATGCTTTAATCATGGAGAGGAGCCTTGCCTGTGACTGACAAATCCGAACAGAACACCACCCGACACCAGAACATTGACCCCACGGCGCGAATCGCCTCGAGCGCAGTGCTGGACGGCAATGTGTCCATCGGTGCTGGGACTGTCGTGGGGCACGGGGCGGTGCTCGTCGCGGAGGGCGGCGCGTTGATGATCGGGGAAAACTGTATCGTCATGGAGCATGCAGTCATCCGCAGCACTTCCCACGATGACTGCCGGATCGGCAATCACGTGATGGTGGGACCACACTGTCACCTGACCGGTTGCCGGATTGACGATGAGGTGTTTGTCGCCACCGGCGCGTCCGTTTTCAACGGCGCTCACATCGGCAAAGGCGCGGAAATCCGCATCAACGGGGTGGTGCACATCAAGACCGTGGTAGAGCCAGGCGCGACGGTACCGATCGGCTGGATCGCCGTGGGCGACCCGGCACAGTATTTTTCCCCGGATCAGCATGAGCAGATCTGGAACGTGCAGAAGGATCTGGATTTCCCCCGGTACGTTTTTGGCGTTGACCGCGAGAGCGAGGGGGTCGTCCGGCAAATGATGGAGCGTTACGCACGCTTCTTGCGCGAGCGCGGCGATTCTACGGAAGGTTGACTCTGCTTGGTCTGCAAGACCTTTAGAGTTGAGGCGGATTGCCCCCGGTCCGCCTACTCGCGCATTTCCTACAGAGCCTATAGGAAACGGCGTAGCCAATAAGAAAAAGCCCCTACAGCCTCGGCCTTAGCCCCTGGGTTAGCGTCTCTCCCGCATCGACTGGACGAGACCTGCCCCTCCGTGACACGCCAAAAAGACATCCCCCAAGTCAAGAACCCGCCCGGCGGCGACGGGCATTACGTCACCTATCGGGACATGACGCCCAACGAATTGGCCGAGCGTGAAGCCGGACAATTGAAGTACGAAGCCATGCTTGCGCGACAGGCCGCCTATGAAAAGGAACGCTGGGCTACGGTCGAGAAAACCAAACCAGCCAACCCGACCAGGACGGTAGAACCATGAACCACACAATAATGGGCGTAGTTGACGGAGAGGATTTTGCGTCATACGAAATAGCGCTTCCGATTGAGAGCAAGGACCTAGCTAAAATAATGGATTGGATAAAGGAGGAAGAATACTTGTATGACTATCAATTAGATAAAGCTCAAATTGAAGCTTTAGAAGAGGCATGCTCAATTGAGCTGCCTCGAAACATGGTGCTTTTTTTGACCAGCAGCGGCAATTGATCAACAGTGACGTTGGTGGTGTTGACGATCAGCCACCCGGGCGAATAACCACCTTCCCTCGGGCACGCCCAGTGGCGACCTTTTCCAACGCTGCTCGGGTTTCAGCCAGTGTGAAAGTTGAATCAATGACGATCTGCAACTGCCCCACACTGAACTGCCGAATCGCCTCGGGAAGGAACGGCACGGCACTGGCGAAGAAGACGAACTCACCCGCGTGACCGTCCCGGCCTTCGATATTGAATTCCACCAGGGTCGAAATGCGTCCGCCTGGACGCAGCACTTGCCAGGACTCCTCCAGCGTTTCGCCGCCCAGGGTGTCGAGCACCAGGTCGATTTCGCCCACGCTGTCCAGGGTCTGTTTTCGGTAGTCGATGACTTCATCGGCGCCCAGGCTTTTCAGCAGTTCGAGGTTTCTCGCTGAGGCCGTTGCGATCACATGGCAGCCTGCGAGGTGGGCCAGCTGGATCGCCATGCTTCCGACGCCGCCGGCGCCAGCATGGATCAGCACACGTTGGCCGCGCTGCAACTTGCCGATATCAAAAAGCGCCTGGGTGGCCGTGCCATACGCGGTCGGCAATGCAGCGGCCTGTTCGAAACTCATCTGCGCGGGGATGAAGCAGAGTTCGGAGGCGGCGATCACCAGATGGGTGGCAAACGCACCGCCATGTTCGGGGGAGGCTCGTCCGACCACCCGGTCTCCGGCCTTGAGGTCGCTCACCTGCTCGCCGACGGACTCAATCACACCGCTGAAATCGGTCCCTGGCGCATAGGGAAATTCCACCGGGAAGATCGGCTGCATGTAACCGGCGAGGATCTTGACGTCCAGCGGGTTGACGCTGGCGGCCTCAATGCGCACGACCACTTCGTTGGCTTGTGGCTGTCGCAATCTCGCTTCGCCCTCGACGATGACATCCGGGCCGCCGAACTCATTAATCAAAGCGCTCTTCATGGGAAACCTCCTTTCAGGCCCGGGCAGGGAACTGG
Organism: Pseudomonas sp. B21-028; assembly: GCF_024749045.1. Taxonomy (NCBI): domain Bacteria; kingdom Pseudomonadati; phylum Pseudomonadota; class Gammaproteobacteria; order Pseudomonadales; family Pseudomonadaceae; genus Pseudomonas; species Pseudomonas sp. B21-028. The sequence goes on from NZ_CP087184.1 coordinate 5,719,892, forward strand.
CCGAGTTGGATGAACAGGGCAAACCAGTCTTCCATGTGCCACGTCGTGGTCAGCTTCGCGTCACGGAATGTATGGAATTCATGAATGCGAAAACTGACGTGCTTGCCGGTGGCGGCGATGCCGAAGAGTTCGCCTTGATGGGTGCCGGTAATTTCGGCGCGCACGCCCATTTTCCCGGGCTCCTGGACCATGTCGTGGACGACGATCCGCACATCCGGAAACGCCTGGACGAAGCTGCGAATGATGGCCTTGATGCCTTCCGGGCCTGGTGCCTGGCCAGGAGCCAACGGGATGTCGTCCCAGTCACGGGTAAGTACTTCGTCGACGAGGTCTGGCTGTTGGTCGCTGAACGCGCGGTAGAAGGTTTCGACAGCCCGGCGCTCGGCATACAGCTGTTCAGCAAGGTGGGTGGTTGATGGGGTCATTGGGGGGCTCGCCATTGAAGTGGGGTGGTAGCGAGAGTTTGGGATTGAGGGCTATGATCCGTCTAACAAATAGCCGATATGAATGATTATTTGATTTATGGATTTTCATGGAATTGATCTGAACCTGCTAGTGGCCTTCGACGCGCTGATGACAGAACGCAATGTCACCCGCGCGGCGGCTCGGGTGGGGGTCAGCCAGCCGGCGATGAGCGCCGCGTTGGCGCGGCTGCGAACGCTGCTCGGCGACGCGTTATTTGCCCGCAGTGCCGAGGGGCTTTTGCCCACACCTCGGGCCCGGGATTTGGCGGTGCCGATTGCCCAAGCGCTGCACCAGCTTCAAGTCACATTGGTAGAGCGGCCCGAGTTCGAGCCTGGCAAGGCTTCGCTGGTGTTCAAACTCGGCCTCTCCGATTACCCGGCCTATGTGCTCCTGCCCGCGCTGTTGCAGGCACTCGCAGAGCAGGCGCCGGGGGTTTCGGTGAATGTGTATGCGTTCAACGACCGTGACCATGCCGTCGACATGTTGGACAGCGGCCTGATCGACGCGGCGGTGGGCGTGCCGCCGACTCAAGCCGCGGCGCGGATATTGAGCCGGACCGTGCTTACGGATGAATTCGTCACCATCGTCGCCCATGACCATCCGGTGGCCCGTCGTGCCATGACCCTGAAGACCTATCTGGAGCTGCGCCATGTGCTGGTCTCGCCGGAAGGAGACTTGCACGGTCTGGTGGATCACGCACTTGCTCAACAGGGCCAGCAGCGCGAACTGGCCCTGACATTGCCGCAAATGTTCGCAGTGCCCTCGCTGATCGCCCGCACTCGCTTGACCGCTACGGTGATGAGACGGGTGGCGATGGGCGCGGCGGGCAGCAACAAGTTGATGATGTTTCCACCGCCGGTGGCGTTGCCTCGGATGGCATTCGATCTGATCTGGCATCGGCGCAGCGAGTCTCATCCGGCGCAGCAGTGGTTCAGGGGGTTGGTTGAGGAAGTGGCTGGGCGGGTTTGATTTTGCATTTGATGTTGTGGGTGTCTGGTCTATCGCTATCGCGAGCAGGCTCGCTCCCACAGGGGTTGGTGGTGAAGGTGAGATTCGGGGTCACCCGCGAAACACTGTGGGAGCGAGCCTGCTCGCGATAGCGGTGTATCAGTCGACAGAAAGCTGAAGCTTAGTTCGGTAACGCGTTCAGGAAAGACTCCTCACCCTCACTCCGCATCCATTAGCTTCCTGACTTTTGCAAAGGTGGCTACCGCTTGCTGTTCGCCAGAAACTAAATTTTCATAAAAATTCTCATCAAGCGCCCACTCTGAAAAAACTAACTGAGTGTGGCGATCATTAATACCTGCGCATTTATAGCTGAGCTGCCAATAAGCTGATAGGCGCCTGTCCGCAATCTCAAAAAAATCTGCTGCGTACGCCAGGGGATACTCATCATACTCTTCATCACATAGGTAAAACCAAGGGCAACCATCTCTCAGCTCTATACCGTAAACCACATATTCTTTATCTATTTCTAGGTTTAGTTCACCATCCGGCATCGACACGTACCGCCTAACCCGCATACTTGCATCTGGTGCCAAGCTTTCATCATTTATATTGTTTATTCGGCATATCACCTTCATTACTCAATAACTCCTGGCGGTACGGATGGGGCATTTTCCCCCATGGTTTACGTCATGAACGCTTTGCTTCTTAAATTTAAAATGACCCTGACATTGCCATAGATGTTCGTTGTGCCATTGCTGATCGCCCGCACCCGCCTGACCGCTACGGTGATGAGACGGGTGGCGATGGGCGCGGCGGGCAGCAACAAGCTGGTGATGTTTCCACCGCCGGTGGCGTTGCCTCGGATGGCGTTCGATCTGATCTGGCACCGGCGCAGCGAGTCTCATCCGACGCAGCAGTGGTTCAGAGGGTTGGTTGAGGAGGTGGCTGGGCGGGTTTGATTTTGCATTTGATGTTGTGGGTGACTGATAGGCCGCTATCGCGAGCAGGCTCGCTCCCACAGGGGTTGGTGGTGAAGTTGAGATTCGGGATCACCCACGAAACACTGTGGGAGCGAGCCTGCTCGCGATAGCGGTGGGTCAGACGATAGAAAAATTTCTGGATCCGGATCATGAGTTGGTCAAGGATTGCAGCCAACTCTGATAGTAATCAGACTGCTCCTGGATATCCGTTACCAAGTCTTTGTCCTCATAATCAAATATATTCACTATATCGCCCTCGTCTGCTGGCTCGCCCCAGCGCAGCTCATAAGCAACTATGCCATTGGCCATCTGCGAGGACATTCGCGAAGGATGGACATTAATTTTCGCCCCTTTGCATAAAAATCTAACATCAGGAAACTCTTGCCTGACCTTACCCAAACAATAATAAAAATCTACCCCAGTGTAGCTCCTTGATACTCCATCCGGCATCGTAACGATCATAGTCACAGTTCTCCGCTCGCATTTGAATATCGCGCTCTCAGTCACACCATCCACTTCAATCACAACTTCCCTAACAGTCATTTCATCACCTATCAAAATTAGGAATAGAGTAACCAACATATGAACCGTCGGCATGCACCGGTGTAGCCCCAACTATATCTCTTTTATCAACCCCACCAGGAACGGCTATCTCCACCTCTTTTCGATGCGGCGACAGCAAGCCCAATTTCTTATTCACATCAATACCCACCACATTTTTCAGCACGTACACGTACCCTGACTCGAGTCCAAACCCAGTCGCAAACTTTATTGCCTCCGACTTCGAAGTCGTGGTACTGACATAAATACTAGGTGGACTTCGATTATTTTTGGCATGTAAAAATAAATCGGTACTAAACCCTAGAGGCTCAAAACCAACATCAAAAATTTCCCAAGGTTCCCTTGAGTCACCTCGATAGGTATAGGTATTTTTTTGTTTGATTTGAGGAGGATTGGGCTCCCGTACATCCACCCCAACCTTCGCAGCCGGATCCTGCTCCCCAACCGCCGCCTTGCACCCACCCTTCCCCGGGCAATCCACCAACCCCAACGGATCCACCCACCCCGTCGGGTTCAGGGTGTACCGATACCCATTGAGCCCACCCGCCAACTTGCTCGGATCAGGCGTCAGGTAGCGCCCCGTTTCCGGATTGTAGTAGCGGTGTCGGTTGTAGTGCAGGCCGCTTTCCGGGTCGAAGTATTGGCCCTGGAAGCGCAGCGGTTGTTCCAGTTGTTCGCCGCCGCCGTGTTCTATCCCGTGGGCTTTGCCGTAGCCGTTATAGCGCGCCGACCAGACGATCTGGCCGCCGTAGTTGGTCAGCTCCTGGGGCGTGCCCAGGTGGTCGAGGTGGTAGTAGAACGGGCAGGCATTGAGGCCTTTGCCGTCGAGCAGTGCCAGCGGCCGGAACGTGCCCGGTTCGTAGAGGTAGCTGCGGTGGTGCTGGCGGCTGCTTTCGGCGACGAGCTGGTCGCCCTGCCAGAAGAACTCGGTGGTCAGGCCGGCCACGGTCTTGCTGATGCGTCGGCCGAAGGCGTCGTAGCGGTAGGACGTTTCTCGGCCGTCCGCCGTGGTGAGGCCGATCAGGCGGTGCTGGCTGTCGTAGCGGTATTCGGTGACGAGGGCCCGGGCCTTGCCGCGGCGTTCGCGGATCAGGTTGCCGAAGGCGTCGTAGTCATAGTGGCGGTCGCCCTCCATCAGCAGGCGATTGCCCTTGAGCTGGGTCGGGCCGGGTCGGTCCTGCATCAGCAGGTTGCCGGCCGGGTCGTGGGCGAAGTGTTCCGTGGGATCGGTGTGGGAATGGTCGATCCGGGTCAGCCGGTCGAGCGGGTCGTACTGGTACTCGCGCCGTCCTCGACGGCTGTCGGAAAGCGCGGCGAGGTTGCCCTTGGGGCTGTAGGCATAATCGCGCCAGAACAGGGTCTGCTGGTTCTGCTGCACGGTGTGGGCCTTGAGCCGGCCCTGTTCGTCATGTTCGTACCGGCTGAGCAGCAGGCCCTGTCGGCGCTGGTGTTCGCGGCCGCCACGCAGCTGGTGTTCGGTGAGGCGGGCGCCGTTGAGGTCGATGGCGGTCAGTGCGCCGCCCGGGGCGTGGTGGTAGTCGAGCTGGCTGTTGTCCGGCAGGCGCAGGTGGTTGAGCCGCCCGCAGGCGTCGTAGCCATAGCGCAGAGTGCCCCAGCCCTGGTGCTCGGTGATCAGCCGGTCCTGAGCGTCGTACTCGAAGGCCAGCGGATGGTCGCTGCCGTCATCGACATCGACCAGCCGGCCCAGCCCGTCGTAGCGGTACTGGATCGTCTGGCCGTCGGGCAGGGTCTTGCGCCGTAGCCGTCCGGCCGCGTCACGCTGGTAGGCGGTGACAAGCTGGCTGCCGTCGGCACCGAACTCGGTTTTCTCCAGCAGGTGCCCATTGAGGTCGTAGGCATAGGCGGTGCGTTGGCCGTCGAAGCCGACTTGCTGTCGGATCAAGCCGCTGGGGGTGTAGTCCAGCTGATATTTTTCGCCGGACTCGTTCTCGATCTCGGTCAGCAGCAGCTGCGCCGAGTCGTAGCGGTAGTGCAGCGTGCTGCCGTCGGGATTGATGCGGCGGCTGACCAGGTGCAGGTCGTCGGTGTATTCGTAGCGGGTGACACGGCCCTGTTCGTCGCGCTCGGCGGTGACCTTGCCGTAGGCGTTGTAGGTCCAGGCGCGGGTGGTGCCGCTGGGCAAGGTGGTCTGCAGCAGCCGGCCCACGGCGTCCCATTGGTAGTGGGTCACCCCGCCGTGTTCATCCTGGCGGCTCAGCAAGCGCCCCAGGACGTCGTAGGCAAAAACCCACTGGCTGGCGTCAGGCAGGGTTTCTTCCGTCAGTTGGCCGAGCCGGTTCCAGGTGAAGCGGTGTTCGCTGGCGTCCGGGTAGTGGATCGACAGCAACTGCCCGTGGGCGTCGTAGGCATAGCGGGTGCGTTGTTGATCCGGGTCGATGGCCTCGATCACCTCGCCGCGGTCGTTGCGCCGGTAGATCCAGACGGCCTTGCCACGGGCGCGGGCGTGCAGGAAACCGTTGCGGTATTCGTAGGACGTGGGCACGTCTTCGGGGGAATCAGCGCCACCAGCCGTCCGACTTCGTCGTAGTGGTATTCGGTGACGGCGCCCAACGGGTCCTGTTCGGCAATCAGCCGGCCCTGTGCGTCGTAGGCCTTGAGGTGTTCGCCGCCGTCGGGCTCGACCTTGCGCACCAGCCGCGCACGGTCGTCGTGAACATACGTCTCTTCGCTGCCGTCGAGGTGGCGGACCGTGACGCTGCCGTCCTCGCCCCAGCTATAGCGCGTGTCCATCTGCGCGAACGAGGCCCAGTGCCGCACGCAGCGGGCCGCCTGTCCGGTGCCTTGCCACTCCCAGAAGAAACTCGCCCCGCCGGCCAGTTGCCGCTGGAGGATGACGTGCGCATCGTCGTAGTCGTAGCGCTCGCTTTCGCCGGCCGCGTTGGTCGCTTCGATCAGCCGTGAGCGTGCGTCGTAGCGGTAGGTCGCCAGGGTCTGTTCGGTGCGCCAGGCTTCGTCCAGGGTCAGCGCCGGGTGGAAGCTCTGGTAGTCGAGGGCGATGAGGTGGCGCTGTTCGTAGCGCAACTGCAGGCAGCGCCCGGCACCGTTGTCCAGGCGGCAGATGTCGCCATGGATGTTGCGCTGGAGGGTCAGGCGGTTGTCGTAGCGGTCGCTGAGGGCGGTGAGATAACCGTCGCGAAAGTGTAGGAAAGGTGCGTTTTCGCCGGGTTGGGCGATGATCAGTTCATCCGGCTCGCTGCCCAGGTAGATCGCCGCCCGGGCCAGGCTGTTGTGGATCGCCGGGCGCTGGGCGTTGGGCAGTGGAAAGGTCGTGCGGCGGTTTTCCTGGTCGATCCAGATGACCTGCTCACCCTCAAGCAACAAGCGGTGTGCCAGGGCATGGCTCCAGCCGCGTCCCAGCCCCACGTCCTGCTCCGCCGCGCTGCTGCGGTACAGGCGGGTGAAGATGAACGGCAGTCGGCCATCGAGCGTGCCGTCGTCCAGGGTCAGCAGTTCTTCGCCGGTGACCATCGACACCGGGCAGCCGTCGGTGCGGGTCAGGGCCGCGCTGTCGGCGCTGTCGCCGTTGGGGTTTTTCGATTGGGCCGGGGCGTCGTCGTGGGGTTCGTACTTGCTCAGCCGGGTAGCACTTTGGGATTTTTCCCGCGCCACGGCGGCGGGATTGCTGACTGACAAGGACGGCCCATGCTCAGGCGTGATCTGCAACGGGCGGACAGGGGTCGGTTTCAACGACGCGCCCTGGGCGCTGACCACCACCGGTTTCAACACATCGGCATGCTGGTTGAGCCGGTCAGGGGCGAATTGGCCCAGCCGTTGGCTCGACGCCCGCAACCACTCCCGTGCTCGCCCGGACTGGATCTGGTCCAGCACCTTGCCACTCATGCGCACACCCAGGCCGAGGGCGCCGGTCAAGCGGATCAGCAGGAAATTGATCAGCACCGAGGCCCGTATCTGCCCGACGACTTCGGCCAGGTACTGGGGCGGCAGCATCCGCAGCCAACTGGCGAATGCGGCCATGTGTACGAAGAGCAACGGCTCGTCGCTCAGCACCATCAGGCCTTTGGCAATCGCCTCGGATGAAGCCTTGAGCAACTGGTCGAGTTCGGCCTGGGTCAGGTACTCCAGCAGCTTCTCGCTGTTGGCTTGCAAATCCGCCAGCAGTTCGAAGACCTGCTTGACGTCATCCCACAGTGCCTGCAGGGCGTTATCGAGGCCGCGCCAGTCGGCTTGCTGCAACAGGTTGTAGCGCTCGCGAAACCCGGCGTCGGAAAACTCCACCCAGAGCGGTTGAAACTGGTTTTCCCATTCCTCTTTCAGCCAGCCCTCGAGCTCACCAATCACCCCCTGATAAGACGCGTACAGCGCCTTGACGTGATCCGCGGTGACCTCGGGGAAGAAGCTGATGCGATAGCGGCGCCCCCGCCAGCATTCGGGAATTTCCAGGATGCCGCTGGGGCCGATGGTGTAATGGAGCGGTTCGCCGAAGGTTTCCTTCCCCGGTTCACCGTCGATGACCGGCTCCAGCATCACCGGCGTATTGCCGATCGGCACGAAGCGCGCCGCCTGGAACATGTGCACCAGCGTCAGCGGACCGCTCGCCGGACACGTCGCCATGGTGGTGATGAAGGGTTCATCGAGGTTTTTCGGCGCTGCGAGAGCTACCTCGTTGCCGACCTTGAAGACCTGCTCGATGTCCAGCGCCCAGCCGGTCCAGAAGCTCTGCGCCCAACTGTCGTAGTCGTTCAGGCATTTGCGAAAATCCGCCAGCACCGCTGCCGCATCGGGCTGATCGGGGTCCATGGCCGCCACCACCAGCGAGCCGATGGCGTTGTTCAGGGCCAGGAGTTTGTCGGGGGCAAACATGCAGGGATCTCGCGGTACAGGAACGGACGCGAGACTTTGCCGGGGATGGCTGGAGAAATAAGTCAGGGAAGGAGGTATTGGATGTAGGGCGATTCGCTAAATCCAGGCGCGATACCATCGCGAGCAAGCCTTTGCTCCCACAGGGGATCTGTGCCGGGCTAAAGACTCAGGAAATCCGCAAGTCCATGTGGGAGCGAGCCTGCTCGCGATGGCGTCGGCACAGCCCGCATCAGCGACGACTGGCACACCGATATCGGAGCAGGCTCGCTCCCACATTTGAATGGGTATTTCCATTGCTGGCTGATTCAGCGCGAGATGTAGACCGAAGCCCATTCCCAACAAATAACCACCAGCAAACCCTCAACCTATCGTAATCTCGCTGCTGAATCCTTTATGCCCGCAACCGGTCCGAGATCCTGCCCCGATGCCCTCCATCTACCAACTCAAACCCGCCTTCCAGAATCTACTGCGTCCTACCGTCCAACGGCTCTACGACAAGGGCGTCACCGCCAACCAGGTGACCCTGCTCGCGGGCATCATTTCCGTGCTGGTGGGTGCGGTGATCGCCTGGTTCGCCAGTCACCCGTGGGTGTTTGTGCTGGTGCCGGTCTGGATGTTCCTGCGCATGGCCTTGAATGCCGTGGACGGCATGCTTGCGCGGGAGTTCGGCCAGCAATCTCATCTGGGTGCCTACCTGAATGAGCTATGCGATATCATCGCCGACGCGGCTCTGATCCTTCCCTTTGCCCTGATTCCCGATACCAGTCTGTTGCTCGTGTTGTTGGTCACGCTGTTGGCGTTGTTCAGCGAATACGCGGGTGTGCTGGGGGCGATGGTCGGGGCTTCGCGACGCTATGACGGGCCCATGGGCAAGAGTGACCGGGCCTTTGTATGTGGCGTGTTGGCGACCGGTATTGCCTTGGGTTGGCTCGGGGCGCTGTGGGTCGATGGTGTGATGGCGGTGGTTGCCGCCCTGCTGGTTTATACCTTGGTCAACCGGGTCCGTCAGGGCCTGGGCCAAGTGAAGGAAAACGCTCCCTCAGCATAAAGGAACTTGCAATGCGCGAAGCTCAAGACCGGACATTCTCCACCTTTGATGGCGTAGAGTTGTTCTACCGGCACTGGCCGGCCGTGGACGCGGACCCTGGCGAACCCCGCAAGGCTGTGTTGCTGTTTCACCGAGGTCATGAGCACTCCGGGCGCATTGCGCATCTGGTGGATGAGCTGGATCTGCCCGGCTTCGACTTCTTTGCCTGGGATGCCCGCGGCCACGGCCAGTCTCCCGGTGAACGCGGCGACAGCCCGAGTTTCGCCACCAGCGCGCGGGACGTGCAGACCTTCTGCGATCACATCGGCGTGACGCATCAGATCGACGAGCAGAACATCGCCGTGGTGGCGCAAAGCGTCGGCGCGGTGATCGCGTCCACCTGGGTCCACGATTACGCACCGCGCATTCGCTCGCTGGTGCTGGCATCGCCGGCATTCAAGGTGAAACTGTACGTGCCGTTCGCCCGCCCGGGGCTGGCGCTGATGCGCAAGTTTCGCGGCAACTTTTTCGTCAACAGCTACGTCAAGGCCAAGTTCCTCAGCCATGATCCGGAACGGGTGGCGTCCTATGACAACGATCCGCTGATCACCAAGGCGATTTCGGTGAACGTACTGCTGGGCCTGTACGAAGCCGCCGACCGCGTGGTCGCCGACGCCCAGGCGATCCAGGTGCCGACGCAGCTGTTGATCTCCGGTTCGGACTTTGTGGTGCATCGCAAACCCCAGGAACAGTTCTTCGAGCGGCTGGGCAGCCTGCACAAGGAAAAACACATCCTGCCGGGGTTCTTCCACGACACCCTGGGCGAGAAGAACCGTGCGCCGGCCGTCGCCAGTGCACGCCGTTTCATCCTGCAGAATTTCGCCCGTCCGCTGGACCGCCCGTCCCTGCTGGATGCGGACCGCATGGGCGCGACCTGCGCCGAGTCCGAGGCCTTGGCAACGCCCCTGCCCCACAATTCGTTGCGCGACCTGTACTGGCGCATGACCCGCGCCAGCATGCGCTTCGGCAGCAAGCTATCGGCCGGAGTGAAGTTGGGTTTCGACACCGGCTTCGATTCCGGCAGCACCCTGGATTACGTCTACCGTAATCGTCCCACCGGCACCTCGCCGATTGGCAAGATGATCGACCAGAACTACCTGAATTCCATCGGCTGGCGCGGCATTCGCCAGCGCAAGCTGAACGTCGAGGAGTTGCTGCGCCTGGCGATGGGCAAGTTGCGCGAAGAGAACCGCGAGGTGCGCATCGTCGACATCGCCGCCGGTCATGGCCGCTACATTCTCGAGGCGCTGCACGGCGTTAATCCACTGCCCGAGTCGATCCTGCTGCGCGACTACAGCGACATCAACGTGCGCGACGGCAGCGCGCTGATCGTCGAAAAAGGCCTGGAGGACATCGCCCGGTTCGTCAAAGGCGACGCCTTCGACCGCCAGGACCTCGCGGCGCTTACGCCCAAGCCAACTCTCGCCGTGGTGTCCGGCCTGTACGAATTGTTTGCCGATAACCAGATGGTCGGCGGTTCGCTCGCCGGCCTGGCCGAAGCGGTCGAGCCCGGCGGTTACCTGGTCTACACCGGCCAGCCATGGCACCCGCAACTGGAACTGATCGCCCGCGCCCTTACCAGCCACCGTGCCGGCCAGGCCTGGGTGATGCGTCGGCGCAGCCAGGCCGAAATGGATCAATTGGTCGAGGCGGCGGGCTTTCGCAAGATCACCCTGCGGGTCGATGAGTGGGGCATCTTCAGCGTTTCGCTGGCGCAGCGCGTGCAGTGATGAGCGCCGTCATTGCACCGCCCCGCGAACCTGCCCTGCTGAAACCGGCGGTGTGCTGGCTTCTGTTGCTCGCGCCGCTGTTCTTCAGCACCTATGGTTTCGCCACCTGGGTGACGTCCCAGCGCGACGACGTCGGCAGTCTGGTGTTCGGCTGGGAAAGCCACATGCCGTTCATGGCCTGGACCATCGTGCCCTACTGGTCGATCGATCTGCTTTATGGCCTGTCGCTGTTGCTGCCCACCAGTCGCGCGGAACTCAAGCGCCACGCCCTGCGCTTGCTCACCGCCCAGGCGATTGCGGTCAGTTGCTTTCTGATCTGGCCGTTGCGCTTCACCTTCCCCCGACCGGAGATGGATGGGGTGTTTGGTTGGCTGTTCGACGTGCTCGCGGGCTTCGACAAACCGTTCAACCAGGCGCCGTCGCTGCATATCGCGCTGCTGGTGATTCTCTGGGTCTGCTATGAGCGGCACTTGCAGGGCGCCTGGCGCTGGGCGATGCACGGTTGGTTCGCGCTGATCGGCGTCTCGGTGCTGACCACTTACCAGCATCATTTTGTCGACGTACCGACCGGTGCACTGGCCGGCTGGCTGTGTGTCTGGTTGTGGCCGCTGGACCGGCCGAGCCCGCTGCAAAGCGCTCGGCTGACGTCGGACCGCAGCCGTCTGCATTTGGCCCTGCGCTATGGCGTGGGTGCGGCGGCGCTGTTCGTCCCGGCATTCGCCTTTGGCGGCGCGTGGCTCTGGCTGATCTGGCCGGCGGTGGCGGTATCGTTGGTGGCGCTCAATTATCTGCTGTTCGACGCCGGCGGCTTTCAGAAGCGTACCGATGGCCAACTGAGCCCGGCGGTACGCTGGTTGCTGGCGCCGTATCTCGCCGCTGCCTGGATCAACTCTCGCTGGTGGACGCGCAAGCATCCGCAGCCGGATCACGTGACCGATAACGTCTGGCTGGGGCGCATTCCCACCCCGCTGGAGTTGAAGGACAGCGCGTTTACCGGGGTGCTCGACCTCTGTGCCGAAATGTCCATGGACAGCAGCGGGATCGCCTATCGTTCTTTGCCGGTGCTCGATCTCACGGCGCCAACCGCCGAGCAATGCCTGGAGGCAGCGCAAGCGATTGAAAAGCTGCGCCAGCAAGGGCCGGTGCTGGTCTGCTGCGCCTTGGGTTACTCGCGCAGCGCCACCGCCGTGATCGCCTGGCTGTTGCACAGCGGCCGGGCAGCGAGCGTCGATGCCGCGATTGTGCAGCTCCAGCGCGTTCGCCCGCGTATCGTCTTGCACCACGCGCACCGTCGGGCGCTGGAACCGCTGCGCCAAGGCCATCGCCATGAGCAGTGATATGCAGCTGCACACCGTGGCGAGCCTGTTGCGCCGGGGTCATTCGCTGGACCAGTTTTCTACCGGGTTGACCCTGCTGGCAGCGCTGCTGGGGTTGGGGCAATGGCTGGTGGGCAGCGTCGATCCCTGGTTGCTGCTGTTCAGCGTCACGCTGTTCAGCCTCGGTGTGTTGCAAAAATACTGGGCGTTGCGCGTGGCGTTCGATGCCGACCTGTTCCAACGCGTGGCGGACGGTATCCAGCCATTGGCCGAGCGAACCCAGGCACTGGATCAGGCACTGAGTACGCTCGGCCTGCAACCGGCCGAACGCGGTGGCCGCCCCTGGAGCGAACGCAGCCACGGCGCCTTGCGGTTGCTGCGCGGGCAGTCGCTGTTATTGGCCGCACAAATTGTCTTGACGCTGGGCTTCATCCTGGCCAGCCCTTGGTTAGCCTTTTCAGGATAAGGAATCCTCATGCTCGAACCCGTCGTTGCCAACCTCATCACCTCCGCGGCCCGCATGGTCACGGGCGCCCGCAGCCTGTGGCTCGGCAGCGCGCCGCAGCCGGTGCAGCGGATCTACTTCGCCAACCACAGCAGCCACGGTGATTTCGTGCTGCTCTGGGCCTCGCTGCCACCGGCGCTGCGCAAGCTCACCCGGCCGGTGGCGGGTTCCGATTATTGGCAAAAGAGCCCGGTGCGTCGCTACATCATCAACCGGGTGTTCAATGGTGTACTGGTGGATCGAGAGCGCAAGGACCCGTCCTACAACCCACTGCAGCCGATGCTCGAAGCCTTGGAGAACGGCGACTCGCTGATCATCTTCCCGGAAGGCACGCGCAACCCCGATGAAGGCTTGCTGCCGTTCAAGAGCGGGATCTACCACTTGATGAAAAGTCATCCCGAGGTCGAGGTGATCCCGGTGTGGATCGCCAACCTCAACCGCGTCATGCCTAAGGGCCGCGTGCTGCCCCTGCCGCTGTTGTGCACCACCAGTTTCGGCGCGCCGTTGTGTATCGAAGACGGTGAAAGCAAAGAGCACTTCCTTGAACGCAGCCGCGCCGCGCTGCTGGCACTGGCCCCGGAGCACGTCTGATGGATCGATATACCCTTATGTTGTTTGGTGGGATTGGCGCGATTCTGGTGCTGGCCTCGCTGATCGGTTTCATTCTCAAGCTGAAGACCAAAGGCACGTCGAACTCAGTCATCGACAACCTCAATGCGCGGATCAACGCCTGGTGGATCATGGTGCTGGTGATCGGCATTGCGTTCTGGCTCGGCAATGCGGCGGTGATTCTGTTGTTCTACGCGGTGTCGTTCTATGCCCTGCGGGAATTCCTGACCCTCACACCGACCCGGCGCAGTGATTATCCAGCGTTGGTGGCCGCGTTCTACCTGGCGTTGCCGCTGCAATACCTGTTGATCTACTACGACTGGTACGGGCTGTTTTCGATCTTTATCCCGGTGTATGTGTTCTTGTTGCTGCCGATCCTGGCGTCCCTGGGGGGCGATAGTACGCACTTCCTGGAGCGCGCTTCCAAAGTGCAGTGGGGATTGATGATCGCGGTGTTCTGTATCTCCTTCGTCCCGGCCTTGCTGACCCTGGACATCGCCGGTTTTGAAGGGCGCAACCTGCTGTTGATCGCTTACCTGGTGATCGTGGTGCAACTGTCGGACGTGCTGCAGTACGTGTGCGGCAAGCTGTTCGGCAAACACAAGATCGCGCCGAACCTGTCGCCGTCGAAAACCGTCGAGGGCTTTGCCGGCGGTATTTTCCTGGCTTCGCTGATCGGTGGTGCGCTGTGGTGGATCACGCCGTTCAACCCCTGGCAGTCGTTCCTCATCGCCCTGCTGATCAACCTACTGGGCTTTGCCGGCGGCATCGTCATGTCGGCGATCAAGCGCGACCGGGGCGTCAAGGATTGGGGGCACATGATCGAAGGCCATGGCGGCATGCTCGATCGGTTGGACTCGGTGTGCTTCGCCGCGCCGATCTTCTTCCATCTGGTGCGGTACTGGTGGACCTGAAAAAAAAGCCCACTTGAAGTGGGCAAAGGGAAAACGAGTGTTACGCCACGCCGGTAAAGCATCAGGTCGACTGCTTACCGGTGGCTGGGGGCATAGCGGTGCAATCGCTCCGGACCTTGCGCGCCCGGGCAAGGGCGCGCTCCCATTCCCGGCTGTCATGGCTGCAAAAGATATCCACGGGTTGAGGGTCCCGGGACAAGGCCAGTTCCCGCAAACGCCCCTGGTTATGCAGACGCGCCGGGCGATGGGTGTCCATCATGTACTGATAAAGCTTCAGGCCCGCTGGGCAATGGGGCTCGGGCTGGTGGACTTCATCATGAAAGAAATACGCGTCGCCGGCGTGCAACATCCAGCCGTCCGGGGTGCGCAGGGCGATCCCGGCGTGACCGGCGGTGTGCCCCTGTAGCGGCACCAGGAAAATATCCTCTTCCTCGGCACCGACCAGTGCACGCACCGAGTCGAAGCCGAACCAGGTGTCGCCCTCGGTGGTGTAGAACTCCCAACTGTCCACCCCCTGCCACTGGCGGGCCTGGAACCGACGCCGACTGATCCAGGTGTTGGCAGAGCGGGCCACCGCCATCTCATCGCGCATCACATGCACCCGGGCCTGGGGGAAATCCTGCAACCCGCCGGCATGATCGAAATCCAGATGGGTCAGCAGGATATGGCGCACATCATGGGCATCGAAACCCAGGCGCCGGATCTGCTCCAGGGCCGTGAGGCGATGTTCGAACTTGATGTTGTTGAAGACACGAAAGAACCGGCTCAGCCGCTCCGGCGTCTGGACATCCCGCTGGCCGAAACCGGTGTCCACCAGGATCAAACCGTTGGTGTCTGTCTCGATCAACAGGCAATGACACACCAGACACGCCGTCAGCCCCCCGCTATACCCATCGAACAAAGCCCCACCCACCGGGCACATGCAACCGCAGTTCAGGTGATGGACGCGCATGGATGGCCTCCTGTCGCGAGGGTGGGCTTGCCCTGTTTTATGAATGGGCTCTTTGAAATCGACTGGAAGTAAGGGGGAGAATTCAGGGGAGGCGACAAGCGGCGGCACCCGTCAGACCTTCTCTTCGTCTGAAAGACACCTGATCGGCAAATCGAGGGTTGCCGAATACAAGAGGCAATTGTTAACGTAACGTCAACCGTCATTACAGGTACCACCCCATGGCTTCTATCAACATTCGCATCGACGACGACCTGAAGCAGCGATCATTCGCCGAGCTGGAGAAGCTCGGCGTCACACCTTCCGAATTGCTGCGTCAGACACTTCAGTACGTAGCAGAGCGAGGCAAGCTGCCTTTTAAAGCAGCTCTGCTCAGTGAAGAAGACGAAGCACTCATTGCGGTGGTAACGGAGCGTCTTTCCAACCCTCAACGAGTGAAGGTCAGCCTGGATGACCTATAGCCTTGAGTTTGATCGACGTGCATTAAAAGAATGGAACAAGCTAGGCGATACATTGCGACAACAGTTCAAAAATAAACTGCTCGAGGTACTTGAAAACCCTCGCATAGAAGCCAATCGACTTAGACAACTTCCCGACTGCTACAAGCTGAAGTTGCGAAGCGCCGGGTATCGCCTGATCTACCAGGTTATTGATCAGGAAGTTGTGGTGTTCGTTGTTGCGATAGGAAAACGCGAGCGTGAAGCAGTTTATCAAGATGCGCAGGAGCGCATCTCATCAGATTGATAAGCACTCTCCGAGTGGCTTATTGAATTGTCCAACAGCTGTTGGACAATTCCTTTTCACGGATAGCTAAAGCTCTTCACCAACGTCAGCTCCCCCACCGCCCGCATCGGCACGACGAACGTCTCCATCTTCTCGCTCGGGGTGCCTTCCTCGGTGATTACGGTGACTTGCGCCGTGGTCAGCGCTTGTACCGCATCCTGACCGCCGCCGCTTTCCCCATCGCCTTCACCGCCTTCCTCATCATCCGAAACGCTGCGATAACCACCGCCGTAGTAGTTCAGGTAGACCTGGTATTGCCCCTTGATCGGTGCGGGCATGGCGAAGATTTCCGGGCCGTAGCCGGTGGTGACGTCGACGTCGAGGACCGCGCCGTTGGGGACGACGCGGTCGCCGTACCAGATATGGGCGCCGTCCGGGGTGATGACGTGCAGGTCCAGGTCGGTGCCGTCGCTGTCCCAGGTCAGCAGTACCCGCAACTTGGCTGGGGTGGCGCCGCCGCTGGTGTTGAGGAACTGGGTGCGGTGACGATGCTGGCCATCGGGGCTGCGCACCTCGACGCTGTTGCTGCCGTTGGGGAACGAGAACGGTCGGTCGAAGCGACCTTCCTCATCGAGCTTCAGCGGCAGGGCCACACCATTGACGATGAGCTTGCCCGGCTCGTTGTTGTCCTTGGGCATGGCTTTGATCTGGCCGGTGATGCGCGCGGTGTTGGCCTGGCCCTGGGGCGTGTTGACCGACGAGGCCGGGTAATTGACGGTCTGGCTGAAGTTTTCGCCTTCGCCGCCCGGCGCCCCGCTGCGCCACCCACCAATCGGAGTATCGAGTTTGATCCCATCGGCAGCAGTGGCCAGGGGCAACGCGGTCATGGCGCAGAGCAACAGCAAGACCTGTGGGTAACGGAGTGTCATGGTCTATTCCAGCAAGAGGTGACGGGCGAGCCCTTCGATATAGTCTTCGTCCTGGCCATTGGGGTGAGCTTCAAAGGCCAGGTGCAAATATTCGTGCGTCAGGTCGAGACGGTCCTGCAGCGACAGCACGCCACGGACGTAGATGCGCTGGCGTTCGCGGTCGACGTAAGGCCGACCGAAAGCGACGCGGCACACCGCGAATGAGCTGATTTCGTTGTAGCCCACTTCGCTTTCCAGCCTGGAACGCCAGCCTCGACGTTGCTTGAGCAGCCAGTCCTGGGCGGCCGGCAGTGCCTCGCAAGACGCCACGGGGTTATCCCAGCGGCTGAGACTGGCACGCGGGTAGGCATGCAGCAGGATGGCGTCGTAGCGTTGGCCGGCGTTGGCTTGTTCCACGGCTTGCAGCCAGGACAATTTGTCCGGGCCGGGCTGGTCGGAATGGTAGGTGACATCGGTACCGGCCAGGACCAGATCGCTGGTCCAGGCTGCAATGGCACGGGTTTGCGCTGCTGCCGGGCGCGGGGCGACGCGCTGACGATGGCTGCTGTCGTCGATGCTCAGGCAATCGCCGTTGCGTTGGGCGTTTTGCAGCAGGTAGGTGCGGATCGCCACGGCCAGGGCCTTGGCCGCTTCGGCGGGTTCGGCCTTGGCCTCGCGTTGCAGGACCCGGGCGACGTACTCCTCCCGATCCAGCCGCGCTACCAACTTGCCGGGCATCAGGAACAGTTCGCCATCGCTGTGGATATCCAGCTGGTTGCCATTGGTGAACTCGACACGGTAATCGCCGCGCAATTGACCCGGCGAGGCCGGCTGGTTGCCCGACATGACCCGTTGCAACGGATAACGGGCAAACAACCCGACCTCCACGCAACGCCCTGTTTCGGCCGGCCACTGGGTCGGCAGTGCCGTGGCCAGTCCATCACCGAACACCTTCAGGACCTGCTGACTGGTGCCGCGCCCACCGGCCCATACGGGCGTGCCGTCGGCCAGCCACCCGGCGAAGCCGCCCTGGCGCGACGACGGTCCCTGGTCGCCCAGCCAGCTCCAGGTCTTGACCCGCAAACGGCTGCCCAGTTGCCCGACGAGGCGACCATCCGCCGCGTTGAGCGCCACGTCCAGCAGCACCCGGCGGGCCTGGTCCTGGGCCGGTAGTGTCGCCAATGCCTTGAGCAATTGCGCGACGGGAACCTGTTTTTGCGGTTGCAGGGTGGGCAAGTCCAGCAGCCACGCCGGCGCCTGACGGGCCTGCCAGTAGTCGCGCCAACCGGCGGCCGAAAGCCCGAGCCGCTGCGGTTCGAAATACAAGCCGCAGGACTTCACCAATGCCTGATCGCGCCCGATGCTTTTCCCGGCGCTGCAGCAATAGACCTCTTCTTTCGACTCACCGCGGCATTCGTAGGCCGGCTCGTGGGCATCGGTGTCCACCAGCCATGCGTAGACGAACAATTTCCACAGACTGCCCAGCGGTGCCTGCAGAGAATCGGGCAATGGCTGGCGATCCAGTACCTGGGTCTGGCTCACCCGCAGCAACTGGCCGTCGAAGGCCAGGCGCAACGGCTCGTCCTGCGCTGTCGCCAGCGCAGGCATCAAACACAACAGCCAGCCAACCCAACGCTTGCGCATGTCAGTTGACCGTGACCTGACCGAGCGCCGGTTTCTTTTCCCAGGCCTGATTCTGTGGCGCATAGACCTGAGTGAAGCGCACCGGTGGCAGGTTGAACTGCCCCTTCTGCGAGAAGCGCACCAGATGCCGCAGGCGCAGTTCGCCACTGAGGGCATCCACCGGCACCGCATAAGCCATTTGGCCCGGCTCGAAGCGCGCCTTTTCCAGCGACGTCGGTTCGCTGTCGGCTTTGCCCTGCAACTGGATGCCCCAGGTGGTGCGTTCCACGTCGGCGCCCGGTGGCAGTGGTACTTCGAGCATGCCGTAGCGCAGCGGTATGGCGGCCTTGCTGTTGATGATCACTTCATCCAGGTAAAGGCTGTCGCTGGACAACGGTTTGTTGCCCACGGCCTCAAGCGTGAAGGTAAAGGCATCGACACCCGGTACCAGGCGCGACAGCCGACGGGTGATGGACACCGCCATCGGTGCCACCGGCGGTTGCTGGCTCTGGAAACTCAGCGCCGCTTGCAACGGACGCTGCTGCGTACCACTGAGGGTCAGCGCGGTCGGCAACTGCGCGCCTTGCCACTGCCAGTAGGTTTCCCCGGTGGCGCCTTGACGGGCTTTCCAACCCTCGCCCGGGGTCAATGCCTCGGCCGGCGATGCCTGCTCGATACTGCGCTGCAACCAGGTCAGGGCCAGGGCCCGTTCCAGGGTGGACTGTTGCGGCAACAACCGCTCCAGCAACGCGGCGGATCTGGCCTGATCGAAGGTTTGCAACGACAGCACCAGGGCCTCGGTAAACGGCTCGACACTGACGTCCAGCTGCTGTTGCGCGGCGGCCAGTTGACGATTGAAGGCATCCGGCAGCGGCACTTTCGCCTGCTTGGCAAGGGCTGCGGTCAGTACACGTGCGCTGGCCAGGCCCAGGGCCGAATCCGGCGCGTTCATGACCAGACTGTCGTCACCACTGTCCATCACGCCCTCGGCGTTGCCCGCACCGGCCTTGGCCAGATCGTCCATCAGGCCGCTGAGCAAGGTGTTCACCGGCAACTGCATCTGCTTGGCGAACGACAGGATCAGCGCGCGCTGCAACAACGGCGTGTCACCGGCCTGCTTGGCGTAGACCTCCAGCACGCGCTGCCAGTGTTCCGGCGGCAGGCTGATGTCCAGCGCCTTGCTGGCGTGCCAATCGGCGTAATAGGCGTAAGCGGTCAGGAAGGCATCCGGCTCGCCGTCCTGGCCCCACCAGGTGAAGCTCGCCGATGGGCCGGCCATCTGCACCAGGCGCAGGCGGCTGTTCTGCATGATCAGGCGCAAGCGGTCACGGGTCTGCGAGTCCGACGCCAGGGTCGGGTACGCGATGCTCAACGGCAGCAGGCTACTCGCAGTCTGCTCGACGCCACCGTAGGGGTAGCTCAACAGGTCGTCCAGGGCGGAACGGAACAGCGCTTGCGGGCTGTCGTCCAGGCGCAGGCGGACATCGCTGGCGTCGGCCGGCAAGGCCAGCGGCGTGTCGCCGGTGGTCACGTCGAGGCGTTGGCTCTGGGTGACCTGCCAGCCATTGCCGCTGGTGTTCAGGTGAACGGCCAGGGCGTCCTGGGTTTCACCGTTCAATTGCAACTGGACGCTCAGGTCACCGCTGCTCAATTCCATGGCTGGCAGCGCCACGTAGTTGATGCCTTTCTTCAGGTCCGCCGCCACACGTTGCTCGGCGCCGGCGTAACGGATCAGCAGTTCCGCCTTCAGCGGTTTATCCGACTGACTGAAAGCGAACAGGCCCAGTTGCGGCTTGTCGCCCGTACGGAACCGGGTCGGGCCGCTCCACTTCAGGTACAACGGTTTTTCCGACGCGATGAATTGCTTTTTCTGACCGACCTGGCCGTCGTCGGAGATGGCCTTGGCGGTGATGCGCCAGCGGGTCAGCGAGTCCGGCATCTTGAAGGTGAAACGGGCCTTGCCGTTGGCATCGGTAACCAGTTCTGGTTGCCAGGCAGCCGTGTCCACGTCCTCACGACGAGGCCGTTCCAGCACTTTGACCCCACGCTCGCTGCGGTTGGCCTTGCCTGGTGCACCGGGGCTGCCCGGCAACGCCACGTCGTAGCTGATGAACGACAGGCTGGCGCTGGTGCGCACGTTGTTGCGGCGCGGGTGATAGAAGAACTGATCGATGGTCGGCGCCACTTCCGGTTGCAGGGCGTAGATCATTTCATCCACGACACTGACGGTCAGGTGCGCCGGAATCGGCTTGCCGGCGAACTGGGTGCTCAAGTCCACGGTCACTGTGTCGCCAGGCCGGTAGGTGGTCTTGTCGGTGACGACCGCGACGTCGATCTGCGGCGTAACCACCTTGATGCCGGCGTTCTGGAAGCTGTATTGGCCGCCCTTGGTGTACAAGACCGAGAACGTCATGTTCGGTGCAAAGCTGTCTTTCACCGGGATACGGGCGCGGTATTGGGTCGGGCTGAGGCTTTCCATTTTCAGCCAGTCGCCGCCCTTGGACAGCAGCGCAGTGGCCTCGACCTTGTCCCGCTCCAGGGACAGCAGTGCATCGCTGACCGGTTCCGGGAAGGTGATCAGCGCCAGCGCTTCGTCACCGGCCTTGTATTCAGGCTTGTCGAGGACGATCTCGACGGTGCCCGGCACGGCCTTGACGCCTTCGCCGGTCACTGCATGAGCAGCAGCGCCGATGACCCGACCGTGGTCGTCCTTGAGGGTCAGGTTATAGGTACCGGGACGATCAAAGGCCACGGTGAAGCCCTTGTCCTTGGCCGTCAATTTGCCCTCGCCGGTGCTCTGGTCTTCCAGGCGCACCCAGGCGTAGCCGGCCGGCGTCACGGCCTTGCTCTGCTCGCTGCCGCCTTCGTTGACGTAGCTGAACGCAACTTTCTCGCCAGACGCACTGAAACGCTGGCGAGCGCTCAGGCGGAAATTCGCGGCGCCGCGATCGATGAGGATTTCCTTGGTGGTCTTGACCCGATACGCCGCGCCATCGCTGGCAAACACGGTGAGCGTGTAGCGGCTCGGCTTGTCGGCGGCCGGCAATTCGAGCGTCGCGACACCCTGGTCGTCGGTGGTCACTTCGCTGCTGGTCAGTTCAACCGGGAATTGCCCCAGGTATTGCAGCTCGTTGTCCACCATCGACAGTTGCTGGGCCCGCAGGCTCAGGCTCACCGTGGCGTCGACCACGGGCTTGCCGTCCGGGTACAGCAGCACCAGGTTACCCTTGACCGGCTCGCCGGTGCGGTATTCCTGCTTGGCCAGGTTCAAGGCGATCTCGAAGTGCGGCTTGATGTATTCAGCCACGCGGAAGGCGCTGCTGTAGAGCTGGTCCTTGTAGCTGAAGCGCAGTTCATAGCCGCCGGCCACGGCGTTTTCCGGCAGTTGGAAACGGCCTTGGGTACCGGCCTTGGAATCCAGCTTCAGGGCCAGGGTCTGCAGCGCGGTGCCCGTGGCATCCAGCACGCTGACATTGACGTCGGCCGCCGTCGGTTGCACCGAGTCGCGGGCGTTCTTGAATTCACGGCCGACGATTTTCAGCGAGACCCAATCTCCCGGGCGATACAGCGGCCGGTCGGTGAAGGCGTAGAGCTTGGTGTCGTAGATTTCGCTGTCGTAGTAGAAATTCTCGGAGACGAATACCCCACCCTCCTCATCCTCGCCAATGACGAACGAACGCTCCGGGCTGACGTGCTTGAGGCGCAGCAGGCCGTTTTCGTCGGTAGCACCGCTGTTCATCACACCCAGGCCGTCGGTCCACAGCACATTGACCTTGGGCACCGAACTGCCTTCATGCTTGCGGGCAGCCCAGACCAGCAGCTCGTCGCCGGAAATCTTGCTCACCGCCACGGTGTTCGAGACGAAGACCATGGTGGTCGCCCGGTACTTGCCGACCAGTGCTTCCACCAGGTACAGGCCAGGCTTGAGTTGGCCCAGCGGGATGTAGACGTTGCCCGGCGAGACGCTGACGAACTCGCTGGACGAACCGGCCAGGTTGACGCCCGCAGGCGGCTGGATCGGCTTGGCTTGCCACAGCGGATAACGGAACTGGCTGACCAGCGGCAGGCCCGGGATCAGCGCGAACTGGGCCGGTGCCTCGTAGGGCGTCGGTGCGACCAGGGCATCACCAATCTTCAGCTCCGGTACTTCCTCGGTGACCTGCTGGCGGGATTCGTAGGAGAACGCCCGCTGCATGACCCGACGGGACTTGCGGTACCAGTTGTCCCACAGGTACGCGAGGGTGTTCGAAAGCCCTTCACCCTTGAACTGGCCGTCGCTGACGACACGGTGCAGGTTCTTCTGGCGCTTGAGGAAGTCCAGGGGCTTTTCGATGCGATAGACGCGGATATCGGCGCCACCGTAAGGCTCCATGCGGAACCGGCGATAATCACGGCCCGGCGCCTCGAGGCGGACCATGGCCTGCTCATCGCTGGCGAAACTGCTGTCGGCCAGCAGGAAGAAGCTTTCACCGGCCACCGGTGTGTAGCCGCTTGGCTCCACCGTGTCCTCGGCGTGCACGAGGGAGGCCAGCAACAAGGCAAACAGCAGGGACAGTTTCGAACACAAGCGCAGCATGCGGGCACCGGTCATTGGGAGAGAAAGTTGAGTCGATAGACGCCGATGAAGTTGGGGTTGGCTGCGTCGGGTATCCATCGGGTGTCCTTCCAGTTCATGAGTTGTTGCAGGCTTGCGGAGCGCATGCCGTTGTCGGTAGGGGTTGTGGTGCCGGTGTGATAGGCGATGTAGCGGCCCATCCAGATCATCAGGTGCTGGTCATCGCCCTGATCGAAGAACATCAGGTCGCCGGGACGGGCCTGGGCCACGTCACGGCCCACCAGGCGACTGTTGAACTGAATCAACTTGATGGCATTGACGTAGGGCCCGACCTTGCCGCCGCCCTGCTGCCATTGCTGCGCCAGGCGCCGCTGGTCGTCGCTCAGCTCAAGTTCCGGCGGCAGGTAGCGATTGGACAGGCCATTGCTGCGCAGCCATTTTTCGTTGTGGACCTTCAGCGCTTCGTTGGCGGCAAAACGCACCAGCCCGGCACAGTCCTGCTGATACCAGCGCGGGCTCGGGCCTCGGCTCAACTGTTCCTCGGCGATGCGCACGAACCAGGCGCGGAAGACCTGGGATTGCTGCACATCCAGCGCCGGCGTCTCCATGGCGAACGCCTGCCCTCCCAGGAACAGTGCTATCAGCCCGAGATTGCGGATCAGTCCGATCACAGTGCTTTCCATTCCAGCGGCAACCACTGCCAGTGGCCGTCCGGCTCGCTGCCCGCCGGCAGGGTCAGTGCGTATTTGCCATAGCCACCGAGGGTTCGCAGTTTCGGAATCAGGTAGGTCTGCGCGGCGTTGTAGAACACCGGTTCCATGTCCTGGGGCAAGCTGTCCAGGGTTTCACGCTGCATCAGTTGCGCCATGGAGTCCGGGCCGAAGTAGAACGGCATCAGCAGGTCCTTGGGCACCACGTCGGCCATCGGCGGGAAGTGTTTGTCGAGAGTGCCGAGGGCCTTGTCCACCAGTTTGTCGTCGAGGGAGAACAGCAGGGTCGAACCGTGGCGTGCCAGGCTGACCCGCATGAACGCTTTGCCGGTAATGGCATCGGGCTGCAGCGAGTCCTTGGCCAGGTACGGGCCGAAGTTGGAGCTCACCTGGCGCTGCCAATGATGTATCGAGCCTTCCTGCTTCTCGACGACCGGGAACGCGTGCTCGGCCACGTTGTTTTCATAGGCGCCCACCATCGACCCGAACAGATTGCCCAGGTCGGCGTCGATCTTGCCGTCTTCTTCGTTCAGGCTGGCCACCAGCAACGGCGTGTACAAACGCGAGTCGGCATACCAGCACAGGCCCGCCGCGCCGGCCATATGGTCGACCATGGCCTGGGCGGCTTTTTCCTCGGCACCGAGTTTTACCAGCAGCGGCTTCTGTTGTTCTGCGGCCAATGGCAAGGCCACGCAGGCACTCGCGCCCATGGGCATGGCTTGCCAGATCGGCTTGAAGTCGAAATCCGGTTGGTTCTCCAGTTCGTCCATGGCCAGGAAGCTGTGCCAGCCCTTGTCGTCCATGTCGAAACGCAACCCGGCGAAGTTCGGGATGAAACGCTGGTAGCCCATGGCGAGCACGCTGGCGTTGACCGAGATGCGTTGCTTGACCTCAGGCGCCTTGGGCGGCAGGCCAAAGGCTTCGGTGAAGAGCTTGTCGCCATTGAGCAGCGCCGCCAGTGCGGTGGTGGAGACGGCGCCATGTTCGTCGAACGCCCCATTGGCCGGATCATAGAGTTTGCTCGGGTCGGACAGCACCACCAGCTTGTCGCCATGGGAGGCGAAGACCAGGGATTTACTGGCGTTGTAGCTGAGCTGGTAGAGCGCGACTTCATCGCCGCCGACCTTCAGGTCGCTGAGCTTGCTCAACTGCGTATCGTCCAGGGCGACCTTTGCCAGCGGCTCCAGCACCTTGGCCAGCCCGCCGCGGTCCATCACCAGCAGGAAATCCTTGAGCCGGCCATCCGCGCCGCGCCACAGCGCCACATCGGCCGGCTGGTCGAAAAGCTCTTCGATCAGGCTGTCCTGCAGCTTCAGGTCATGCTCGTAGATGATCCGGCGCAGGCTGCCGATCAGCCCCAGGCGGTCGGCATGGGCCTGGTAATAGAAGACGAAATCCTCGGTGAGCGTGGCCTTGAGAAACGGCACCGCCAATAGATCCTTGGGCAACTGGCTCAGGGAATGGGCTTCGAGCAGGCCGTCGGGACGACTCAGGCCGAGCTTCTCCAGCGCCAGCGCCGCAGGCGGCGCCTTGGGTTTGGTCATGAACCAGCCCAACCCGGCAGCCGCACCGGCCACCAGGCACAGCCCGATCAGCAACGCCGGCCAGCGGCGCGCAGGTTTAGCGACAGGTGTCGGCACGGTCGGGGAAGCAGTGTTGTCGCTCATATTCACAAGGGCCTGTTCATCCGTGGAGCGGAATTAGTAGTTGAAAGTCTTGACCAGCAAAAGATCGCCGATGGCGCGCAGGGGCACGACAAAGGTTTCGCGTTTCTCATTGACGGTGTTTTCGTTGAGCACCAGATTGATCTGCGAGGTGATCACCTCGTTCTGGTTGCTGGTTTCATCGAAGTTATAGCCGCCGTTGCCGTAGTTGCCCCAGTAGTTCACGTAGACCAGGTAGGTGCCGTGCATCGGCGCGGTCATGGTGAACATTTCGGGGCCGGGGCCATCGACACCGTCCGGGTCGAGGCCACCGCCATTGCTCAGCGCCGGCTGGCCGAAGAAGGCATGCTGGCCGTCAGGGGTGATGATGTGCAGGTCCAGCTCGGCCTTGGGATCGTCCCAGCCCAGCACCACACGGATCTGCGCCGGAGTCCGCAGGTTGTTGGCCTCGTAGAACTGCACACGCTTGAGGGACTTGCCTTCGGAACTGCGGACCTCGACGCTGTTGGAGCCGGCACCGAACGCATACGGCCGGGCGAAACGGCCTTCGTCGTCGGTATAGAGATTCAGTGGATTGCCATTGACTGCCAGGCTGTGGGGCGGACGGGCGGTGCCCATGGCCTTGAGCCGGCCCTCGATCATCGTGCGATTGCGCTGCACGCCACGGTCGATGGGCGGCGTGGGATAGGCCACCTGCGGGTTTTCAGTGCGATCGAGCAAGCCGCTGTAACGCCAGCCGCCCACGGGCTCCGACATCTCGGCCGCAGGCTCGGCCCACGCCAGCGGCGCGGCCATCAGCGCGATCAGCAATGAAAGAAAACGCATGTGTGCCTCCTGCCATGCACAACGCAACCTGGCGCCCATCCTCGGCGCATTGATTATCTTTTTTCAGGTTTCGTCAGGAGCCCGCCAGACGGGGGCTATAGATGGCGCGAAGGTTAGCGATTCGGCGCGTTATTCACAATCGGTGAACGCGTGATTCTGTGTGGGAAATCACGTATCGAGGAGAGCGTGAGCCGATTAGTGAACTTATTCGGCTCATCCCCAGTATGGACAGGCTCATGGAACCCTATTGGATCTGGCAACAGCCCGACTGGCCCAACTTTCACTGGCAGCCCGAAACATTGGCGGCTCTGCTACGCGAATGCGTGCAAACCCAAGGTCAACTGCTCGGCATGACCGGCGCTGTCACCGCGTCGCTCAACGCCCAGAACGAACTGGATGCGTTGTTGCAAAACATCGTGACCTCATCGGCCATTGAAGGGGAGCAATTGAATGTGGGCTCGGTGCGGTCGTCCCTGGCCCGACGCCTGGGTCTGGAGCGGGCCAGCGACACTCCGGTCAGCCCGCGCAGTGAGGGCCTGGCGAACCTTTTGCTGGATGCTACCCGACACTTCAGCCAGCCCCTGACCGTCGAGCGGCTGCTTGAATGGCACGAGTGGCTATTCCCTGAACAGGCGAGCGACCTGGCCCATCAGCACATCCGCGTAGGTTCGCTGCGGGGGGACGAGCCGATGCAAGTGGTGTCGGGCAGATTGGACCGTCCCACTGTTCATTTCGAGGCCCCGCCTCGCCAAGGTCTCGAACAGCAACTGCAGACCTTCCTCGACTGGTTTGAGGCCAGCCGTCATCAATCCGGACTTGATCCTTTGTTGCGGGCCGGTATCGCCCACTTCTGGTTTGTCACCCTGCATCCGTTTGACGATGGCAACGGGAGCCTGACCCGCACCCTCACCGATCTCGCACTGGCCCAGGGCGAAGCCCAGGCGATCCGTTTCTACGCCATGTCCGTGAGCATTCTTGATGATCACGCTGGCTACTACCGAGCCCTTGAAAGCGCTCAGAAAGCCACGCTGGATATCACCGATTGGCTTACCTGGTTTTTGCAGACCCTGTCGCGCAGCTTGCACAAAGCCATGGCGCAGATCGAAAGCATATTGGGCAAGGCCCGATTCTGGCAGGTTCACCGCGCCTCGGGACTCACCCCAGAACAGACCAAAGTGCTGAACCGGTTGCTCGATGGTGGTGAAAAAGGTTTTGAGCACGGTATCAGCGCAGCGCAGTACCAGGCCGTGGCCAATGTTTCCAAGGCAACCGCAACCCGACACCTGGCGGAGTTGCTGAAAAAAGGCTGTCTGGAGCGATTACCGGGAGGTGGACGCAGTACTCGGTACCGAATCAATTATCCAGCTGCGTGAGACTGTGTTTGCGGGAAGCGGATGTTGCTGCGACAAAGACACGCCACAGAGGAACACTCCCCCTCCAGCCCGCACTGATTTGCCCCAAAACCCCATGTCTGCTAGTGTCGCGCCGGTTTAACAGTCAACCGGAATAGCCGCCATGGCCCGCAAAAAAGCTGCATTGGACTTCGAACAATCCCTGGCCGACCTGCAAACGCTGGTCGAACGGCTGGAGAACGGCGAATTGTCGCTGGAAGACTCGCTGACCGCCTTCGAACAAGGTATCGGCCTGACTCGCGACTGCCAGGCGGCGCTGGCCCAGGCCGAGCAGAAGGTGCAGTTGCTGCTCGAACGCGATGGCGAGCTGACCGAAGAGCCTTTCGACGCGGAACAGCCTGAATGATCGGCGCTTATCAGGCCAGCAGCCAGGCCCGGGTCAATGCTGCGTTGGGCACTTTGTTTACCGCACCGAGCCCCGAACTGGCGCGGCTGTACGAAGCCATGCGCTATAGCGTGATGAACGGCGGCAAGCGTGTGCGGCCGCTGCTGGCCTATGCCGCATGCGAAGCCCTGGGCGGCGTGGCCGAACAGGCCAACGGCGCGGCGTGCGCAGTGGAACTGATCCACGCTTATTCCCTGGTGCACGACGACCTGCCGGCCATGGACGACGATGACCTGCGTCGCGGCCAGCCAACCACCCACAAACAATTCGACGAAGCCTGCGCGATCCTGGCCGGTGACGGTTTGCAGAGCCTGGCGTTCAGCGCCCTGCTCGACCCGGCCCTGAGCGATTGCCCGGCGCAGGTCCGCCTGGACATGGTCAGCGCCCTGGCACTGGCGGCAGGGCCCGCCGGCATGGTCGGCGGCCAGGCCATCGACCTGGGTTCGGTCGGCCTGAAGCTGGATCAGGGTGCGCTGGAATACATGCACCGGCACAAGACCGGCGCCCTGATCGAAGCCAGCGTCAAGCTTGGCGCCCTCGCCAGTGGCCGGGCCACGACTGAACAGTTGCACGCCTTGCAGAGCTACGCCCGGGCCGTCGGCCTGGCGTTCCAGGTGCAGGACGATATCCTCGACGTCGAGAGCGATACCCAGACCCTGGGCAAGCGCCAGGGTGCCGACATCGCCCGCGACAAGCCGACCTACCCGGCCCTGCTGGGTCTCGACGCCGCCAAGGCCTACGCCCTGGAGTTGCGCGACCAGGCCCTGGAAGCGTTGCGACCGTTTGACGCGGCGGCCGAACCGTTGCGCGAGCTGGCGCGCTATATCGTCGAACGACGCAGCTGATACGGGGTCAACCTTTCAGACTGCGTATCGGCCAAGTTCCGGCCAACGCGTGGGCAGCTTGCGATGCATAAGGTAAACTGCCGCCTCTTTCTATACCTATAACGATTCGCCTGATGCCCACGACGTTTCAAGAGATTCCCCGCAAACGCCCGACCACGCCCCTGCTGGACCGCGCCAACACGCCGGACGGCTTGCGTCGGCTGGGTGAAGCCGAGCTGGAAACCCTGGCCGATGAGCTGCGCCTGGAACTGCTCTATACGGTCGGCCAGACCGGTGGGCACTTCGGTGCCGGCCTGGGCGTCATCGAGCTGACCATCGCGCTGCATTACGTATTCGACACCCCGGACGACCGGCTGGTGTGGGACGTCGGCCATCAGGCCTACCCGCACAAGATCCTCACCGGCCGCCGCGAGCGCATGGGCACGCTGCGCCAGAAGGACGGCATCGCCGCTTTCCCACGGCGCTCCGAGAGCGAGTACGACACCTTTGGCGTCGGCCACTCCAGCACCTCCATCAGCGCTGCGCTGGGCATGGCCATTGCCGCCCGCCTGCAGAACAGTGACCGCAAGGCGATTGCCGTAATCGGCGACGGCGCCCTGACGGCGGGCATGGCTTTCGAGGCGCTGAACCACGCCCCGGAAGTCAACGCCAACATGCTGGTGATCCTCAACGACAACGACATGTCGATCTCGCGCAATGTCGGCGGCTTGTCCAACTACCTGGCGAAGATCCTGTCCAGCCGTACCTACGCCAGCATGCGCGAAGGCAGCAAAAAGGTCCTGTCGCGCCTGCCCGGCGCCTGGGAAATCGCCCGCCGCACAGAGGAATACGCCAAAGGCATGCTGGTACCCGGCACGCTGTTCGAAGAACTGGGCTGGAACTACATCGGCCCGATCGACGGTCATGACCTGCCGACGCTGATCGCCACGCTGCGCAACATGCGCGACCTGAAGGGCCCGCAGTTCCTGCATGTGGTGACCAAGAAAGGCAAGGGCTTCGCCCCGGCGGAAGTCGACCCCATCGGTTACCACGCCATCACCAAGCTCGAACCGCTGGATGCTCCGGCCTGCGCCCCGAAAAAGGCCGGTGGTCCCAAGTATTCCGCCGTGTTCGGCCAATGGCTGTGCGACATGGCCGCCACGGACCCGCGCCTGGTGGGCATTACCCCAGCCATGAAGGAAGGCTCGGACCTGGTGGCCTTCAGCGAACGCTATCCGCAACGCTATTTCGATGTGGCGATTGCCGAGCAGCACGCCGTGACCCTGGCCGCCGGCATGGCGTGCGAAGGGGCAAAACCAGTGGTGGCGATCTACTCGACCTTCCTGCAACGCGGTTACGACCAGTTGATACATGACGTTGCGGTGCAGAATCTCGATGTGCTGTTCGCCATCGACCGCGCCGGCCTGGTGGGCGAAGACGGCCCGACTCACGCCGGCAGCTTCGATCTTTCGTACTTGCGCTGCATCCCCGGCATGCTGGTGATGACTCCGAGCGATGAAAACGAACTGCGCAAGATGCTCACCACCGGCCACCTGTTCAATGGCCCGGCGGCGGTGCGCTATCCCCGTGGCAGCGGACCGAACGCAACCATCGAGGCCACCCTCGAGCCGATTGAAGTCGGCAAGGGTGTGATCCGCCGCCAGGGCAAGCAGACCGCCCTGCTGGTGTTCGGCGTGCAACTGGCCGAAGCCTTGAAAGTCGCTCAGACCCTGGACGCCACCGTCGTGGACATGCGCTTCGTCAAACCCCTGGATGAAGCCCTGGTCCGCGAAATGGCCGCCAGCCATGAGCTACTGGTGACCATCGAGGAAAACGCCATCATGGGCGGCGCCGGCGCGGCGGTCAGTGAGTTCCTGGCCCGGGAGAATATCCTCAAGCCGGTGCTGCACCTGGGTTTGCCGGACATCTATGTCGAACACGCCAAGCCGGCACAGATGCTGGCCGAGTGCGGGTTGGACGAGGCCGGGATCGAAGCATCGGTGCGCCAGCGACTGCAACTGCTGGGCCTGTAACCCATGCGATCCTGTGGGAGCGAGCTCGCTCGCGATAGCGGAGTGTCAGTCGACGACTGTTTGGACTGGTACACCGCCATCGCGAGCAGGCTCGCTCCCACAAGGAACACCATCATGCAATTGTGGGAGCGAGCCTGCTCGCGATAGGGACGCCGCGACCTATCAGCCGAGCTGACGCGGAAGGCGATACAGGTAGAACAATACCGCGGAGGACAAGGCCAGCAGCATCAGCGGCACCGCTTCCAGACCCACGAATACCGCCAGGGCACCGATCCAGGCCGGCAACCCGGCAGCCAGGAAAGCAGCACGTCGACAGGCCGCCAACGTGATCCAGGCCTGAGGCTCTTCGGGAGTGTCGAGGGCATTCTGGGTGGCGATCAAAGCGTGCTTGTATGCGCCGAAGAATCGCAGGCTGACGAACATCGAGGCCACGCCAGCGATGAACAACGGCATTGCCAGCACGGGCAGAATCGCTTCGCCCTGGCCGAAGACAAGATTGATCACGAACAGCGGCAGCAACGCCAACGCCAGGTATTTCCACCAACTGATGGACAGCCGTCGCCGGACCTGACCCCGCGTCACGCCCGGTCGGCCTCGCCCTGGTGCTCGTTGCCCATCATGTGGTCGAGCTTGCTGGCCTTGGTCGCCAGGTAGAGCTTGTTGTGGGGATTATGGCCGGTGTGCAACGGCACCCGCTCCGCCACAATGATGCCCATGTCGGTCAATGCCTTGACCTTGCGCGGATTGTTGGTCATCAACCGCAGGGACTTGACGCCCAGGTGTTCGAGCATGGGCAGGCAGATGCTGTAGTCACGCAGGTCGGCGGCAAACCCGAGGCGCTCGTTGGCTTCCACGGTATCGGCACCACCATCCTGCAATTCATAGGCACGGATCTTGTTCAACAGGCCTATACCACGCCCTTCCTGGCGCAAGTACAGCAACACGCCTCGACCTTCGCGGGCAATGGCCTGCAGCGCGGCTTCGAGTTGCGAACCACAGTCGCAGCGCTGGCTGAACAGGGCATCGCCCGTCAGGCATTCGGAATGCAAGCGGCCCAATACCGGAACACCGTCGGCAACATCACCCAGGCTCAGCACAACGTGCTCGCGGCCGGTGGCCTCATCCAGAAAACCATGCATGGTGAATTGCGCAAAGGGCGTTGGCAGCTTGGAAGCGGCAACAAAAACGACAGGCACCGGTGTGCTCCTGATCTAGTACTGGAGATTCGCAGAGGAGCGCATTGTAACAGCAGGTCCCGGCAGACGCTTAGGCTGAATTGTCGACTATTACTATCGACAAGATTGATTAAGGCTTCGGTGGCTTACCGTGCTCATCGAAAGGATAAGGTTGTTTCCAGCGCTCGAAGATCGGTTTCAATTGGCCACTTTTCACCAATACCTCCATGCGCCGATCGAACAGCGCACGCAGTGCCCGTCCGTTATCGGTGTTGGCGAAGCCCAGGTACAGCGGCAGGTTGATCAACGGCGAGAGCTTGTACTGCTGGGGATTGTCGGCCTTTGCGAGCACACCCTGGATCTCCATCAAGGCGTCGATGTAGAAATCGGCCCGATCATGCAGCAGCATCGGCAGGATACCGACCGCCCGGTGGATTTCATTGAAACGGCGGATGTTGGGCAGGTAGCTGTTGTATTCGTACCCGCGCATCCACACCAGCCGATAATTGCCGACCGTCTCCAGCGTGGGCGTCGGCTTGGAGGCCAGTCCCAACGCATAGATATGATCGACGTCGTAGTGCCAGCGAGGATAGAGCAGCCCTTCGGTCTCATCGCGATAGGCGCCGACCTGTGCGTCGACCTCACCACGCTGCACCAAGCCGATCGAGCGGGTGTACGGCACGCTGCGGATTTCCAGCTTCACGCCTTCAGGCTCAAACACCTCGCGCAGGATCTCCCAGGCCATGCCCCGGCCATC
This sequence comes from Pseudomonas sp. B21-028, assembly GCF_024749045.1. NCBI lineage: Bacteria > Pseudomonadati > Pseudomonadota > Gammaproteobacteria > Pseudomonadales > Pseudomonadaceae > Pseudomonas > Pseudomonas sp. B21-028. The sequence goes on from NZ_CP087184.1 coordinate 5,752,392, forward strand.
GGCCTCGGTGTAGTCCGCCCACTCCTCGCTGGCGGCGCGGATCTTGCCGGGCAACGGCGTCGGCTCCGCCGCCAGAGCGCCAAGGCTCGCGCCCAGGCACAACAACAGCAACAACGCTCGGCTTACGCCCATGCCTGGATCCCTCAGGTAAGACACCACACCAGTCCTTGCATTGCCAGCCAGGCAAACACCCCGGCCAGGATATCGTCGAGCATGATGCCGACGCCTCCGTGGACATGCCGGTCGATCCAGCGGATCGGCCATGGCTTGAGAATATCGAAGAAGCGAAACACCAGGAAACCCGCCAACAGCCAGTACCAGCCTTCCGGCACCAGCCACAGGGTAATCCACATCCCGACCATTTCATCCCAGACGATCCCTTCATGATCGTGCACGCGCAGGTCGTCCGCCACCTTGCCACACAACCAGAAGCCGAACAGCATGGTGATGCCGAGCATCAGCCAGTAGCCCCAGTCCGGTAACATCTGCCACAACGGTATGAAGGGTAGCGCAACCAGCGAACCCCATGTACCTGGCGCCTTGGGTAAAGTGCCCGAACCGAAGCCAAATGCCAGGAAATGCCAGGGATTGCGCCAGACCGAGGGGGGCACGAACTCGGCTGGAATCTGGTTGGGATGATCTGTCACGGTGTCTCCCGAAAATGTTGATAGCCCCGGATTTGCGGGGTGATGTCGCCTCCATCGGCGTCCACCAGCATGACGCCCTGCCCCGGCATGACGCTGCCGATCACGTGGATTGGCCAGCCTTCGGCCTGCAACGCCGATAATCGGACCGGTGGCAAGCTGAACAGCAGCACATAATCGTCGCCCCCGCTCAGCGCGGCCTGCTCCGCGCCCGTTTGGCCGAGCAAGGCCAGCAAAGCGTTGGACAGCGGTAGCCGGTCACGTTCAACCTGGATGGCCACGCCGGACGCCAATGCAATATGCCCGCAATCGGCCAGCAGTCCATCGGAAATATCCATGGCTGCACTGGCCCTGCCCCGTAGCGCCAGCCCCAGGTCGATCTGCGGATGCGGTGACCAATAATGCGCCAATAACGGCTCGGCGACGGCGGGCTCAGTGTGATGCTGGCCGAGCACGAGGGGCAACGCACCGCTGGCATTGCCCAGCTCACCACCGACACAGAGCAGGTCGCCGGGCTGCGCGCCGCTTCGGGTCAAGGCTTGGCCGGACGGCACGCGGCCGAACACGGTCATGGTCATGCTCAGTGGTCCACGAGTGGTGTCACCGCCCACCAGCGCGACCCCGCAGGCCTGGGCCATCTGGTTCAAACCACGGGCATAGGCCTGCAACCAATCGGCTGTCACCGTCGGCAAGGTCAGGGCAAGGGTAAAGGCCAGGGGCCTGGCGCCCATGGCGGCGAGGTCGCTGACCGCCACGGCCAGCGAGCGCTGGCCGAGCAGGAACGGATCGCAGGGGTCCGGAAAATGCACACCGGCCACAAGCGTGTCGGTGGACACCGCCAAGTGCTCCCCGGGAGGAACCGCCAGCAAGGCACAATCGTCGCCGATCCCCAGCGCAACGCCGTCGCCGCCCTGCGCACAAGGCGCGGCGGCGAAGTAGCTGCGGATCAGCTCAAACTCACCCATTCAGCGCTTGAACGCCTTCACTTCAGCTTCCCGCAGGCGCGGGGCAAGCTTGTCGAGCACACCGTTGACGAACTTGTGCCCGTCGGTGGAACCGAAGACTTTCGCCAGCTCGATCCCTTCGTTGATCACCACGCGGTACGGTACATCGACACGCTGCATCAGTTCCCAGGTGGACAGGCGCAACACCGCCAGTTCGACCGGGTCCAGCTCTTCGATGGTCAGGTCCAGGCAAGGTGCCAGGGCCTTGTCGATTTCGGTCTTGTGCGCCGGAACCCCGTGGAGGATCTCGCGGAAGTACGCGCCGTCGACATCGCTGAAATCGTTATCGACCCGGAACTGCGCTTCGATCTCGTTCAGCGACTGCTTGGCCATGTGCCATTGATACAACGCCTGGGTCGCAAGCTGGCGGGCTTCGCGACGCTTGACGCTTTTCGAAGGCTTGCCGGCATCGGCAGGCTTGGGATCGCGCGGGTTGAAACGATCGCTTTCGTCGCTAATCACTTGGCCTCCAACTGCGCCAGCAGACTGACCATTTCCAGGGCGGACAGGGCGGCTTCGGCGCCTTTGTTACCGGCCTTGGTGCCGGAACGTTCGATGGCTTGCTCGATGGAATCAACGGTCAGTACGCCGAAAGCGACCGGCACGCCGAATTCCATGGACACCTGGGCCAGACCCTTGGTGCATTCGCCAGCCACGTATTCGAAATGCGGAGTACCGCCACGAATGACCGCGCCCAAGGCGATGATCGCGGCATATTCGCCCTTTTGAGCGACTTTCTGCGCAACCAGCGGGATTTCGAAGGCGCCAGGGGCACGGATGATGGTGATGTCGCTTTCGCTCACGCCATGGCGAACCAGGGCATCGACCGCACCGCCAACCAGGCTCTCGACCACGAAGCTGTTGAAACGGCCCACTACCAGAGCGTAGCGGCCTTTGGGGGCAATGAAGGTACCTTCGATGGTCTTCAGGGTCATTCGTCAATTCTCTTAAAGAGCCGGAGCGCGCTCGATGCGCGCTCCTCGGTGATGTTTAGCCATGAATACAGGGCCTGCCGTTCAGTTCGGGAAACTGCCCCTTGTGGGAGCGAGCCTGCTCGCGATGGCGTCAGCACAGTGACATCAATGTCGCCTGGCGCACCGCTTTCGCGAGCAGGCTCGCTCCCACAGAGGGGAAGACCTCCCTAATTGAACGAGGTCATTATTCAGAGGGCACGTATTCTACAACTTCCAGATCGAAACCGGATATCGCATTAAATTTCATCGGCGCGCTCATCAGGCGCATTTTGCGTACGCCCAGGTCACGCAGGATCTGCGAACCGGCGCCGACCGTGCTGTAGGTGGTGGTCTTCTTCACCGGCAATTGCTCGCCGGTTTCGCGGATATGCGCCAGCAGCACGTCGCCATCGAGGGGGTGCCCGAGCAGCAGCACCACGCCGCTACCGGCCTCCGCCACTGCGGCCATCGCGGCCCGCAGGCTCCAGCGGCCAGGCTGCTTGACCATCAGCAGGTCCCGCAATGGGTCCATGTTATGCACGCGGACCAGGGTCGGCTCTTCGGCGCAGACGGTGCCCAGGGTCAGGGCCATGTGCACGTCGCCTTCCACCGAATCGCGGTAGGTCACCAGGTTGAAATGGCCCAGTTCGCTGTCCAGCGGCTGCTCGGCAATCCGCTGAACGGTACGTTCGTGGATCATCCGGTAATGGATGAGGTCGGCGATGGTGCCGATCTTGATGTCGTGTTCGGCGGCGAAGGCTTCCAGTTCGGCGCGACGGGACATGGTGCCGTCGTCGTTCATCACTTCGCAGATCACGCCGCTGGGCTCGAAACCGGCCATGCGCGCCAGGTCGCACGCCGCTTCGGTGTGGCCGGCGCGGGCCAGGGTGCCGCCAGCCTGGGCCATCAGCGGGAAGATGTGGCCGGGGCTGACGATGTCTTCGGCCTTGGCGTCCTTCGCGGCGGCGGCTTGTACGGTACGTGCGCGGTCGGCGGCGGAGATGCCGGTAGTCACGCCCTCGGCGGCCTCGATGGACACGGTGAACTTGGTGCCAAAGCCGGAACCGTTGCGCGGGGCCATCAGCGGCAGCTTCAGCAGCTCGCAGCGCTCGCGGCTCATCGGCATGCAGATCAGGCCACGGGCGTGCTTGGCCATGAAGTTGATGTGCTCGGCCTTGCAGCATTCGGCGGCCATGATCAGGTCGCCTTCGTTCTCGCGGTCTTCGTCATCCATGAGGATGACCATCTTGCCTTGGCGGATGTCTTCAACCAGCTCTTCGATGCTATTGAGCGCCACGCGGCACCCCCTTGGGTCAGGATTTGAGGTAGCCGTTGGCGGCCAGAAAACTTTCGGTGATGTTGCTGCCGGATGCAGGCTCCGCGGCCTTGTCACCGAGCAGCAGGCGCTCCAGGTAACGGGCCAGCAGGTCGACTTCCAGGTTGACCCGGCGCCCGGGCCGGTACGAAGCCATGATGGTTTCGCTCAAGGTGTGCGGGATGATCGTCAGCAGGAATTCGGCGCCATCCACCGCGTTGACCGTCAGGCTGGTGCCGTCGACGGTGATCGAGCCCTTATGGGCGATGTACTTGGCGAGTTCCTTCGGCGCGCGGATGCGAAACTCCACGGCCCGGGCGTTATCGGTGCGGGAAACCACTTCGCCGACGCCATCGACATGGCCGCTGACCAGGTGTCCGCCCAACCGGGTAGTAGGCGTCAGGGCTTTTTCCAGGTTGACCGGGCTGCCGCTCTTGAGGTCGTTCATGGCGGTGCAGTCGAGGGTTTCGCGGCTGACGTCCGCCAGGAAACCATTGCCGGGCAGTTCGACGGCGGTCAGGCAGACACCGTTCACGGCGATGCTGTCGCCCAGTTTGACGTCGCTCAGATCGAGCTTGCCGGTTTCGACATAGACCCGCACGTCGCCGCCCTTGGGGGTGAGTGCACGGATGCTGCCGATGGATTCGATGATGCCGGTAAACATGGAGTCCTCCTCGAGAACAGGCCGCCGCTTGAGCGAAGGCCGGGAATTATACGCTGGCCGGCGGAACGGGAACGGCGATGACTCGCCAGTCATCGCCCACGGCGCGGATTTCGGTGATTTTCAGCGCCGGGGCGTCCTTCATGTACGCCAGGGGCCAATCCAGCAACGGTCGCGCCGAAGATCCCAGGAACTTGCCGGCGATAAAAATCTGGAACTCGTCCACCAAGCCTTGCCGGGCGAATGCTCCCGCCAGGCGCGGACCGGCTTCCACCAGCACCTCGTTGACGCCACGGGCCGCCAACTCCACCAGCAGGCGCCGCAGGTCGACCTGGCCGTCATCGCCTGCCACGATCATGCATTCGGGGCCGTTGGCGTACTGTTCTTCCACCGCCATGCACGTGGCGACCAGCGCCGGGCCGGCCTTGAAGAACGGTGCATCGAGCGGCACCCGCAGGCGACCGTCCACCAGCACCCGCAGCGGCGGGCGACTCAGGACCAATGCCGTCTGGTCGGCATCCAGGCCGAGTTCATCGGCGCGCACGGTCAGCCGGGCATTGTCCGCCAGCACCGTATCGGCGCCCGTCAGCACCACGCTGGCCTGGGCCCGCAGCCGTTGCACCGCCGAACGTGCCGCCGGGCCGGTGATCCACTGGCTTTCGCCACTTTCCATGGCGGTACGGCCATCAAGACTCATGGCCAGCTTGACCCGCACGAATGGCAAGCCGTGCTCCATGCGCTTGAGGAAACCCTGGTTGAGCAGACGGGCCTCGCCTTCCAGCACGCCGCTGTCGGTGGCGATACCGGCCTGGGCCAGCCGCTGCAAACCGCGACCGGCGACTTCCGGGTTCGGGTCCTGCATTGCCGCCACGACCCGGGCAACACCGGCGTTGACCAGCGCATCGGCACAAGGCGGCGTACGGCCGTGGTGGCTGCAGGGTTCGAGGGTCACGTAGGCCGTAGCGCCCCGGGCCAGCTCACCGGCGGCGCGCAAGGCATGGACTTCGGCATGGGGTTCACCGGCGCGGATGTGCCAGCCTTCGCCGACAATCTGCCCGTCACGCACGATGACGCAGCCCACCCGGGGATTGGGATGGGTGGTGTAGTGACCGCGCCGCGCCAGCTCCAGCGCACGGGCCATGTAATGAGCGTCGAGGACGGTCTGTTGCGCCGAGACAGTCATTCTTTCACCGGTTCGCGGGCCAGGCGGTCGATTTCCTCACGGAATTCGTTCAGGTCCTGGAAGCGCCGGTACACCGAGGCGAAACGGATGTAGGCGACTTCGTCGAGCTTCTGCAGCTCGGCCATCACCAGCTCGCCGACCACCAGGGATTTGACCTCGCGCTCGCCGGTCGCCCGCAGCTTGTGCTTGATGTGCACCAGCGCCGCCTCGAGGCGTTCGACGCTCACCGGGCGCTTTTCCAGCGCGCGCTGCATGCCGGCGCGCAGTTTTTCTTCGTCGAACGGCTGGCGGCTGCCGTCGGTTTTGATCAGGCGCGGCAACACCAGCTCAGCGGTCTCGAACGTGGTGAAACGTTCGCCGCAGGCCAGGCATTCGCGCCGACGGCGGACCTGTTCGCCCTCGGCGACCAGTCGCGAGTCGATGACTTTGGTGTCGTTGGCACCGCAGAAGGGACAGTGCATGGTGGCAGGCAACAAAAAAAGGGAGGGCCATGGTAGCGCATCCCACTGGCAAGACAAGCCATAGGGTTTACGGTATACAGACGGGCTTACCGTCAGATCCATGGAATTCACCTTGCTGGAGCCGCACATGCCGCTACGATCGCTCTTTTTGCTCAGTTTTTTCAGCCTGCTGATGGCGTGCAGCAGTGATGCTCCCAAGCCCGCCGCGCCTGCACCGGCGCCCGCGCCGAAACAGGCCCAGGAAAAAGCCCGGCAAGCCGCCGAGCTGGGGCCATTGCCCGCATACCAGCGGGAACTGAGCGGTACCCTCGAAGGCGTACCGACCGGGGCCGAAGTCGAACTGGCCCTGCTGGTGATCGACGACAAGGGGCGCCCGCAGCAATTGCTCGCCAGCTCCAGCCTGATCGGCACCAACCGCGCCCTGCCCTTCCGCCTGCGCTTCAACCCGGATGCCTTCCCGGTCGGCGCCCGCGTGGAGCTGCGCGGCCGTGCCAGCCAGTCGGGCCAACTGATTCTGCACCTGCCGGAACAGCGCATCGCGCAACCGACCACTCAGGCGTTGGGCGCCCTGCAGTTCGTCAAAGCGCCATGAATGCACCGCAGGACCTGCAACACGCGCTGGGCGAGTTGTTGGGGGACGCGCGCCTGGTGGACTGCCCGCTACCCGGCACCGACCTGAAGCTGTGGCTGATCGACGGCGATAACATGGACCGCGCCTTCAGCCCGGAAGAAACCCGCCGCATCCTCCACGAACCGCCCTACTGGAGCTTCTGCTGGGCCAGCGGCCTGGCGATGGCGCGTTACCTGGCCGAGCGGCCGCAGTGGGTCGAGGGCAAGCGGGTGCTGGATTTCGGCGCCGGTTCCGGCGTGGCGGGCATCGCGGCGGTCAAGGCCGGGGCGCTGGAAGTGGTGGCGTGCGACCTCGACCCACTGGCTATCGCGGCCTGCCGGGCCAATGCCCTGCTCAATGACGTGGAGCTGGCTTATTCGACGGACTTCTTCGCCGAGGCGGATCGCTTCGACCTGATCCTGGTCGCTGATGTGCTCTACGACCGGGCAAACCTGCCGTTGCTGGACCAGTTCCTCAGCCGTGGCCGCGAGGCCCTTGTGGCCGACTCCCGGGTACGGGATTTCCAGCACCCACTGTACCGGCGCATCGAACTGCTCGAAGCCATGACCCTGCCGGACCTGGCCGAGCCCGAGGAGTTTCGGCATGTGAGCCTGTATCACGCACGGCGTTCGCCCTGAAAAGCATCGCGAGCAGGCTCGCTCCCATAGGTGATCGGGTTTCTTCAGATTGAACGCGGTCAAACTGTGGGAGCGAGCCTGCTCGCGATGGCGACCTACCAGGCACCCCAAAACCCCGCGTATAGTTGCCCCATTCAAGCGTTCTACGAGATTCCCATGACCCAGGACACCTCCTACATCTTCGACGCCACCACCGCCGATTTCGACCAGTCGGTGATCGCCAACTCTTTTCACAAGCCGGTGCTGGTGGATTTCTGGGCCGAGTGGTGTGCGCCATGCAAGGCACTGATGCCGATGTTGCAGGGCATTGCCGAGAGCTATCAAGGCGAATTGCTGCTGGCCAAGGTCAACTGCGACATCGAGCAAGACATCGTCGCCCGCTTCGGCATCCGCAGCCTGCCGACGGTGGTACTGTTCAAGGACGGCCAGCCCGTCGACGGTTTCGCCGGGGCCCAGCCGGAATCGGCGGTGCGGGCGATGCTCGAACCCCATGTGCAGATGCCGCCTCCCGCCGCGGCCGATCCGTTCGAGCAAGCCCAGGCGCTGTTCGACGACGGGCGTTTCGCCGACGCCGAAGCCCTGCTCACCGTGCTGCTGGGCGAAGACAACACCAACGCCAAGGCGCTGATCCTGTTCGCCCGTTGCCTGACCGAGCGCGGCGAGCTGGGCGAAGCCCAGACCGTGCTGGACTCGGTAAAAAGCGACGAACACAAGGCCGCTCTGGCCGGGGCCAAGGCGCAGATCCAGTTCCTCGGTCTGGCCAAACATCTGCCAGACGCCGCCGACCTCAAGGCCCGCCTGGCAAAAGACCCGCAGGACGATGAAGCGGTGTATCAACTGGCGATCCAGCAACTCGCGCGCCAGCAGTATGAGCCGGCACTCGACGCATTGCTCAAGCTGTTCAGCCGCAACCGCGGTTACAGCGAAGGCCTGCCGCACAAGACCCTGCTGCAGGTGTTCGAACTGTTGGGCAACGATCACCCGCTGGTGACGACCTATCGTCGCAAGCTGTTTGCCGCGCTGTACTAAGCGTCAGCCCCAACCCAGCTATAGAGCGGCGTATCGCCGCCGCTCAAGACCTTGACCTCGGCGCTATGGCGCAAGCGTACCAACAGGCGCTTGCCCGCCGGCGCACTGCCCGTCAGGCCTTCCAGTTGCTCCAACAGGTCCGGGCCGCTCAACTGCCCGGCCTTGCGCAGCAATTCCCTGGCGATCTGCCACAGCGCATCGTCCTGATTCGCCGGTTTGGCCGCCGCCATCGCCGCGCCTTCGGGCTTGACCGCCTGCAACTGCGCGCCGAGCTGCGCCCAGTCGCCTTCGTCCATTTCGATCGACAAGTCCACCGGCCAATCGCCGACGGTTCCGCGGATGCGCAACATCACCGTCCTCCTGAAGATTTAATGTTCCCATGCTCCCATGGGCCTTGCGCGACGCCAAGCAGACGGTCAAACTCTGCGCAAATTCGTTATAAGATTACATAACAAAACATTCATCTTATCTGGAGACTCGTCATGCGTCGTCTGCTTCTCGCTTTGCCGTTCGCCCTGTTGCCATTGGCTGTCACTCACGCCGCAGTCGAGCACGACCATGACCACGATCATGAGCACGGCAGCCTGGGCGCCCATGAACACGGCGTCGGCCGACTGAACGCAGCGCTTGACGGCCAGACCCTGGAGCTGGAGCTGGAAAGCCCGGCCATGAACCTGGTGGGCTTTGAACACGAAGCCACCAGCGATGCCGACAAGGCCAAGGTCGCGGCTGCCCGTGGGCAACTTGAGAAGCCACTGGCGCTGTTCAACCTGCCGGCCGCGGCCCAATGCACCCTGGCCCAGCAGGAATTGGAAAGCCCATTGTTCGGCGATGAACCGGATCACGAAGACCACGACGAAGACGCCGACGGCGACGAGCACCACCACGAACACAGCGAAATCCACGCCCACTACCAGTTCACCTGCGCCACACCCGGTGCTTTGAAGCACCTCGACCTGGCGACGCTGTTCAAAACCTTCCCGGCCACCCAGAAAATTCAGGTACAACTGATCAGCCCGAGCGGCCAGCAAGGCGTGGAAGTGACGGCCAAGGCGCCATCGCTGAAGTTCTGAATACGCTGCAACCTCCTGTGGTGGAGGCCAGTGGGGCAAAGCTTGCTCGCGATAGCGGTCCGACCGTCGACATCGACGTTGAATGTGACAAGCCCATCGCGAGCAAGCTTTGCTCCCACAGGTACTCCACAGGGCTTCCATCATCCTGATATCAGCCACCATGACCCAAGCACTCATCGAACTGTCCGACCTGGTCTTCAGCTGGCCCGGACATCCACCACTGCTGGATATCCCGGCCTTTCGCCTCGAAGCCGGCGAGACCCTGTTCCTCAAGGGGCCCAGCGGCAGTGGCAAGACCACATTGCTGGGGCTGCTGGGCGGGGTGCAGACGCCGGATCGCGGCAGCGTCCACCTGCTCGGCCAGTCGCTCACCGAACTGGGCGCGGGCAGCCGCGACCGCTTTCGCGTGGACCACACCGGCTACATTTTCCAGCAATTCAACCTGCTGCCGTTTCTCTCGGTGCGCGAGAACGTCGAGCTGCCCTGTCACTTTTCCAAACTGCGGGCGCAGCGGGCCATCCAGCGTCACGGCAGTATCGACCAGGCTGCCGCCACGCTGTTGACCCACCTGGGGCTGACCGATGCGAACCTGCTGGAACGCCGCGCCGACTCGCTGTCCATCGGCCAGCAACAACGGGTCGCCGCCGCCCGGGCGTTGATCGGCCAGCCGGAACTGGTCATCGCTGACGAACCGACCTCGGCCCTGGACTACGACGCCCGGGAAAACTTCCTGCGGCTGCTGTTCGCCGAATGCCGCGAGGCCGGCTCAAGCCTGCTGTTCGTCAGCCATGACCAGAGCCTGGCGCCGCTGTTCGACCGCAACCTCTCGCTGGCCGATCTCAATCGTGCCGCCAAGCCACTCGAGGTCTGAGATGTATTTGTTCCGTCTAGCCATGGCCAGCCTGGCGAACCGCCGCTTCACTGCGATCCTCACCGCCTTCGCCATCGCCCTGTCGGTCTGCCTGCTGCTGGCGGTGGAGCGGGTGCGCACCGAGGCAAAAGCCAGTTTTGCCAGCACCATCAGCGGCACCGACCTGATCGTCGGTGCCCGTTCCGGCTCGGTGAACCTGTTGTTGTACTCGGTGTTTCGCATCGGCAACGCCACCAATAACATCCGCTGGGACAGCTTCGAACATTTCGCCAACAACCCGAAAGTGAAATGGGCGATCCCCATGTCCCTCGGTGATTCCCACCGTGGCTACCGGGTAATGGGCACCACCGAGGCCTATTTCGAGCACTACCAGTATGGCCGCCAGCAACACCTGGAACTGGCCGATGGCCGGGCTTTTGCCACTGACCCGTTCGAAGTGGTGCTCGGCGCCGAAGTGGCCGAAGCGCTGCATTACAAGCTCGGCGACAAACTGGTGCTGGCCCACGGCGTGGCGACGATCAGCCTGGTCAAGCACGACGACAAGCCATTCACTGTGGTCGGCATTCTCAAGCGTACCGGCACTCCGGTGGACCGCACGCTGCACATCAGCCTCGGCGGCATGGAAGCGATTCACATCGATTGGAAGAACGGCGTGCCGGCCCAGGGCAGCGGTCGTATCAGCGCCGACCAGGCCCGCAACATGGACCTGACGCCCCAAGCCATCACCGCGTTCATGCTCGGGCTCAACAGCAAGATCTCCACCTTTGCCTTGCAACGCGAGATCAATGAGTTCCGTGGCGAACCGTTGCTGGCGATCTTGCCAGGCGTGGCCCTGCAAGAGTTGTGGAGCCTGATGGGCACGGCGGAAAAAGCCTTGTTCGTGATTTCGCTGTTCGTGGTCCTGACCGGGTTGATCGGCATGCTCACGGCGATCCTCACCAGCCTCAACGAGCGCCGCCGGGAGATGGCGATCTTGCGCTCAGTGGGCGCGCGGCCATGGCACATCGCAAGCCTGCTGGTGCTGGAAGCCTTTGCCCTGGCATTGACCGGGGTGGCCGCCGGGCTGGCCTTGCTGTATATCGGCATCGGCGCCGCCCAGGGTTACGTACAGTCGGCCTATGGCTTGTATCTGCCATTGAGCTGGCCAAGCGAATATGAATGGACGCTCATGGCTGGCATCCTGGTCGCCGCCCTGTTGATGGGCAGCGTGCCGGCCTGGCGCGCCTATCGCCAATCGTTGGCCGACGGCTTGTCGATCCGCTTATGAGGACATTGAAGATGCCCCGCGCCCTGCTTGCGCTGTTGATGATGGTCGCCCTGCCGCTGTGGGCGGCCGAGCCGAGGGACCTGGCCTGGTCGGAAATGATCCCGCCGGACGCACCGCCGGAAGTACCGAACATGACCCCGCTGCATGACCTGTCGCAGATGGGCCAGGCACTGTCGGCCGAATCCGCCCCGGCCGCCAAGCAGGACCTGCCCGACGCGCCGGTGGTCAAGGCGCTCGACGGCCAGCAGATTCGCTTGCCGGGCTACATCGTGCCGCTGGAAGTCAGCGAGGAAGGCCGCACCACGGACTTTTTGCTGGTGCCGTATTTCGGCGCCTGCATCCATGTGCCGCCACCACCTTCGAATCAGATCGTGCATGTGAAAAGCGAAGTCGGGGTGAAGCTCGATGAGCTGTACCAGCCGTACTGGGTCGAAGGGCCGATGCAGGTCAAGCCGTCCACCAGCGAGCTGGCCGATGCCGGGTATCAGATGGAAGCTGAGAAGATTTATGTGTATGAGCTGCCGGAGTGAACCTGGCAGTCATGCACTGTCTGTGAAATAGCTATCGCGAGCAGGCTCGCTCCCACAGGGGATCTTTGGTGTTCTCACGACCAGTGTGGGAGCGAGCCTGCTCGCGATGAGGCCCTCAAAGTGGCTCATCATACTTTCATTGAGTTGAGTCAAAAGACCGGCCCAGACGGCTCCGTACCATGGGACATCCTTTTTAAATGTCCTCTGGAGCCCCCATGCACAAGTCCTTGCTCAGCGCTTCCCTCGTCGCCCTCACGCTCGCCGCCCCCCTCGCCCAGGCCCATACGGCCGGCGATATCATCGTTCGCGCCGGCGCCATCACCGTCAATCCGAAAGCCGACAGTTCCAGCGTCAAGGTCGACCGTGGCCCGTTGGCCGGCGCCGACCTGGGCGGCAAGGCGACCATGAGCAGCGACACGCAACTGGGCTTGAACTTCGCCTACATGATGACCGACCACCTGGGCATCGAGCTGCTGGCGGCCTCGCCCTTCGAGCACGACGTGAAGATCAAGGGCACCGCCCTGGGCGCGGCCAACGGCAAGCTCGGCACCCTCAAGCACCTGCCGCCGACCCTGAGCCTCGTCTATTACCCGCTCGACGCCAGATCGGCTTTCCAGCCGTATGTCGGCGCCGGCATCAACTACACCTGGATCTACGACGAACATGTCGGCAGCGACGCCAGCGCCAACGGCTTCAGCAATTTCCGGGCGAGCAACAGTTGGGGCATGGCGTGGCAAGTGGGCGCCGACTACATGCTGACCGACAACATCATGATCAACGGCCAGATCCGCTATATCGACATCGACACCACGGCGTATGTCGACAACAACGCGGTAGCTGGCGGCACCCGGGCCAAGGTGAATATCGATGTGGATCCGTGGATCTACATGGTGGGGTTGGGTTACAAGTTCTAACCGAACTCGAACATACGACGTCCCTGTGGGAGCGAGCCTGCTCGCGATGGCGGCACGACAGTCACTGAAGAGGTGAATGTCAGACCGCTATCGCGAGCAGGCTCGCTCCCACAGGTTTTTTGTGGCGACTGAAAACTCAGCGGCCCAACAACCGCGCCAAACCCACGCTCATCGGCGTCTGCCGCGGGAAGTTGAAGCGCTGCAACAGCCGATGGTTGTCGGCGCGGGAATGGCGGATATCCCCCGAACGCGCCGGGCCGTAGCTGACCGGAGGCAGGTCACCGACGACCGTGGCCAGGGCCTGGAGCATCTGCTTGAGGGTCGTGGCCTGGTTCCAGCCGACGTTTACCGCTCCGACTTCCACCTCAGGCTTCTCGATGGCCTGCACCAGCAAATCCACCAAATCTTCGACGTAGACGAAATCCCGGGTCTGCTCACCGTCGCCGAACACGGTAATCGGCAAGCCTTTCTGTGCCCGTTCGCTGAAGATGCTGATGACGCCGGAATACGGCGAGGACGGATCCTGGCGCGGGCCGTAGATATTGAAGAAGCGGAACACCACCGGCTCCAGCGCGTGCTGGCGGCGGTAGAAGTCGAAGTAGAACTCGCTGGCCAGTTTGTCCGAGGCGTAGGGCGTGAGCGGGGCCTTGGGGGTTTCTTCGTCGATGGACTGGCCTTCGCCGTTGTTGCCGTAGACCGCTGCGCTGGAGGCGAACAGCACCCGCTTCACGCCGGACTGGCGCATGGCTTCACAGACATTCAGGGTGCCGATGAAATTGCTTTGGTGAGTGCGCACCGGGTCATCCACCGAGGCTTGCACCGACGCCACAGCGGCCAGATGCGCCACGGCACTGCAGCCGACCATGGCCCGGGCCACCAGGGCGGCATCGGCGACGTCGCCTTCGATCAGTTCGATGGCGGGGTTGTCCAGCGGCAGGTTGCTGCGCTTGCCGGTGGACAGGTCATCGAGGATGCGCACCGAATGTCCCTTGGCGAGCAAGGCGTCGGTCAGGTGCGAACCAATGAAACCCGCACCGCCGGTGATTAAAACAGGGCCGTCAGCCATGGCGATAAAACCTATCCAGTAAGCTCGGGAGCGCGGCGCGCCAGGCGCGGGGCTTGATCCCGAAAGTGTGCAGAATTTTCTTGCAGGCCAGCACCGCATGCTGCGGCTCTTCCGCGGCATCCGGTCGCGCGGCGTGAGCCTGGGGCGTGGGTGCTTCGATTGCCAGCGGATGCAGGGCACGGGCTTCGGTGAGGATTGCCTGACCCAGCGCCAGCGGCGTGGTCGCCTCATGTCCGGCGTAATGATAGGTGCCCCACAGCGGCGCGGCGCAATCGAGTTGCTTGAGCACGGAGATGATCACCCGGGCCGCATCGTCTACCGGCGTCGGGTTACCGCGACGGTCGTCGGCCAGCAACAGCTCTTCTGGCAGTTCGGCCCGGGCGAGAAAACGCCCGAGGATACCGTCGGCGCTGTCGTCCAGCAGCCAGCCGAAGCGCAGCAGCACATGTTGCGGGCACGTGGCGCGCACGCTTTGCTCGATCCGCCACAAGGCCTGGCCGCGCAGGCCCAGGGGCACGGGCTCGTCCTTTTCGCTGTAGGCGGTGGCGCGGGAGCCGTCGAACACGCGATAGCTCGACGGTTGCAGCAAGATGATGTTGTGGTGCTGGCACAATTCGGCCAGGCGCTCGACCGCACGCTCCTGGCTGGCCAGGCGCTGCTCGCTGACGACCTCGGCCTGAAACCAGTCGAAGTAGTACGCCAGGTTGATCAAGGCGTCCGGACGGGTGTCGTCGAGCAACTGCGTCAGGCTCGCGGCATCCCAGCCATCTTCTGGGGGGCGGGGGGCGAGAAAACCGATGTCTTCTTCCGCACCGAGGCGAATCAGCGCCTGCCCAAGGGCATTTCCGCCGCCCAGTAACATAAGGCGCATTCGCATAAAGTCAGCAGGCCCAGTCTGTTGGCACAAGAATTTGGTCGACAACGCCCACGGGCGTCGCCGGAATCGTTGCATTTTGCGGGTTTAGTGCGCAACCGTCACCCGTAAAGTGCAGATCCGGGATTTTCGTCGCACTCCAGGACCTCATCGCGAGCAGGCTCGCTCCCACAGGACGGAGCGCGGCAGATCCATTGTGGGAGCGAGCCTGCTCGCGATGAGGTCCTGCCGGGCAACAGAGATACCGCCGGCACTTGCATCTTCCCCATCCCACCCGCATAACTGCCCCTATGAATCTGCCCCTTGCAGCCGACCACGCCATGGCAGGCTTTCACCCCGCCGTTCGCGCCTGGTTCAGCCAGACCTTCCCGGCGGTGACGGCCGCCCAGGCCCGTGCGTGGCCGTTGATCGGCCAGCGTCGCTCGACTCTCGTGGCCGCGCCCACCGGCTCGGGCAAGACCCTTACGGCGTTCCTCGCCGTGCTCGATGACCTGGTGCACCGTGGCCTGGAACAGGGCGACCTGCCGGACCAGACCCTGGTGGTCTACGTCTCGCCGCTCAAGGCCTTGAGCAACGACATCCGGATCAACCTGCAAACCCCGCTGGCCGGCATCACCGAACAATTGCGCCAGATGGGCCTGCCGCCCCTGCAAATCACCACCGCCGTGCGCACCGGCGACACACCGCAGAAAGAACGCTCGGCGATGCGCAAGACCGCGCCGCACATTCTGGTGACCACGCCCGAATCGCTCTACGTGCTGCTCGGCTCCGATTCCGGCCGGCAGATGCTCGCCAGCACCCGCACGGTGATCGTCGATGAAATCCACGCCATCGCCGCCAGCAAGCGCGGCAGTCACCTGGCCCTGAGCCTGGAACGCCTGCAAGCGCTGTGCAGCGAGCCGCTGATGCGCATCGGCCTGTCCGCCACGCAAAAGCCCATCGAGGCGGTGTCGCGCTTTCTGGTGGGCGAAGGCCGCTCGTGCGAAATCGTCGACATCGGCCATGCCCGCCCCCGCGACCTGGACATCGAGGTGCCGCCGGTGCCGCTCTCGGCGGTAATGGCCAATGACGTATGGGAACTGGTCTACAACCGTCTCGCCGACCTCGCCCGGGCACACCGTACCACCCTGATATTCGTCAATACCCGACGTTTGGCCGAACGCTTGAGCCGCCACCTGAGCGAGCGCCTGGGCAAGGACGCCGTGGCCGCCCACCATGGCAGCCTGGCGAAGGAGTTTCGCCTCGACGCCGAGCAACGGCTCAAGCGTGGCGAGTTGCAGGTACTGATCGCCACCGCGTCCCTGGAACTGGGCATCGACATCGGCGACGTCGACCTGGTGTGCCAGATCGCCTCGCCCCGTTCCATTTCGGCGTTCCTGCAACGGGTTGGTCGCTCTGGCCACCAGGTCGGCGGGACGCCCAAGGGACGCCTGTTCGCCACCACCCGTGACGACCTGATCGAGTGCGCCGCCCTGCTCGATTGCGTACGCCGGGGTGAGCTGGACATCCTGCATATCCCCAAGGCACCGCTGGACGTGCTGGCCCAGCAGATCGTCGCCGAAGTCAGTTGCCAGGAATGGCAGGAACAAGCCTTGCTGGACACCGTTCGCCGCGCCGCGCCCTACGCCGGACTGGACGACGGCCACTATCAGGCGCTGCTGCAAATGCTTGCCGAGGGCCTCAACAGTCGCCAGGGCGTGCGCAGCGCCTACCTGCATCGCGACGCGGTCACCCGTACCCTGCGCGGGCGCCGGGGCAGCAAACTGACCGCCGTGACCAGCGGCGGCACCATCCCGGACAACGCCGACTACAGCGTGCTGCTCGAACCCCAGGGCCTGAACATCGGCAGCGTCAACGAAGACTTCGCGGTGGAAAGCATCGCTGGCGACGTGTTCCAGCTGGGCAATACCTCCTACCGCATCATCCGCGTCGAGACCGGTCGCGTGCGGGTCGAGGATGCCCAGGGGCAGCCGCCGACCATTCCGTTCTGGCTCGGCGAGGCCCCGGGGCGCAGCGCCGAACTGTCCCTGGCCGTGGCCCGCCTGCAAGCACAGCTCGATCAACTGCTGGGCGCCACCCCCGGCAATCTGCAACCGGCCCTCGACTGGCTGACCGGTACCCTGCAACTGAACCTGGCCAGCGCCGAGCAACTGCTGGACTACCTGGCCCCCGCCCGACTGGCCTTCGGCGCCCTGCCGTCCCAGGACACACTGGTGATGGAGCGGTTCTTCGATGAGTCCGGCGGCACCCAACTGATCATCCATACGCCGTTCGGCAGCCGCATCAACCGCGCCTGGGGCCTGGCCCTGCGCAAGCGTTTCTGCCGCACCTTCAATTTCGAATTGCAGGCTGCCGCCAGCGAGGATGCGATCGTACTGTCGCTGTCTACCAGCCACAGTTTCGAGCTGGATGAAGTCTGGCGCTACCTCAACAGCCACAGCGCCGAACAGATCCTGGTGCAGGCGGTGCTGGATGCGCCGCTGTTCGGCGTGCGCTGGCGCTGGAATGCCGGGGTGGCCCTGGCCCTGCCGCGCTACACCGGTGGACGCAAGGTCGCCCCGCAGATCCAGCGGATGAAGAGCGAAGACCTGATCGCCAGCGTCTTCCCCGACCAGATCGCCTGCCTGGAGAACCTCGCCGGCGAACGGGAAATCCCCGACCACCCGCTGGTGGAACAGACCCTCGACGACTGCCTGCACGAAGCCATGGACAGCGAAGGCTGGCTGGCGCTGCTGCGGCGCATGGAAGCGGGCGAGGTTCGCCTGATCAGCCGCGACCTGCCTGCCCCCTCGCCTCTGGCGGCAGAAATCCTCAGCGCCCGGCCCTACACCTTTCTCGACGACGCGCCGCTGGAAGAACGACGAACCCAGGCAGTCATCAACCGGCGCTGGAGCGATCCGCAATCCACCGACGACCTCGGCGCGCTGGACGCCGAAGCTATCCAGTCAGTCAGAGAAGAAGCCTGGCCGACCCCGGCCAACCTCGATGAAATGCACGAAGCGCTGATGAGCCTGGCCTGCATCGCCGACAGCGAAGCCCGCGCCCACGAATCGTGGCTGGGCTGGCTGCAGGCGTTGGCCGAACGCGGGCGGGCCAGCCATGTGCAGATCAGCACCGAGCGCGGTCTTTGGGTGCCACTGGAACGACTGACCTGCCTGCAAGGGATTTATCCACAAGCCCGATGGCAGCCCGCGCTGACACCCCTGGCCGGGTTCGATGAGGCCTGGGACAGTGACGAAGCCGTGGTGGAAGTGCTCCGCGCCCGGCTCAGCGCCTTTGGCCCGCTGCCACTGACCGCCATCGCCTATCCGTTGGGGTTATCGACAGCGCAAATTACCCAGGCCCTGGCGCACCTCGAGCAACAAGGCTATGTGCTGCGCGGCCGCTTCACACCGGGCACCGGCCAGGAGGAATGGTGCGAACGGCATCTGCTGGCCCGCATCCACCGCTATACCGTCAAGCGCCTGCGCCGGGAAATCGAACCGGTGATGCTGCAGGATTTCATGCGGTTCCTGTTCGACTGGCAACACCTGTCGCCGTCGACCCAAGGCCGGGGCAGCGCTGTGCTGCCGTCGATCATCAGCCAGTTCGAAGGCTACCCGGCCGCGGCCTCGGCCTGGGACAGCGACCTGTTGCCGGCGCGGATCAAGGACTACTCCGCCAACTGGCTCGATGAGTTGTGTCGCAGCGGCAAGCTGGTCTGGACTCGCCTCAGCGCCCGGCAGAAAGCCTCCGCCACGGCCCTGCGCAGCACGCCGGTGGTGTTGCTGCCGCGCAGTCAGGTCGCGCTGTGGAGCAGCCTGACAGAGCAGACGCCATTGAGCGAACTGTCCCTCAAGACGCAAAAAGTCCATCAGGCCCTCAGCGAACATGGCGCGCTGTTTTTCGACGAGTTGCTGCACGAAGCCCACCTGCTGCGCGCCGAACTGGAGATCGCCTTGCAAGAGCTGGTGGGCGCCGGCCTGGTGAATGCCGACAGCTTCGCCGGGCTGCGGGCGCTGATCACGCCCGCCAGCAAGCGCCAGGCCCGCAGCAGTCGGCGTGGGCGCGGGGCGTTTGTCGGCGGCATGGACGATGCCGGCCGCTGGGCCTTGTTGCGCCGCAGCCAGCCAGCGCCGAGCGAAGGCAACCGACCTGCGCCGACACCACCGGAAACCCTGGAGCACATCGCCATGACCCTGCTGCGCCGTTACGGCGTGGTGTTCTGGCGCTTGTTGGAGCGGGAGGCGGATTGGTTGCCAAGCTGGCGTGAATTGCTGCGCACCTTCCATCGCCTGGAGGCACGCGGCGAAATCCGTGGCGGGCGCTTCGTCAGCGGCCTGGCCGGCGAGCAATTCGCCCTGCCCGAAGCCATCCCGCTGTTGCGCGAAGTCCGGCGCCGTCCCGCCGACGGCAGCGTGATTGCGGTGTGCGGCGTCGACCCGCTGAACCTGGCCGGTACATTGCTGCCTGGAGCGAAAGTACCGGCGCTGGCGAGCAATCGGCTGGTGTATCGCGATGGACTGCCGGTGGCGGCACAGATTGCCGGGAAGCTGCATTTCTGGTTGGAGCTGGATGTGCAGGCAACGGGAGACATCCGGAGCAAGCTTATCCAGAGAAATTGAGGTGGCTGGGCGGGCCCTATCGCGAGCAGGCTCGCTCCCACAAGGGAATGCATTTTCACCGAGGAATGCATTTCAAATGTGGGAGCGAGCCTGCTCGCGATGGGGTCATCAACCCACTACAAAGCCAACTTCTACTGAGGACGATCAGGCACTTCAGCCCCCTCCACCGGCTCTTCCATCAACCGCTTCGGCAACATCACCTGCTGTGGATAAGTCTGCGCGAAATGCACCGCCGGATGGTTATCCACAAGCTTTTTCAAGCGCTGGTTGAACGCTCGGCTCACCGCATATTGCCCGCCTGAAACGGTACGGAACTGCGCCGTGAGCACCACGCCGTTAAGGTCCATCCGGTCCACGCCGAACACGTCCAGCGGCCCTTGCAGGTTGAACTTGAGAAACGGGTCTTCCGAAATCGAACGGCCGGCTTCGCGGATCAATTCGATGGCCTGGTCCACGTCGGTGTCGTAGGTGAACTGCACCGAGAAAAAAGCGAAGGCGAACTGTCGGGATTGATTGGTCACCGCTTTTATCTGGCCGAATGGCACCGAATGCACGAAACCCTTGCCGTCGCGCAGGCGCAGGGTGCGGATGGTCAGCCCCTCGACGGTGCCGGCGTGGCCGGAGTCGAGCACCACCCAATCGCCGATGGACAGAGTGTCCTCGATGATAATGAACAGCCCGGTAATCACGTCCTGCACCAGTTGCTGCGAACCGAAGCCGATCGCCAACCCCACCACCCCGGCGCCCGCCAGCAGCGGCGCGACGTTGATGCCCAGGTTGGCCATGGTGGTGATCGCGCAAATCACCACCAGGATGATTTTCGCCGCGTTGCGCAACAACGGCAGGATGGTCTTGATCCGCGTGCTGGGCTGGCGTGCGCCGCGCTTGTTCAGCGGCGGTTTCAGGGCTTCCTGGATCGCCGTGTCGAGCACCACCCACATCAGCCAGGTCACCAGGAAAATCAAGCCGATGCGGCTCAGGGAATCGCTGATCGCCCTGCCCACGGAGTTGCGCGAGGCGAACTCGAACAGCGAAATCCCCCAGATCCGCCCGAGGATTTCAATGAACGCCACTGCCATGACAATCCGCAGCAAGGCGTGGAGCAGGCTCAGCAACCGGCCCTTGTAGGCGCTGTTGTGCTGGATGGTTTCAGCCTTGGGCGACTTGAACACATGCTGGAGCACGGTACTGAGAAACACCGTGGCGATCAGCAGGATGGTGGTGAACAGCGCGCAGCGCAGGGCTTTCTGGTTGTCTTCGCCGACGCCGATCAGGCTCACCGCCGAAACCAGCACCATCAACAGGATCGGCCAGTTCCAGAGCCCGGAAAAGATCCGCAGCGACTCCTGCAAGGCCGGTTGCTTCAGGCGTTGGGCCAGCGGCCGGTTGCGGATCAGGTGGGCCACCGGGCGGCGCATGCGAATCACCAGCCAGCCAAAGATCACCGAGGCCAGCAAGCCGGTGAACACCGCCACGCTGCTGGTGATGTTGCCACCCAGTTGCCGGGCAATCTGCGGACTGGTGAGCGCATCGCTCAAGGCCGCGAGGAAACCGATCAGGAACAGCGGTCGCGGGCTGAAATGGCGAATGATCGCCACTGCCCGGCGCTTGTGGCCGGCGTTGAACATCACGACCACGCACAGCAGCGCTGAGGTGGAGAAAACGCCACTGCTGGTGGCATAGGCGAAGCACAGCGCCAGGGCGCGACCGACCGACACCTGCAGGAAATGGCTGACATACAGGGTCAGCGGCAGGCAGACCAGCGCCGGCGCGGTGTAGGGCAGCAGGTAACCGAGCAGGTCCACTACCCGCTGACGGGTGCGCAGCCAACGACGCCGGCCCAGGTGACGCACCAGCAGCCGTGCGCCGGCCCAGATGAGCCCGAAGGCGCCCAGCCAGACGCCGGAGAGCAACAGGAAATCCCCCGCCACACGCCAGGACGAGCGGGAGGTCTGGTCCACCAGCCGGTCCACCTCATCCGCCGCCCGGTCCGCGCGCAAGCGCCAGGCATCGATCAGGCTCTGGTTGAGATCGAGCTTGTCCTGGACGTCATCGATGCTCGAACTGATCGCCCCCAGCAAGCCGCCTTGGACCAGAGGTTCGGGTTCGGCAGGGGCTTCACTGGGCGCTGGCGTGCCGGGAATGGCGGCTGCGCCGTAGGCGATACCGCCGGTCAGCGCCAGCAAGACCAGCAGCAATACACGGCTCAATCGAGACAAAACGCGAGGCTCCTTGATGGGGATCGGTAAGGAACTGATCCATATCAGGCAGGCAAGTTCGCTCAAGGCCAATACAAAACCCGTGGCGAGGGGATTTATCCCCGCTGGGCTGCGCAGCAGCCCTAAATACTGACACCTCGGTGTATCAGACAGATTGTGTCGATTGTCTTGGGGCTGCTCCGCAGCCCAACGGGGCGGTGCGACGTTTCGCTAAATCCCCTCGCCACAAGAACCCCACCGCTTTCACCACCGGGCACTTCGTCGAAACTTTCTGCGCCGCCCGACAGTCATCAGCAAGACACCGGCAGTACGAGGTCATCTGGCACGGGAGGGACACATGACGGCAATCCACATCGGCATTTCCGGTTGGCGATACACGCCTTGGCGGGGGGATTTCTACCCCAAGGGGCTGACCCAGAAGCGTGAATTGCAGTTTGCCTCGCGAGCGGTCAACAGCATCGAAATCAACGGCTCGTTCTACGCCCTCCAACGTCCCGAACGCTATGCCCAGTGGTACGCCGAGACGCCGCCGGACTTCGTGTTCAGTGTCAAGGCGCCGCGTTTCATCACCCACATCAAGCGATTGCGGGATATCCACAAGCCGTTGGCCAATTTCTTCGCGTCCGGGGTGCTGGAACTCAAGGAAAAGCTCGGCGCCATCCTCTGGCAGTTTCCCCCCAGCTTCAAATTCGACCCCGAGCTGTTCGAGGATTTTCTCAAGCAATTGCCCCATGACACCGTCAGTGCCGCCGCCCTGGCCCGGGAGCACGAGTCGCGCCTGGACGGCCACGCCAGCACCGAAACCGATAAGAAGCGCCCGCTGCGCCACGCGGTCGAGATCCGCCATGAAAGCTTCATCGACCCGCATTTCGTCGCCCTGCTCAAGCGCTATGACATTGCGCTGGTGATCGCCGACACCGCCGGCAAGTGGCCCTACCGCGAAGACGTCACCAGCGATTTCGTCTACCTGCGCCTGCACGGCGCCGAAGAGCTGTATGCCAGCGGCTACACCGACGAGGCGTTACAACGCTGGGGCGACCGGATCGAGGCCTGGAGCCACGGCACGCAACCCGAAGACGCCCACCTGATCGACCCGAAAAAGAAACCCAGGGCGCGCAAGAGCCGGGAAGTATTCTGCTATTTCGACAACGACATCAAAGTCCGCGCCCCTTATGACGCGCGCCACTTGCTGGAGCGCTTCGACCTGGACAAGGACCTCGCCACCACACCCGGCGAGCGACCGGCCGAGGGAGTATTGCCATGAGCACGTCTGGCCCTACCGAAGCGACCCGCGACGCAACCACCGATGCGCCCCAGAACCTGGCGCATGATCTCGACCGGATCAGCCGCTTCACGGTCCTGACGGTCAACACCCACAAGGGTTTCACCGCCCTGAACCGGCGCTTCATCTTGCCGGAACTGCGCGAAGCGGTGCGCAGCGTGTCCGCCGACGTGGTGTTCTTGCAGGAAGTGCACGGTACCCACGAACATCACCCCCAGCGCTTCTCCAACTGGCCGAGCATGCCGCAATACGAATTCCTCGCCGACAGTCTCTGGCCGCAGTTCGCCTACGGGCGCAACGCCGTGTATCCGGCGGGCGACCACGGTAACGCGCTGCTGTCGAAGTTCCAGATCATTCGCCACGACAACCTGGACGTCTCCATCAGCGGCCATGAGAACCGCGGCATGCTCCACAGTGTGTTGCGCCTTCCGGGTGGCGACGGCACCCAGGTCCACGCCATTTGCGTGCACCTGGGGCTGCGCGAGGGGCATCGTGTCGAACAGCTGAAATTGTTGTGCAAACGCCTGAGCGAACTGCCACCCGAGGCACCGGTAATTGTCGCCGGGGACTTCAACGATTGGCGCGGCAAGGCCAACGACCTGCTCGAACCCTGCGGCCTGCGGGAAGTCTTCGCCGAACAATGGGGCAAGCCGGCCCGCAGCTTTCCGGCGCGCCTGCCGATCCTGCGCCTGGACCGAATCTATGTGCGTAATCTGAAGGCCTATCAGCCCAAAGTGCTGAATGTGCGCCCCTGGTCGCACCTGTCCGACCATGCGCCGCTGTCGGTGGAGATCGAACTATGAGCGCGACGATGAACAAGGCGACGGTGGAGCAGGTCGAGACACCGCCCACCGAGCGCGATCCGGCGCTGGTGGATGTCGAATATGGCTGGCATGGCAATAACCGCGTCACCCTGCTGGAAAATGGCGAGGCGTATTTCCCCCGGGTGTTCGAGGCTATCCGTCGAGCCGAAAATGAAATCCTCATCGAGACCTTCATCCTGTTCGAGGACAAGGTCGGCAACGAATTGCGCGACGTGCTGGTGGACGCCGCCCAGCGAGGCGTACGAGTTACCTTGAGCCTGGATGGCTTCGGCTGCGGTGAACTGACGCCGAACTTCCTGGCTTCGTTGAGCGATGCCGGTGTCCGCCTGCAGATGTTCGACCCCGCCCCCCTGCATCTGGGCATTCGCACCAACTGGTTCCGTCGCCTGCATCGCAAGGTGGTGGTGATTGACGGCGTGATCGCCTTCATCGGCGGGATCAATTTCTCCGCCGACCATCTGGGGGATTTCGGTCCCGAGGCCAAGCAGGACTATTCGGTGGAGATCAAGGGCCCGGCGGTGGTCGATATCCATCACTTCGCCTTGATGCAAAGCGGTCGGCCGGCCCGGGCCAAATACTGGTGGCAGCGGCGCCGCAGCCGGCGCAGCGAGCTGGCTTTCAGCGACCATGACGGTCAGGTGCGGCTGGTCTATCGCGATAACAACGAGCACCAGACCGACATCGAAGAGGTCTACCTGCAAGTGCTGCGCAGCGCCAAGCGGCGTGTGGTCATTGCCAATGCCTATTTCTTCCCCGGCTATCGGTTGCTGCGGGAAATCCGCAATGCGGCGCGGCGTGGCGTGGAGGTTCGGCTGATCCTGCAGGGCCAACCGGACATGATGATCGCCAAGCTCGCGGCGCGGATGCTGTATGACTACCTGCTCAAGGCCGGCGTGACGATCTATGAATATTGCGAGCGGCCTCTGCATGGCAAGGTCGCCCTGGTGGATGAAGACTGGAGTACCGTCGGTTCGAGCAACCTCGACCCCCTGAGCCTGTCGCTGAACCTGGAAGCCAACGTGCTGATTCGCGATCGGGGGTTCAACCGCGAACTGTTCGAGCGCCTCGATCACCTGAGCCGCGAGCACTGCACCGCCATGCCCGCCAATCACGCCCGACGGGGCCTGCTCTGGCGCATGACTATCGGTTTCATGGTGTTTCACTTCCTGCGCCACTTTCCGGCCTGGGCCGGATGGCTACCGGCCCATAAACCGCGCCTGAAACCTTTTTCGCCGCCGACGGCGGTTCGGAGCGAACCCCATGAACCACTCTGAAGCGCATACCGCGCCAGGCGATGCCCGTGTCCGGGACGAGAACAAGCCCAAATCACGCTGGAGCCGCTGGAAAAGACCGCTGACGCTGGCGTTCTTCCTGTTGCTGATCGTGCTGTTCACCACCCTGGCCCGGCGCATCGACTGGTCAGAGGTCTTCGACACACTGGCGGATTTCAAGGTGCGGACCTTGATCATCGCCGCCACGCTGACCCTCGTCAGTTTCATCACTTATGCCTGCTTTGACCTGATCGGGCGCACCTACATCCGCCAGAAACTGGGTTGGCGACAGATCTTGCCGGTGGGAGTGATCAGCTACGCCTTCAACCTCAACCTCAGCGCCTGGGTCGGTGGCATTGCCATGCGCTATCGGCTGTATTCCCGCCTGGGGGTGAGCAATGGCAACATCGCCAAGATCCTCGGCCTGAGCCTGGCCACCAACTGGTTCGGCTACATGACCCTGGCCGGGGCGGTATTCAGCAGCGGCCTGGTGACAATGCCGCCGGGCTGGAAACTGAGCAGCGATGCCTTGCAGGGGGTGGGTGCGCTGTTGCTGCTGGCGAGCGCCGGGTACCTGCTGGCCTGCCGGTTTTCCAAACGTCGCGCCTGGACGATCCGTGGCATGGAAATCAACCTGCCCTCGCTGCGCATGGCGGTGCTGCAACTGGCCCTGGGGGCGCTGAACTGGTCGTTGATGGCGGCGGTGATCTTTACCTTGCTGCCCAGCAAACTGGAGTACCCGGTGGTGCTAGGCGTCTTGCTGATCAGCAGCATCGCCGGGGTCATTACGCACATCCCGGCGGGGCTAGGCGTGCTGGAGGCGGTGTTCATCGCGCTGCTGCAACACGATGCGTCCAGGGGCAGCCTGCTGGCGGGGTTGATTGCCTATCGGGCGATCTACTTCATCTTGCCGTTGCTGATCACGGTGGTGATGTACCTGGTGATCGAGGCAAAGGCCAAGGCCTTACGGATCAAGCCTGGGCTCAAGAAGCCCGAGCATAAATGATCATCGTCTGACCCGGCGCCATCGCGAGCAGGCTCGCTCCCACATGGGCTCGCATTCCCCTGTGGGAGCGAGCCTGCTCGCGATAGCGCCCGCATGGACAACGCCCCTCAACGCTCCTGAATAATGCTCAACCGCTCTCCCACCACCATTTCCGTGATCCAGTCCACCAGGATCGAGGTGTAGGCCTGTTGTGAGATGGGGTCGCTCAAGGCATGGTCGGCGCCATCGATGATTCGATGGGTCAACGAATGGGTCTGCTGGCACGCGGCGCGGTAGCTCATGATGGTGGCATGGGGCACGTGATCGTCGGTTTCCGACTCCACCAGCAGCACATCGCCGGTGAATTGCGAACAGGCGTGCAGTGCGCGGTTGGTACCCGCGTGCACCAGGGTACTGCGATAATCCAGCAGGTCGCTCTTGTCCAGGTCGCGCTTGGGCGTGTGCCATTGCTCGTCGCGGTACAGCGCCGGCACCCGCAACGCCAGCCAGCGTACCGGGCGCAGCGAGGTCAGAATCGAGGCGAGGTAACCGCCGTAGCTGGTGCCGACCACCGCAATCGCGGAAGTGTCCAAGGCGGGATGGGCGAGCAGCCGGTCATAGGCCGCCAGCAGATCTCGCAAATTGTCTTCCCGCGTCACCCGGGACAGAGGAATGCCCGCCCTACCGGTATGGCCGCGCAAGTCGAAGGTCAGACAAACGCAACCCAGGCCGGCAATGCCCTTGGCCCGCTCCAGGTCACGCTCCTGGCTGCCGCCCCAGCCGTGTACGAACAACACGCCAGGGACTTTCGACTTGGGGCTCAGAAACGTGCCGTTCATGTGCTCATCGTCGATCTCGATCTGAATGGTTTCACTTCTAGCCGTCATGGGAATGAACCGTTACATATTTAAGTAGGAAATCACCGTTATGCGCCGGGCCGCGATAAACCTCCATGGCGCCGGGAGGCAACGGCTGATCGATGTAGGTCTCCACCGAGGACACGCGGACCACACTGGTCGATGGGTCCTGGACGAATACCTGCAGCGCCGCCAGTTCCGCACTGCTGGCTCCGCCCATGCGCCAGGATTGCTCCAGTACGCCGCCACGGGGCTGGCCACCGGTGTCGATGCCTTGGGCAATGTCGTAGTTGCGCCGGGAAGCAAAGAAACCGGGATAGGCCTGGTTGGCCGCATCGTCGAACACTTGCGCGAGCCGCACCGCTTCGCGCATCTCGTCGGGCAGTTCCAGCCTGAGCAACTCGATGTAGCCGCCCTGTACCACCAACAGATCCGAGCCGCCGTACACTTCCAGCCCTTGGCTGTCCCGGGTCAGGTGCTGCACGCCACAATAGCTCAGGTTATGGCCATGGATCGCGCTCTGACCGACGCTCTGGGTCCTGACCTCATTGAGGTTCTGCTCCAGCACCACACCGTCGCGGAACACGGCCTGGGCATCAGGATCAGCGGCGATTTCGTCGAACTGTGCGAGGTTCCGAATCACCCGCTGGTCGCGCCCGGCACAGGCATGAATCGGCTTGAAGCGGATGGGGCCGGCGTATAACAGATGTTCGGCGGCCAGACGCGCATCCTTGAGTGAAAAGACGCTCACGCCGTCGAGCACTACGGTCCGGGCGAGCTTGGCAAACAGCGGCGACCAGCCGATGGGGGCAACGGCATACTTATTCAGCAGACCGTGGGTAATGGCCTTGGTGCAAATGAAATCATGCTCGACGTAACCGCCCCATAGATCGTCCGGTCCCGAGACACCCAACTGCCGCGCGGCTTCCGGGCCGATCAGGGTTTGCGTGGGCAGCAGATAAAGATCGCGCCCGGCATGCTGCTGGCTGTCATAGCTGCCGCCGTAATCAATGCCCAGGATCTGCGCCAGCCAACGGGCCAAGGCACGATTGGTTTCCACTTCATGGAGCGGCGCGTGAGGATTGACCGAATGGGCCACCACGGTTTTGTTGCGATTGACTGGCGTCATGCGTTGCCCTTTTACCTGCGCTCATGGCTGTGGATAAAAGGGTGCAGAGATCAGGCCAACAGCTAATGCCGGGGCGGATGGTCAAGGAAACGGGCGGATTCCGGAAAAGTTGATCGAATCGAGCCTGTTTCATTCTGCACGATCCGTGACGGGCATCCCGCAAATTGCACGATGCCTTGAATCTGACATTCCCTGTGAGGGATCGGCTACTGTTTCGAAACGCCTGGCGGACTCACCCCGAACTTTGCCCGGTAATCACTCGGCGCCAACCCGGTGATTTTCTTGAATGTCGCCCGAAATGCGCTCGGGTCCTGGTAACCCACCTTCCAGGCGATGTGATCGATGGTGCCGTTGGTGAACTCCAGCATTTCCCGGGCCTTGCCCACTCGCAGATGCTGGCAGTACTCGGTGGGCTTGAGCCCGGTGGCGCTACGGAACCGGCGCAGGAAGGTGCGCTCTTCCAGGCCTGCCTGTTCGGCCATCGCAGCCAGGGAGACGTCCAACGCGCCGCTGCCTTGCAACCAGTGTTGCACCTTGAGGATCGCCCCGTCGCCGTGCGCGAGGATCGGCGCAAAATTGCTGCCGCACTCGCGGGCGCTGTCGCTGTGCTCGATCACCAGGAACTGCGCCGTGCGTGTGGCGATGCTGGGGCCCATCAGGCGATTCACCAACCGCAACCCCAGCTCGGCCCAGGCCATCAGCCCAGCGGTGGTGATCAGGTCGCCGTCATCGACAATCGGTTTGTCGGCGTCAAGCTTGATCTTCGGGTAACGCTCGGCAAAGGTTTTCGCCGACGTCCAGTGGGTAGTGGCGCTACGCCCATCGAGCAGGCCGCTTTCAGCCAGCAGGATCGACCCTACGCAAACCCCGCCCAATACCGTGCCGCCAGCGTGCTGAGCCCGTAGCCACTCCATCAACGCCTGGGAGACAAGCCCTTCGCTGAAACCGGCGATAGAAGGTGGAATCAGCAACGCGACCAAGCGGCCCGCAGTGCCGGTTTCACTGTCGAACACCCGCTGCGGCACCTCGCCTTGTTCTGCCCGCCAATGGCTCACTCGCAGCCGTGGCAACTGCGCGCCGACCTGCTCGGCCGCGATCCGCTCCGCCACGGCAAACAGATCGGTCAAGCCATGCACCGCCGCCAGCTGCGCACCGGGGTAAATCAACACTCCCAGCTCGGCGACCGCCCTTTCCTGCGTCATTGTCAGTTTTCCCTCGCTTATTGTCGTTGCGGCCAATCCTCGAACCGGCGGCAAGAGCCAATACTGGCCCCACACACCTTATCGAGGAAGCCTCCATGTCCAAGCAAGCGCTCATCGTAGTCGATATCCAGAATGACTACTTCCCCCAGGGTAAATGGCCACTGAGCGGTGTCGAAGCCGCCGCGGACAACGCCGCCCGGATGATCGCAGCCTTTCGTCAGGCCGGGGACCAGGTGGTGCACATCCGCCACGAGTTCACGTCCGCCGATGCGCCCTTCTTCGCACCGGGCACCGACGGCGCGAAGCTGCATCCCAAGGTACTCAACCAGGCCGGTGAACCGGTGGTGCTCAAGCACTTCGTCAATTCATTCCGCGAAACCGAACTGCAATCCCTCCTCGATCATCACGGCATCATCCAACTGGTCATCGTCGGCAGCATGAGCCACATGTGCATCGACGGTGTCACCCGGGCGGCGGCGGACCTGGGCTACGACGTCACGGTGATCCACGACGCCTGCGCGACCCTCGACCTGGAATTCAACGGCGTCGTCGTTCCGGCAGCTCAGGTCCATGCGGCGTTCATGTCGGCGTTGGGGTTTGCTTATGCGAAGGTGGTGAGTACGGAGCAGTTTCTGGAACAAGCGCAGCGTTAAGCTGCAAACTGAACGCTGAAAAACAAAAAACCGCGCTGGAAATCCAAGCGCGGTTTTTGTTTTTCAGCGTGCGGCTTGAAGCCTGAGGCCACTAGCTGTTTTTAGAACGGAATATCGTCATCAAAGCTGTCGAAATCCGGAGCCGGTTGCGGCGCGGCCTGTTGTGGGGCCGGGCGCTCGCGTTGTGGCTGTGGCGCCGACTGCGGGCGAGGTGCCTGCTGACGTGGAGCCGACTGCTGGTAGTTGTTGCCACCCTGCTGCTGGTCACCCTGTGGACGGCCGCCCAGCAGTTGCATGGTGCCTTGCATGTCGACGACGATTTCAGTGGTGTAGCGCTTGATGCCGTCTTTTTCCCACTCACGCGTCTGCAGCTTGCCTTCGATGTACACCTGCGAACCCTTGCGCAGGTATTCGCCGGCGATCTCCGCCACTTTGCCGAACATCGACACGCGGTGCCATTCGGTCTTCTCGACCTTCTGGCCAGTCTGCTTGTCGGTCCACTGTTCGCTGGTCGCCAGACTCAGGTTGGTCACGGCGTTGCCGTTAGGCAGGTAGCGAACTTCGGGATCCTGGCCGCACGTGCCGACCAATATGACTTTGTTAACCCCACGGGCCATAACGTTCTCCTAGGCTTCGCACGCGCTCGGGGCCGGGTTGTTCACCAGGCGCTCAAGGGTCGCACGATCCAATAATTCGGTGTCCAGTTTGATATAAACGGCCGCCTCGTCGGCGACCACCACTGCATCGGTTACGCCAACGACGGCCCTGAGGCGCTCGACCAGGCCTGCTTCGCGCATGGCTTCGGGCGACAACGGCAAGCGCAGGCTCGTCACATACGGCGGTTCGCGCATGGTAACAGCAAAGACCAGCCAAAGTGCAGCCAGCGCGGCGCATCCCAGGAAGACAACCGACAAACCGCCATGCTGGAACAGCCAGCCACCGAGGATCCCCCCCAGCGCCGAACCGAGGAACTGGCTGGTGGAATAAACCCCCATTGCCGTGCCCTTGCCGCCCGCCGGTGAAACCTTGCTGATCAGCGACGGCAGCGACGCCTCCAGCAGGTTGAACGCGGTGAAGAACACCACCGTGCCGATCACCAGGGCGCGCAGGCTGTCGCCGAACTGCCAGAAGAATAGCTCAGTGAGCATCAGCGTCACGACGGCGCCGAGCAGAACTCGTTTCATTTTGCGTCGCTTCTCGCCATAGATGATGAACGGGATCATGGCGAAGAACGAAATCAGCAGCGCCGTCAGGTAGACCCACCAGTGCTGCTCCTTCGGCAACCCGGCCTTCTGGACCAGGGCCAGCGGCAAGGCGACGAAGCTGGACATCAGCATGGCATGGAGCACGAAGATGCCCAGGTCCAGGCGCAGCAGGTCCGGATGTTTGAGCGTCGGGATCAGCGCCTGGCGCGCCACCCCGGACTCACGGTGCTGCAGCGGCCCGGTGGAACGGGGCACCATGAACGCCACGATCAGGATACCCACCAGCGCCATGCCACCGGTTGCCAGGAACAGGCCCGACAAACCGAACGCACGGGTCAGCAAGGGCCCGACGACCATGGCGACGGCGAACGACAGACCGATGGTCATGCCGATCATGGCCATGGCCTTGGTCCGATGCTGTTCGCGGGTCAGGTCCGAAAGCAAGGCCATGACAGCGGCGGAAATCGCCCCCGCGCCTTGCAGGATCCGGCCGGCAATCACGCCCCAGATCGAGTCGGCGTTGGACGCCAGCACACTGCCGAGGGCAAAGACGATCAGCCCCAGGTAGATCACGGGACGCCGGCCGATGCGGTCGGAAATGATCCCGAACGGGATCTGGAAAATGGCCTGGGTCAGGCCATAGGCGCCAATCGCCAACCCGATCAGGGCCGGCGTCGCGCCCGCCAGGTCCATGCCATAGGTCGCCAGCACCGGCAACACCATGAACATGCCCAGCATACGGAAGGCGAACACCAGGGCCAGACCGCTTGCCGCCCGGGTCTCGCCGCCGCTCATGCGCTCGCTGTGGGGATCGTGCATGGAAAAACCTCATCTGAACCGGCGGCGATTCTACCAGTCCCATCGATTGAGGGGGTATATCGCGACTGTTTGACGCGCAGTCTTCATGTATGGCTGCGATCGCATGCTCAATAGTGTTTATCCATCCAGTATTTGCCCGTATACTCCTACGTTTTCGACGCCCGCCGAGCGAGGCCACTTTGGACAAGATCCTGATTCGTGGGGCCCGTACCCACAACCTGAAGAACATCGACCTGACCCTGCCACGGGACAAGCTGATCGTCATCACCGGCCTGTCCGGATCCGGCAAGTCATCGCTGGCATTCGATACCCTGTACGCCGAAGGCCAGCGACGCTATGTCGAATCGCTGTCGGCCTACGCCCGGCAGTTCCTGTCGATGATGGAAAAACCCGACGTCGATACCATCGAAGGCCTGTCGCCAGCCATCTCCATCGAACAGAAATCGACATCTCATAACCCGCGGTCGACGGTTGGCACCATCACCGAGATCTACGACTACCTGCGCCTGCTGTACGCGCGGGTCGGCATTCCCCGCTGTCCCGACCACGACATTCCCCTGGAAGCCCAGACCGTCAGCCAGATGGTCGACCTGGTGCTGGCCCAGCCGGAAGGCAGCAAGTTGATGCTGCTCGCGCCGGTCATTCGCGAACGCAAAGGCGAACACCTGCTGGTGTTCGAAGAATTGCGGGCACAGGGCTTCGTGCGGGCCCGGGTCAATGGCAAGCTCTGCGAACTGGACGAACTGCCGAAGCTGGACAAACAGAAGAAGCATTCGATCGATGTGGTGGTCGACCGCTTCAAGGTCCGGGCCGATCTGCAGCAGCGGCTGGCCGAATCCTTCGAGACCGCGCTGAAACTGGCTGACGGCATCGCCCTGGTGGCGCCGATGGACGACGAGCCCGGCGAGGAAATCATTTTCTCCGCGCGCTTTGCCTGCCCGGTCTGCGGCCATGCCATCAGCGAGCTGGAGCCCAAGCTGTTCTCGTTCAACAACCCGGCCGGCGCCTGCCCGACCTGCGATGGCCTGGGGGTTAAGCAGTTCTTCGACACCAAGCGCCTGGTCAACGGCGAACTGACCCTGGCCGAAGGTGCGATTCGCGGCTGGGACAGGCGCAACGTCTATTACTTCCAGATGCTCGGGTCGTTGGCGGCCCATTACAAGTTCAGCCTGGACAAGCCCTTCAACGAACTGCCCGCCGACCAGCAGAAATACATCCTGCATGGCAGCGGTTCGCAGAGCGTCGACTTCAAATACCTGAACGACCGTGGCGATATCGTCAAGCGCTCCCACCCGTTCGAAGGCATCGTGCCGAATCTCGAGCGACGCTACCGCGAGACGGAATCGGCCAGCGTGCGCGAAGAACTGGCCAAGTTCCTCAGCACCCAGCCCTGCCCTGACTGCCGCGGCACCCGCCTGCGTCGCGAGGCGCGGCATGTGTGGGTGGGCGAGAAGACATTGCCGGCAGTGACCAACCTGCCCATCGGCGACGCCACCAATTACTTCGCTGGCCTGAAACTCACTGGTCGCCGGGGTGAAATTGCCGACAAGATCCTCAAGGAAATCAGCGAACGCCTGCAATTCCTGGTGAACGTCGGGCTGGATTACCTCACCCTCGACCGCAGCGCAGACACGCTGTCCGGTGGCGAAGCCCAGCGTATCCGCCTGGCGAGCCAGATCGGCGCCGGCCTGGTGGGGGTCATGTACATCCTCGACGAGCCATCCATTGGCCTGCACCAACGGGACAACGACCGACTGCTGGGCACCCTCAAGCACCTGCGGGACATCGGCAACACAGTGATCGTGGTCGAGCATGACGAAGATGCGATCCGCCTGGCCGATTACGTCGTGGACATTGGCCCGGGTGCCGGTGTGCATGGCGGGCATATCGTTGCCCAGGGCACCGCCGCCGAAGTCATGGCGCACCCCGACTCCCTGACCGGCAAGTACCTGTCGGGACGGGTGAAGATCAAGGTTCCGGCCAAACGAACGCCGCGCAACAAGAAGCTGTCGCTGACCCTCAAGGGCGCCCGTGGCAACAACTTGCGCAACGTCGATCTGGAAATACCGATCGGCCTGCTGACCTGCGTTACCGGCGTGTCCGGCTCCGGCAAGTCGACGCTGATCAACAATACGCTGTTTCCTCTCAGCGCCACGGCCCTGAACGGCGCGACCACGCTGGAAGCCGCCCCCCACGACAGCATCAAGGGCCTGGAGCATCTGGACAAGGTCGTCGACATCGACCAGAGCCCGATCGGTCGTACCCCGCGCTCCAACCCGGCGACCTACACCGGGTTGTTCACGCCGATCCGTGAGTTGTTCGCCGGCGTGCCGGAATCTCGTTCCCGGGGCTACGGTCCGGGACGGTTCTCGTTCAACGTCAAGGGTGGGCGCTGCGAAGCCTGCCAGGGCGACGGCCTGATCAAGGTGGAGATGCACTTCCTGCCGGACATCTACGTGCCTTGCGATGTATGCAAGAGCAAGCGCTACAACCGCGAGACCCTTGAGATCAAATACAAGGGCAAGAACATCCACGAAACCCTCGAGATGACCATCGAGGAGGCCCGGGAATTCTTCGACGCGGTGCCGGCCCTGGCGCGCAAGCTGCAGACGTTGATGGATGTCGGCCTGTCGTACATCAAGCTTGGCCAATCGGCGACGACGTTGTCCGGCGGCGAAGCCCAGCGGGTCAAGCTGTCCCGGGAGCTGTCCAAGCGCGACACCGGCAAGACCCTGTACATCCTCGACGAGCCGACCACCGGTCTGCACTTCGCCGATATCCAGCAATTGCTCGACGTGCTGCATCGCCTTCGCGACCACGGCAATACCGTGGTGGTGATCGAACACAACCTCGACGTGATCAAGACGGCCGACTGGCTGGTGGACCTGGGACCGGAAGGCGGTTCCAAGGGCGGCCAGATCATCGCGGTAGGTACGCCTGAGCAGGTCGCCGGGATGAAGCAGTCCCACACGGGGCACTACCTGAAACCGTTGCTGGAGCGCGATCGGGACTGATCAATTCCCGAGCATGAAAAAGCCCCTGTCATCTCATCGATGACAGGGGCTTTTGCTTTTCTGTGGGAGCGAGCCTGCTCGCGATAGCGGTGTGTCAGTTGTCATTCATGCGACGATCAATCGCTATCGCGAGCAGGCTCGCTCCCACCATTTATCT
Source organism: Pseudomonas sp. B21-028 (assembly GCF_024749045.1). NCBI lineage: Bacteria > Pseudomonadati > Pseudomonadota > Gammaproteobacteria > Pseudomonadales > Pseudomonadaceae > Pseudomonas > Pseudomonas sp. B21-028. The sequence continues at coordinate 5,787,706 of NZ_CP087184.1, forward strand.
CGATCAGAACTGCGATTGCAGGTAATTCTCCAACCCGATCAACTTGATCAAACCCAGTTGCTTCTCAAGCCAGTAGGTATGATCTTCCTCGGTGTCATTGAGCTGAACACGCAGGATTTCGCGGGTGACATAGTCGTTGTGCTGTTCGCACAGCTCGATACCCTTACACAGCGCAGCCCGGACCTTGTATTCCAGGCGCAGGTCGGCAGCGAGCATGTCTGGCACGGTGGTGCCGATGTCCAGGTCGTCCGGGCGCATGCGCGGCGTACCTTCGAGCATCAGGATCCGGCGCATCAGCGCATCGGCATGCTGTGCCTCTTCTTCCATCTCATGGTTGATACGTTCGTAGAGCTCGGTAAAACCCCAATCCTCGTACATCCGCGAATGGATGAAATATTGATCACGGGCTGCCAGTTCGCCTGTCAGCAGCGTGTTGAGGTAATCGATTACGTCCGGGTGACCTTGCATCGCCCTACATCTCCACAAGCCTTGAAAGACCCTAGTTTGAACCAAGCCAACCGCCAGGTCACTGCCACATCGCAATAAATGCGAAGAAATTCTGAGAAAACCAAGCTAAATAACGCAAAAACCGCCCGAATGAGGGCGGTTCTGCTTCTCGTTTAGACTTAGTTAAGCTGTACGCCCAACGCCTTTGCGATACCTTCTCCATAAGCGGCGTCCGCTTTGAAGAAATGCTGCAGTTGACGGTCGACGACATCCGCCGATACACCACCCATTGCGCCGGCGATGTTGCTGATCAGCAGGGCTTGCTGCTCGCTGTTCATCAGGCGGAACAGCGCACCGGCATGGCTGTAGTAGTCCGTGTCTTCCCGATGATCGTAACGATCCGCCGCCCCGGTAAGGGCCAGGGCAGGCTCCGCGTAATGCGGGGCTTGCTTCGGCGCCTCTACGTAGCTGTTGGGCTCGTAGTTCGGTGCCGCCCCGCCGTTGCTGCCAAACGCCATGGCTCCGTCGCGCTGGTAAGTATTGACCGGACTGCGCGGTGCATTCACCGGCAATTGCTGGTGATTGGTGCCAACACGGTAGCGGTGGGCATCGGCGTAGGCGAACACACGGCCCTGCAGCATGCGGTCCGGCGACAGGCCTACGCCTGGCACCATGTTGCTTGGCCCAAACGCCGCCTGTTCCACTTCGGCAAAGTAGTTCAGCGGATTACGGTTGAGTTCGAGCTCCCCGACTTCAATCAACGGAAACTCTTTCTGCGACCAGGTCTTGGTCACGTCGAACGGATTCTCGTAATGAGCGGCAGCCTGGGCTTCGGTCATGATCTGGATGCAAACGCTCCATTTCGGGAAGTCACCGCGCTCAATGGCATTGAACAAGTCACGCTGGGCATAGTCCGGGTCAGTGCCCGCCAGCCGTGCGGCTTCAGCCGGAGCCAGGTTCTTGATGCCTTGCTTGGTCTTGTAGTGCCACTTCACCCAGTGACGCTCGCCTTGGGCATTGATCAGACTGTAGGTGTGGCTACCGAAGCCGTGCATATGACGGTAGCCGTCAGGAATGCCGCGGTCAGAGAACAGAATGGTGATCTGGTGCAAGGCTTCTGGAGAATGAGACCAGAAATCCCACATCGCCTGGGCACTTTTCAGATTGCTTTGTGGCAGACGCTTCTGGGTATGGATGAAGTCCGGAAACTTCAGCGGATCACGAATGAAGAAGACTGGTGTGTTATTGCCAACGATGTCCCAGTTGCCTTCTTCGGTATAGAACTTCAGGGCGAAACCACGGGGATCGCGCTCGGTGTCGGCAGACCCACGCTCACCGCCCACGGTGGAGAACCGCAGGAACGTTGGCGTCTGCTTACCGACCGAATCGAACAGCTTGGCGCTGGTGTACTGGGTGATGTCCCGGGTTACCGTGAATGTGCCGTAGGCGCCCGAGCCCTTGGCGTGTACACGGCGCTCAGGGATGTTCTCGCGATTGAAGTGAGCAAGCTTCTCGATGAGGTGGAAATCGTCGAGCAACAGCGGGCCCCGCGGGCCAGCGGAGCGAGAATTCTGGTTATCGGCGACAGGGGCGCCGCTTGCGGTCGTAAGCGTTTTGATCTGGCTCATGCTCAATCTTCCTCGGTCGGTCTTCGAACTGCCGGCTAATCGGCTGAAAAGGAGTATTGAGCATGTTAGTGACAGTATCCAAATTTATTAAATCATGGGCGTCGATAGTCATTATCTAACGCCGCCCTATTGCCAATAGCCAAGCCAGCCGCAACGGCTCTCTCGCCTTTTTTAGCAGGCACAAAAAACCGGGCACTAGGCCCGGTTCTTTGTATATTGCCGTCTTACTCAGCGGATACAGCTTCACCGCCGGTAGCACGATCAACCAACTCGACGTACGCCATAGGCGCGTTGTCGCCAGCGCGGAAACCGCACTTGAGGATGCGCAGGTAGCCACCCTCACGGGTAGCGTAACGCTTGCCCAGGTCGTTGAAGAGCTTACCAACGATAGCTTTCGAACGAGTACGGTCGAAAGCCAGACGGCGGTTAGCCAGGCTATCTGTCTTGGCCAGAGTGATCAGCGGCTCAGCAACGCGACGCAGTTCTTTGGCTTTCGGCAGTGTAGTTTTGATCAGCTCGTGCTCGAACAGCGACACCGCCATGTTTTGGAACATGGCCTTGCGGTGCGAGCTGGTGCGGCTCAGGTGACGACCACTTTTACGATGACGCATGGTTCATTCCTTACCAAACACAACGTTCGGTGATTACGACGATCAGGCAGTCGCCTTGTCGTCCTTCTTAAGACTTGCAGGCGGCCAGTTGTCGAGGCGCATGCCGAGGGACAGACCGCGGGAGGCCAGAACGTCCTTGATTTCAGTCAAGGATTTCTTGCCAAGGTTCGGAGTCTTCAACAGCTCTACTTCGGTACGCTGAATCAGGTCGCCGATGTAGTAGATGTTTTCCGCCTTAAGGCAGTTAGCCGAACGTACAGTCAGTTCCAGATCGTCAACCGGGCGAAGCAGGATCGGATCGATCTCGTCTTCCTGCTCGACAACCACTGGCTCACTGTCACCCTTGAGGTCGACGAACGCAGCCAACTGCTGTTGCAGGATGGTTGCAGCGCGGCGGATAGCCTCTTCAGGATCCAGGGTACCGTTGGTTTCCAGATCAATAACCAGCTTGTCCAGGTTGGTACGCTGCTCGACACGGGCGTTTTCCACCACGTATGCGATGCGGCGAACCGGGCTGAACGAAGAGTCGAGCTGCAAGCGACCGATGCTGCGGCTTTCGTCTTCATCGCTCTGACGCGAGTCTGCCGGTTCATAACCACGACCACGAGCTACGGTGAGCTTCATGTTCAGGGCGCCGTTAGACGCCAGGTTAGCGATTACGTGATCGGGGTTAACGATCTCGACATCATGATCCAGCTGAATATCGGCAGCGGTAACCACCCCCGAACCCTTCTTCGACAAGGTCAGCGTAACTTCGTCACGACCGTGCAGCTTGATAGCCAGACCTTTAAGGTTCAACAGGATTTCAATGACATCTTCCTGTACGCCTTCGATGGCGCTGTACTCGTGGAGTACACCGTCAATCTCGGCCTCGACTACTGCACAGCCGGGCATTGAGGACAACAGGATGCGGCGCAGCGCGTTGCCCAGGGTGTGGCCGAAACCACGCTCGAGAGGCTCGAGAGTGATCTTGGCGCGGGTTGGACTGACAACCTGCACATCAATATGGCGGGGTGTCAGGAACTCATTTACCGAAATCTGCATGGATGCACCTATTTTCTAGCCCTTACTTGGAGTAGAGCTCGACAATCAGGCTTTCGTTGATGTCGGCGGACAGATCACTGCGAGCTGGAACGTTCTTGAAAACGCCCGACTTCTTCTCAGTGTCTACTTCTACCCATTCTACGCGGCCACGTTGGGCACACAGATCGAGAGCTTGGACAATGCGAAGTTGGTTCTTTGCTTTCTCGCGAACAGCAACCACGTCACCAGCACGAACCTGGTAGGACGGAACGTTTACGGTCTGACCGTTAACGCTGATCGACTTGTGCGATACCAGCTGACGGGATTCGGCACGAGTGGAGCCGAAACCCATACGGTATACAACGTTGTCCAGACGGCATTCGAGCAGCTGCAACAGGTTTTCGCCGGTTGCGCCTTTCTTGCCAGCAGCTTCTTTGTAGTAGCCGCTGAATTGACGCTCGAGAACGCCGTAGATACGACGGACCTTCTGCTTTTCACGCAGTTGGGTGCCGTAATCGGACTGGCGACCGCGGCGTTGGCCGTGGATACCAGGTGCTGCTTCAATGTTGCACTTCGATTCGATCGCGCGCACGCCGCTCTTCAGGAAGAGATCGGTGCCTTCGCGACGAGCGAGTTTGCATTTTGGACCAATGTAACGAGCCATTCTTTACAATCTCCTGGATTACACGCGGCGCTTCTTCGGCGGACGGCACCCGTTGTGCGGGATTGGCGTCACGTCGGTGATGCTGGCGATCTTGTAGCCACAGCCGTTCAAAGCACGAACTGCGGATTCACGACCTGGACCTGGACCCTTGACGTTGACATCGAGGTTTTTCAGGCCGTATTCCAGCGCAGCTTGACCAGCACGCTCAGCAGCTACTTGAGCAGCGAACGGGGTGGACTTGCGGGAACCGCGGAAACCCGAACCACCGGAGGTAGCCCAGGAAAGAGCGTTACCTTGACGGTCGGTAATGGTCACGATGGTGTTGTTAAAAGAAGCATGGATGTGGGCGATGCCATCAACCACTGTCTTTTTAACTTTTTTACGAGGACGAGCAGCAGGTTTTGCCATGATTAAATTCCTGTCGATTCGCTGGGGCGATTACTTGCGGATCGGCTTACGCGGACCCTTACGGGTACGCGCGTTGGTCTTGGTACGCTGACCGCGTACTGGCAGACCACGACGATGACGCAGACCGCGATAGCAACCGAGGTCCATCAAGCGCTTGATTTTCATGTTGACTTCGCGACGCAGGTCACCTTCAGTGGTGAACTTCGCCACTTCGCCACGCAGCTGTTCAATCTGCTCGTCGCTCAGATCTTTGATCTTTGCCGCTGGGTTGACCCCAGCCACTGCACAAATTTTCTGCGCAGTAGTGCGACCAACACCATAGATGTAGGTCAGCGAGATAACAGTATGCTTGTTATCTGGAATGTTGACGCCTGCAATACGGGCCATTCAGTGGGACTCCAATTGACAGCTACCTACGCCCCGGAAGCCAAGAAATAGGGCGCGAGATAATATCGCTGTAATAACAAATAATCAACCCGGCAGCGCACTAGCTGCCGGGCTTAAAGCACAATCACACTCAGCCTTGGCGCTGTTTGTGACGCGGTTCCGCGCTGCAAATTACTCGAACAACACCTTCGCGGCGAATAATCTTGCAGTTACGGCACAGCTTTTTCACCGATGCACGAACTTTCATCACCAACTCCTCGAACCTTATGGACGCTACTCAGCGCAGCATGCCGCTGCCGTAGCCCTTCAGGTTGGCTTTCTTCATCAGGGATTCGTACTGGTGCGAAACGAGGTGCGATTGTACTTGGGACATGAAGTCCATCACAACCACGACCACGATCAGCAACGAGGTCCCGCCAAGGTAGAACGGTACGTTTGCCGCAACCACCAGAAACTGGGGCAACAGGCAGACGGCCGTCATGTAAAGAGCACCGAACATGGTCAAGCGAGTCAGAACGCCATCAATGTAGCGCGCAGACTGCTCACCTGGACGGATGCCCGGAATAAAGGCACCGGACTTCTTCAGGTTTTCCGCTACGTCTTTCGGATTGAACATCAACGCCGTATAGAAGAAGCAGAAGAAAATAATCCCTGCACTAAACAGCAGAATATTCAACGGCTGACCAGGAGCGATCGACTGCGAGATGTCCTGCAACCAGCCCATACCTTCAGACTGGCCGAACCAGGCACCCAACGAAGCCGGGAACAGCAAGATGCTGCTCGCGAAAATAGCCGGGATAACGCCGGCCATGTTCACCTTCAACGGCAAGTGGCTAGTCTGCGCAGCAAACACCTTGCGGCCTTGCTGACGCTTGGCGTAGTGAACAGCAATACGACGCTGACCACGCTCAATGAACACCACGAAACCGATAATCGCTACTGCCAGCAAACCGATGGCAACCAGGGCGAAAATGTTGATATCACCCTGACGCGCAGACTCGAAAGACTGCCCGATCGCTCTCGGAAGACCGGCGACGATACCTGCGAAGATCAACATCGAGATACCGTTGCCAACACCACGCTCAGTAATCTGCTCACCCAACCACATCATGAACATCGCGCCTGCCACAAACGTGGTAACCGCGACGAAATAGAAGCTGAGGTCAGCATTGAACGAAACGCCCTGCCCCGCCAGGCCAATGGACATGCCAATGGCCTGGACGAGAGCGAGTACGACAGTGCCGTAGCGGGTGTACTGGCTGATCTTGCGACGGCCAGCTTCACCTTCCTTCTTCAACTGCTCCAGCTGCGGGCTGACGGCTGTCATCAGCTGCATGATGATCGATGCCGAGATGTACGGCATGATCCCCAGTGCAAAGATGCTCATCCGCTCCAGCGCACCGCCGGAAAACATGTTGAACAAGCTAAGAATGGTCCCCTCATTCTGTCGAAACAGGTCTGCGAGTCGGTCCGGGTTGATACCTGGAACCGGGATGTGTGCGCCTATTCGGTAGACGATAATCGCCAGGAACAGAAAACGCAGACGAGCCCAGAGTTCAGACATACCGCCTTTGCCGAGCGCAGAGAGAGCACCTTGCTTAGCCATTTATTCCTCGAACTTGCCGCCAGCTGCTTCGATAGCCGCACGCGCACCTTTGGTGGCGCCGATTCCCTTTCCGATGGTGACAGCGCGAGCAACTTCGCCCGACAGCATGATTTTCACACGCTGTACGTTCTGGTTGATCACGTTGGCATCCTTCAGGGACTGCACGGTGACGATGTCGCCGTCCACTTTAGCCAGCTCGGACAGACGCACTTCTGCGCGGTCCATGGCCTTCAGGGAAACGAAACCGAACTTCGGCAGGCGACGATGCAGCGGCTGTTGACCGCCTTCAAAGCCTGGAGCAATGGTGCCACCGGAGCGGGAGGTCTGACCTTTGTGGCCACGGCCACCGGTCTTGCCCAAACCACTACCGATACCACGGCCCGGACGATGCTTTTCGCGACGGGAACCCGGCGCTGGACTCAGATCATTGAGTTTCATCGATTAACCCTCGACACGCAGCATGTAGTAAGCCTTGTTGATCATCCCGCGATTCTCGGGAGTATCCTGGACTTCTACAGTGTGACCGATGCGACGCAGACCCAGACCCTTAACGCACAGTTTGTGGTTAGGGATGCGGCCGGTCATGCTTTTGATCAGCGTAACTTTTACGGTAGCCATGATCAGAAGATCTCCTTGACGCTTTTGCCACGCTTGGCGGCAATGGATTCAGGAGACTGCATTGCTTTCAAACCCTTGAAAGTGGCGTGAACCACGTTTACAGGGTTAGTCGAGCCGTAGCACTTGGCCAGAACGTTCTGAACGCCAGCAACTTCGAGGACAGCACGCATAGCGCCGCCAGCGATGATACCGGTACCTTCAGAAGCAGGCTGCATGTACACCTTCGAAGCGCCATGGGCAGACTTCATTGCGTACTGCAGGGTGGTGCCGTTCAGATCAACCTGGATCATGTTGCGGCGAGCAGCTTCCATTGCCTTCTGGATCGCAGCAGGCACTTCACGCGACTTGCCACGGCCGAAGCCAACACGGCCTTTACCATCACCCACCACGGTCAGCGCGGTGAAAGTGAAGATACGGCCGCCTTTAACGGTTTTGGCTACGCGGTTAACTTGAACCAGCTTCTCGATGTAGCCTTCGTCGCGCTTTTGGTCGTTATTTGACATAACTTAGAACTCCAGCCCAGCTTCACGAGCAGCATCAGCCAGCGCCTTGACGCGGCCGTGGTACTTGAAGCCAGAGCGGTCGAAAGCCACCTGCGAGACGCCAGCGGCTTTAGCACGCGTAGCGACCAGCTGGCCAACCTTAGTGGCCGCGTCGATGTTGCCGGTGGCACCATCACGCAGTTCTTTATCCAAAGTCGAGGCACTTGCCAGGACCTTGTTGCCGTCGGCCGAAATGACCTGGGCGTAGATGTGCTGCGAAGAGCGGAACACGCAGAGACGCACGACTTCGAGTTCGTGCATTTTCAGGCGTGCTTTGCGAGCGCGACGCAGTCGAGTAACTTTTTTGTCGGTCATTTGCTATGCCCTACTTCTTCTTGGCTTCTTTACGACGGACGACTTCGTCCGCGTAGCGCACACCTTTGCCTTTGTACGGCTCTGGTGGACGGAAGTCGCGGATCTCGGCGGCCACTTGACCTACCAGCTGCTTGTCGATGCCCTTGATCAGGATATCGGTCTGGCTAGGAGTCTCAGCGGTGATGCCTTCCGGCAGTTCGTAATCCACTGGGTGCGAGAAGCCAAGAGCCAGGTTCAGAACCGAGCCTTTTGCTTGCGCTTTGTAACCAACACCGACCAGCTGGAGCTTGCGCTCGAAGCCTTGGCTTACGCCTTGGACCATGTTGTTTACCAACGCACGAGTGGTACCAGCCATTGCGCGAGTCTGTTGATCGCCATTGCGAGCAGCGAAACGCAGCTCACCGGACTCTTCAACGATCTCAACGGACGAATGGATGTTCAGTTCAAGAGTGCCCTTGGCACCCTTCACCGAAAGCTGTTGGCCTGCGAATTTGACTTCGACACCGGCTGGCAGCTTAACGGGGTTCTTAGCGACGCGAGACATGCTTATCCCCCCTTAGAACACAGTGCAAAGAACTTCGCCGCCGACACCGGCAGCGCGCGCAGCACGATCAGTCATCACACCTTTGTTGGTGGAGACGATAGACACGCCCAGACCGCCGCGAACTTTCGGCAGATCCTCGACGGACTTGTACTGACGCAGGCCTGGACGGCTAACGCGCTTCACTTCCTCGATGACCGGACGGCCTTCGAAGTATTTCAGCTCGATGGACAGCAGTGGCTTGATTTCGCTGCTGATCTGATAACCCGCGATGTAACCTTCGTCCTTCAGGACTTTTGCTACAGCCACCTTCAACGTGGAAGACGGCATGCTTACGACGGACTTTTCAGCCATCTGGGCATTACGGATTCGAGTTAGCATGTCCGCTAACGGGTCCTGCATACTCATGGGCTAGACGCTCCTAATGCAAAAAAATTAGCCTTGCGGCTACTACGTGTCGCCGAGAAACTCCGGGCAAGAAAAACACGGGCTCAGGCGAGCCGGTCATTCTAGACATACCCCAGAAATGAATCAAGCCCCAAAAGGGGCTTGATTCTGCTTCAAGGCCACCGGTGGTCAGGATCCTGGGATCCCGACCACCGAGACTTTGACAGTGCTTACCAGCTGGCTTTAACCAGACCTGGAACGTCACCACGCATTGCAGCTTGGCGCAGCATGTTACGGCCGAGGCCGAACTTGCGGTATACGCCGTGCGGACGACCAGTCAGGCGGCAGCGGTTACGCATGCGCGAGGCGCTTGCGTCACGTGGCTGCTTCTGCAGTGCTACGGTAGCTTCCCAACGTGCTTCTGGACTTGCGTTCAGATCAACGATGATAGCTTTCAGCGCTGCACGCTTGGTGGCGTACTTGGCAACGGTGAGCTGACGCTTCAGCTCACGGTTCTTCATGCTCTTCTTGGCCATTTTCCTACTCCAATCAGTTGCGGAACGGGAATTTGAAAGCACGCAGCAGAGCGCGACCTTCGTCATCCGATTTGGCAGTGGTGGTCAGGGTAATGTCCAGACCGCGCAGAGCATCGATCTTGTCGTAATCGATTTCCGGGAAAATGATCTGCTCTTTCACGCCCATGCTGTAGTTGCCACGACCATCGAAGGACTTGGCATTCAGGCCGCGGAAGTCGCGAACCCGAGGCAGGGAGATCGACAGCAGACGATCCAGGAACTCATACATACGATCGCGACGCAGGGTCACTTTGACACCGATCGGCCAACCTTCGCGGACTTTGAAGCCAGCGATGGATTTGCGAGCGTGAGTCACAACGACTTTCTGGCCGGTGATCTTCTCCAGGTCAGCTACCGCGTGCTCGATGATTTTCTTGTCACCGATCGCTTCGCCCAGACCCATGTTCAGGGTGATCTTGGTAATGCGCGGAACTTCCATCACGTTCGCCAGCTTAAGTTCTTCCTTAAGCTTCGGTGCGATTTCCTTCCGGTAAATCTCTTTCAGTCGTGCCATGGTCTTCTACCTAGCAGTGTTCAAGCATCAACCGCTTTTTGGGTCGACTTGAAGACACGAATTTTTTTGCCGTCTTCTACTTTGAAACCAACGCGGTCAGCCTTGTTGGTTTCGCCGTTGAAAATGGCGACGTTGGAAGCGTGCAGTGGCGCTTCTTTCTCGACGATACCGCCCTGTACGCCCGACATCGGGTTAGGCTTGGTATGGCGCTTGACCAGGTTCAGACCACCGACAACCAGACGGTTGTCAGCGAGAACCTTGAGCACCTTACCGCGCTTGCCCTTGTCTTTGCCGGCGATCACGATGATCTCGTCGTCACGACGAATCTTTTGCATGTCGGATCTCCTTACAGCACTTCTGGGGCGAGCGAGACGATCTTCATAAACTTCTCAGTACGAAGTTCACGGGTCACTGGCCCAAAGATACGGGTGCCGATTGGCTCTTGCTTGTTGTTCAACAGAACAGCAGCGTTGCCATCAAAGCGGATGATGGAGCCGTCAGCGCGACGAACACCATGGCGAGTGCGGACTACAACAGCAGTCATCACCTGACCTTTCTTCACTTTACCGCGAGGAATTGCTTCCTTGACGGTAACTTTGATGATGTCGCCAATAGCAGCGTAACGACGATGGGAGCCACCCAGCACCTTGATGCACATAACGCGGCGAGCGCCGCTGTTATCGGCCACATCAAGCATGGATTGAGTCTGAATCATATAATTTCTCCGACCCCTAGCCCTTAGACTTCCACAGCGCGTTCGAGAACATCAACCAGCGCCCAAGATTTGGTCTTGGCCATCGGACGGGTTTCACGAATAGTGACCTTGTCGCCGATGTGGCATTGATTGGTTTCGTCGTGCGCGTGCAGCTTAGTCGAACGCTTAACGTATTTACCGTAGATCGGGTGCTTAACGCGACGCTCGATCAGAACGGTGATGGTTTTGTCCATCTTGTCGCTGACAACACGGCCAGTCAGCGTACGGACAGTTTTTTCGGCTTCAGCCATGATTACTTACCTGCCTGCTGGTTGAGCACAGTTTTCACGCGAGCGATGTCACGCTTAACTTGCGAGAGCAGATGAGACTGCCCCAACTGGCCAGTTGCTTTCTGCATACGCAGATTGAACTGGTCGCGCAGCAGGCCGAGCAGTTGCTCGTTCAGCTGCTGTGCTGATTTTTCACGAAGTTCATTCGCTTTCATCACATCACCGTCCGTTTAACAAAGGAGGTGGCGAGCGGCAGCTTTGCAGCAGCCAGGGCGAAAGCCTCACGCGCCAGCTCTTCAGAAACACCCTCGATTTCATACAGGACTTTGCCTGGCTGAATCTGGGCAACCCAGTACTCCACGTTACCCTTACCTTTACCCATCCGAACTTCGAGTGGCTTCTTGGTGACAGGCTTGTCCGGGAATACACGGATCCAGATCTTGCCGCCACGTTTTACGTGACGGGTCAGAGCACGACGCGCTGACTCGATCTGACGAGCGGTGAGACGACCACGAGCAACAGACTTCAGCGCGAACTCGCCGAAGCTGACTTTGCTACCGCGCAATGCCAGGCCACGGTTGTGACCGGTCATCTGCTTGCGGAACTTCGTACGCTTTGGTTGCAACATTTGGCGTACCCCTTACTTAGCAGCTTTTTTACGAGGCGCTGGTGCTTGTGGTTTCAGCTCTTCTTGGCGACCACCAATTACTTCGCCTTTGAAGATCCAAACCTTTACACCGATCACACCGTAGGTGGTGTGAGCTTCGTAGTTGGCATAGTCGATGTCGGCACGCAGGGTGTGCAGTGGCACACGACCTTCGCGATACCATTCAGTACGTGCGATTTCAGCACCGCCGAGACGACCGCTCACTTGGATTTTGATGCCTTTGGCACCAATGCGAATGGCGTTCTGTACTGCGCGCTTCATAGCGCGACGGAACATTACGCGACGCTCCAGCTGCTGAGCTACGCTCTGCGCAACCAGCATACCGTCGAGCTCCGGCTTGCGGATCTCTTCGATATTGATGTGCACAGGCACACCCATTTGCTTGGTCAGGTCCTGACGCAGTTTCTCAACATCTTCACCTTTCTTCCCGATAACGATACCTGGACGAGCGGTGTGGATGGTGATACGTGCAGTCTGAGCCGGACGATGGATATCGATACGGCTTACGGACGCGCTTTTTAGTTTGTCTTGGAGATACTCACGCACCTTCAGATCAGCGAACAAGTAGTCCGCATAAGTCCGACCGTCTGCGTACCAGACGGAGGTGTGCTCCTTGACGATTCCCAGGCGAATGCCAATGGGATGTACTTTCTGACCCATCTCTTCGACTCCGTTACTTGTCAGCAACCTTGACAGTGATATGGCAAGACCGCTTGACGATGCGATCAGCACGGCCTTTGGCACGTGGCATGATGCGCTTCAGCGAACGCCCTTCGTTGACGAAAACGGTGCTGACCTTCAGGTCATCAACGTCTGCGCCTTCGTTATGCTCGGCGTTGGCTACGGCCGACTCCAGCACTTTTTTCATGATCTCGGCGGCTTTCTTACTGCTGAAAGCCAACAGGTTGAGCGCTTCGCCCACCTTCTTCCCGCGGATCTGGTCGGCGACCAAGCGGGCTTTCTGGGCGGAGATTCGAGCGCCCGACAACTTAGCGGCTACTTCCATTTCCTTACCCCTTAACGCTTGGCTTTCTTGTCAGCCACGTGCCCACGGTATGTGCGGGTACCGGCGAACTCGCCCAGTTTGTGGCCGACCATGTCTTCGTTCACGAGAACTGGGACGTGCTGGCGACCGTTGTGTACTGCGATGGTCAGACCGACCATTTGTGGCAGGATCATCGAACGACGCGACCAGGTCTTAACTGGTTTGCGATCGTTCTTTTCCGCCGCCACTTCGATCTTCTTCAGTAGGTGAAGATCAATAAAAGGACCTTTTTTCAGAGAACGTGGCACTGTCGTATCCCTCTATTTACTTGCGACGACGGACGATCATTTTGTCGGTACGCTTATTACCACGAGTCTTCGCGCCCTTAGTCGGGAAGCCCCATGGCGATACCGGATGACGACCACCAGAGGTACGACCTTCACCACCACCATGTGGGTGGTCAACCGGGTTCATGGCAACACCACGAACGGTTGGGCGAACGCCACGCCAGCGCTTGGCACCAGCTTTACCCAACGAACGCAGGCTGTGCTCGGAGTTCGAGACTTCGCCCAGGGTCGCACGGCATTCAGCCAGTACTTTACGCATCTCACCAGAACGCAGACGCAGGGTCACGTAGACACCTTCACGAGCGATCAGCTGAGCCGAAGCACCAGCGGAACGAGCGATTTGCGCGCCTTTACCTGGCTTCAATTCGATGCCGTGTACGGTGCTACCAACTGGAATGTTACGCAGTTGCAGAGCGTTGCCCGGCTTGATCGGCGCCAGGGCACCTGCGATCAGCTGGTCACCAGCACTCACGCCTTTAGGGGCGATGATGTAGCGACGCTCGCCATCTGCGTACAGCAGCAGAGCGATGTGAGCAGTACGGTTTGGATCGTATTCGATACGCTCGACGGTGGCAGCGATGCCATCCTTGTCGTTGCGACGGAAGTCGACCAGACGATAATGCTGCTTATGACCACCACCCACGTGACGTGTAGTGATACGGCCATTGTTGTTACGACCACCAGACTTCGATTTTTTCTCGAGCAGCGGTGCGTGAGGAGCGCCTTTATGCAGCTCCTGGTTGACCACCTTGACCACAAAACGGCGGCCAGGGGAAGTCGGTTTGCATTTAACGATTGCCATGATGCACCCCTTCCTTACTCAGCACTGCTGCTGAAATCGAGATCTTGGCCTGGCTGAAGGGAGATAACTGCCTTCTTCCAGTCATTACGCTTGCCCAGACCGCGAGCAGTGCGCTTGCTTTTACCCAGAACGTTCAGGGTAGTCACGCGCTCTACTTTCACGCTGAACAGGCTTTCGACGGCCTTCTTGATTTCCAGCTTGGTTGCGTCGGTAGCAACCTTGAAAACGAACTGGCCTTTCTTGTCTGCCAGAACCGTAGCCTTCTCGGAAACGTGCGGGCCAAGCAGAACTTTAAATACGCGTTCCTGGTTCATCCCAGCAGCTCCTCGAATTTCTTCACGGCCGACACGGTGATCAACACCTTGTCGTATGCGATCAGACTGACCGGATCGGAACCCTGTACGTCACGAACATCGACGTGCGGCAGGTTACGAGCAGCCAGGTACAGGTTCTGATCAACAGCGTCAGACACGATCAGGACGTCAGTCAGGCCCATGCCGTTCAGCTTGTTCAGCAGATCTTTGGTTTTCGGTGCTTCAACAGCGAAGTCCTGAACCACGACCAGACGATCAGTACGCACCAGTTCAGCAAGGATGGAACGCATTGCTGCGCGATACATCTTCTTGTTCAGCTTCTGGGAGTGATCCTGAGGACGAGCTGCGAAAGTGGTACCGCCGCCACGCCAGATTGGGCTACGGATAGTACCGGCACGAGCACGGCCAGTACCTTTCTGACGCCATGGGCGCTTACCGCCACCAGAAACGTCGGAACGGGTCTTTTGCTGCTTGCTACCTTGACGGCCGCCGGCCATGTAGGCCACGACTGCTTGGTGAACCAGCGTCTCGTTGAATTCGCCGCCAAATGTCAGTTCGGAAACTTCGATCGCTTGAGCGTCATTTACATTTAATTGCATGTCAGCTTCCCCTTAACCGCGAGCCTTGGCTGCTGGACGTACAACCACGTTGCCGCCAGTAGCGCCAGGAACAGCGCCCTTGACCAACAACAGATTGCGTTCAGCGTCCACGCGCACTACTTCGAGGGACTGCACGGTCACGCGCTCGGCGCCCATATGACCGGACATTTTTTTGCCCTTGAATACACGACCAGGAGTCTGGCACTGGCCGATAGAGCCTGGAACGCGGTGGGATACGGAGTTACCGTGGGTGTTATCTTGCCCGCGGAAGTTCCAACGCTTGATCGTACCCTGGAAGCCTTTACCTTTGGACTGACCGGTTACATCAACCAGTTGACCAGCAGCGAAGATTTCAGCGTTGATCAGATCGCCGGCCTGGTACTCGCCTTCTTCAAGACGGAATTCCAGTACGGTACGACCAGCGGCAACGTTCGCCTTGGCGAAGTGGCCAGCTTGAGCAGCTGTTACACGCGAAGCACGACGCTCGCCGACAGTGACTTGCACTGCACGATAGCCATCGGTCTCTTCAGTTTTGAACTGGGTGACGCGATTCGGCTCGATCTCAATGACCGTGACCGGAATGGAGACACCTTCTTCGGTGAAAATACGGGTCATACCGCATTTACGACCGACTACACCAATAGTCATGTTGTAAACCTCATGAGTGTACGGGGCTTTCACCCGCTATGGCCGCCCATTTCAGAGCGTTACACGACTAAGACCGAGTCTTAGCCGAGGCTGATCTGCACTTCCACACCGGCCGCAAGATCGAGCTTCATAAGTGCATCAACGGTTTTATCCGTTGGCTGGACGATGTCCAGAACGCGCTTATGAGTACGGATCTCGTACTGGTCACGCGCGTCTTTGTTGACGTGCGGGGAGACCAGAACGGTGAACCGCTCTTTACGGGTAGGCAGTGGAATTGGACCACGCACTTGAGCACCAGTACGTTTCGCGGTTTCCACGATTTCCTGGGTGGATTGGTCGATCAGGCGATGGTCAAAGGCCTTCAACCTGATACGGATTTGCTGATTTTGCATTGGATTTCAGACTCCGGCTGCTATTCCCACCGGGCGCAATACGCCCGTTAAAAGGAGGCGCAATTCTATAGACGCCCCCGATAGGTGTCAACCCAATAAAAAAGCCCCCGCTTGGCGGGGGCTTTTTCAACTCATCAAGCAGACTCTAAAAGAGACTTACTCGATGACTTTGGCTACGACGCCGGCGCCGACGGTACGACCGCCTTCACGGATAGCGAAACGCAGACCGTCTTCCATCGCGATGGTTTTGATCAGAGTGACAGTCATCTGGATGTTGTCACCTGGCATTACCATTTCAACGCCTTCTGGCAGCTCGCAGTTACCAGTCACGTCAGTTGTACGGAAGTAGAACTGTGGACGGTAGCCTTTGAAGAACGGAGTATGACGACCGCCTTCTTCCTTGCTCAGAACGTAAACTTCGGCAACGAACTTGGTGTGCGGCTTGACGGTGCCTGGCTTGACCAGAACCTGGCCACGCTCAACGTCGTCACGCTTGGTGCCGCGCAGCAGCACGCCGCAGTTCTCGCCAGCACGACCTTCGTCGAGCAGCTTGCGGAACATTTCAACGCCGGTGCAGGTAGTTTTCTGAGTGTCGCGCAGACCGACGATCTCAACTTCTTCCTGGATGCGGACGATGCCACGCTCAACACGACCAGTCACAACAGTACCGCGACCGGAGATCGAGAATACGTCTTCGATTGGCATCAGGAACGGCTTGTCGATAGCACGCTCTGGCTCTGGGATGTAACTGTCCAGAGTTTCCACCAGCTTCTTGACAGCAGTGGTGCCCATTTCGTTGTCGTCTTGGCCGTTCAGAGCCATCAGAGCCGAACCGATGATGATTGGAGTGTCATCACCTGGGAAGTCGTAAGTGCTCAGCAGGTCGCGCACTTCCATCTCAACCAGTTCCAGCAGCTCAGCGTCGTCAACCATGTCAGCCTTGTTCAGGAAGACAACGATGTACGGAACGCCTACCTGGCGGGACAGCAGGATGTGCTCACGAGTTTGTGGCATCGGACCATCAGCGGCCGAGCAAACCAGGATCGCGCCATCCATCTGGGCAGCACCGGTGATCATGTTTTTTACGTAGTCGGCGTGACCTGGGCAGTCAACGTGTGCGTAGTGACGCACGGCCGAGTCGTATTCAACGTGAGCGGTGTTGATGGTGATACCGCGAGCTTTTTCTTCCGGGGCGCTGTCGATCTTGTCGAAGTCAACCTTGGCCGAACCGAAAACTTCGGAGCAGACACGGGTCAGAGCAGCGGTCAGAGTGGTTTTACCGTGGTCAACGTGACCGATGGTGCCAACGTTGACGTGCGGTTTGTTACGTTCAAATTTTTCTTTAGCCACGACAATTAACTCCTAGCCTAAAGGGGCTGAATCAGCCTTGTTTTTTAACGATAGCTTCGACGACGTTCGACGGAGCCTCGGAGTATTTGGAGAATTCCATAGAGTAGCTCGCGCGACCCTGGGACATGGAACGAACGTCGGTTGCGTAACCGAACATCTCGCCCAGCGGAACCTCGGCACGGATAACCTTACCGGAAACCGTGTCTTCCATACCCTGGATCAGACCGCGACGACGGTTCAAGTCACCCATCACGTCGCCCATGTAGTCCTCAGGTGTTACGACTTCAACCTTCATGATCGGCTCAAGAACAACACCGCCACCCTTGGTAGCCAGTTGCTTGGTCGCCATGGAGGCCGCCACCTTGAACGCCATCTCGTTGGAGTCGACGTCGTGGTAAGAACCGTCGAACACGGTAGCCTTCAGGCCGATCAGCGGATAGCCGGCGACAACGCCGTTCTTCATCTGCTCTTCGATACCCTTCTGGATAGCCGGGATGTATTCCTTCGGAACCACACCACCGACTACTTCGTTCACGAACTGCAGACCTTCCTGACCTTCGTCAGCAGGGGCAAAACGGATCCAGCAGTGGCCGAACTGACCACGACCGCCGGACTGGCGAACGAACTTGCCTTCGATCTCACAAGCCTTCGTGATCTTCTCACGATAGGAAACCTGTGGCTTACCGATGTTGGCTTCGACGTTGAACTCACGGCGCATCCGGTCAACCAGGATGTCCAGGTGCAGTTCGCCCATGCCGGAGATGATCGTCTGACCAGTCTCTTCATCAGTCTTGACGCGGAAAGACGGGTCTTCCTGAGCGAGCTTGCCCAGAGCGATACCCATTTTTTCCTGGTCATCCTTGGTTTTCGGCTCAACGGCAACCGAGATAACCGGCTCCGGGAAGTCCATGCGAACCAGGATGATTGGCTTGTCAGCGGAGCACAGGGTGTCACCAGTGGTGACGTCCTTCATGCCGATCAGGGCCGCGATGTCGCCAGCGCGCACTTCCTTGATCTCTTCGCGGGTGTTTGCGTGCATCTGCACCATACGACCCACGCGCTCTTTCTTGCCCTTGACCGAGTTGATCACGCCGTCGCCGGAGTTCAACACGCCCGAGTAAACGCGAGCAAATGTCAGGGTACCCACGAATGGGTCGGTAGCGATCTTGAACGCCAGAGCCGAGAACGGCTCGTTGTCGTCTGCATGACGCTCCATTTCGACAGTCTCGTCATCCGGGTCGGAACCCTTGATGGCTGGAATGTCGACCGGTGCAGGCAGGTAGTCGATAACGGCGTCGAGAACCAGGGGAACACCCTTGTTCTTGAAGGAAGAACCGCAAACAGCCAGAACGATTTCGCCAGCGATAGTACGCTGACGCAGAGCAGCCTTGATCTCTTCGATCGACAGCTCTTCGCCTTCCAGGTACTTGTTCATCAGCTCTTCGTTGGCTTCGGCGGCAGCCTCAACCATGTTGCCGCGCCACTCTTCAGCCAGCTCTTGCAGCTCAGCCGGGATTGGACCACGAATGGCAGCCATACCCTTGTCGCCATCGTTCCAGCGAACAGCTTCCATGGTCATCAGATCGATCTGACCTTCGAAGTTGTCTTCGGAACCGATAGCCAACTGGATAGGCACCGGAGTGTGACCCAGACGCTGCTTGATCTGACCGATCACGCGCAGGAAGTTGGCACCAGCACGGTCCATCTTGTTTACGTAAACAAGACGCGGAACGCCGTATTTGTTGGCTTGACGCCATACGGTTTCAGACTGAGGCTCAACACCGGAAGTACCGCAGAACACAACGACAGCGCCGTCGAGTACGCGCAGCGAACGCTCTACTTCAATGGTGAAGTCAACGTGGCCGGGGGTATCGATGATGTTGAAGCGGTGCTTAGGGAATTGCTTGTTAGAGCCTTCCCAGAAAGCAGTAGTAGCAGCGGAGGTAATGGTAATACCCCGCTCCTGCTCTTGTACCATCCAGTCCATGGTCGCGGCGCCATCATGCACCTCGCCCATTTTGTGGTTTACGCCCGTGTAGAACAGGACGCGCTCGGTGGTAGTGGTTTTACCCGCATCCACGTGAGCAACGATACCAATGTTACGGTAGCGTTTAATATCGGTTGTACGAGCCATAAAGCCCTCGCAAATTGAGTGACGCTGAAATTAGAAGCGGTAGTGCGAGAAAGCCTTGTTGGCCTCAGCCATACGGTGCACGTCTTCACGCTTCTTAACTGCAGCACCTTTACCTTCAGCAGCGTCCAGCAGCTCACCAGCCAAACGCAGAGCCATGGACTTCTCGCCGCGCTTACGGGCGAAGTCTACGAGCCAGCGCATGGCCAGAGCGTTACGACGGGACGGACGAACTTCGACCGGAACCTGGTAGGTAGCACCGCCTACGCGGCGCGACTTCACTTCGACCAGCGGAGCGATGGCGTCGAGTGCTTTTTCGAAGAGTTCCAGGGGATCGGAGTTCTTACGCTCTTTAACTTTTTCCAGCGCGCCATAAACGATACGTTCGGCGACGGCTTTCTTGCCGCTTTCCATAACGTGGTTCATGAACTTGGCGAGAATCTGGCTTCCGTATTTCGGATCGTCCAGAATCTCACGTTTGGCTGCTACGCGACGTCTTGGCATTGATAAGCCCTCAAACGGTCTTCAGGTTAGCCCGGGACAGCAAAAGCGTGCCCGACCTTACTCTTATCGACTCAATAAAAATGAAAAACTGCAAAACGACCGATTACTTCGGACGCTTGGTACCGTACTTCGAACGACCCTGGTTACGGCCTTTGACGCCGGAGGTATCCAAGGAGCCGCGAACGGTGTGGTAACGAACACCTGGCAAGTCTTTTACACGACCGCCGCGGATCAGTACCACGCTGTGCTCTTGCAGGTTGTGGCCTTCACCGCCGATGTACGAGGAAACCTCGAAACCGTTGGTCAGACGCACACGGCATACTTTACGCAGTGCCGAGTTAGGTTTTTTCGGCGTGGTGGTATACACACGGGTGCATACGCCACGACGTTGCGGGCAGTTCTGCAGCGCAGGTACGTCGGATTTCTCGACGATACGCTTACGCGGCTGACGTACCAGCTGGTTGATAGTTGCCATCTACTAGCTCCACTGTTGTCTTGCGACGCTATTGTCTTACAAGAAAAGCAAAATGGCAGGAACGAATTCCCGCCAAATTTAGGGGATCAAGAGTCTAAAGAGGATCTTGTCCCCAGTCAAGGCAAGGCCCCGACCTCCTCGCTCACCGGATCTCGACAATTTGTCTCGATCCGGCGAATGAGGCGACCAGGGCCAGGCACTTAATTACTGCAGAACTCAGTTACCGCTCGAGTTCAACGCTTCGGTCAGTGCAGCTTCCACTTCACTGGCGCTTACGCGCAACGGCTTGTCTGCATCACGGCGACGCTTGCGCTCGCTGTGATAGGCCAAACCGGTACCAGCCGGGATCAGACGACCCACGACCACGTTTTCCTTCAGGCCGCGCAGGTAATCGCGCTTGCCGGTGACTGCCGCTTCGGTCAGTACCCGGGTGGTTTCCTGGAAGGAAGCCGCCGAGATGAACGATTCGGTGGACAACGACGCCTTGGTGATACCCAGCAGAACGCGGGTGAACTTGGCGACAAACTTGTCTTCCGCGCTCAGACGCTCGTTCTCTACCAGTACGTGAGTCAGCTCCATCTGGTCGCCCTTGATGAAACTGGAATCGCCGGACTCGGAGATCTCAACTTTACGCAGCATCTGACGCAGGATGGTCTCGATGTGCTTGTCGTTGATCTTCACGCCTTGCAGACGGTAAACGTCCTGGATTTCGTTCACGATGTACTTGGCCAGCGCACTCACACCCAGCAGACGCAGGATATCGTGTGGATCGCTCGGGCCGTCGGAGATAACTTCGCCGCGGTTTACCTGTTCGCCTTCGAAGACGTTCAGGTGACGCCACTTCGGAATCAGCTCTTCATACGGATCGCTACCGTCGTTCGGGGTGATAACCAGACGGCGCTTGCCCTTGGTCTCTTTACCGAACGCGATGGTGCCGCTGACTTCAGCCAGGATCGAAGCTTCTTTCGGACGACGGGCTTCGAACAGGTCGGCAACACGCGGCAGACCACCGGTGATGTCGCGAGTTTTCGAAGTTTCTTGCGGGATACGAGCGATAACATCACCGATCGCGATCCGCGCACCGTCCGCCACACCGACCAGGGCGTTGGCTGGCAGGAAGTACTGAGCGATTACGTCAGTGCCTGGCAGCAACAGATCCTTGCCGTTGTCGTCGACCATCTTCACGGCTGGACGGATGTCCTTGCCGGCAGCTGGACGATCTTTGGCGTCGAGTACTTCAATGTTGGTCATACCGGTCAATTCGTCGGTCTGACGCTTGATCGTGATGCCTTCTTCCATGCCCACGTAGGTCACGGTACCTTTCATCTCGGTGACGATCGGGTGAGTGTGCGGATCCCACTTGGCCACGATTGCACCAGCTTCGACCTTGTCACCTTCCTTCACCGAAATCACAGCACCGTAAGGCAGCTTGTAACGCTCGCGCTCACGACCGAAGTCGTCCGCGATCGCCAGCTCACCGGAACGGGATACCGCCACCAGGTGACCGTCCACTCGCTCAACGTGCTTCAGGTTGTGCAGACGGACAGTACCGCCATTCTTCACCTGAACGCTGTCGGCCGCGGAGGTCCGGCTTGCCGCACCACCGATGTGGAACGTACGCATCGTCAGCTGGGTACCCGGTTCACCGATGGACTGGGCAGCGATAACGCCGACCGCTTCACCGATGTTCACCTGATGACCGCGAGCCAGGTCGCGACCGTAGCACTTGGCGCAGATGCCGTAGCGGGTTTCGCAACTGATCGGAGAACGCACGATCACTTCGTCGATGCTGTTGAGCTCGATGAACTCGACCCACTTCTCGTCAACCAGAGTGCCAGCAGGAACGATCACGTCCTCGGTACCCGGCTTGAAGACGTCACGGGCAATGACACGGCCCAGTACGCGCTCACCCAACGGCTCGACAACGTCACCGCCTTCAATATGCGGTGTCATCAGCAGGCCATGTTCGGTGCCGCAATCGATCTCGGTCACGACCAGATCCTGCGCCACGTCTACCAGACGACGGGTCAGGTAACCGGAGTTCGCCGTTTTCAACGCGGTATCCGCAAGACCCTTACGAGCACCGTGCGTGGAGATGAAGTACTGGAGTACGCTCAAACCTTCACGGAAGTTCGCTGTAATCGGGGTCTCGATGATGGAGCCGTCCGGCTTGGCCATCAGGCCACGCATACCGGCGAGCTGACGGATCTGCGCAGCAGAACCCCGTGCGCCCGAGTCGGCCATCATGTACATCGAGTTGAAGGACTCCTGGTCGACTTCATCGCCATGACGGTCGATGACTTTCTCTTTCGAGAGGTTGGCCATCATCGCCTTGGAGACTTCGTCGTTCGCCTTGGACCAGAGGTCGATTACCTTGTTGTACTTCTCGCCCTGGGTTACCAGGCCTGAGGCGTACTGACTTTCGATCTCTTTCACTTCTTCGGTAGCGGCACCGATGATGCGGGCTTTTTCATCCGGGATAACGAAGTCGTTAACACCGATGGAAACACCGGAGATGGTCGAATAGGCAAAACCGGTGTACATCAACTGGTCAGCGAAGATCACGGTCTCTTTCAGACCAACCACGCGATAGCACTGGTTGATCAGCTTGGAGATCGCCTTTTTCTTCATCGGCAGGTTGACGACGTCGAAGGACAGACCTTTCGGCACCACCTGGAACAACAGCGCACGGCCGACGGTCGTGTCGACGATACGGGTGTTGGTCACGCTGTTGCCGTCACGATCGTTAACGGTTTCGTTGATCCGCACCTTGACCTTGGCGTGCAGTGCGGCTTCGCCGGCACGGAACACACGGTCAACTTCCTGCAGATCCGCGAACACACGACCTTCGCCCTTGGCGTTGATCGCTTCACGAGTCATGTAGTACAGACCCAATACAACGTCCTGCGACGGAACGATGATCGGCTCACCGTTGGCTGGCGACAGGATGTTGTTGGTGGACATCATCAACGCGCGCGCTTCGAGCTGGGCTTCCAGCGTCAGCGGTACGTGCACGGCCATTTGGTCGCCGTCGAAGTCGGCGTTGTACGCAGCACAGACCAGCGGGTGCAGCTGGATAGCCTTACCTTCGATCAGTACCGGTTCAAACGCCTGGATACCCAGACGGTGAAGGGTCGGTGCACGGTTGAGCAGTACCGGGTGTTCGCGAATCACTTCGGCGAGAACGTCCCAGACCTCTGGCAGTTCGCGCTCGACCATCTTCTTCGCAGCCTTGATGGTGGTCGCCAGACCACGCATTTCCAGCTTGCCGAAAATGAACGGCTTGAACAGCTCCAGAGCCATCTTCTTAGGCAGACCGCACTGGTGCAGACGCAGGGTCGGACCTACGGTAATTACCGAACGACCGGAGTAGTCAACGCGCTTACCGAGCAAGTTCTGACGGAAACGACCCTGCTTACCCTTGATCATGTCAGCCAGGGATTTCAGAGGACGCTTGTTGGAGCCGGTGATAGCGCGGCCACGACGACCGTTGTCGAGCAGTGCGTCGACCGCTTCCTGCAACATACGCTTTTCGTTGCGCACGATGATGTCCGGAGCGGACAGGTCGAGCAGGCGCTTCAAGCGGTTGTTACGGTTGATCACCCGACGATACAGATCGTTGAGGTCGGAAGTCGCGAAACGACCGCCATCGAGCGGAACCAGTGGACGCAGGTCTGGCGGTAGAACCGGCAGAACGGTCAGCACCATCCACTCTGGCAAGTTGCCGGAACCCTGGAAGGCCTCCATCAACTTCAGACGCTTGGACAGCTTCTTGATCTTGGTTTCGGAGTTGGTTTGCGGAATTTCTTCACGCAGACGGCCAATCTCGTGTTCCAGGTCGATCGCGTGCAGCAGTTCGCGGACAGCTTCGGCACCCATGCGGGCATCGAAATCGTCGCCGAATTCTTCCAACGCTTCGAAATACTGCTCGTCGTTCAGCAGCTGACCTTTTTCAAGGGTGGTCATGCCTGGATCGATAACGACATAGCTCTCGAAGTAGAGAACGCGCTCGATATCACGCAGGGTCATGTCCATCAGCAGGCCGATACGGGACGGCAGCGATTTCAGGAACCAGATGTGGGCAACCGGCGACGCCAGCTCGATGTGCGCCATGCGCTCACGACGAACTTTTGCCAGTGCAACTTCAACGCCGCACTTCTCGCAGATCACACCACGATGCTTCAAGCGCTTGTACTTACCGCACAGGCACTCGTAATCCTTTACCGGGCCAAAGATCTTGGCGCAGAACAGGCCGTCACGCTCAGGTTTGAACGTACGGTAGTTAATGGTTTCCGGCTTTTTCACTTCACCGAACGACCACGAACGGATCATCTCAGGCGAGGCCAATCCGATACGGATGGCGTCGAACTCTTCGACTTGACCCTGGTTTTTCAGCAAATTCAGTAGGTCTTTCAAGGCCTTTCCTCCTGGCGGAGCAGAGAGCGGGCAGGACAGCCCCGCTCTCGATTCGCGTCACGTGTTATTCGGTTTCCAGATCGATATCGATGCCGAGGGAACGAATTTCCTTGATCAACACGTTGAAGGACTCGGGCATGCCCGGCTCCATACGGTGATCGCCGTCCACGATGTTTTTGTACATCTTGGTCCGACCGTTCACATCGTCCGACTTCACTGTGAGCATTTCTTGCAGAGTGTATGCGGCACCGTACGCTTCCAGTGCCCAGACCTCCATCTCCCCGAAACGCTGACCACCGAACTGTGCCTTACCACCCAACGGCTGCTGGGTAACCAGGCTGTAAGAACCGGTAGAACGAGCGTGCATCTTGTCGTCCACCAAGTGGTTCAGCTTCAGCATGTACATGTAGCCAACGGTAACCGGACGCTCGAACTTGTTGCCGGTACGACCATCGAACAGTTGCATCTGGCCGCTTTCCGGCAGGTCCGCCAGTTTCAGCATGGCCTTGATTTCAACTTCCTTGGCACCGTCGAACACCGGAGTGGCCATTGGAACGCCGCCCTTGAGGTTCTTCGCCAGATCCAGGATTTCCTGGTCGGAGAAGCTGTCGAGCTCTTCGTTACGACCGCCGATCTCGTTGTAGATCTCGTGCAGGAACTTGCGCAGGTCAGCGACCTTGCGCTGCTCTTCGAGCATGCGGTTGATCTTCTCGCCCAAGCCCTTGGCCGCGAGGCCCAGGTGGGTTTCAAGGATCTGACCAACGTTCATACGCGAAGGTACGCCCAGCGGGTTGAGAACGACGTCGACCGGAGTACCGTTGGCATCGTGCGGCATGTCTTCAACCGGCATGATCACGGAGACCACACCCTTGTTACCGTGACGACCGGCCATCTTGTCGCCCGGCTGGATGCGACGACGGATTGCCAGGTAGACCTTGACGATCTTCAGTACGCCCGGAGCCAGGTCATCGCCCTGCTGCAGCTTGCGCTTCTTGTCTTCGAACTTGTCGTCCAGCAGACGACGGCGATCAACGATATAAGCCTGAGCTTTCTCGAGCTGCTCGTTCAACGCGTCCTCAGCCATGCGCAGCTTGAACCACTGGCCATGCTCAAGACCGTCGAGAACTTCGTCGGTGATTTCCTGACCTTTCTTCAGGCCGGCGCCGCCTTCAGCCTTGTGGCCAACCAGCGCTGCGCGCAGACGTTCGAAAGTTGCGCCTTCAACGATACGGAACTCTTCGTTCAGGTCCTTGCGGATCTCGTCGAGCTGAGTCTTCTCGATGGACAGTGCACGGGCATCACGCTCAACGCCGTCGCGAGTGAAGACCTGTACGTCGATGACAGTACCCTTGGTGCCAGTAGGCACGCGCAGGGAGGTGTCTTTAACGTCGCTGGCCTTCTCACCGAAGATGGCACGCAGCAGTTTTTCTTCCGGAGTCAGCTGGGTCTCGCCTTTCGGGGTGACCTTGCCGACCAGGATGTCGCCAGCGCCTACTTCGGCACCTACATAAACGATACCGGCTTCGTCCAGCTTGTTCAGTGCAGCTTCACCCACGTTCGGGATGTCCGCAGTGATTTCCTCTGGGCCAAGCTTGGTGTCACGGGCCACACAGGTCAGTTCCTGGATGTGGATCGTGGTGAAGCGATCTTCCTGAACCACACGCTCGGACAGGCAGATGGAGTCTTCGAAGTTGAAGCCGTTCCACGCCATGAACGCGATGCGCATGTTCTGGCCCAGTGCCAGTTCACCCATGTCGGTGGACGGGCCGTCAGCCATGATGTCGCTGCGCTGGACCCGATCACCCTTGCTCACCAGCGGACGCTGGTTGATGCAGGTGTTCTGGTTCGAGCGGGTGTATTTGGTCAGGTTGTAGATGTCTACACCGGCTTCGCCCGGCTCAACTTCGTCATCGGCAACACGAACCACGATACGGCTGGCATCGACGGAATCGATCACGCCACCACGACGAGCCACGACGCAAACGCCGGAGTCACGGGCAACGTTACGCTCCATGCCGGTACCTACCAGAGGCTTGTCGGCACGCAGGGTCGGTACAGCTTGACGCTGCATGTTCGAACCCATCAACGCACGGTTGGCGTCGTCGTGCTCGAGGAACGGGATCAGCGACGCTGCGACCGACACAACCTGCTTGGGCGATACGTCCATCAGGGTGACGTCTTCCGGCGCCTTGACGGTGAACTCGTTCAGGTGACGAACAGCTACCAGCTCGTCGATCAGGACTTTCTTGTCGTTCATCGTGGCCGAAGCCTGAGCGATCACGTGATCAGCTTCTTCGATGGCGGACAGGAACACGATCTCGTCGGTGACCAGAGCGTCTTTCACCACACGGTACGGGCTCTCGAGGAAACCGTACTGGTTGGTGCGCGCATAAGCGGCCAGGGAGTTGATCAGACCGATGTTCGGACCTTCCGGCGTTTCGATCGGGCAGACACGACCATAGTGGGTCGGGTGTACGTCACGAACTTCGAAGCCTGCACGCTCACGGGTCAGACCACCTGGGCCGAGTGCGGAGACACGACGCTTGTGGGTGATCTCGGACAGCGGGTTGTTCTGGTCCATGAACTGGGACAGCTGGCTGGAACCGAAGAACTCTTTCACCGCCGCCGCAACCGGCTTGGCGTTGATCAGGTCTTGCGGCATCAGGCCTTCGCTTTCAGCCATCGACAGACGTTCCTTGACCGCGCGCTCTACACGCACCAGGCCAACACGGAACTGGTTCTCGGCCATTTCGCCTACGCAGCGAACACGACGGTTACCCAGGT
This sequence comes from Pseudomonas sp. B21-028, assembly GCF_024749045.1. NCBI lineage: Bacteria > Pseudomonadati > Pseudomonadota > Gammaproteobacteria > Pseudomonadales > Pseudomonadaceae > Pseudomonas > Pseudomonas sp. B21-028. The sequence continues at coordinate 5,815,370 of NZ_CP087184.1, forward strand.
GGTCGATGTCATCGACGATGCCCTTGCCGTTACGGATGTCGACCAGGGTCTTGAGCACCGCAACGATGTCGTCCTTGTTCAGCACGCCCGAACCTTCGATCTCGGTACGACCGATACGACGGTTGAACTTCATCCGGCCAACCGCAGACAGGTCATAGCGCTCAGGACTGAAGAACAGGTTGTTGAACAGGGTTTCGGCGGCATCCTTGGTTGGCGGCTCGCCAGGACGCATCATGCGATAGATCTCGACCAGCGCTTCCAGTTGGTTGCCGGTGGAGTCGATCTTCAACGTATCGGAAATGAACGGACCGCAGTCGATATCGTTGGTGTACAGAGTTTCGATACGAACAACCTGGGCCTTGACGATTTTCGCCAGGATCTCGGTGCTCAGCTCGGTGTTGCACTCTGCGAGGATTTCGCCGGTTGCCGGATGCACGATGACCTTGGCAGTGGTGCGACCGAGGACGTAGTCCATAGGCACCTGCAGCTCTTTGATCCCGGCCTTTTCCAGCTGGTTGATGTGGCGAGCGGTGATGCGACGACCCTGCTCGACAATAACCTTACCCTTGTCATCCTGGATATCGAGGACCGCGATTTCACCGCGCAGGCGCTGAGGCACCAGTTCCAGGCTGAGGTTTTCACCCTGCACATGGAAAACGTTGGTGGTGTAGAACGCGTCCAGCACTTCTTCCGTGGTGTAGCCGAGCGCACGCAGCAATACCGATGCAGGCAGCTTGCGACGACGGTCGATACGCACGAATACGCAGTCTTTCGGGTCGAACTCGAAGTCCAACCACGAACCGCGGTAAGGAATGATGCGCGCGGAGTAGAGCAGTTTGCCGGAGCTGTGCGTCTTGCCACGGTCGTGGTCGAAGAACACGCCTGGAGAACGGTGCAGCTGGGAAACGATTACACGCTCGGTACCGTTGATTACGAAGGTACCGTTCTCAGTCATCAGGGGGATTTCACCCATGTAGACTTCTTGCTCTTTGATGTCCTTGATCGCTTTGTTCGACGATTCTTTGTCGAAAATGATCAGGCGCACTTTTACCCGCAAAGGTACGGCGTAAGTTACACCGCGCAATACGCATTCTTTGACATCAAATGCCGGTTCGCCCAGGCGATAACCGACGTACTCCAGCGCAGCATTGCCGGAGTAGCTGATGATCGGGAAAACGGATTTGAAGGCCGCATGCAGGCCCACGTCGCGGAACTGATCTTTAGTCGCTCCCGCTTGCAAGAATTCACGATACGAATCCAGCTGGATAGCCAGGAGGTACGGCACATCCATGACGTCCGGCAACTTGCTAAAGTCCTTGCGGATACGTTTTTTCTCAGTATATGAGTAAGCCATCAGCGTTCCCCAGCTTGGTCACCTGCTTGTTTGGCTCCCCCCGACGGGAGTAGCCAGAAAATCGTGCAAACCCCATGGTTTGCGCCACCGCCTCGGGTGGTTACAGCTCGTTACCGGCACCGACCCAATCGGCTGCCAATAACGGAAAAAGGCCGGTGGCAAGAGCCACCAGCCATCAGCCTTTCGCTTGACGCTCGGGCTGGAGACGCAAGGTCGAAGTTACTTAACTTCGACGGAAGCGCCTGCTTCTTCCAGCTTCTTCTTCGCGTCTTCGGCAGCATCTTTCGAAACGCCTTCAGCGATAACCTGAGGAGCGGTGTCAACCTTCTCCTTGGCTTCTTTCAGACCCAGACCGGTCAGTTCGCGAACAGCCTTGATCACGTTGACTTTCTTGTCGCCAGCGGCGGTCAGAACAACGTTGAACTCGGTTTGCTCTTCAACGACAGCAGCTGGACCAGCAGCAGCAACGGTAGCAGCAGCGGCGGTAACGCCGAACTTCTCTTCCATTGCCTTGATCAGCTCAACGATTTCCATTACGGATTTTTCGCCGATTGCTTCGATGATTTGTTCGTTAGTCAGAGACATGACTCAATTCCTGAATTGGGGGATAGCCTGCAAGGCCATCGAAATAAACAAAAATACGCGAGAAGGAAACGCTCAGCCTCAGGCTGCAGCAGCTTCTTTCTGATCGCGAATTGCCGCCAGAGTACGAGCCAACTTGCTGGTAGCGCCTTGAATCACGCTCATCAGCTGAGAAATTGCTTCGTCACGGGTCGGCAGAGTTGCCAGTACGTCGATTTGGTTAGCTGCGAGGAACTTGCCCTCGAACGCAGCTGCCTTGATCTCGAACTTGTCCTGACCCTTTGCGAACTCTTTGAAGATACGGGCAGCAGCGCCCGGATGTTCTTTCGAGAATGCAATCAGGGTCGGGCCGACGAACGCGTCGTTGAGCACGTCATATTGAGTGCCTTCAACTGCGCGCTTCAGCAGGGTGTTACGTACGACACGTACATAAACACCAGCTTCGCGGGCCTCTTTACGGAGTCCGGTCATAGCGCCTACTGTTACGCCACGGGCATCAGCCACGACAGCGGACAGAGCGACTTTGGCAGCCTCGTTGACTTCAGCGACGATGGCCTTCTTGTCTTCGAGTTTAATTGCCACGGGTTTAACTCCTGCTTGTTACCGTTTCATTCGATCGAAACCGAATGTCGTTTTGGTGTCTGATTCGGTAAGGAACCGGGAGCACCATCTGCGTAGGCTTGTGGTTTAAGACTTGCGTCGCCTACGGTCTTGGATAGCCCCCGCCAGGCAGGGACCCCAATTTTTCAATTGGCGCAATCGCTTGCGCCAATCTGTGTCTTACGCGTCGAGCGAGCTCTGGTCGATGACCAGGCCTGGGCCCATGGTGGTGCTCAGGGTAACGCGCTTGACGTAGATACCTTTCGAGGAAGCCGGCTTGATACGCTTCAGGTCAGCGATCAGGGCTTCAACGTTTTCCTTCAGCTTGACGGCATCGAAACCGATCTTGCCAACGGAGGTGTGGATGATGCCGTTTTTGTCGGTGCGATAACGAACCTGACCAGCCTTCGCGTTCTTGACCGCGGTAGCTACGTCTGGCGTTACGGTGCCGACTTTCGGGTTAGGCATCAGACCACGTGGACCGAGGATCTGACCCAGCTGACCTACAACGCGCATGGCATCAGGGGATGCGATCACTACGTCATAGTTCAGGTCGCCGCCTTTCATTTCGGCAGCCAGATCGTCCATGCCTACGCGATCAGCACCAGCAGCCAGAGCAGCTTCAGCTGCTGGGCCCTGGGTGAAAACAGCAACACGGACGGTCTTGCCAGTGCCGTGTGGCAGCACGGTAGCGCTACGAACGACCTGGTCGGATTTACGTGGGTCAACGCCCAGGTTTACAGCAACGTCGAACGACTCGCTGAACTTGACAGTCGACAGCTCAGCCAGCAGGGCTGCGGCGTCTACAAAGTTGTAGGCCTTGCCTGCTTCGATTTTGCCGGCGATAGCCTTTTGACGCTTGGTCAGCTTAGCCATTACACACCCTCCACGTTAAGGCCCATGCTACGAGCAGAACCGGCGATAGTACGCACGGCTGCATCCATATCAGCTGCAGTCAGATCCGCGTTTTTGGTTTTCGCGATTTCTTCCAGCTGAGCACGGGTAACGGTGCCAACCTTAACGGTGTTTGGACGAGCGGAACCGCTGGTCAAACCTGCAGCCTTCTTCAGCAGAACCGAAGCAGGGGTGCTTTTTGTTTCGAAAGTGAAACTACGGTCGCTGTAGACAGTGATGATCACTGGAGTCGGCAGACCTGGCTCAAGACCCTGGGTACGGGCGTTGAAAGCCTTGCAGAATTCCATGATGTTCACGCCGTGCTGACCCAGAGCAGGACCAACGGGTGGGCTTGGGTTAGCCTGAGCGGCCTTCACTTGCAGCTTGATGTAAGCGGTAATCTTCTTGGCCATGAGGCACTCCAATTACGGGTTCGAACGCCTCGAAAGGCTCCCCGGTTACTTGCGCGTTTATCCCAGTGACGACAAAACCCCACAGCCTTGGGCTGCGGGGTTGGGATGCCTGTTCGATCAGACCTTTTCGACCTGACTGAACTCGAGCTCTACCGGAGTAGAGCGACCGAAAATGAGCACTGCGACCTGGATCCGGCTCTTTTCGTAGTTAACTTCTTCAACCGTGCCGTTGAAATCAGCGAATGGACCATCAGTGACTCGTACCACTTCACCTGGTTCAAACAGTGTTTTCGGCTTCGGCTTGTCGCTACCATCAGCGACACGACGCAGAATTGCTTCTGCCTCTTTATCCGTGATTGGTGCTGGCTTGTCGGCAGTACCGCCGATGAAGCCCATCACCCGAGGGGTATCCTTGACCAAGTGCCAAGTCCCTTCGTTCATATCCATCTGTACCAGCACATAACCTGGGAAGAACTTGCGTTCGCTTTTGCGCTTCTGGCCATTACGCATTTCAACCACTTCTTCAGTGGGAACCAGAATCTCGCCAAAGCCATCTTCCATGCCAGCCAGCTTCACACGCTCTATCAGCGAGCGCATAACATGCTTCTCGTAACCCGAGTAAGCATGCACAACGTACCAACGCTTAGCCACGGGACACCCTTAGCCAACAATCAAGGAAACAAGCCAGCCGAGCAGGGAATCAAGCCCCCACAACAGCAACGCCATAACCAGAACAACAGCCACAACGATCAACGTGGTCTGCGTGGTTTCTTGGCGAGTCGGCCATACGACTTTACGAATCTCGGTGCGAGCTTCCTTAGCGAGTACAAAGAAAGACTTGCCCTTGGCTGTCTGCAGGCCTACAAAGGCAGCAACAGCAGCAATAGCAAGCAATGCGAGTACACGGTACAGGATCGGCGAAGCAGAGAAATACTGATTGCCAACAACGCCAACAACCACCAAAGCGACTACCACTAGCCACTTGAGCAGATCGAAGCGAGAGCCTTGAGCTTCAGCTTTAGGAGTCATCTATGAAGATCCTGTGAAAAGAAAGCCAGACACACTGAGTGAATCTGGCAGGTCAGGAGGGAATCGAACCCCCAACCTACGGTTTTGGAGACCGTCGCTCTGCCAATTGAGCTACTGACCTAAAACAAAATCAGGCCGACCATTATGCCGGCCCGAAAAAGACATTACAACAGTTTTACTCGATGACTTTGGCTACGACGCCGGCGCCGACGGTACGACCGCCTTCACGGATAGCGAAACGCAGACCGTCTTCCATCGCGATGGTTTTGATCAGAGTGACAGTCATCTGGATGTTGTCACCTGGCATTACCATTTCAACGCCTTCTGGCAGCTCGCAGTTACCAGTCACGTCAGTTGTACGGAAGTAGAACTGTGGACGGTAGCCTTTGAAGAACGGAGTATGACGACCGCCTTCTTCCTTGCTCAGAACGTAAACTTCGGCAACGAACTTGGTGTGCGGCTTGACGGTGCCTGGCTTGACCAGAACCTGGCCACGCTCAACGTCGTCACGCTTGGTGCCGCGCAGCAGCACGCCGCAGTTCTCGCCAGCACGACCTTCGTCGAGCAGCTTGCGGAACATTTCAACGCCGGTGCAGGTAGTTTTCTGAGTGTCGCGCAGACCGACGATCTCAACTTCTTCCTGGATGCGGACGATGCCACGCTCAACACGACCAGTCACAACAGTACCGCGACCGGAGATCGAGAATACGTCTTCGATTGGCATCAGGAACGGCTTGTCGATAGCACGCTCTGGCTCTGGGATGTAGCTGTCCAGAGTTTCCACCAGCTTCTTGACAGCTGTGGTGCCCATTTCGTTGTCGTCTTGGCCGTTCAGAGCCATCAGAGCCGAACCGATGATGATTGGAGTGTCATCACCTGGGAAGTCGTAAGTGCTCAGCAGGTCGCGCACTTCCATCTCAACCAGTTCCAGCAGCTCAGCGTCGTCAACCATGTCAGCCTTGTTCAGGAAGACAACGATGTACGGAACGCCTACCTGGCGGGACAGCAGGATGTGCTCACGGGTTTGTGGCATCGGACCATCAGCGGCCGAGCAAACCAGGATCGCGCCATCCATCTGGGCAGCACCGGTGATCATGTTTTTTACGTAGTCGGCGTGACCCGGGCAGTCAACGTGTGCGTAGTGACGCACGGCCGAGTCGTATTCAACGTGAGCGGTGTTGATGGTGATACCGCGAGCTTTTTCTTCCGGGGCGCTGTCGATCTTGTCGAAGTCAACCTTGGCCGAACCGAAAACTTCGGAGCAGACACGGGTCAGAGCAGCGGTCAGAGTGGTTTTACCGTGGTCGACGTGACCGATGGTACCGACGTTGACGTGCGGCTTATTACGTTCGAACTTTTCCTTAGCCATCGAAATCACCCCTAGGAGAAGAATTTAGCAAGTCACACAAGCCATTAAAACAAAGGCAGATATTTTCATATCTGCCTTGTTAGATGGAGCTCTTGAGCGGATTTGAACCGCTGACCTCACCCTTACCAAGGGTGTGCTCTACCAACTGAGCTACAAGAGCGAAACACTTTGCACAACCTGCAAACCTGGAGCGGGTAGCGGGAATCGAACCCGCATCATCAGCTTGGAAGGCTGAGGTTCTACCACTAAACTATACCCGCGGAGCCTGCAGCTCACGCTAGAAACTGGTGGAGGGGGAAGGATTCGAACCTTCGAAGTCGTAGACGTCAGATTTACAGTCTGATCCCTTTGGCCGCTCGGGAACCCCTCCTAAGCGAGCCGGCATTCTATATCATGCCAGCCTTCTGTCAAGCATTTTCTCATTAAAAACCTGAGGTTAGCTGCGTTGACTACGTTTCGCATCGTCGGCCTTTAAAGGTCTTCGCTGCGAAGCGGGCGCCATTCTATGCAAACTACCCCGTGGGTGCAACCCCCTCACAAGGCATTATTTTATGTTTTAACTCATTGAATTCTTTAGAAAGGTTTTGCATGAACGTTTCATTCACCTTCCCGGCACTTTCTGGCGAGACCTGCACCCAAAATCCGGTCTCAGGCGAACCGGCAGCAGTGGCATGAGCCACGACCCCCAGCGTTGCCAACTTTTGCTCCAGCTGCCTGTTCATTTCCGAACGAGCAAAACCACCCAGATAAACACACGTCTTCTGTGCCTCACCAGGCTTCCCCGAATCGCGCCTGACAAGCGCGTCGGCCGTCTCGCTCAAGAGATGAATGTCCTGCTGCGAACCGCGATACAAACTCAGGGGCGTGACATCCTTGGCACGAAGCGGAGCTTCCTGTTGATGCCAGACGTAATAGAAAGCGTTCAAAACCAGCAATAACAGGAACAGCCACCGCATAGGAACCTCAAGACAAAGGACAGGCCATCGCCAAACCAACAAAAACCAGGTCAGGCACCACCCGGGCGTCAGGGACAATACCGGAAACCAGATTAGCGTCTCCTCCCGTTAGAAACACCACGAAATCCTCACCCCAATACTGCCGTGCCATCTCAAGCTGAGTAAGGACAAAACCCCTGAGCATCAGCATGCAACCCCGCTCTACAGCCTCGACAGTCGCCCGCCCAGGAGCGAGACTCTCATGAGCACGCTCGGCAGCCATGTCGTCATAGCGAATCCGTCGGGTATGGGTGCGCAACTGGTTACGCATCAAGGGCATGCCCGGGCAAATAAAGCCGCCGAGGTGACCACCGTCTGCCGCCACGAAATCGGCTGTAACAGCAGTGCCAAAATCGAGCACCAGACAAGCACCCGAGGCCAGGTGAAACCCTCCAAGCAGGGCTAACCATCGATCCAGACCCAGGCGCTCGTAATCTTCATAGCCGTTTCGCACGCCAGCCATTTCACGGGTCGGCACAGCCCTCGCCACAGACACTCCGAACGCATCAACCAGCGCAGTAACCAGCGACTCGGTCTCTTCCTGGGTGCGCACGCTGACAAGACGGCACTTTTTGAGCTGAAACTTTCCAGCGTCGCTCAAACAAGCCAACAGATCGCTATCGGAACTGACCACGCCTCCGTCGACCGGCGTAATGCCGTCGATACGAAGTACGCGCCACTTGATAAAACTGTTGCCGCAATCGAGCTCAAGAATCATCACGCAACCTCAAACTGAGCTCACCACCGCTAAAATTTCTTTCCACGCCATCCACCTTCAAACGCAGCGCGCCCTGGTAATCGATACCTAGCACAACGCCTTCGATTTGATTGACACCCGCAATCAATGACACGGTCCGCCCCTGCCACAAATGATGCCGCTCCCACTCGGGTTGTATTGCGGCAAATCCCGACGTCTGGTGAAGCTTCAGGAATCGCCGGAGATTCGCACCCAATCGCGCCACCAGCTCATTCCGATCAAAACCTCTACCAGCCGCGAGATTCATGGACGTCCATTGCTGATCAACCTCATCGCTGGACTGCATATTTACATTGATCCCAACCCCCAGGACAACGTGGCAGACATCAGCCGGATCCCCTACCAACTCAAGCAATATCCCTGCAATCTTTCTACCATCAACCAGCACATCGTTAGGCCATTTCAGTCCCGCCTGCCGGATCCCCATATCATGCAAAGTGTGCAAGACAGCCAGCCCTACGACGAGACTGAGCCCCTCTATCTGTCGCATGCCGCCGTCAATGCGCAGCACCAGGCTGTAATAAAGATTTTCTGCAAAGGGACTGACCCACTTCCGACCGCGACGACCGCGACCAGCCGTCTGCCGCTCAGCTAACACCAGGAACGGCGCCGCCACCCCGCGCTCTATGGAGCGCAACGCCTCAGCATTGGTGGAGTCGATGGAATCGAATATATGAACAGGCCATTCGCAAGGTTCCTTTGCGTCAATCTCGGTCGCATCCAAAAGCAATAACGGCCTGGCCAGTTGATACCCTCTGCCTCTGACCTTATGAACAGACAGGCCCAGCTCTGCCTCAAGATGCTGCAATTGCTTCCATACCGCACTGCGACTGACACCCAGCGCCGCGCCTAGCGCCTGCCCGGAATGAAAGCGGCCATCCTTCAGAAGTTTTAGCAACGTGAGCATGCGAACTGCGCCCTGATAATGAGGCCCGCATGATAGCCATGCGCAAGACAGTTGCATAGAAACACGGAGGCACCTTTCCTGCGGGCAAAACAAAACCCCTACCTGCGTCAGCAGATAGGGGTTTCGGAATTTAATCTTGACGATGACCTACTCTCACATGGGGAAACCCCACACTACCATCGGCGATGCATCGTTTCACTGCTGAGTTCGGGATGGGATCAGGTGGTTCCAACGCTCTATGGTCGTCAAGAAATTCGGGTACTGATTCGTGACCGGCTGGCCTCGCTTCAGCAAATTGGGTATGTGACAGCTTTCGGTGCTTTGTGAGCGTCGAACTTTCGGTTCATTTCGTCTTCACACACCGCAATCTGGTGCCCTTGCGCTTTTCAGCTCGGAGCAAGCAAATTGCTTGGGTGTTATATGGTCAAGCCTCACGGGCAATTAGTACAGGTTAGCTCAACGCCTCACAGCGCTTACACACCCTGCCTATCAACGTCGTAGTCTTCGACGGCCCTTCAGGGAGCTCAAGGCTCCAGTGAGATCTCATCTTGAGGCAAGTTTCCCGCTTAGATGCTTTCAGCGGTTATCTTTTCCGAACATAGCTACCCGGCAATGCCACTGGCGTGACAACCGGAACACCAGAGGTTCGTCCACTCCGGTCCTCTCGTACTAGGAGCAGCCCCTCTCAAATCTCAAACGTCCACGGCAGATAGGGACCGAACTGTCTCACGACGTTCTAAACCCAGCTCGCGTACCACTTTAAATGGCGAACAGCCATACCCTTGGGACCGGCTTCAGCCCCAGGATGTGATGAGCCGACATCGAGGTGCCAAACACCGCCGTCGATATGAACTCTTGGGCGGTATCAGCCTGTTATCCCCGGAGTACCTTTTATCCGTTGAGCGATGGCCCTTCCATACAGAACCACCGGATCACTAAGACCTACTTTCGTACCTGCTCGACGTGTCTGTCTCGCAGTCAAGCGCGCTTTTGCCTTTATACTCTACGACCGATTTCCGACCGGTCTGAGCGCACCTTCGTACTCCTCCGTTACTCTTTAGGAGGAGACCGCCCCAGTCAAACTACCCACCATACACTGTCCTCGATCCGGATAACGGACCTGAGTTAGAACCTCAAAGTTGCCAGGGTGGTATTTCAAGGATGGCTCCACGCAGACTGGCGTCCACGCTTCAAAGCCTCCCACCTATCCTACACAAGCAAATTCAAAGTCCAGTGCAAAGCTATAGTAAAGGTTCACGGGGTCTTTCCGTCTAGCCGCGGATACACTGCATCTTCACAGCGATTTCAATTTCACTGAGTCTCGGGTGGAGACAGCGCCGCCATCGTTACGCCATTCGTGCAGGTCGGAACTTACCCGACAAGGAATTTCGCTACCTTAGGACCGTTATAGTTACGGCCGCCGTTTACCGGGGCTTCGATCAAGAGCTTCGCGTTAGCTAACCCCATCAATTAACCTTCCGGCACCGGGCAGGCGTCACACCCTATACGTCCACTTTCGTGTTTGCAGAGTGCTGTGTTTTTAATAAACAGTCGCAGCGGCCTGGTATCTTCGACCGGCGTGGGCTTACGCAGCAAGTGCTTCACCCTCACCGGCGCACCTTCTCCCGAAGTTACGGTGCCATTTTGCCTAGTTCCTTCACCCGAGTTCTCTCAAGCGCCTTGGTATTCTCTACCCAACCACCTGTGTCGGTTTGGGGTACGGTTCCTGGTTACCTGAAGCTTAGAAGCTTTTCTTGGAAGCATGGCATCAACCACTTCGTCACCCAAAGGGTAACTCGTCATCAGCTCTCGGCCTTAGAATCCCGGATTTACCTAAGATTCCAGCCTACCACCTTAAACTTGGACAACCAACGCCAAGCTGGCCTAGCCTTCTCCGTCCCTCCATCGCAATAACCAGAAGTACAGGAATATTAACCTGTTTTCCATCGACTACGCTTTTCAGCCTCGCCTTAGGGACCGACTAACCCTGCGTCGATTAACGTTGCGCAGGAAACCTTGGTCTTTCGGCGTGGGTGTTTTTCACACCCATTGTCGTTACTCATGTCAGCATTCGCACTTCTGATACCTCCAGCAAGCTTCTCAACTCACCTTCACAGGCTTACAGAACGCTCCTCTACCGCATCACTTACGTGATACCCGTAGCTTCGGTGTATGGTTTGAGCCCCGTTACATCTTCCGCGCAGGCCGACTCGACTAGTGAGCTATTACGCTTTCTTTAAAGGGTGGCTGCTTCTAAGCCAACCTCCTAGCTGTCTAAGCCTTCCCACATCGTTTCCCACTTAACCATAACTTTGGGACCTTAGCTGACGGTCTGGGTTGTTTCCCTTTTCACGACGGACGTTAGCACCCGCCGTGTGTCTCCCATGCTCGGCACTTGTAGGTATTCGGAGTTTGCATCGGTTTGGTAAGTCGGGATGACCCCCTAGCCGAAACAGTGCTCTACCCCCTACAGTGATACATGAGGCGCTACCTAAATAGCTTTCGAGGAGAACCAGCTATCTCCGAGCTTGATTAGCCTTTCACTCCGATCCACAGGTCATCCGCTAACTTTTCAACGGTAGTCGGTTCGGTCCTCCAGTCAGTGTTACCTAACCTTCAACCTGCCCATGGATAGATCGCCCGGTTTCGGGTCTATTCCCAGCGACTAGACGCCCTATTAAGACTCGCTTTCGCTACGCCTCCCCTATTCGGTTAAGCTCGCCACTGAAAATAAGTCGCTGACCCATTATACAAAAGGTACGCAGTCACCCAACAAAGTGGGCTCCCACTGCTTGTACGCATACGGTTTCAGGATCTATTTCACTCCCCTCTCCGGGGTTCTTTTCGCCTTTCCCTCACGGTACTAGTTCACTATCGGTCAGTCAGTAGTATTTAGCCTTGGAGGATGGTCCCCCCATATTCAGACAAAGTTTCTCGTGCTCCGTCCTACTCGATTTCACTTCTAAGATCCTTTCGCGTACAGGGCTATCACCCACTATGGCCGCACTTTCCAGAGCGTTCCGCTAAAATCAAAGAAGCTTAAGGGCTAGTCCCCGTTCGCTCGCCACTACTAAGGGAATCTCGGTTGATTTCTTTTCCTCAGGGTACTTAGATGTTTCAGTTCCCCTGGTTCGCCTCTTGCACCTATGTATTCAGTGCAAGATAACCATCTTATGATGGCTGGGTTCCCCCATTCAGACATCTCCGGATCACAGTCTGTTTGCCGACTCCCCGAAGCTTTTCGCAGGCTACCACGTCTTTCATCGCCTCTGACTGCCAAGGCATCCACCGTATGCGCTTCTTCACTTGACCATATAACCCCAAGCAATCTGGTTATACTGTGAAGACGACATTCGCCGAAAATTCGATTGTGCTCAAAGAGCCACTCACAAATTTTACCTTAGCCTGATCCGTTACCAGTGAAAGTAACGTTCAGTCTATCTTTCTATCACATACCCAAATTTTTAAAGAACGATCTAATCAAAAGACTAGAAATCAACATTCAGCATCGTCTTGATGGAATGCTCATTTCTAAGCTTTAACGAGGGTCACCAATCGGTAATGGTGGAGCCAAGCGGGATCGAACCGCTGACCTCCTGCGTGCAAGGCAGGCGCTCTCCCAGCTGAGCTATGGCCCCGTATCGCTACAGGGTGCACCAGTAATTGGTGGGTCTGGGCAGATTCGAACTGCCGACCTCACCCTTATCAGGGGTGCGCTCTAACCAACTGAGCTACAGACCCAATCGTCTTCTTCAATGAATCAAGCAATTCGTGTGGGAGCTCATGAAGCAACTGCCGTCGTCGATTAAGGAGGTGATCCAGCCGCAGGTTCCCCTACGGCTACCTTGTTACGACTTCACCCCAGTCATGAATCACACCGTGGTAACCGTCCTCCCGAAGGTTAGACTAGCTACTTCTGGTGCAACCCACTCCCATGGTGTGACGGGCGGTGTGTACAAGGCCCGGGAACGTATTCACCGCGACATTCTGATTCGCGATTACTAGCGATTCCGACTTCACGCAGTCGAGTTGCAGACTGCGATCCGGACTACGATCGGTTTTGTGGGATTAGCTCCACCTCGCGGCTTGGCAACCCTCTGTACCGACCATTGTAGCACGTGTGTAGCCCAGGCCGTAAGGGCCATGATGACTTGACGTCATCCCCACCTTCCTCCGGTTTGTCACCGGCAGTCTCCTTAGAGTGCCCACCATAACGTGCTGGTAACTAAGGACAAGGGTTGCGCTCGTTACGGGACTTAACCCAACATCTCACGACACGAGCTGACGACAGCCATGCAGCACCTGTCTCAATGCTCCCGAAGGCACCAATCCATCTCTGGAAAGTTCATTGGATGTCAAGGCCTGGTAAGGTTCTTCGCGTTGCTTCGAATTAAACCACATGCTCCACCGCTTGTGCGGGCCCCCGTCAATTCATTTGAGTTTTAACCTTGCGGCCGTACTCCCCAGGCGGTCAACTTAATGCGTTAGCTGCGCCACTAAAAGCTCAAGGCTCCCAACGGCTAGTTGACATCGTTTACGGCGTGGACTACCAGGGTATCTAATCCTGTTTGCTCCCCACGCTTTCGCACCTCAGTGTCAGTATCAGTCCAGGTGGTCGCCTTCGCCACTGGTGTTCCTTCCTATATCTACGCATTTCACCGCTACACAGGAAATTCCACCACCCTCTACCATACTCTAGCTCGACAGTTTTGAATGCAGTTCCCAGGTTGAGCCCGGGGCTTTCACATCCAACTTAACGAACCACCTACGCGCGCTTTACGCCCAGTAATTCCGATTAACGCTTGCACCCTCTGTATTACCGCGGCTGCTGGCACAGAGTTAGCCGGTGCTTATTCTGTCGGTAACGTCAAAACCATCACGTATTAGGTAATGGCCCTTCCTCCCAACTTAAAGTGCTTTACAATCCGAAGACCTTCTTCACACACGCGGCATGGCTGGATCAGGCTTTCGCCCATTGTCCAATATTCCCCACTGCTGCCTCCCGTAGGAGTCTGGACCGTGTCTCAGTTCCAGTGTGACTGATCATCCTCTCAGACCAGTTACGGATCGTCGCCTTGGTGAGCCATTACCTCACCAACTAGCTAATCCGACCTAGGCTCATCTGATAGCGCAAGGCCCGAAGGTCCCCTGCTTTCTCCCGTAGGACGTATGCGGTATTAGCGTCCGTTTCCGAGCGTTATCCCCCACTACCAGGCAGATTCCTAGGCATTACTCACCCGTCCGCCGCTCTCAAGAAGTGCAAGCACCTCTCTACCGCTCGACTTGCATGTGTTAGGCCTGCCGCCAGCGTTCAATCTGAGCCATGATCAAACTCTTCAGTTCAAACATCTTTGGGTTTTGAGAAAACCCTAAACTTGGCTCAGCAATCGTTGGTTACATCTTTGATTTCTCGCGGAGTAACTTGTGATGCTGATAATCTGTTGACTAGCAGTCTGACTCCACAAGCACCCACACGAATTGCTTGATTCAGTTGTTAAAGAGCGGTGGGTTGAGCCTTTCGTCTCAACCGAGGCGCGCATTCTACAGCGCCCCGTGTATCTGTCAAGCGGTTATTTTAGAAGTTTTCAAAGTTTTGCTTTCCAAAACCTCAACAACTTCAACCACTTGCGCTTTCGATCTCTCGTTAGCGGGAGGCGAATTCTACAGCGTTGGTCGCTGCTGTCAACACCTCTTTTTCACCGCTTTCGACCGAGAAGATCGAACCGTCAAACCGAGCCAAACAACCTGCCCTGCCGACTCCTTCCGGACTTCGATGAACTGAAGTCCTGCGCTGCCAGAAAACATCTAACTCATTGAAACTCAAGGAGTTTTCCGTTTCGACTGCGCCGGAAGTGGGGCGAATTATAGAGACTCAAAATCTGCCGTCAACATCTATTTGCAGTCTTATTCGGATTTCAGCGTGATACGCGCAAAAGCCTTCTTGCCCGCCTGGCAGACATGGGTGGAGCCCAGCTCATATATATAGGTGCGATCCACAACCTCACCATCTATACGCACCCCACCCGAACCCAGGAGGTCCCTCGCCACTGCCGCGTTCTTGACCAACCCTGCCTTATTAAGGACGGCAGCGATCGGCATGGACTCGGCAGCAGACAGCTCGATCTCCGGCAGATCATCCGGAAGCTCGCCATCTTTCATGCGGTTACCCGCCGCACGATGGGCATTGGTCGCAGCCTCTTCACCATGGAAGCGAGCAACGATTTCCTCAGCCAGCTTGATCTTGATATCCCGCGGATTCGCTCCCGCCTCGACATCTGCGCGGAACGCATTGATCTCATCCATGGAGCGGAAGCTCAACAGCTCGAAATAACGCCACATCAACACGTCAGGAATGGAAACCAGCTTGCCGTACATCACTCCCGGCGCTTCCTGGATGCCAACGTAGTTGCCCAACGACTTGGACATCTTCTTCACCCCATCCAGACCTTCCAGCAACGGCATGGTCAGGATGCACTGAGCTTCCTGCCCATAACCACGCTGCAGCTCGCGCCCCATCAAAAGGTTGAACTTCTGATCCGTACCGCCGAGCTCAACGTCCGCGCGCAATGCGACCGAGTCGTAGCCCTGCACAAGCGGGTAGAGAAACTCATGGATGGCGATTGGTTGATTGGTTGTGTAGCGCTTATCGAAGTCATCGCGCTCGAGCATGCGAGCCACGGTGTATTGGGACGTCAGGCGAATGAAATCCGCCGGCCCCATCTGATCCATCCAAGTGGAGTTGAAAGCCACTTCGGTCTTGGCCGGATCGAGAATCTTGAACACCTGAGCCTTGTAGGTCTCGGCGTTATCGAGCACTTGCTCGCGGGTCAGTGGCGGACGCGTTGCGCTCTTTCCACTCGGATCACCGATCATCCCTGTGAAGTCACCAATAAGAAAGATGACCTGATGCCCCAGATCCTGGAACTGGCGCAGCTTGTTGATAAGCACGGTATGGCCCAGGTGCAGATCGGGCGCCGTCGGATCGAAACCAGCCTTGATACGCAGCGGCTGCCCGCGCTTGAGCTTCTCGACCAGCTCGGACTCGACCAACAGTTCTTCCGCACCACGTTTGATCAGCGCTAGCTGCTCTTCAACCGACTTCATAACAGACCCGCAAGGCTCAGATTCAAAGGGCCCCAACCATACAAGATCGCGCACCAAATACAAGGTTTGCCCGGCGCGCGGATACCAATCCGCAAGCAGAGCGCGTGCGGGCTTGCTTCGCAGGGGATTTGGTTATATTTTATACAGTTATTTCATCTTCATCATGTCATTCATCTTTTCCAATTCATATTTTCAAAAGCCAAATTACTTATGACCACAAAACCGTCTAAAGCGCCGCCGCTTTACCCAAAGACCCACCTGCTTGCCGCCAGCGGCATTGCAGCCCTCCTTAGCCTGGCGCTCCTGGTGTTTCCTTCCAGCGATGTTGAAGCCAAAAAGACGACTCTGAGTCTTGAACTGGAAAGTCCTGCTGAACAACTGACACAAGAACAAGACGCTGCCGAAGCCGCTCAAGCCACAAACGAACCGGCCGCCTCCCCTTTTGCGCAGATAGACGATAGCGCCGAAGACACGACCGAAGCTGCCCAGGCACAGCCTCCAGCCGAGGAAGAGAAGAAAAAACCGGGCCACCATGAGGTGATCGTAGCGAAGGGCGACACGCTTTCCACCCTCTTCGAAAAGGTTGGCCTGCCCGCCGCCTCAGTCCATGAAGTTCTGGACAGCGACAAACAAGCCAGGCAATTCGCCCAGTTGAAACACGGCCAGAAGCTCGAATTCGAACTCGACCCGGAAGGACAACTGACCAGTCTGCACACCCGGCTGAGCGATCTGGAAAGCATTACCCTGACCAAAAATGACAAGGGCTATGTGTTCAACCGCACGACCGCCAAGCCTACCGTGCGCTCGGCGTACGCTCATGGCGTGATCAACAGCTCGCTATCGCAATCGGCCGCACGCGCCGGCCTTTCCCACAGCCTGACAATGGACATGGCCAATGTTTTTGGCTACGACATCGATTTCGCCCAGGATATTCGCCAGGGCGACGAATTCGATGTCATCTACGAGCAGAAAGTGGTCAATGGCAAGAGCGTTGGCAACGGTCCAATCCTTTCCGCGCGCTTCACCAACCGTGGCAAGACATACACCGCAGTGCGTTACGTCAACAAACAAGGCAACAGCAGTTACTACACCGCCGACGGCAACAGCATGCGCAAGGCCTTCATCCGTACACCGGTTGACTTCGCCCGCATCAGCTCGAAGTTCTCCGCAGGTCGCAAGCACCCGATCCTGAACAAGATCCGCGCTCATAAGGGCGTCGATTATGCCGCTCCCCGTGGCACGCCCATCAAGGCTGCCGGCGATGGCAAGGTACTGCTGGCCGGGCGTCGTGGCGGTTATGGCAACACGGTGATCATCCAGCACGGCAACACCTATCGCACCTTGTACGGTCACATGCAGGGCTTCGCCAAAGGCGTGAAAACGGGCAGCACCGTCAAGCAAGGCCAGGTGATCGGATATATCGGTACCACCGGCCTGTCCACCGGTCCGCACCTTCACTATGAGTTCCAGGTAAACGGCGTTCACGTCGATCCACTCGGCCAGAAACTGCCGATGGCCGATCCGATCGCCAAATCCGAGCGCGCGCGCTTCCTGGCTCAAAGCCAACCCCTGATGGCTCGCATGGATCAAGAGAAAGCCACGCTGCTGGCCTCGAGCAAACGCTAAGCCATGGCGCTCTATATGGGTGTGATGTCCGGAACCAGCCTGGATGGCCTGGACATCGCGCTGGTTGAACTGACCCCGGCGATCAGATTGGTCGCCACGCACTACATTCCCATGCCCGATGCGCTGCGCACCGAGCTGCTTGGCTTGTGCAGCAGCGGGCCCGACGAGATCGCCCGCTCCGCCATTGCCCAGCAGAACTGGGTACGACTGGCGGCACAAGGCATTCATGCCCTGCTCGCTAGCCAGAAACTCAAGCCGGAGGATGTCAGAGCGATTGGTAGTCATGGCCAGACCATCCGTCACGAGCCAGCACGCGGCTTTACCGTGCAGATTGGCAATCCGGCACTGCTGAGCGAGCTGACCGGCATTACCGTCGTCAGCGATTTCCGCAGCCGTGATGTTGCCGCCGGCGGACAAGGCGCGCCGCTGGTCCCCGCCTTTCACGAAGCGCTGTTTGAAGGGCAGATCGGCCACCGCGCCGTGCTGAACGTCGGCGGCTTCAGCAATCTCAGCCTGATAGAACCTGAAAAGTCCGTGGCCGGTTTCGATTGTGGCCCCGGCAACGTATTGCTGGATGCCTGGATTCACCAACAGCGCCATGAGCATTTCGATCGCGACGGTCAGTGGGCAGCGAGCGGCAAGGTAGAACCGACGTTACTCAAGACCCTGCTCAGCGACCCTTTCTTTCTGACCAAGGGCCCAAAAAGCACCGGACGGGAAGTATTCAACCTGCCCTGGCTGACCCGGCATCTGTCGCATTTGCCCACTTTCGCTGCCGAAGACGTGCAGGCTACGTTACTCGAGTTGACGGCCCTGACCATAGTCGAATCACTGCAAAGCGCCCAACCGCATACTGATGAATTACTGGTCTGCGGTGGCGGAGTGCACAACCGCACGTTGATGAAGCGCCTGGCCGATCTCCTGCCAGGCACCAAGGTCAGTAGCACGGCTGCTTACGGCGTAGACCCGGACTGGGTTGAAGCCATGGCCTTTGCGTGGCTCGCGCATTGCTGCCTGGAAAACATTCCTGCAAATCGCCCAAGCGTTACGGGCGCACGCGGCTTGCGCGTACTCGGCGCCATCTACCCCGCTTGATCTCGCTTGGTTGATCCCTGGACAGCAAAACGCCGCAGGGCCTAAGGCACCGCGGCGTTTTGTTGAAGCTGTTGGCGGATCAGATCGAGAACGAAGAACCGCAACCACAAGTGGTAGTAGCGTTCGGGTTCTTGATCACGAAGCGTGAACCTTCCAGACCTTCCTGGTAGTCCACCTCGGCACCGGCCAGGTACTGGAAGCTCATGGGATCGACCACCAGACTCACACCTTCGCGCTCGACAATGGTGTCATCTTCGGCCACCTCTTCATCGAACGTGAAGCCGTACTGGAAACCCGAACAACCGCCGCCCGTCACGAAGACGCGCAACTTCAAACGATCATTTCCCTCTTCATCGACGAGGCTCTTCACCTTGTGCGCGGCACCGTGGGTGAATTGCAAAGCTGTGGGAGTGAAGGTTTCGACGCTCATGCTGAATATCTCCCGGCGCTGACGCCGCCATAATGCCTAATGGCGGGCATTATCCGCTTCTCCTAGAAAATTGGTCAACTATTACAAGAGCAGCGGCAAGCTTCGAGCTTTAAGCCGCAAGCTTGAGGCTTGCAGCTTCTGGCTCGAAACCGCTACTAAGGCAACATCCCCGCATGGGACAAGCCCAGTCGCTCATCCAGGCCGAACAGAATGTTCAAGTTCTGCACCGCCTGACCGGACGCGCCCTTGACCAGGTTATCAATGACCGACAACACCACGACCAGATCGCCGTCCTGTGGACGATGCACCGCAATCCGGCAGACATTTGCACCCCTTACACTGCGCGTTTCCGGGTGGCTGCCGGCGGGCATTACGTCAACGAACGGTTCGTCGGCATAACGCTTCTCGAACAACGCCTGCAGGTCCACGGAGCGATCTGCAACGGTTGCGTACAGCGTGGAATGGATGCCGCGGATCATTGGCGCCAGGTGCGGCACGAATGTCAGGCCGACGTCCTTGCCCGCCGCCCAGCGCAGACCCTGGCGAATTTCCGGCAGATGGCGGTGACCTTTGACGGCGTAGGCTTTCATGCTTTCCGATGTCTCGGAGTACAACGAACCAACGCTGGCGCCACGACCGGCGCCACTGACACCGGATTTGCAGTCGGCGATCAGCCGCGAGGCATCGGCAAGGCCGGCCTCAAGCAGCGGCAGGAAGCCCAATTGCGTAGCGGTTGGATAACAACCCGGTACCGCGATCAGCCGTGCCTGTCTGATTTTCTCGCGATTGACTTCCGGCAGGCCATAGACCGCTTCGTCCAACAGTTCCGGGGCACCGTGGGGCTGGCCGTACCACTTGGCCCACTCATCCGCGTCCTGCAGGCGGAAGTCCGCCGACAGGTCGATGACCTTGGTCCCGGCAGCCAGCAGTTCACCCGCCAAGGCGTGGGCGACACCATGAGGCGTAGCGAAGAACACCACATCGCAGGCACCCAGGGTCTTGATGTCCGGAACGCTGAACGCCAGGCCATCGTAATGGCCTCGCAGGTTCGGGTACATGTCGGCAACAGCCAGGCCAGCCTCGGATCGGGAGGTAATGACCACCACCTCAGCTTGTGGGTGCTGTGCCAATAGACGCAGCAGTTCGACACCGGTGTAACCCGTGCCGCCGACGATACCGACCTTGACCATAAACCTGCCCTCAACGAACCACTGGAAAGCCGTCGATGATAGGGGCCGCGCGGCTTGCCGACAACCGCCAAGGTGACGTGTGGCCGCATGAATGACTACTATCGAACGACCGTAAATTGGGAATCATCAAAAATGCTCTATCTGTGGCTCAAAGCACTTCACATTGTCAGCATGGTCTGCTGGTTCGCTGGCCTGTTCTATCTGCCCCGCCTGTTCGTCTATCACGCTCAAAGCGAGGACAGTGTCAGCAAGGAACGCTTCAGCGTCATGGAGCGCAAGTTGTATCGCGGCATCATGGGGCCGGCGATGATTGCCACCCTGGTGTTTGGCATCTGGCTGCTCAGTCTCAACGCAGGCGCCTACTTCGGCCAAGGTGGCTGGATGCACGCGAAGCTGACCCTGGTGGTGGTCCTTATCGGTTATCACCACATGTGCGGAGCCCAGGTAAAACGCTTCGCTCGCGGTGAAAATACCCGCAGCCATGTCTTTTATCGCTGGTTCAATGAAGTACCGGTATTGATATTGCTGGCTATCGTCATCCTGGTCGTCGTTCGGCCGTTCTAACCTCCAATCGGTACTCTTCATTCGGGGCACTTCCAATGTCGCTACCCGTATTGCTTGAACAACGTTTGCGCCTGCCCGTCGTGGCGGCGCCAATGTTCCTGATCTCCAATCCACGGCTGGTACTGGCTTGCTGTCGTAATGGCATCGTCGGCAGTTTCCCCGCACTGAACCAGCGCGAAAGCAGTGGTTTCAAGACCTGGCTGGAAGAAATCGAAGCGGGCCTGGCAAGCATGGAGACCCCGGCGCCCTATGCCGTCAACCTGATCGTCCACCAGAGCAATCCGAGGCTCCAGGCCGACCTTGCCATCTGCATCGAGCACAAGGTGCCGATCGTCATCACCAGTCTTGGCGCCGTCAAGGAATTGGTCGATGCCGTCCACGGCTACGGGGGCTTGGTATTTCATGACGTGACTACACGTCGTCATGCCGAGAAAGCTGCCGAAGCCGGTGTCGACGGTCTGATCGCCGTTGCCGCCGGTGCCGGCGGACATGCGGGGACCTGGAGCCCTTTTTCGCTGGTCGCCGAAATCCGCCAATTCTTCGACAAGACCGTACTACTTGCGGGATGCCTGAACCACGGCCGTCAGATTCTGGCTGCGCAGATGCTCGGCGCGGATTTGGCCTACCTGGGAACACGCTTTATCGGCACGACTGAAAGTCACGCGCCTGACGCCTATAAAGAGATGTTGCTCACATCCCGAGCCGCAGACATCGTGCATACTCCTGCCGTGTCCGGTGTGCCGGCGAGTTTCATGCGCCAAAGCCTGGAAAACGCAGGTTTTGACCTGGCTGCCCTGCAAGGCAAAAGTGACGCGGCTTCCGGTTCGAAACTCAAACCATTGAACGATGAAGCCAAAGCCTGGAAAACCGTCTGGTCCGCAGGTCAGGGCGTTGGGGAAATCAGTGATTTGCCAAGCGTCGACCAGTTGGTCGCGCGCCTGGATGAAGAATACCGTGAGGCCCAGGCCCGAACGGTACAGCTTGGCGGCCGATGGCCCCGCTGAAAATCGGCCTGATCAAACAAACATCAAACTTTCAATGACAAGGATGCCCGGCATGAGTGAAACCCGTTTCAATATCGTATTCGACGGAGCCCTGCTGCCGGGCGTCGATGCGACCACAGCCAAACTCAACCTCGCCAATCTGTTCCGAAGCGACATCAGCGCCATCGAACGACTGTTCGGCGGACACAAGGTGGCCCTGAAAAGCAACCTGTCCCAGACCGAGGCGCAGAAGTATCTGGAAGCTCTCAACCAGAGCGGGATCGATGCACGCATCGAAGCCGAGCCAGCCCTCCAGCTGAATCTCGACGAAGTGCAGCAATCGTCACCGCCAATGACAGCGCGTCATTCTGAATCGCTCATTGAACCGGCCTCCCCGTATGCGCCACCCCGGGCCCATGTCGGCGACGCCGTTGCCGAGTACGCCACGCTCAAGCCGTTCAGCTTCGATGGGCGCATCGGGCGGCTGCGATACCTGGCCTGGACCATGGCCCTGACCCTGGTCATGATGGTGGTGGTCGGCGTGGCTTTCGCACTCGGGGCGGCATGGATTTTCACCTCGGGCTCGATAGCGGCAATGATTGTCGGCGGTTTGCTGGCAGCGGTCGTATTCCTCGGCTTTGCCTACGTCAGCATTCAGTTCAACGTCCAGCGCCTGCATGACCTTGGCTGGTCCGGCTGGCTGTGGCTACTGAACCTCATCCCGTTCGTGGGCAGCGTCTTTCCGTTTGTGCTCATTTTCGCTCCCGGCAATGAAGGCGCCAATCGCTATGGCCCTCCTCCGCCGCGTAACAACACCGGGGTCAAGGTACTTGCGTCGCTCTGGCTCGTCATGATCGTACTGATCATCTTCGCTACAGTGGCCGGCGTCTTCAGTGCCATTGAACAGGATTACGACACCAGCTCGCTGAGCAGCTACGAAAGCAGCGAGTCCACGGATGCAGACGTCGCGGAACCTGCCGAAGAACCTGCCGAGGCAGAGGCGCCTTCTGTAGACTCCGAGGAACAGTAAGCGCCCTTCGTTCCGGTGACAGTCAAGTCCACAGGCGACGGGCCGTTGCGATGGAGAACCGCATGACCCGTTACGCCCTGATCACTGGCGCCTCCAGTGGTATTGGCCTGGCCATGGCCGAAGCCCTGGCCAGGCGCGGCCGCAATCTGCTGCTGGTGGCCCGACAGCGTGATCGGTTGGAGAGCATTGCAATCGAACTGACCCAGCGGTTTGGCGTGGAGGTGCTTTTCCGGGCCTGCGACCTGGGGGAGCCGCTACGGCTTTCAGGTTTCCTGCTGGAACTGGAGGAAAGCGAGCGCCAGATCGATCTGCTGGTCAACTGCGCCGGGATCGGTACCTGTGGCCCGTTCCTGGGCCAGGATTGGATGACCGAGCAGGACCTGATCGAAGTCAACATTCTCGCCCTGACACGCCTCTGTCATGCCGTTGGCAATAGCATGGCACTGCATGGCGGCGGGCAGATCCTGAACGTCGCCTCGATTGCCGCTTTCCGGCCGGGCCCCTGGATGAGCACCTATTACGCCAGCAAGGCTTATGTGCTGCACTTCTCCGAAGCCCTGCGAGTCGAGCTGAAAAAATGCGCGATCAAGGTGTCGGTCCTTTGCCCAGGCCCGACCCAGACCGGTTTCTTCGCCAAGGCCCATCTCGACGAACAGAAACTCAAGGACAGCAACCTGCTGATGAGCCCGGAAGAAGTGGCGTTGTATGCCGTGCGGGCGCTCGACAGAAACCGAGCGATCATCATCCCCGGACGCCGCAATCGCTGGCTCGCCATGCTGCCGCGGCTAGGCTCGCGATGGATGGTGCGGAGCATCGCCGGCCTGATCAACAAGGCGTACTGCCCACGCTGAATGAAATTTGAATGGAAACCCAGCCTCAGCCACCGAACCTTCAGTACACTCGACTTCCACAACCAAAGGGAGAAATAGCTGTGGATACTTTGTTTACCAAGATCATCAACCGGGAAATCCCGGCGAAAATCATCTACGAGGATGACCAGGTCCTGGCATTCCACGACATCGCCCCACAGGCGCCCGTGCATTTCCTGGTGATTCCGAAAAAACCGATTCGCACCCTCAATGACCTGACCGAGGAAGACAAGGGACTGGCCGGACATATCCTGTTCACAGCCCAGCGCCTTGCCAGGGAACAAGGTTGCGAGGACGGCTTCCGGGTGGTGATGAACTGCAATGAACTCGGTGGACAGACCGTCTATCACATTCATATGCACGTACTCGGGCAGCGCCAGATGAACTGGCCGCCGGGTTGAGACCCTGACCCAACGCAAATCCTGAGCGGCCGATTGGGTTAAACTGGCCGCCATGATTTTTTCCGGAGGTAAGCATGACTACCCAACGTCACTACTCGCCGCTTGACCGCCTGCTGTTGCAAGCCGATGCCGCGATGCGCACGCTGTTGCCCTTCAGTGGCCAACCGTATCGCCCATCACCGGCCATCGTGCAGCCGGACGCGCAACTGAGTGACGAACAGACCCGCCATGTAGCCGGGCTGATGCGTATCAACCATACCGGCGAAGTCTGCGCCCAGGCGCTCTATCAAGGCCAGGCGCTGACAGCAAAGCTGCCGAAGGTACGCGAGGCGATGGAGCATGCCGCCGAGGAAGAAGTCGACCATCTGGTCTGGTGCGAACAACGCATTCGCCAGCTGGGCAGCCATACCAGTGTGCTGAATCCACTGTTCTACGGGATGTCATTCGGAATCGGCGCAGTGGCCGGGCTGATCAGCGATAAAGTCAGCCTCGGCTTCGTTGCGGCGACCGAGCACCAGGTGTGTAAACACCTGAATGAACACCTGGGCCAATTGCCGGCGGAAGACGAAAAGTCGCGGGCGATTCTGGAGCAGATGCGCGAAGACGAAGAGCATCATGCCGAAAGTGCACTGGAGGCTGGTGGTTTCCGCTTTCCGGCGCCGGTGAAATTCGGCATGAGCCTGCTGGCGAAGGTCATGACCAAGAGCACTTATCGGATCTGACAGAAACGCCCCGTGCTCCAGGCAATGAAAAAAGGCGACTTCCGTCGCCTTTTTTTGTACCCGAAATTTCAGCGCGGCATATTGCGTGCGTAGAAAATTTCCAGCATTTCATGCTTCACACGTTCTTCCACCTGGTCACGCTGTTCAGCAGACAGGTTGCTGGTGGCATCGCCAAACAGGTAGTTGTCCAGCTCGAAGTCCTTGAGCAGCATCTTGGTGTGGAACAGGTTTTCCTGATACACGTTCACGTCGGTCATCTGATACGCGTCGCGGGTGTCTTCGGACAGATAGTTCTGGATCGAATTGATCTCGTGGTCGATGAAGTGCTTGTGACCTTCCACATCGCGGGTGAAACCACGCACGCGGTAATCCACGGTCACGATATCCGAGTCGAACTGATGGATCAGGAAGTTGAGCGCCTTGAGCGGTGAAATGACGCCACAGGTCGAAACGTCGATGTCCACACGGAACGTCGCAATACCGTCCACCGGGTGTATTTCCGGGTAGGTATGTACCGTGATGTGGCTCTTGTCGAGGTGGGCCAGGATGATTTCGGGCAATGGGCCCGGGGACTCTTCGATCTGGCTGTCGGTCGGTGTCACCGGCTCTTCCGAGATCAGAATGGTCACGCTGGCGCCTTGGGGTTCATAGTCCTGACTGGCGATGTTCAGGATGTTGGCACCAATGATATCGACAACTTCCGTGAGGATCTGCGTGAGGCGCTTGGCGTTGTACTCTTTATTGATGTACTCGACGTAGGCCTGCTGGTCTTGCGGGGTTTCCGCATAGCAGATGTCATAGATGTTGAAGCTCAAGGTCTTTGTCAGGTTGTTGAAACCATGGAGCTTGAGTTTGCTTTTCACCGTTTGAAAACTCTCTGTGTATTGCGGCCCGGCCGCGTGATCAAGCATGCCCGTCAGATGCGAACGACGCATCTGCGTAGGACGGTTAACACCTCTTCGCGATGGCGATTTTGGTTGTCTGTCCAGACAAGCGACCGATCAGGAGACCGGCCACTGCCCTGAAAAAAGTGGCGCATTATGCAGACGTCGGCTTCTGACCGCCAGAGCTTGCACCGCTTTTATGATGGTTGAATGTCGATTCAACCCAATTCGATGATTTCATAATCGTGGGTGATTTCAACACCCGCCGCGCCGAGCATGATCGAAGCCGAGCAATATTTCTCGGCGGACAGCTCGATGGCACGCTTGACCTGGGCTTCCTTCAGGGCCCGGCCCTTTACCACGAAGTGCATGTGGATCTTGGTGAATACCTTCGGGTCTTCGGTGGCGCGCTCCGCTTCCAGGAAGGCTTCACAGCTTTCGACCGCCTGGCGCGACTTCTTGAGAATGCTGACGACATCGAAGTTACTGCAACCTCCTACACCCAGCAGTAGCATTTCCATCGGCCGGACACCCAGGTTCCGACCACCGGCTTCCGGCGGGCCGTCCATGACGACCACGTGACCGCTGCCTGACTCACCGAGGAACATGGCTTCGCCAGCCCATTGGATGCGTGCCTTCATCGCCAAGACTCCACTGTCTAAAAAAAGGGTCGCCAGCTTAGCACAGGGCCCCGGCAGGAAAGCCCTTGCCGTAGGTCGCCTGGGCCATCTCCAACCAGGTAAATTCTCGAATCAATTGAGAGTGCCTCTGTTAAGCTGGCGCCCAACCGCTGGCGTATCGCCAGCTCGTAGCGATTTGCCACTCGCTCCCATAAAAAAAACCAGACCAACACACCGCGCAGTATTTCGGGACACAACCATGGTTGCCATTACTCCCACACTCAAGATCAAGAACCTCGACAAGCTCTTGATGCATTGCCAGCGTCGCCGTTACCCAGCCAAACACAACATCATTTGCGCAGGCGACCGTTCCGAAACGCTGTTTTTCATCATCAAGGGGTCGGTCACCATCCTGATCGAGGATGATGATGGCCGGGAAATGATTATTGCGTATCTCAACTCCGGAGACTTCTTCGGTGAGCTGGGGTTGTTCGAACAGGCGGGAAAGGAGCAGGAGCGCAGCGCCTGGGTACGGAGCAAGATCGAATGTGAAGTCGCGGAAATCAGCTATAGCAAGTTCAGGGAATTATCCCTGCAAGATCCCGATATTCTCTACGTACTTAGTGGACAGATCGCACAGCGCCTGCGTAATACCACCCGCAAGGTGGGCGACCTCGCCTTCTTCGATGTGACCGGTCGCGTCGCCCGTTGCCTGCTGGAACTGTGCAAGCAGCCCGATGCCATGACGCACCCCGACGGCATGCAAATCAAGGTCACCCGGCAGGAAATCGGCAG
The DNA here is from genome assembly GCF_024749045.1 of Pseudomonas sp. B21-028. NCBI lineage: Bacteria > Pseudomonadati > Pseudomonadota > Gammaproteobacteria > Pseudomonadales > Pseudomonadaceae > Pseudomonas > Pseudomonas sp. B21-028. Next base: position 5,842,583 of record NZ_CP087184.1, read on the forward strand.
GATTGTCGGTTGCTCGAGGGAAATGGTGGGTCGTGTACTCAAGGATCTGGAGGAGCGCAACCTGGTCAATGTCAAAGGCAAGACCATGGTGGTGTTCGGAACGCGCTAGTGGCCCGTACGGTTAATTTGAGTACACGTATTAGCCACACAGGCCACTAGAGCGCGCTGAGTAAGTCCCGATAAAGCCCCGCGAGCCTCTCCAGCGCGTGGGGAGCCGGGAATTTCTCATGCAGGGCAATGTGGCTCCCGGCACGCACGCGTTGTTCCAGGCCGCAGGCCTCATTGAAGCGGTTGACCGCGGCGACCATCGAGTCGCGTTCGTTTTCCAGCAACAACGCTCCATGCACCAGCCCCACCGGGCGTTGCCCGCCTTTGCTCTGGCGCCAACGTTGAGCAGTGCCGACCATTTTCCGGCCGTCCAGATTGACATTGAATCGCCCGTCGCAAAACGCCCCGTCCACCTCGCCTAGCGAAGCCACACCGCCCAGTTCATCCAGCAACTGGCAGATAGGGTCGCACAACCGCCGATACGCCGTTTCGATCCGGCCGTGGTCGCCTTCGCTGCGGGGCGGTGCATAGACCAGTGCAATATTGACGGTCGCTGCCGATTGCGGCACAGGCTCGCCGCCGGTTTCGCGCAGCAGCACAGGCCAGCCGTTGGCAGCCGAAACTTCGCAGGCGAGTTCGAACCCCGGCAGGCGGCTCAAACGGCGCGGCATCACCAGCGCACGATCATTGGGCCGCCAGAACAGCAGGCCGAACTCGGCATCGCCAGCGCAGATACTGGCCAACAGATCCTGTTCGGCTTGCAAGCCAGCTTCGACGCAAAGAGAAATCACCGATGGCATCGGGTCAATCCAGCGCCGAACCCGTCACCGGAGTCCCACGCTCGGGGAAGAACAGGCGTTGCAATTCAGTCCCCGGACTTTCAGCCCGCATGAACGCCTCGCCCACCAGGAACGAGTACACATCACTGACTTCCATCAGCTCGACATCGGCCCGATTGAGAATGCCACTCTCGGTGATGACCAAGCGATCACGCGGGATACGCGGCAACAGGTCCAAGGTGGTTTCCAGGCTGACCTCAAAGGTGTGCAGGTTGCGGTTGTTCACGCCGACCAGCTTGGTATCGAGGGTTTTCAGGGCCCGCTCCAGCTCGTCGCCATCATGCACTTCCACCAGCACGTCCAATCCTACATCCTTGGCGACGGAGGCCAGTTCGGCCATTTTCACGTCGTCCAGCGCGGAGACGATCAACAGCACGCAGTCGGCGCCCAAGGCGCGGGCTTCCACGATCTGATACGGGTCGACCATGAAATCCTTGCGGATCACCGGCAGCTTGCACGCCGCGCGTGCCTGTTTCAGGTAGTCATCGTGCCCTTGGAAAAAGTCGATATCGGTGAGCACCGAGAGGCAAGTCGCACCGCCCTTCTCGTAGCTGCGGGCAATATCGGCCGGTACGAAATGCTCACGGATCACACCCTTGCTGGGAGAAGCCTTCTTGATCTCGGCAATCACGGCCGGTTGCTTTTTCTTCGCCTGATCGATCAGTGCGTTGGCAAAGCCACGGGGAGCGTCCGCCGCACGCGCCAGGTTTTCCAACTCGGCCAGACTGACCCGAGCCCTGCGCTCGGCCACTTCCTCAGCCTTGCGAGTCAGAATCTTCTCCAAAACCGTTGGCACGCTCATCCTTCGTTCTCCACTTTGAATACGGCAGTAAAGGCACCCAGCTCTTCAAGCTTCTCCCGAGCCAGGCCGGTATGCAATGAATCATGGGCCAGTTCCACACCTTGCTTGAGGCTGCTGGCGTGGTCGGCGGCGTACAAAGCCGCACCGGCATTGAGCACGATCATTTCCGCGGCCTTCTGGCCATTCTCGGTCTTGCGACGTCCCAGGGCATCACGGATCAACTCCAGCGACTGGGCCGGTCCATCCACGGCCAGGCCGTGCAAACT